>VEPN01000021.1 GCA_012026835.1 Candidatus Methanoperedens sp. | reverse complement strand
CTATTTAAATATGTGTGATATTCTGAAAAAACTTCTTTATCAAACTTATTAATATTTTCAACATAATAAATTTGCCGAGGAATATCAAGATAAATATTCAGAATTCCTAACCTCAATTCACTCTTGGATTCTATGCAATAACCAAGCATATGCTGGTAAGAATCAAGAATTGTATGCATAGTGTCTAATTTTTGAAATTCAGAAATAGTGCGTAAGAATAATTTATATAATTCGTTGATGTAATGGTTTGCAATATCCTCTTCATGTCTTTGAAGAGATTTAATTGAAATATCACCCATAGCGATGATAGTTGTTTCAATCTCTTCTTTCTTACTGTCTTTGATATTACTAACAACTTCTTCAACAAGCATGGATGATAATTTAATCGGATTAATAATATCAAAAATAAAATAAAAATAATCAATTAGTAAAATAAAACACACAATAAATCCAATAATAATCAAAAACATATAAAATAACACATAGTAAGCGACGAGTAATCCCTGTACAAGAAGAAGGAATAAAGAGGCTACAATCACTAAAATAAAAGCATACAAGGTATATCTTGTTTTTTTATTTTTTCTATATTTTTCTATAATATATGGAGTATATTTTTCTGAAACGCTCTCTATACTGATTATGGTTAGCGAAAAAACAATTGCTAAAATTGCGCTCAAAGCTCCGATGATCGCAACAAGTAGCTCAACAATTGGAATTTTGGAAAATAAATCTTCGTTGAGATTCAAAAAATTGGTATCATTAGTCAATAAATATTCGATCACTGGCTGAATATCAAATAAGACGATGAAGGTGAATAGAAGTGTTATCTCTGTAATTATAAACAAGAATGTGGTAAAAGTTGAGAACTTTGATATTTTTTGAATAACCTCCCGAATTTTGAAACTTCTCAACATTTTTATCGAATATAAACTATTACTTAATAATAAAAGGTTTTTCTTTATCAAACCTATAAAGGAAAGACGGGGATAAAAGGTGGAGATAGACGAGGCGTTGGAGATAGGGAGGAAGAGGCTTGGATAATCATTTACTTTGAATTTTTATGAATTCATTTATCTTTCTTATAAACTCCTCAAAATCCACAAGCCTCTCGCTTAAAAACTCATAAGAAAGCCTATCGTCAATTCCCGCATACCTGTGCACGATAATATTCCGAAAGCCCTTCATCCCTTTCAGCTTTGCCCTCATCTCATCATCAATAATCCCATTCCTGACCAGAATCCCCAGAATGTCGTCATCAGAACGTGGTATCCCAAGCCTGAGGTCTGTGTTAATGATTGCACATATATCAAAAATATTCTCGATGCTGAACTCAATCCGCTTATACATTCCATCTTTCAAAAGCCCAAGCGACGCGAACTCCTCAAAACTATCAGGCAAATTCTCCCTTATAAGCTCCAGGCTTTCCTGTATCTCTACAATTTTAGTCCTTATTATCTCAGTCCTCATGCAATCACCCTTTCCCCAATATAATCATAAAACCGATATTTGAAATCCTCAAATTCCTTTATCACGGAAATCGCAGTTTCGTATAAATACTCTTCATTACGGCAAAAAATCACCTTACCCTTGATAATTTCCTTTTTCACATACACGGGAAGCTGCTCAAATATTTGCACATCGAAAATATCTGGAAGCTCTGAAATAACCTTCAGCCTGAAATTTGAGCGTTCATAATCGGTATCTGCATCAATATCAATACACAAGTCAATATCCGACTCTTCGCGGGGGATACCTTCGACCGATGAACCATAGAGCATAATGAACCTGACTTTTTCAAATCCTTGCATATTTTTCAATCTCTCCATGCTATTATTTACAAGTTCATATATTTCATCAGGTTTCATCAAGGTCTCACATATTATCTGATAGCGATACTGATATAAAATTATTATTCAAGTATACGACATAATAAAATATGTACACGAAATCCATATCTTTTTACATGAAGGTGAGGAAATGGCGAAGGTTTATAGATTCACAGTATGCGGCTGCCTATTCGTAAGGTGGATAACGCCGGATTTGTGCCCGATTTGCAGGGCGGGGGGACGGATGTCACGAGGATTGAGGAGGCGCTGGAGAGGGGGAAGGAGATGGTGAGGGAGAAAATAGGATAATTCTGGATAAACTTTATATTCACCAAATGAATAATACACTAAGTGAATACTATGGAATTCATAGACCGAAGCTCCGAGCTTAAAGAACTCGAATCGGGCTACTCTATATCAAAGAAGCGCCTCTTCTCCACTATCATCTATGGCATGAGACGGGTGGGGAAAACAGAGCTTGTCAAAGAATTCATGAAAAATAAACCATCAATATATTTTTTCGTTTATGATAACAAAACCTCCAAAGCCCTGCTTGGCGAATTTGAAGAAGAGTTCAAAAGGAGGAAGATCATTGATACCCTTGCAAGCATTGATACCTGGGAAAAATTCATCGACATATTATTCGATAGATGCAAGGGCATGGTTATCGTTTTTGATGAATTCCAGAACTTTCGTGATATATACCCTGCTTTTTATTCAATGCTCCAGCGAAAATTTGATGAAAACAAGAATTTACCGATTCAATTCATTTTCCTGGGTTCGGTCATGGGTCTTATCAAAAAAACATTTGAAGACATGAAAGCACCTTTATATGGGAGGATAAAAATAAAAATTAAGCTCCTGCCTTTGTCCTATATGCACGCAAAGGAAATGCTTTCAGCACTGGGCAACTCAAAAGAGGCGGATGCAGTTGAGTTCTATTCGGTATTCGGAGGCATGCCTAAATATTATGTTGCCATAGAGGACTTCGAGCTTGAAAGAAAACCGCTTCTTGATATTATAACATTTTTCTTCCTCAGGGAGAACGCACCTTTCGGGATGGAAGTCCTCGATATATTGAGGCAGGAGTTTGGCAAAAGGAAGGGCACATACTACACAATTCTTGAAGCAATTGCTACCGGTCACACAAAATTGAATGAAATTGCCACGTATGCCGGGCTGAATATGACTTCCATTACAAGGTATCTCAGCGACCTTGTAGATACATACGAAGCCGTAGAGAGGAGCGTTCCTGTAACCGAGGATATAAGGAAGTCGCGAAAAGGCATATATAAAATACGCAATCCTGTTATGGCATTCTGGTTCAGGTATATTCATAAGAATTTGACTCTTTTTGAAATAGGGAATTACGAAGAGATTCAGAATATTATTGAGAATGATATCACAAAATATCACGGCAGGCGATTCGAGGATATGTCAAAGCAATTTTTATGGGAACTTAACCGTAAAAACAAGCTTCAATCCGGTTTTTCAAAAATCGGGAACTGGTGGGGCATGAGCAGGGATGAAACCGGGAGAAAAGCTGTGGAGATAGACCTCGTAGCTCTTTCCGAAAGAACAAAGCATATCCTGTTCTGTGAATGCAAGTGGCAGGATTTGAAATTGAAAGATGCAGAAAAAATCCTGGAAACCTTAAAAGAAAAAGCAACGTTAGTCGACTGGAATATAACGGATAGAAAGGAATACTTCGGAATCATTGCAAAGAAAATTGAACGAAAAGAAGAATTGAGGGACAGAGGCTTTACGGTTTTTGATCTGGAGGATTTTTCCCTCTCTCATCAGAGCATATAGATTCGCTTCTGGAATATGTCAGGACAAAAAAGAAGAACAACAACTTTGTGCTTCCATGGAATGAATACATGGATATCTTTAACAGCATAAAGGTGAACTGAGATGTTCGATCGTGAATATCTGAAAAGGGAAATGGAGAAACTCGTCACAAATGATACTTGACCGTCTGAAGAAGGGAAATGCTACTGAAGAGGAGATAGTTCATGAATTTGGCGCGGATGATATCGATAAGCACATAGAATTTCTCATCCAGAAGAAATTGATAGTTAGAAATAGTGACGGCTCATATTCATTGAATTTGATCTTATGATTGCATGGCAGGCGAGAGCGCCCAGACATGGGTGTGAATTCTGGTGCGATTGTGCGCGAAATGTTGGGCTGCGGAGGGGGTGGAGTTGGTGAGGAGAGTATTGGAAAAAACCTAACACTTCAGAACAGTCATTAATCCCTAACTCCGCCTGATTTACCCAATATTTTTTAAAACCCGCCAACAGAAAACGAAATCTTTATATATTGCTATTACGTATATACGTAATATTATGAGACATCCTGACTAGGTAATGAAACACAAGACAAAAGGGACAGAAATAAGAAAACTTGGAAAATATTATTATCTCTACAAAATCAGAAGCGAATATGATAAAGAAAAAAAACGAGCAAATAAATCTTTTTTTGCTTTTTTCACGTTCAAAAATGTGTTGAATGCAGATCGCAGTTATATGAGGGATGATTCTGCCATGGAAGGGTGGATGTTTGTGAATTTTATTGCTCTGCTTCTTTATTATAAGGTCTATGGATTGCTATTATTGAAAAATTGAACATTAATTTGAGTATTACGTAAAATAGGAAGAGTTACGGATTAACCGATAGTTATATTTGGAGTGACTCCAAATTTGGAACTATGATAGGTATAAATGGATTGGAACTTTCCCCGAAAAAAATAGACTACCTGAAATTCATCAAAGAAAGAAAAAGTGCAAAGACCACTGAGATATCAGGGAAGTTCAATGTCGATCCTTCCACGACAACCAAGATATTGCTTGAACTGGCTAAAACAGATTTAATAACCTATGCACCCTATCATGGCTGTTCCCTGACAGAAAAAGGTATCAGGTACGCTGAATTCCTGAACAGGCGGCATGGGCTTATAGTGTGCATGCTGGTAGGAATGGGAATGGATGCAAAAACCGCATGCCAGGCTGCCGGAAGATTTGAATATTTTGTTACGAAAGATGTGGTTGACACATTATGCAAGAATTTCTCCCATCCTGACCACAGCCCGTGCGGAACCAGGATAAGCCGGGATACGTGCTGCTGCTGTCCCTGAGGCCGCTGTGATGAAACCTGCAAAATCTGCATTTATTCTGATTTTTGTATTTGTATTATTTGTGGGCACTACAGGGTGCATCGAACAGCCGCCAAAAACCGGAAAGATAAATGTAGTTACCACGTTCTATCCCCTCTATGAATTCTCACAGCGCATCGGTGGTGATAAAGCCGCAGTATCGGTACTGGTTCCCGCAGGAGTGGAGCCGCATGACTGGGAACCCGGCCCAAAGGACATTATCAGGATACAATCTGCTGATATTTTTGTTTATAACGGGGCAGGTCTTGAACCTTATGTAGATAAAATACTGAAAAATGCCAGATCCGGATTAATAATTGTGGATTCAAGTGAAGGGATTGGACTGGTTAATGAAGGAGGTGTGACAGACCCGCATATCTGGCTTGATCCTGTGCTGGCAAAACAGCAGGCAGGAGCCATCGAGAAAGCGTTTATAAAAGCAGATCCGCAAAATAGTGATTATTACAGTGCCAATGCCAGGGCACTTATGCAGGACCTGGGTGATCTGGATGCATATATTTCAAAAGAATTGGCTCCTGCCAGGAAGAAAGTTTTTATCAGTTCTCACAGTGCATTCAGCTATTTTGCCAGGAGGTATGGTTTAAAGCAAATCGCAATTGCAGGACTTTCTCCTGAGATTGAGCCCGGTCCGGCAAAGATTGTAGAGATAATAAGGATTGCAAAGGAGAACGAAGTGAAATATATTTTTTTTGAGACTCTGGTAAGCCCAAAACTATCTGATGTTATTTCAAAAGAAACGGGAGCGCAAACACTTGTACTTAACCCTGTAGAGGGACTTTCAGAAGACCAGATAAAACAAGGGGAGAACTACTTTAGTTTAATGCGTGAGAATGTGAAAAATCTTAAGCTTGCGCTTGAGGTGGAGAATGGATGAAAAAATAATTGAGATAACTAACATAAATTTTGACAGTGAAGGCATAAGCGTTCTTGAAGATATTAACCTTGTTATTTCACGCGGAGATTTTTTAGGGATTATCGGCCCCAACGGCTCAGGCAAAACAACACTGCTGAAGATAATGCTCAGGCTGATAAAACCGAAAAGCGGCACAATAAAACTGTTCGGTGAAGATATTCATCATTTCAGGGACTGGCATAAGATAGGATATGTCGCCCAGCATGCCATAAATTTTGACCCGAATTTTCCTTTGAGTGTATTTGAAGTTGTTTCGATGGGCAGGTTTTCAAAAAAAGGATTATTGAGAAAGCTTGATAAAAGAGATTTTGAAATAATAGAATATGCCCTGGAGACTGTAGGCATGAAAGGATACAGGAATAAAAGGATAGGTGCATTATCAGGCGGGGAGAAACAGCGGATATTCATAGCACGGGCGCTGGCAAGTGAACCTGAGTTATTGATTCTTGATGAACCCACGGCAGGCGTGGATGTCAGGGTGCAAAAAGAATTTTACGATTTTTTAGAGAGATTAAACAAGGAACGAAGAATCACCCTGGTACTTGTTACCCACGATATCGGTAC
Organism: Candidatus Methanoperedens sp.; assembly: GCA_012026835.1. Classification (GTDB taxonomy): domain Archaea; phylum Halobacteriota; class Methanosarcinia; order Methanosarcinales; family Methanoperedenaceae; genus Methanoperedens. Next base: position 43,328 of record VEPN01000021.1, on the reverse strand, counting down.
AGTGACTTCCCGCGTAGGAAAGCTTGCGTGCATGAACAAAAAACTTTTTCCGGGATGCCATCCTGCCGAGTTTTTCACAGGTATTCCAATAGAGGGAATGAAAACAATACACCATTTGCATGGAGATTAGTATGCTTGAAATATTCCAATATGGTTTTATGCAGCGGGCCCTGGTCGCTGGTATGATGATCGCAATAATATGCTCTGCTGTTGGTACTTTTATTGTTTTAAAAAGGCTCTCTATGATCGGTGACGGGCTGGCCCATATCGCATTGGGCGGGGTAGCCCTGGGTTTATTCTTAAACGTTTATCCTCTCATTTCAGCCCTGTTGTTCGCCGTGGCCAGCGCCCTGGGCATTAGCCGCCTGCGAAAAACAGAAGTTCGGGGAGATGTGGCTATAGCAATATTTTTCTCGGCAGGTCTTGCTGTAGCCGTTATCCTGTTAAGTCTTGCAAACGGTTTTAATGTTAACCTGTTCAGCTATCTTTTTGGCAGCATCCTTACTGTGGATGAAACAGACCTGCAAATAATCCTGATATTGGGCATCCTGACCGTAGGAGCCATAATTCTTTTTTATAAAGAGCTGGTCTATCTTACGTTTGATGAAGAATCTGCGATGGTCAGTGGAATCCCTGTTGAGAAATTAAATAATGCGCTGTTTGTCCTGACTGCGATAACAGTTGTCATATCAATAAAAATCGTTGGGGTCCTGCTGGTTTCCTCGCTGCTTGTTGTTCCAGCGGCAACAAGCCTGCTCATTGCCGGCAATTTCAGAGAAACAATATTATTTTCAATAATATTTGCGATATTTTCAGTAATAGCAGGCCTGATAAGCTCTTATTATTTTAACATAGCCACAGGAGGGGCGATAGTGTTCGCCACTATTATCTTATTCGTAATGGTATTGTTTTATAAAAATTCTAAAGGAGTAGCGTAGTTTTAGTGTGATGTCATAAGGTAGGCCATCCGACTTATCGAATAGATGAATCATGCCCCTTGCAATCATAAAAGAATCGGGTATGCAGTTTGATGTATGCTTTTTGTAATACCCCTGCATACCTTTTCAAATAATATTATCTATTGATTTGATATCTCTGCAATATAAACACAAATCCAATCAATGCAACTATTGGAAGCGCTATTGTAGGATATTCTGGGATATATGTAGGTGAAGTAACATAGAAATCGGCTGAAACACCGCCATCATCGTGAACTGTAATTTTATGCCAACCGGGTGTTGCATCTCCTGGAATATAATAATTATCTCGACATGCTCCAACACTGCTTCCAATATTAATATAAAAGCCAATATGGTCAACCAAATTTTGGCACCCTTGGCCATCATCAGGACCTTCTCGACCCCATAAGAATCTTGAATCAAAACTTACATCTTCAGTACGTCCTCCAGAATCAGAAAAAAGGTCTCCATAAATATCAATTTTAGTTCCGGGAGGGCCACTTGAAGGTACAACCCAGATTATACCGGGCAAAACTTCAAGACTTGCCCATGTCTGCTCTTCCGATTCTGAACCACTAAAGCTAAAATCATAGATACCAATAGATATTTGTGAAAAACCTTTTGGTACATCTGTTATAACAGAAAAAGTACCATCCTCTTTGACAACGGGATGTATATCAAATACCCATTCAAAGAAAAAATTACCTTCTTCATCATAAATATTCAAAGTTTCACCTGGCATCCAACCTGCACCTGATATAGTTACTGTATCACCTCTATGTGCAGAGGACGGTTCTATAGTTACGCTCGGTTCAGCACTTACTACTCCTGCAAAAATAATCATGGTCAGAAAACCATATAATAATAGCACAATACTTTTATTCATACAATCCACCTAATGGTGCCAACCAAGAATTCGGACTATATAAGCCTTTTGAAATATTTTTTAAAATTAGCTATCGGTTTTTAGGTGGTTAATTTATAAAATATATAATATCTTTGGTTTCATTGATTTTTTTCATTTCTATATGCTTTGAATGTATTGAATTTGTCTTATCTTGCTGCTTTTCTCAACGCATATAACATATAATTTATATTATGGAATTTCCAACAAAACCAGTTGCAGTTCTACCCGACTCATCGAATATGACTCACTCCTCATGAGTAACCCAGTAAACCGCCTTATACTTCTCGGCGAACCCGTAAATATTCTTGGCCATTACAGCCCTGCCATATTCTCTGAGTTCTCCCCCCTGGTCAAGGATATAGGTGTTCTCGCCAAGTTTTGTAACTTTAAATATCTCTTCCTTATCATCAGTCCCGACATGCAGGACATCTCCTATCTTCAGTTTCCTGATATCCGGTCTTTTGGTAGTCTTTTCAACCATATTATCAACTTCCTCTTTGCTGGATTTAATGCTAATAAATTCATCTGACAGTACAACCTATGCCTTTTAAAATAGTTTCAACCATATTCTGGACAGATAATGTATCATTATCTCCTAATATTGTGATTCTGTATGTAACACTTGTCATGTTTTGTTTTCTATAAATATCTATAATTTCAACCGATACGATTCCCCCTGTTGTGCTAACCACGTTTTTTATAATATCGGGGTCTGAACCGTGCGGGATAAAAACCGAGATATCACGTATGACATTTTTTAAATTAACGGCTTTCCAGCGAGACAATTCATCTTCATTTAAAAGCCTGACATTTTCTATTAAAAACTCGGTCACTTTACCTGAACGTTCAAGTAATACTTTTCTTGGTGTGACTTTTTTGATAAATCCGTGATGAACCACACCTGAATAAATATGCCTTACAGCACGCTCCTTGCCTATGGAGCGCACAAGTTCCTCATGTTCTGCGATTTTTGTACCGATAAGTTTCTCTGATCTCCTGAGGGCAGATTCCGTATCCCCGAAATGAGATGAGGCTTTATTCATGAGGCCTACAAAACCTTCGATATCCTTCCTTTTGACAAAATCAGCCATCAGGTTGCACTGGTCGATATATGCCTTATGGACCTTCACAACTTCAGGGTTCATCTGTATCATTGCATATAAATAAGGGTTCTGTGCAAGTATCCTTCCCACAAGGTCAAGCATGATATCATACATCGGGCTCATGAACCTCCTTGAATTCGCCACGTCAAATTCAAGCTCCCTGAATGCAGAGCCTATAGATATCAAAGCAAAATGCGTCAGGCCCTGCACCACGGCCATCATCCTGTCATGCTGCGCCGCATCCATTATTTCGATATGCGCGCCGTTGTCCTCATAAAGTTTCTTTATTACAGGGAACCATCTTGAACATCTCTCCCCGGCCGGGGTAAAAATAACTGTCTGCCCCCTGATATCAGGGATTGAGGGACCAAACATTGGATGCGACCCAAGGATCTCAACACCAGGTGGGGCATATTTTAACATTGCAGCCACTGGCCCTGTTTTGATGGATGTGATGTCCATGAGCAGGCTTGCGGCAGGTACTTTTGGCGCGATATTCTCTATGATATCCTCTGTTATGTTTATCGGAACAGATATCATGACTATATCGCTGGTTTTAATTTCATTATCAAGGTCATCGGCAAACTGCACACCCAGTTCCTGCGCTATATCTTTTCTTTTATTTATTCCCCATATTGCGACATCAAATCCGTGTTTTTTGTAAAACTTCGCAAACCACCTGCCTGTATCGCCAGTCCCGCCGATAATTAATATTTTCATAAGAGTTTCTCCCTCACTGCTTTTTCCATAACATCGACAGGCGGGTAAATATCAGTCCAGATTTTAAACGCCTCCGCACCCTGGTAAACAAGCATCATTACACCGTCGATGGCTTTTGCTCCTGCTTTTCTGGCTTCCCGAAGCAGCAGTGTATTCACAGGGTTATAGACTATATCGAATACCGTGAGGTCGCTGTTCATCATATCCGAGGTCACGGGGGTTTCAGATATATTCGGGTACATTCCGGCAGAGGTTGAATTTATTAGAATATCACAATTCATGACAAGTTCTTTAAGGTCTTCAAAGCTGCCTGCCCGGATTTTGCCTGCTTTAATATCATATGCCAGTTTTTCAGCCCTGTCAGCAGTTCTGTTGACAATTGTTAAATCTGCCTTTTCTTTTGCAAGCGTAAGGGCGATTGCCCTTGCTGCGCCCCCTGCACCAAGAAGCAGCACCTTTTTTCCCCTGATCCTGATACCGTTTCCTTCAAGTGCCATTCTGGCTCCCAGCCCGTCAGTGTTGTATCCTGTAATCCCTTTCTTAAAATCAACCGTGTTCACAGCCCCTATCTCTTTTGCAAGGGGCACAGGCCTGACTATTTCCAGAGCTTTTTCTTTTAACGGTATTGTGAGGTTCAACCCGCCAAAGCCAAGTGCATATGCCCCATGTATTGCATTATAAAGAGCTGATGTACTAACCCTGAAAGCATGGTATTCGCAATCCATCTTGAGGGATTTGAAAGCGGCATTATGCATGACAGGAGAAAGGCTGTGAGATATAGGGTCTCCAAGGACGCCAAATAATTTCATGCTGTCTTAATTATTATCTATGATAGAAAAGTATTTTGATTCAGAATGGACCTGATGTAAAAAGGAAAGAACTAAACCTGGGACAATATTTTCAAAAGCGGATGCGTGTTTTCTACATTCGGGTCAACTAATTTCCTGCTACCGGGCTCAATACCGGGCTCAAGAGCCGCACGCGCCTTTATCCTCCTTGCATTTTCGACTCTCGTAATAATTTCCCTTGCCCTTGTGGAATAAAATTCCTCTTCGCACTCACCGCATTTTACAAATGGCTGAGATCCCTTATGTACTAAAACGTGAAAATAAAAATTTTTTATATCTCTGTTTCCACATACTTCACAGGGCACGAATTCCTGTATTACGTCTCGAATTTTCATGATTGTTCCTGAGGAATAGTGGTGTAAGTATGAGTATATATAATTTATTCTTATGTTAATATAAATAATTATCATCATAATTAGGCGGAGACAGAAAGGCGGATTTTTTGTCTTTTTAAATTTTCCAGCGGGCGGGAAACTTCAATCCAGACAGCTCACAGCTATTTGTTTTTTTTCTCTGGATGAGGATTTTGAATGTCTCGCCCATCTCAAAAAGAAGAGTTTTTACCTGGAGCATTTTTTTTATATAGTTGCCTGGCTCATCCTCCTGCAGTTTTTTCAGGTATCCTTCGATACCGAGTCCCATGAGGAAGTGGGACTGGTCAGTGAAACCGCATAGATCCAGTCCGCTTTTATTACCCCAGCGCGCCAGGGCCGAAAAATTCACATGTGAGGTTATGTCCTGCTGCCCTATATGCTTATATGGCGTTTCATTCGCCATATGTTCATGATAACACATGATAGTTCCCCTGTTCCTGTATTCCTGGTATAATTCGTATGAGGGGTAACCGTAATCTATTGTTATAACAAATCCCTTATCAAGAGATGAGCTGATGTCCTCTATCCATTTTATTGCATCAAGATTTATCTCGGTTCTGTATCCCTCAGGCAGGATAACTTCCAGTTCAGAGAAATAATCTTTAAGGTCACCTGAAGCCGGTTCCAGTATTTCAAAAAAACCATCATCGTAATCTACGAGAACTTCCATGAGTTCTTTTTCCATTAACACCTGGTGAACAGGGAATGCATCCACAAGTTCATTTGAAAAAATACAACCATTTATTCCTTCGATCTCTTTTAAGGAATCGTACCATTTTACATTTTCACCCAGCAACTTTTTTTGCTCTTCCTTCATTGCAGGACTTTTTTCAACTATACAATAATCGAGTTCTTTGAATAATTCTGGGTTTTTCTTTAGATATCCATACACATCGCCGGAAAGAAGACCTGTACCCGCCCCCATCTCAACGACAGTGAACTCTTTTTCCCCCAGGATATGCCACATTTCTTCAAGCTGCCTGCCTATCATTTCTCCGAATGCGGAAGATAAGTTGGGGCTTGTGTAAAAATCTCCCTTCTTTCCTATCTTTTCTTTAGATGAAGTATAGTACCCAAGTCCCGGATAATACAGGGCTATTTCCATAAAATCGCAAAAGGAAATGGGGCCTTTTTGCAAAATCTCTTTTATTATAATATCTGATAAGGACATAGTTGTTATAAAGAAATATCCTGTTCATCTTCAGTCCTTCCCCTCACAAGCGACGTGAATACCGCAATCCCGCATATAATCGCAGAAACGATATAAGTGTCCCGGAAAGCAGGCAGGAATGAACTCTCGATATTGCCGTAGTAAACATATCTCGTACTGAACACAGCGCCGCTTAAGGCCACACCTATGACCATACCCATGTTCCTCATCGTCCCCAGGGTCCCTGCCGCAATTCCAAGCTTCTCTTTGGGAAGTGAACTCATTATAATACTATTATTCGGTGCCTGGAAAAGGCCCATCCCGAGACCAAAAATTGCCATGCGCGAAGCGACATCCAGGAAACTTGATGACGATGAGAGAAAACCAAGTGAGAGGGTGGACAGGCTTGCTATCCCAAGACCAATTGAACTTAAGATGTTTGATTTCGTTCTATCATATAACCAGCCGCTGACAGGGGATGCCACAGACATCACCACAGGAACGGCGATGAGCACTATGCCCACTTCCTGCGGTGAATATCCAAGCTCTTCTTCAAGAAAAAAAGGCAATAAAAGTATGACCCCAAACATTGAAATAAAGACAATAAGAGCGCTGATATTAGCTGCCGCAAAAGGCTTGTTCCTGAAATGCCGCAAATCTATAATTGGTTCTTTTGCCCTATTTTCAATATATGTGAAAAATATAAAAAACAAGATTGATAAGCCAAAAAGAGCAATAATATAACCTGATATCCAGCCAAGTTCCTGGCCCTCGCTCAATGCCAGCAGTAATGCTACAAGACCTATAAAAAGTGTGATAGCTCCGGGAACATCAAAGGCTGAATCCCCCAGAGTCTTATCTTTATGAAGGATGGCGGAAGCCATAACTATGCCGATGATACCCACAGGTATATTGATATAAAAAATTGATTGCCAGCCGACATTTTCTATCAGGAACCCGCCTGCTACAGGGCCGGTCATTGAGCCTATCGCCACTACAGTACCTATAAACCCCATTGCTTTACCTCTTTCTTTCAGGGGAAACGCATGTGAGATTATGGCTACCCCGGTAGCCATCACCATTGAGGCCCCGATGCCCTGTATTACCCTGTAAAATATCAATTGGCCGACAGTGTTTGAAATAGCGCATAATCCCGAACCTGCGGTAAAAATCGCAATCCCAACTGTAAAGATAGTCTTCCTGCCAAGAATGTCCGAGAGTCTCCCAAAACTTAATAGAAGGCTTGTAATTATCAAAAGATAACCCATTATCACCCATTCAATGGTCGTAATATCTGTCCTGAAATAGTCTGTGAGGGTCGGGAGAGCCACATTTACAATGCTGCCATCAAGAGTGGCCATAAAAATGGCTATCCAGACAGTGAACATCGCCTTCCACTTGTATTCCATTTACTGTCCCTTCACATGTTTGAGAACATGCCCCATCTCAGGAAGTATGAGTTCGAGGGCAAGCTTGACGGCATTTGGCGAACCTGGAAGGCAGAATATGACTTTCCCGCGTGCAACACCGGCCACTGCACGGGTCAGCATTACCGAGTTCCCGACCTGCTCAATGCTCTTATGCCTGAACAGTTCCCCAAAGCCAGGCATATCCTTTTCAATGAAAGGCGACACTGCTTCGATAGTGACATCCGCGGGTGAAAGACCTGTCCCGCCTGTTGATATTATTATATCGGCCTCCGAATATAAGCAATTCTTGACAGACTCCCTTATCATATCGATATTATCAGGGATCAACTCGTAATGTACTACACTGCTCCCCTGTACCTGGAACATTCCCCATATAAGTTTTCCGGACGCATCCTCCGCGCGTTCAGGCCTGTCCGCTTTCCCGTACTTTTCAAACCGCGAAGTGCTTATTGTCAGTATCGCGCATTTGTAAGAACTCTGCACACTTTCTTTATGAAGAAGCGAAGTATCCATAAGGATTTGTTATATGTCAAAAGGTATATAATAGTACGCAGCAGAACCATTTATATTAAATATATTTATATTTTATTTTAAATTATAATGTAATAATAAAGAAGATGAAATAAGGATTGTGGAAGAGGGCTTATCAGACCATAAAGACTCAAATACAATGGAAGATAATTGTAGGAAGGCATAAAGAGGATAAGAAATGACTTCAGCGGCTGAAGCAGAAAATACAACCGAGATCTTTATTGAAACATTAAAAAAGATTGACGTTGAAATAGAATCTACAATAGAGACTCTTGAGATACTCAATGATAGTGAGACTTTGAGGGCAATAGAAGATGGTTTACAGGACATAACAGCAGGCAGAGTTATTAATTTCGAGGACTTCTTAAAGAAACATGGGTATGAAGTATAAACTTATTCTATCGCATAGGTTTGATAGGGACTTCTCCAGGCTTGAAAGACCTATACAAGATAGGGTCGTTGAAGGTCTCAGGGAATTAAGCCAGAATCCGTATAAAGGTAAACCACTGAAAGGAAAACTTAAAGGTATGTGGTCATTTCGTACAGGGAAATATAGAATAGTATATCAAATACAAGACGAAAAACTCATAGTCTTCGTGATAGATGTTGAACATCGAAAGCATGTTTATGAAAAATGAAGCTCGCAGTAATCCCGGGTGACGGCATCGGCAGGGAGGTAATACCTGCTGCATTGAACGTGCTTGATGCCCTTGGTCTTGAAATCGAAAAAATACCTCTTGAAATAGGCTACGGGAAATGGGAGCTTACGGGAAGCGCCATAACGGATGAGGATATCAGTATCATCAAAGAATGTGACTGCGTCCTGTTCGGGGCTATTACCACACCGCCTGATCCCAATTACAAAAGCGTGCTTGTGCGCCTGCGGAAAGAGCTTGACCTGTATGCCAACATACGCCCTTTTGCACCCCTTAAAAAAGTCAAATTGCCATGCGCCAAAAAATTCGATTTTGTCATCGTAAGGGAAAACACAGAAGGGATGTACTCAGGGATCGAGGAACTTCACGAGGATACTGCTTACACAACAAGGGTCATAACTCGCAAGGGGAGCCAGAGGATAGCCCAAAGCGCATGCATCCTGGCAAAAGGGAGGAAAAAAGAAATAACCATTGTGCACAAGGCAAACGTATTGAAATCGGATTCCTTCTTCCGCGATATCTGCGTAGGCATCGCAAAGAAAAACGGTATCGCATATAGTGAAAAGCTTGTGGATTCAATGGCATACGATATAATCCTTCGCCCGGAAAAGTATGATGTAATAGTGACTACAAACCTTTTCGGTGATATCCTGAGTGATGAAGCCGCGGCCATAGCGGGCGGGCTTGGCCTGTGCGCAAGTGCAAATATCGGGGATCACTATGCGCTTTTTGAACCCATCCACGGCAGCGCTCCTGATATCGCAGGAAAGGGGATCGCCAATCCCATAGCTGCCATCCTGAGCGCCAGGATGATGCTTGAATGGATGGGAAAGGTAAAAGAAGCAGGCATTATCAGCATGGCTGTGGATAATGTACTTATGAATGGAATAGTTACCCCGGATCTTGGAGGTTCCAGTTCAACAGATGAAGTTTCAAGAGCAATTACAGAATCTGTTATGAAATCCGATTAAAAAAAGTTACATATCAAAAAACATAAATGTGTCCTCGTTCATAGTGGATAGAGATAGGAGTACTTTATTCAATAGTCATGCTCATAGGCTATTAGATTAGCTATGACTACAAAAAACGCGCAAATGACTGCCAGGAAAGCAATGAAGAGGAAAAATATAGAGAATACCAAAGCACTGGAAGCGCTGAGGAACTCTGATGAGAAGTACCGTTTTTTATTTGATGCCGCTCCTGTGGGAATAGGGATCGCAGATCTTGAGGGCAACGTCCTTGATGCGAATAGAGCCATGCAGGAAATGAGCGGCTACACACTGGAAGAACTAAAAAAAACAGGTGTCGGCGTTACGTATGTTGATCCGGAAGAGCGCAAGTTGCTAATAAGGGCACTGGTTGAGGATGGAAACGTGCGGGACTTTGAGGTCAGGCTGAAACGCAAAGACGGAATAATTTATTTAGCATTATTGAATGTGGATTTGCTGGATGTTGGCAGCCACAGATTCCTCATTACCACGGCACGCGACATTACCGAGAGCAGGCATGCAGAAAATACACTAATCCAATCAGAAGAGAAATACCGCATGCTGGTTGAAAATATCCAGGATGGCGTATTCATTATCCAGGATGCAAAATTCCAATATGTAAATGAAGCTTATGCCAGGATTGCCGGGTTCACCAAGGAAGAAATGATCGGCATGGATTTCAGGCAATTTATAGCGCCGGAAGATATAGAAATGGTTGAAGATCGTTATCTGAGGAGGTTATATGGGGAAAAAGTTCCTGATGAATACGAGATACGTGGCTTTTGCAAGAATGGAACGAGAATCACTGCCAGTATGAGAATTGGGCTCATAACCTATCAGGGCCGGGTCGCAAGCATGGGGATTGCAAGAGATGTAACAGAGAGCAAGAGAGCAGAACTAGCATTACAGGCAAGTGAAAAAAAGTATTCGACCCTTGTTGAAAAAGGAAATGACGGCATTGTTATTGTCCAGGATGGCATGCTAAAATTCGCAAATACAAGGATGGCTGAAATTACAGGATTCAGTATTAAAGATGCAATAGGAAAGCCATTCATTGATTTTATTTACCCTGATTTCAAAGGATTTGTGCTTGCAAGGTATAAAAGAAGAATAGCAGGAGAGGATGTCCCGAATAAATGTGAAATAGAACTAATCTCAAAAGACGGTAAAAACATACCCGTTGAAATAAATGCGTCTCTAATCGAATACGATGGGGAACTTGCTGAAATGGCGATAATCAGGGACATTACAGAACGCAAGCAGGTGGAGAAGGCACTTGAGGCGGCCATCACAAGAGCAGAGGAAGAGAAAAACAAGTCAAATGCAATTATTTCGGCCATAGGTGACGGGATTATTATCCAGGATACTGATTATAAAATAACTTATCAAAACCAGATACAGAACGATTTGTTTGGGAACCGTGTTGGCGAGTACTGTTATAAAACTTATGGGAATGAGGATACAATCTGTAAAGACTGCCCTGTTGAACTATCCTTAAAAGATGGGAAGATACACAGGGCGGAAAAAAAACTGGTCACAGATGGGGTAACTTCCTACTTTGAATTTACGACTTCACCTTTGAGGGATTCGACAGGTAAAATCGTGGCAGGAATTAAGGTCGTAAGAGACATCACAGACCGCAGGCGGGCAGAAGAGAAAATACGGGAGGCTGAACGCTTCTTAGAAAGCATTTTTGCAAGTATACAGGATGGTATTGGCATCATTGATAAGGACATGAATATTATCCGCACAAACCCTACGGCTGAAAAATGGTATCCGCATAACTTACCACTGGTTGGTAAGAAGTGCTACGAAGCCTATCACAGCCGGAGCGAACCATGTGAGTCCTGCCCCGCCATTAAAACACTTAAAACCGGCGAATCTGCACATGAGGTCGTTCCAAAAAGTGGTGCTCATGGAGAGAATATCGGATGGGTGGAAATTTATAGTTTCCCGATGATAGATTCAACAACCGGGCAGATGAGAGGGGCTATCGAATATGTACGTGACATCACGGAACGAAAGCGCATTGATGAGGCGCTCAGGCTGTACTCAAATGCCGTGGAAGAAGCCCCGGACGGTGTTCAAATTGTAAACCTGGATGGACATATAATCTATTCCAACAAGGCGGTGGAGAAGATCTATGGTTTTTCCAGATTGGAATTTAATGGGAAGCACGTCAATGAGCTGAATGTTGATTCCCAGTTTGCTACCAGGGTGATTCTTCCCTCTATCCAAGAGACTGGTACCTGGGAGGGGGAACTCATGGTAAGACATAAGGACGGGCGGGATATACCTATTTGGCTTACAACGTCCATGGTTAAAGACACAAAAGGTAAGCCCATAGCTATGGTTGGTGTCATCAAAGATATCACAGATCGCAAGAGGGCAGAGGAGGCTCTAAAGGAGAGTGAGACGCGTTATCGGACGCTGTTCGAAAATGCGGGTGACGCCATTTTTATCCTGGATACAGAGGAAGAAAAAGCAGGTAGTATAGTGGCTGCAAATCAGGCGGCAGCAGAAATGCATGGGTATTCTATCAATGAACTACTGGCTATGAAAATAACAGAACTTGACACACCTGATATTGCCAGAATCGCTCCTGAACTCATCCAGCGCATGCTGAAAGGGGAGAAGATCAAAAAAGATATTTACCACCGCAGGAAGGACAACACTGTATTTCCAGTCGAGATGAATGCAGGATTACTTGAACTTGGAGATCATAAATATATACTTGCATTTGACAGGGATATAACTAAGCGTAAACTTGCCGAGGAAGCAATAACGAAATATACAAAAGAGCTTGAAGAATCCAACCGCATGAAAGAACTTTTTATTGATATTATGCACCATGACCTTTTAAATCCTCTCAACACTGCAAATGGCTATATTGAAATCCTTAAGGAAAGTGAGACAAATCCTGAGAAAATAGCTTACCTGGAGACCGTTAAAAGAAATCTTGTAAAGGGAATGGATCTGATCGATAACGCTACCCGGTACTCCAGGCTTGAGGGTCTGGAAAGCATTGAATTGGAATATACTGATTTGAAAGTTTTAACCGAAAAAGTTATTGAAACTCTTGTTCCACTTGCAACCGGCAAGGAAATGGAGATTGAAAATTACATTACCCGGAGCATGCCAGCCAGGTGCAACAGGATAATTGGGGAAGTTTTTGAAAATTTTATATCCAACGCTATAAAATATGCTTCCATGGGTAAAAAGGTCGTTCTGGAAGGGGAAGACGGCGGAAAGTCCTGGAGGATAAAAATAATTGATTTCGGTGAAGGCATAAACGACACGGATAAAGCCAGGATATTTGAGAGGTTCAATCGTATGGATAAGACTGGTGTTAAGGGTTCAGGCCTGGGCCTTGCAATTGCCATGAGAATTGTAGAACTGCATAACGGCAGGACATGGGTGGAAGATAATCCCGAAGGCGGGGCGGTTTTTGTTGTTGAAATACCAAAATACCTAAATCAGGTTCATTAAAACAAATGCCACTACCCCTGCAAGGAGTGGTGAGATTACCCATGCGATCGCTATTTTCTTTACAACTTCCCCTTTTACTATATGCATGCCGCTGTTGGCACATCCTATCCCTATCACTCCGGCAGCTACTATCTCCCCGAGCGATACCGGGACCCCAAGGATCGAAGCTATATGGACGATTATGGCTGATGTGAACTCAACGAATGTTGCCCTGATTACGCAGAGTTCGGTGATCTCCTTTCCCACGGTATCAAGAACACGGCCGCCCATGAGAAGGGCGCCAAGACCGATGGCAAGGCCGGCAAATATGGAACCGTAAAAGGGCTCCATCCCGCCCGCACCGACAATGGGGCCGACAGCGTTCGCCGCGTTATTTGCACCTGCTGAATACGCAACATAGCAGCCTGAAATCGTCAAAAGTATGTTCAGGGATTTACGTATCGAGATATCTGATTCATGGTGGTCTGCAAGCCAGACAAGAATATCGGTGTAAAGGTATTTGCCCATAATATACGCAAGCAGCCAGGCAAGAAGCGGGGTGACCACCCACCAGCTCACAATATACCCGAGAAGAGGAGTGTTTATTTTTGAGGGAGCATAGAAGAGCCCGATCCCGACCACGGCTCCCACGGCTGCCTGGCTTGTGGATATGGGAACTCGCAGAATATTTGCAAGGAATACGGTTATACCGGCGGCAGCGACGGCCACAATGGCCCCTTCCATCAGTATTGTCCCGGATGGGAGAATCCCTTTGCCCAGAGTCTTTATCACTTCCCCGCCGCTGAACACAGCCCCCAGCAGGGAGAATACACCTATCAATATTACTGCCTGGTATTTTGTGCGCACCTTTGCACCATAAGCTGCTCCCATTGCGGCGGCGGCATTGTTGCCACCGATATTAAGCCCCATGAAAACAGCTACTGCAAAAGCTGCAATGAGTACAGGTGTGATCTCCATTATGGATACCTCAAATCGGGAGCTACTATTTTATTGATTATATAATGTATTGATACAGGCAAAAATTGACCCGAATATCATGATACGAGTCGATGAATAAGTTGCTGCCCTTTTTGGGTCTTGAATATTGGTGTATTCCATTCCTGGATTATCCTGGTCCTTTGTGTCCTGACCCCGGCTTTTTTGATGGGGTCATATCCCTGTTTCTCAAACATTTCCCTGTAAACCAGTATGCCGCATCTCTGCCAGGCGGGAGTTTCTGCAAGATTAATGCCGTGGCTGAACACAAGTTCATGTATCTCGCCTGCCTTCATGTTCTTTAAACGGCCCGCAGCATCACTCTCGCTCAACCCCGTGTTTCGCAGAGTATAATATCCATAAGAACTTACATGGTTTCTCCAGGTCTCAGCCTGTCTCCATAAAAGATACCTGTAAATATCCTCCTTTCCCAGCAGGATGACCCTTGAATCAAATGCCAGGGGATTTTTCAGGTCAAACTGGATGGTAAACGCTGAAGAAATAAAGCTTGGAATTATCGAATCGACCTTCTCAATCCTGTAATTATAAGGCATCTCAAAAAAAAAGAAACTTATCTCATCTGAGAACGCAAAGGCGAACAATGGATTTAAACCGCTTTCCTTAAATAAGACCTCCGCAGAATTTGCCATGGCGCGGGCAAACTTTTCATCATACGGTTTTTTCAGTTCCAGTATTTCAAGAGCGCGCCGAAAGCCTCTACCATCAATCCTTACTGCAAAGGGGGGAAATATGCGCAGGTCGGAATAGATTTCCCTCTCCTTCATCTCATTTTCAGGAAAAATGTCGCCCAAGACCTATTGTTCTTCCTCGTCTTCACTAATTTCATAATCTTCAGCCATGTCTTCGGGTTTCTTAAACTGGTCCTTGACATGCCTGATAAGAACGACATCACCCACGGCTGTGACCCACCTGTACGGGATAACCACTCCCTTGCTGGAAGAAGTATCAAACACGTCCGGATTCAGTTTCCCCACTGCAAGACCTGTAACTTTTTTATCGTTAACTTCAAGCATAACATCATTTACTTTTCCGATGTAAATACCCTTAATAGTGTACATGTTTAAACCGAACAACGTTGAAACTTCAGCCTGCATCGTTATCACCTCATCTGAATATGAAGGATTGCAATATATACTTTATTGATTCGGTTTACTCTTTTCCCAATTCCTTCAATCTCTTTAACCTGAGTTGTACCTCATCTGCCGATTTTCTCTTCTGCTTTTCAAGGTCGGCAATTATGTTGTTAAACCCGATTTTGAGAGAATAAATTCTGTATGGTCTCCCTTTGCCTGGTTTTTTCTCTTCGCGCTCAACTATCCAGTTACGTTCTTTCAGTTGCTTCATGGCAATGCTGACTTCCGGCTGCCGCAGCCCTGTCCCCCTTTCAAGGTTCACTGATGTGGCTTCGTTCACGTTCTGAAGATAGCTGAGTGTTCTTGCAATATTCCTGCTCATGCCTATGGCAATAAGAGCGTCTGCGATCTCTTCATTTTTCTCGTCAAGTTGTTTTATCTCAATAGATTTCATGTTTGCTCCCATATCATAATAAGAGTTCTTAATATTTTAATCTTACGATACCAAGGCATATATGTTAATCATGAGTATTAAAAAAAACAAAATAAAATAACACTTGTGGTAAAGGCTGGAGTATATAAACCCTCTTTTTACAACTCATAATCTTTAAATAGTAAACGTGCATATATTGACCCATGTTCCTCCCCCTGAATGATAAACAGTTCGAGTTCTGGAAGCTACGGCGCGGCGGCCTTCTGAATGTGAATATCGCGCGCCTGCATAATATCTCAAAGCAGGCGGTATCAAGGGCGCTTCTAACAATGGATGAGCGGATAGAAGAGACGCTGCTTGAGATGGCGCGCGCGAACCAGATAGAAGTGGAGAGGGTGAATGCAAAGCGCGGCGTCCTCTTCGGCCACTCTGTGCCATTTAATGCTGACGCTATTATCTTTGTCTCTGCCAAGCACGGGATGCAGGTGTGGTACGAGCATGAAGGGAACTGCGGCGCCTGCACGAGGTATGCGCAGTGCATTGAGCTGCTGTGGGACTTTGCTGACGAGATTAAGATCAAGCTTGAGAGGACTGATGACCCGACGAAGCTTGCTGAGGAGCTATTTGAGAAGTTGAGGGGGCTGGTATGATGATTGACATCGCGATAAATGAACCTGATGGCGGGTCAAATCGCACCGCCGCCAGATGGTGGAATAGATTCCGCCACAGGGCGATGCTATATTCTGTCCTGCTCACTCTACCAGCCATTGCATGGCTCATCGACGGGGAGGGGATGAGTAATACTGAATTTTTCCTTGCAGCAATTTTTGCAGGGACTCTGTTCTGGGCAGTAACCTGGTCATCGGGATTGCGTTCGATAGACGAAATGGTGCTCCGCGGGTCGATCAAGGTTACAAGGAAAGGGGTTATTGTGCTGGCGATTATAATTATTTTTAGCTTTCTCTTTCTCTGGTATTCCAATCATCTCTTCCACGCTGCAGGAAAGACCGGGGCTTTTACATCAGGTTTATTTTTAACAGCATGGATAAATTATTTCCAGATTGTGTACTGGGAACGGAAAAATAACAAGATAATAATCGTGCACAGGCTCCAGAAACCTGCTATCGAGGCGCTGGACGCGGGGGGCAAAGCATGAATGCAGCAATCGGGAACATCAAAAAGAAACTGATGGGCTGGTGCCCGTTGAAAAAGGCAGACCCGGGTATTGATTATGTGTTTATTTCAGATTACTCCTATTCCAATAAACCTCCTGCCAGCGATAATACTGTCAGGAAGATGGATGTGCCTATCCAGAGCATCTATGAATGGCGCATGCTGGCAGTTCTTCTGGGTTTCATAGCCCTGGTTTTGATCGGAAGTGAGAGGGCAGGCACATACATGTATGTGTTCCCTTCATTTTTTGTATATATTGCTCTTGTTTTTATATTTGGCAGGTCAAAGGCATCCATAGGAAATGGAACATTGAAAATAAGCGCGCCATTATCAAAAGAAGTCCTGATCCCTAAAAATAGCATCCGCAGCATGGAAATAATTGAGAATAGTGCCAGCAGGAACAAACTTCGGCATTTGGCTTTGTTAATTTTGGCCTCTATGCAACTGGTTTTCTTATTATTCACTCTCAAAGGCCCGATATGGACTAACATGTTCATTATTTCAATATTTCTATGGGTATACATCCTATATTTTAGCATCCGGATATATAATAACACGAAGATCATAAAAATCAATGCAGATGGCGGTGACATATTGCTCTACCCCCGCAATGAACATGAATTTTTGATATTGAAAGAATTTGCTGAAAATAAGCCAATATAAGAGAGGATAAGATGACTGCTTTTACTGAAGGCATTAGGAAAATCATGGGCTGGTGCCCGAATGCGAGTATGATTACAAATAATAAAAGAATCCTGGAACTGCAATTCGGATTGAAGACCCTGGACAAAATGGCGCTATTGGGAAAGATGAATTATTCCAGAAAAGCCAAAGTGGTTATAGCTATCACTCTCGTCTCAAGCCCGATTTTGTTCTGGTACTCCGGGCATACTTTCGGCAGGGAGGAAACTTTGGCTTTTACTTCCGGTTTTCTATTCATTATCTGGATAAAATTCTTTGAGATAGTTTACTGGGAAAAGAAAAACTGTAAGACATTGGTATTAGGTAAAAAGGATATTTACGCTGTAGATAACAGCAAATGACCCAGATCAAACAGTTATCGACGTGATGAAAAACGGGATGAGGGTCACGTTTTAACAAAAATAAAAAGGAGGAACAAAATGATAAAAAGAACAGGATTAGTTCTGCTGGCAATCATTGTCGTATCTCTCATTTCGGGATGTACTGCGAATATGTCAGCGGAACAAATAGCACAGCAGATGAAAGAGAAGCAGGAAAGCATTAAGGATTTTTCTGCTACAATGGTAACATCATATGCTTTTGGAAATGAAAGCAAGATAGCAAAAGCAAAAATAATGAATAAAATGCCGGGTAAGAGCAGGTTTGAATATCTTGAACCTGCCGAAATGGCAGGGCAGATTATGGTCAATGACGGCAAGACTATATGGAATTACTACCCCGGTAAAAATGAAGTGACAAGGATGGCTATTCCAGAGACAGAACGGTCGTATGAGCCGGATTACACCCGGTTCATTAAGGAAATCCTGAACCAGACTGATATATCCTACCAGGGAACGGAAAACTTTGAGGGGCGAAGCGTATATCTCATCAAGGCATCACCCAAAGACAACAGCAAGCTCATGGGCATACACTACAGCATGTGGGTGGACAGCGAAACCTGGATGCCTCTTAAGATAGAGATATTTGATAAAAATGATAAGCTCATAACTTCCGTGGAATACCGAGATATAAAATTCAACACCGGCATACCGGATGGCGAATTCGAGCTCAAGATGCCTGAAGGCGCAAAGATTGTTGAAAGAGAGCCCCCGGAATTCAAACAAATGACGCTTGAGGAAGCCAGGAAAGAAGTCAATTTCACAATTCTTTCGCCTTCGTACCTGCCTTCAGGTTATAAATTTAGCAACGCCACGGTATTCAAATTTGATAATAAAGAAAGCGTATCTCTCTTATATGTGAACGGTTCGAGCACGTTTGTTCTCACTGAAAGAACGGTTGATAATACCCCACAGCCGGATTTTGGCGAAGTTGAAAAGGTCAGCATCAACGGTGTTGAAGGGAAGCTGATATCCATGCCGGGTTCCAATATGCTTGTCTGGAATAACGGCAATATCGAATTAATGCTATCCACAACTTTTGGCGAAGAAGAGACGATGAAGGTTGCAGGGTCAGTAAAATGACCCATGCTTTTTTAAGAATCAACAATCTTTAAATAGTAAACATACATATATTGACTCATGTTTCTCCCCCTGAACGATAAACAGTTCGAGTTCTGGAAGCTGCGGCGCAGCGGTCTTCTGAATGTGAACATCGCACGTCTGTTCAACATATCGAAGCAGGCTGTCTCCAGGGCGCTTCTCACTATGGATGAGAGAATTGAAAAGACGCTTCTTGAGATGGCGCGCGCGAACCAGATAGAAGTGGAGAGGGTGAATGCAAAGCGCGGCATACTGTTCGGGCATTCTGTCCCTTTCAATGCGCCTGCAATCATTTTTGTCTCAGCAAAGCACGGGATGCAGGTGTGGTATGAGCATGAAGGGAACTGCGGCGCCTGCACGAGGTATACGCAGTGCATCGAATTGCTGTGGGATTTTGCTGATGAGATGAACCTCAAGCTTGAGAGGACCGATGACCCCACGAAGCTTGCGGAGGAGTTATTCGAGAAATTGAGGGGGCTGGCATGACAACGGATGTAACGGAAAATATCAGGAAAATGATGGGCTGGTGCCTGTCTGTAAATTCATGGACATACAAACCAAAACAGGTTTTAGAATTTGCACACCCACCAATCAGTCCGATCAAGAAGGGGACAAATGGCCAACCGTTCCAGTCAGGCAATGTTATCTTCTCTGCCAATGGAGCCCTGTTGACCCTGTTTTCTGTAATTGGTTTCACTTTACTTTTTAACTTATCACGTTATCTGGATTATCCGGTTTTGCTTACGGGCAGTATTGCGATGAGTACCCTTTGTTACATTTTATACATCAAAACTTTTCAGGCAAGCATTTGCATTGATGAAAATGGTATACACTACAACTCCTTCCGTCTAAAAAACATCACCCTGAACTACAGGGACATAATATCGATCAAGTCCTTCAAACGGGGCAGTAATAAATATTCAAATAAGATATGGATTTTAATAATCGTATTAATCCTGATTTTAGGGCTATCTGGAATAATATTTAAAGAATGGAAAATCATTGCAGCAGCAGTGCCTATACTTCCTGTTATCTTCTTGCTGGACAGGGAACAAAAAAGGCGCTATCATGATCTGGATACACAGGTGTATATTGAGTCCGGGAAGAACAACTGGTGGTTTGAGTTATCGCCATACTATTCGATAATAACCGATAACAACACTGCCGACCGGATGCGCACCAGTATTGAACAGTACATGAAGGTGATCCGACAATGACCCCGGAATCCGGTTACGTTGTCGGATGGGGAAGCCTTGCATTGATCAATGCGGGATTGGCCCAGGGAAAGAACAGGAGCGGCCTCAACTGGTTCCTTATATCCCTTCTACTTGGCCCGGTTGCAACTTTCATACTTGTTGCTTTTTTCCATAGGAATAAAAGGCCGGGTGATTGAAATGCTGGTAAACGTAGTTGAGACTATAAAGAAGCTGATGGGCTGGTGTCCGAATGTGGATATGGCAGAGAACAGGAAGACCTTACAATTTGACAGCATTACGGTAAATGCGCCTGGCAGCGGCGGCGGGTTAACTCAGGCTGCTCTTGGATGGAGCAACAAATACCGCAACAGGGTTTTACAGGTCTCAGTTAGCCTTACGCTAATGGCAATGGTTTTTTATAATTCATACGCGCGAAACAGCCCTGAGTTTTTTCTGTCAGGACTAATCTACGGTTTGGTCTTTAGCATATTTACAGGAGTAACCGAATGGCGCAGGCTGAACAAAGCCGCTGCCGGGGAATTCAGGAATGTCCGGGTAAGTAGAAGAAAGAAGTTTATGAGCTATGTAATAATATTCGGGCTTATAATTGCCGGGATAGTGGCAATAGGCTATTACACCGTAAAAACATATGTCCGTTTGGGCGGTATTTACGCCACTTTCACAGGCTTCATTTTGTCCACCTGGGCACAGTACTTTTTAGTGGTTTACTGGGAACGGAAAAACAGGAAAATGTTGATCCAGGACAGAACATCTTTTTATGCTGTGGATATCGGGGATGACGGTTTAAGAAGTTAAGGTGGTTTATATGTCAATAAATGTAACTGAAGTCATAAGAAAAATGATGGGCTGGTGTCCGAATGCGAACGCATTCGATACAAGAAAACCAGTGCAGTTCGATAACATACCGGCAGGCGCCTCAGGCGGCGGAGCCATCAGGAAAATATCAGAGATGCAGGGGATGAAGGGCGCTTTGGTGATAGTGGGGATATATGCCATCCTGAACACGCTCGGTGTGTATATATCGACTGAAAAAATAACATATGTGTTCGAGGGATATGGGAATTTCGATATGGGAAACCTTATGTCAATAATGAAAAAATTTATCGTTATGGGCGCACCGGTATCTGCTTTCATTTTATGGATTGTGGGGACAGGAATAATCCATATAGTCTCAAAGGTTCTGGGAGGGAAAGGTAAATTCTATCCCCAGATGATGACGATAGTTGGTTACAGTTTTATTCCCTTCCTTTTTGCAGGCATGGCCAGCCTTGCATTGCTTCTGATAATGGAACCCATGACAGTTACAATATCTCCAGAAAATCCAACGGGTTATATGCAGATATATGGCAATTCCTACATGCTTGCCTCAACCCTAATCGCGATAATTATGCAGGTCATGGTTTCAGCAATCCTCTTTTTCGGCGTGCAAAGGATTCACGGGCTCACACCTGTAAAATCGGCGGTCGTTGCAGGAATCCCGCTGGTATTTAACATCCTGTCACTTGCATCGATTCTCCGCAGCAGCATATTATGATGATTTTAATTCCGGAAATAAGGAGGGAGGCATGACATTAAATGTGACCGAAGTAGAATGGAAGCCCAATTGGCAGGGAATAAAATAATTCCGAGGTAAACAAAATGGAAAATACTCGTGTTCTTGAAATCGATTCGGTTTCAAAATATTTTGGTTCATTGAAAGCTCTGGATAATGTAAGCCTCGCGATAGGAAGTGGTGAGGTCTTCGGACTGCTCGGGCCCAATGGCTCAGGAAAATCCACGCTGATGAAAATGATCCTGGGATTGATTAAGCCTGATGCAGGGACTATTAAAGTTGATGGTATAGATGTCAGGAACAATTCACTTCAGGTAAGGCGCATCGTGGGCTACGTGCCTGAAACCCCACGGGTGTATGAATTCCTGACAGCTATCGAATACCTGGATTTCATAGCCGATATCCACCAGATGGATGCGCAGGCAAAGAAAGAAAGGATAGGTGAGTTCCTCCGGGCCTTTGAGCTTGAAGGAAGGGAAAACGAGATGTTAAGCGGCTACTCGCAGGGTATGAAGCAGAAGGCCGTAATAACGGCAGCACTGATCCATAAGCCTAAACTCCTTGTCATGGATGAACCCCTGAACGGTCTTGATCCAAGGTCTGCAAGGATAGTGAAAGACCTGATACACCAGCTCTCAAAAGAAGGTGTCTCCACCATATTCAGCACGCATGTTCTTGAGATAGCAGAGGCTGTATGCGACCGCATGGCAATAATGTCAGGGGGAACGGTGCTGGCTGAAGGTACAGCCTCTGACCTTCGAAGCCAGGCAGGCATGCCAGGCTCGACTCTTGAAGAGCTATTCCTCAAGCTGACAGGGACAGGGGATGTAAAAAATATAGTTGAGGCGCTGCTCAAATGAACCTGAAAACCGTATACCGATTGGTAAAAGTGTTCACCTTCTCGCAGGTAAGGGCAAGCGGCAAAAGCAGTATGTTTGATTTCCTGAGAAAGACATCTGTCATATTGCTCATAGATATCATTGCGTTCATCATTGCTCTGGTATTTGGGCGGGCGCTATCCATAGTATTGACCGACCCCACCCTTGCAATCCGGGTCATGATCAACCTGCCGATGTTCCTTCTCTTTATGCTTATGCTTGCGGGGTTGATGCTGGAAATGAGTTATTCCACAGGCTTCATGTCAACAGATATGGTCAACTACCTGCCCATATCTGCTTCAGAGTACGTTCTGGCATCATCGCTATCCCTGGTCTATGCTTATTCCCCTTTCCTTGCCCTCGGATTGGGCGGAGCCCTCGGGATAATCCTGAAGTTCGGGCTTTTCGGCGCATGGATAATGACCGCTGCAATGAGCCTTTTTGCGATGTTTATCGGGGCACTTGGACTGGAAGTGCTGAAAGCGTACACGAACAGGGTTTCATCAATTTTGTATAAGCGCAGCGGGAAAACGGTGTTGTTCCTGAGAATGATTGTTCTCATCTCCTCATTTGTAGCCATGCAGCTTCTCTTTAATCCGCAGGTCATGTTCTTTATCCTTGAGAAAGTAACAGGCGCAGCTACGGTTGCATCGTATATTCCGCTGTTGTGGCCCTCGCTTGCCATAACAGGCTTCACGGGCGCAGACCTGATGCTGGCATCCCTTTATGCATTTCTCACAATAGTATTTTCAGGTGTACTCTTTCTGGTCAGCGTCAGGTTAAGACAGGTTTACTGGGTGCCTGTGCCGGTGTCGGTCAAACTATCAACTGGTACGTATGCCCCAAAGCCAGGAATTCTCGGCAGGCTGGGTTTGAATCCTGCCGAAAGCGCTGTCATCAGGAAGGACTTCAAGTCGCTCACAAGACGAAGGGAGATGGCGAATTACCTGGCAGTCCCTGCGGTGATGATAGCCACAATGGTAATCCCTTCCCTTTTTTCAAGAAATGGCTTCTCCCTGTCCAGGGACGCCATGTTCCTTGCCTTCCCGCTGGCTTTCGGGGCCATGTTTTTTGCCTACATGAACTCTTCGGTAAGCATCGGGCAGGAGGGGCCTGCTTTCTGGAACATCCAGTCATCCCCGTTATCGCCAGGGGGATTTGTCAGGGCAAAGATAAGCGCAAACCTTTTCATATCCCTGCCTCTTGCACTGGTATTCTGGACCGGGATAGTCTTCCTTGGACATCCGGCATCAAGAACTGCGATAGCTTTTCTCGTTGTCCTGGTCGCCCTTGTCCTTACAGAGTCATTTATAGGATTAACTGTGGGCATTATGTTCCCTGATTTCACTGAAACCGTAAGGAACCGCTTCATAAGTATTTCCGGCGCGCTGCTGGGAATGTTCCTGGGAACTCTTGCTGCGGGTGTCCTCATTGCGCCTTTCGGGATATATTTTTTAATCAAAACTGGCAATGTCCTTCATTTTATGCTCGTCTCCGTTGTAACACTTGCATTAACAGCGCTGATATCAACTGTTTCCTATCGCCTGTGCATATCTAAAGCCGGGGAACTCCTGAAACCGGAATAAGCCTTAATCAATCAATACCACCTCCACTTCCTCTCCCCGGCTTCGCCCTTCGACATTTTCAGGTATTATTACAAAGCCATCAGCTTTCGAGACAGAACTTAGTATGCCTGCTCCTGATGTTGCAAGCGGGATGGCCCTATAAGACCCCGCATGCGGTATCTCAAGCCTGACACGGGTGAAAGTCTTATAACCTGCTCTTGAGGTTATTTTCTCAGCCAGTATGGCACGAACGCACCTTTGCGGTTCATCCGGGATACGTCCGATTTTCCAGAGAGCAGGCTGCGCAAACCAGTAGAGCGCCACTATCCCGGCGACAGGATATCCTGGCATGCACACAACGGGTTTCCCGTTGATCATCCCGAGAGCAGCAGGTTTGCCCGGACTGATGCCAACACCGTGGACGAGCAGTTCTCCCATAGATTCAACAACGGCAGGAACATAATCCCTTTTCCCGACCGATGTCCCCCCGCTGATTATGATCATATCTGTATCAAGGGAAGAAGTGATGGCTTCTTTTATTTTTTCTGGATTATCGGTCACTATCTCATGAAGCCGGGTTATGCCCCCCCATTTCCTGATATACAGGTCTGCCATCAACCCGTTGGTCTCATATACCTCACCGTCCCGGAGTGTCCTTTTCCTGCGGGGGACAAGTTCCTCACCAGTAGGAATTATTGCAACGCTGGGCTTTTTTACAACCTTTATATTCTCAATTCCCAGCGAGGCAAGAACCGCGATATCGCAGGGACGGAGCCTGTGCCCTTCCTCAATTACGGTTTCACCTTTTTGTATGTCCTCGCCTATTTCTCCCACGTTCTTGAAGGGATGTACCTGGGCAAATATCTCAACCATACTGTCATGTAGAACAGTATCTTCAAGCATTATTACAGCATCGGCGCCCTGTGGGACTGGTGAACCTGTATGTACCCTTGCGCACACACCTTTTTCAACATCCTTTCCCAGTTTTAGCATGACGGGGGAATTGCTTCCAGCGCCCAGCGTATCCGACGCCCTGACAGCGAACCCATCCATAGCTGCACGGCGGTAATGGGGTACATCGACAGGCGCAACTACATCCATTGCAGATATCCTGCCATCGCTTTCTTCGATAGATGAGTCTTCATCTCCCTGTAAAGGAGCTATCGCCTTCAGGAATATTTCTCTTGCGTGGTCAGCGCTTGTTACTTTCTTAAACATCATCCACCAGACACAGGAGGAAAAACCGCGATTTCATCATCCTGGTGCAGAGTTGTTCCTCCATGCTCAAGTATATCTTTTATATCTTTTCCATTCAAAAAAATGTTTATATACGGATGCACTTTTCCACCTTTGAAAATCATTTTTTCCATTCCCGGGAACTTTGCACATAGTATTTCAAGAATTTCCGCGACTGTATTACCTTCCAGCTCAAGCTCTTTTGTTCCTGCAAATTCCCTGAAATTGGCAAAAAGTTTTACCCGGATATTTGGCATGGCTTAAGGATATACCTTTAAAACCATAAATGCTATGAATAAGTTTAAACCAAATTAGATTAATGAATAAAAAGGATATTGTTTTAGTTTTTGTATTTATTCTTATAGTTGCCCTTGCTTTTTTCCTGCGGTTCTACCATCTTGATGAAAGGGTTTTCCACCACGATGAATCTGCCGTTGGTTATTTCACATATAAATTGTTCAATGACGGCACTTATTCCTATGACCCTGCATTTCACGGCCCTTTCATGTACTACGTGACATCTGAAATTTACAGGCATTACGGGGACACCATATACGCATCCCGCCTCCTGCCGGCAGTTTTTGGCGGGGCGATGCTATTCTTACTTGTGCCGCTGCGCAAGTATATTGGAAAATCCGGGGTTGTAATCAGCGCTTTCTTTTTTGCCCTGTCTTCATCGTTCCTGTATTACTCCCGCTTTTACAGGGAAGATATTTTCATCTCTTTCTTCACCCTGCTGGCGCTGGTATGTGCTGTCAAATATGCGGAAGGACTTGCAGGAAAAGGGTATTCTATCCTGCGGATTTTTTACCTGTTTATAGGTGCGGTCGCCCTTGCTTCAATGGCGGCACTTAAAGAGAATGCGTATATAATAATGGCGCTTATGGTTTTGTTCCTGATTCTGTTCATCGTCAGGGAAAGATGGTACAGGGGCCTGATCGCAAAAATCAGGAACCGTGATACAGGAACATTAATTCTAATTGCAGAGGGTTCTTTTATCATTTCTGCTGTTCTTGTAATATTCTCACTTTATTATACGGGAAAATTGCTCGATCTTAACGGCACGCAAGCTGCTTTTGTAAAAGCAGTATCACACTGGTACCAGATGCACTCGATACAGCGCATAGGCGGCCCGTTGTATTTCTATATCCCGATAATCGCGCTTTATGAACTCCCGGTACTGGTTTTCGGGATAGCCGGGATTTTCCATTATTACAGGAAGAACGCCATTCTCATGATTTTTCTGGGATACTGGGCAATGGCCAATCTGATAGTTTATTCCTATATTCAGGAAAAAGTACCGTGGTTAGTTCTTAACCCCCTGCTGCCCCTGGTGCTTATCGCGGGAGCTTATATCGGGGAGGTACTGTCAGGAAAAATAATATATAACCCAAAGGTCCGGGCGGCGGCTGTCGTTTTTCTTGTTGTGAGTTCTTCTTATTTTGTATATTCAAGCATTTTCCTGAACTACTATGGTTATACGAACACGGCAGGGCCTTTAATACAGGCGGCACAGCCTCCCCAGAGGTTTTCTGAATTCCTGGGAAAGATAGCTGAAACATCCAGGCAGTACCGTAACCAGTCAACCGAGGTACAGGTCGCTGATGACGGGATAGAGACCCAGTTCCTGTGGTACCTGCGCCATTATCCTAATGTTAAATGGAAGGTGAACATCGATTCTGCTGAACTTAATGCCCCCCTCATTGTAGTGAAGGACACTGATGAACTCCACGAACCTGATATTGTACAGGAGCGGCTCGGCAGCGAGTATAAGAGGCTTGACAGCGCAAAGATGTCCTGGTACTGGTTCACGTTTGAGGATATACCCCATTATCTTTCACCCGATTACCTGCTTTTCAGGAAGATGAACGTCCCTCCCGGAGAGGCCAGGGTCACTCTGTTCTATAAGCCGAAGATTGAGTGAGGATTGGAAATCCGGGGATGCTCGATGCTTTTGCATTTCTGTCGGTTCGCAGAGACTTTGTATTTATTTCAGGCGCAGGTCTATATTTATAATAGCTCCAAAAGTTGTTTTGTAGTATATACTTTTATGAGGTTTTGTTCTTGAAATCCTTTATCCTCGCTCCATATCCCATCAACTTTGGTTTTCATAGCAAGCGCCATAAATGGAGCATCATCGGGATCAATGTCTTTCATGATATCTTTAGCCTAAACATAGCAATCGGCATATTCATCTTTTGGATAAATTGTGATTCGAGAGAATAGCATATCCATTACATATTGCAAATCCTCTGATGTGAGTTTTGATTTCTTTTTGATGATATCTGAATGTTTTAAAAGTTCAGTAAAAGTGTATTCCGGCGCTATAAATTCGATATTTGAATTCATTAAAATATAACGACGTTTGGAGTTAGATATGAGGGAGGATATAATAATATTGGTGTCTATAACCAGTCTCATTTTTCACTCTATTTCGTGTTGTGTTCGTATGGACTTTTTTATAAGTTTCCCGATCTCTGCAGCATCTTTTTCTGTTAATTCACTTTTTTCCAGTATGCTATCTACTAACTGGATTTTTCGGGCATACTCCCACATGGCATTTCTTGCAATGACGCTCCATTTTATTTCATTGTGTTGTTTGATAACGGTGTAGAGATCGTCTGGAACTGATAAAGTCATTGTTGGCATATTTGTAATATATGTGCAAACACATATTTATGTTTATCCATGCCTTTAATTATTGCATACAATTCACATTTTTCAAGACTGCTTTTGTTCAGAATTTCAAGGGAGTTTTAGCTTTTAACACATTTGTAAGATGACCATTTACGTCTCCGGCACCTTAAGCAAGATTCAAACCAATTCTCTAATTTTTTTAAAGGACAACCTTATGGAGGAGAAGCAAAGGCAGGAGATAACGCAAAAGCTGCTGACGCTGAGAAAAGATGGTATGCAAATACTGATGAAATCGCACATTTTTAAACGATGCTAATCCGAACTGGCCAAAAGAAGCCCTAAAGAATATGTTTTATGACCATTCGAAACTCGCAAAAGAAGAAGCAGTTGAAAGAATAGCCAAGAATTATGATGCGAATAATTTATTGCATTGCGATTGAAATTATCTGAAAGATGATGATTAAAATTGGAGGGGATATATCTCTCCAAATCAAAGAACCTGAAAAAGAAAAACAGACTTATCCTTCATGCAGGATACAAAAGGGTCTAGTACTTTTTCATGGAAACAAAGATCTGTCTGAAGAAGGTGTTGGTTTTGGTGTACCCATTTTGAAGTACGGCCAAAAGACCATATTCCCTGGAGGTGGGTGCATAAAAGTCAAGAAATTTGCTGATAGGGTTGATGTGAAGATCGATTACGATTTTAACTTGGCAGAAATTATAGTGGTTAAAGGTAGGAGGATTGAGAGCAGAACTATTTGCAGGATAAAAGAATATCTTTCATGGTTTCATCGAAAATATCCTTTTTCAAGAGAATTACTTAAGAAGGGTTCAATTGTGATAAGACGAGCTTTTTCAGTGGAGACAAGATTTGAAAAAGTTGCATCTACAGGTTTGGCAAGTGTGGGTTATGAGATAAGCACTGATGGCATGATTCATGTCAGCACAGATTTGAGGAGGATAAAAAATGAAGGATGTACGGAGGTTATATTTATGAATGAGCAAGGAGCTAACTATTTCGACACCTATTGCGATTCAGAGGGGACAAATCTCGTTGGGAATGCGATAGGTTCATGGCAGGAAACCTTTTGCGATGATGTTTCATTCATTGATCCATATGATGAATTGACATTCACACTTTCCAGGATACATGGATCAAGGATGTTCTATGGAAGAGAACTCGTTGCAAACCGCCTTGCATGGTCCGGGATTGCATATTCTATTTCTCCGCGGATACTAAATTTTGCCTATGACATAAGAATTGGTGCGAAAAAATGACACGAGTTCTTCTCATATACCCGTATTTTAATTACTGGAACAATAGATCAATTTTTCGGTTCCCACCCCTTGGTCTTGGCTACGTTGCGTCAAGCCTCAGGAACAATGGATATGATGTCGATATTCTGGACTGCACTTTTATGGCAAAAGAGGAAGCGCTGAAAAAAGCAAAGAATTCTCGTGCAGATGTCGTTGGGATATATTGTATGGTGAGCATGCGTCATGAAAGCATCAAATTCGCAACAGAATTACGAAATAGATGTGATCTCCTTGTTGCAGGAGGTCCACTTCCATCAAGCGACCCCGCATCTTTCATGAATGATTTTGATATAGTGGTGAGAGGTGAAGGGGAAAAAACCATGCTGGATATCCTCCGGATATATGAGAATGGAGGCAGTCCAGAATCTGTTCCAGGTATCTTATATAGAAAAAATAACAATAGCTGGGTGAGATGTAGTGAAGCGGGGGAAATTGTTTATACAGAGCCGGGTAAATTAGAAGATGACCTTGATAGAATAGCGTTTCCAGCAAGAGACCTGTTTCCTAACAAGGAATATATCGACTACGGGATGAGAAAAACAGGGTCTTCAACCACTACTGTCTTTACAACCAGAGGATGCCCCTTCAGATGCGAGTTTTGCAGTAATGCAGTATTTGGAGTGTCATATCGCGAAAGATCACCCTCAAATGTCCTGGATGAAGTAGAAGAGGCGCTCTCATTCGGTTATGGCCGGATTCATTTTGCTGATGATGTATTCACTCTTAATAAGAAACGTGTTTTTGAAATCTGCAAAGAGATCAGAAAAAGAGGGCTCGATTTTGAATGGGAATGTCTGGGCAGGGTGGATTCAATCGATAAGGATTTGGCTGTAATTATAAAGGAAGCAGGATGCGACAGAATATTGTTTGGAATCGAATCGGGTAACGACCTGATACTTAAAACTATGAACAAGAAGATAACAGTTGAAGCTGCACGAAAAGCAGTTAATTCGGCCCACGACGTAGGGATTCGAACTGGTGCATTCTTTATCCTCTGCTATCCGGGCGAGACTAACGAGACTGTCCTTGATACAATTCGATTTGCCACTTCCCTTCCACTGGATTACCTTTCATTCACCATGCCATATCCGCTCCCCGGGACTGCATTGTTTGAGAGGGTTAAACATAAGATCAAGAAAGATTGGGTTTCGTCTGGAGGACTTATTTCGGATCATGTACTTATCTTCGATGCTGAGTTCTCTGAGACCAAGATGAAATTTGCAATCCTGAAAGGTCAGGCTCAATTCGGTCTAAGGAAGAGATTAGGTAAGTATGCCTTTTTTGTTGTTAAGCCTTTTGAAAAGTTGACAGACGGGATATTTAGGCTGATAAAGTAGTGTTGTTAAATTAAAAAGCAAAATAGCTACTGAGACACGGAGGCGCAGAGCGCTTATTTCTCTGTTTAGGCCTTAAGAGTTTGATCTTTGCGCCCCGGTGGCTAATATATTTGTCAAAAACTAAATCAGTATCCGCCACCTCCGTAGGTTATTTGTGTTGCGGCAGGTGTCGGTTTAATGGTCGTTGATACTGGTATAGTTAATGGTTTTGCCTCAGGATCCACAACGAACCAGGCGTTAATAACACCCTGACCATTAGTATCACCACGTTTTGTGTCATTAATGTAATAGTACAATGGCATGTGTTTATATGTTGTTTGTTTAGACCCTTCACTATTAGTTATAACATCGAAATCAGAAATATTCATAATAGATGGTGCAACAATATTCTCAGCATAAAATACAGGCCAGGTCTGTAAGCAGTTACCTTTGCAATTGCTCACGTCAGGCATATCTTTAGAAAAGTTATACAGGGTATTTCCCTTTGCATCGACTATGTATTTCATATTGTCTTTATCTGTGATAAGAATTGTATAATCTGGTTTGGCGATAAACCATAACTTGTTAAATCCTTCTCCTTTAATATCACCTGGATTTATATCACTGGAGAAATAGTATAATGGCCATCCTTTATAGGTTGTTTGTTCCATTCCATCGTCCCTTGTTATTGCTCCAAAATCAGAAGAGTTAAGTCCAGAAGAAACAGCTATTTTTTCCTGGTAAAAAACAGGCCATATATTAATACAACTGCCTGTGCATTTGCTATCTCCCATAATATCATTTGCAAACATATAGAGAGTTTTTCCACTGTTATCCACAATATAATTTTCAGAGGAGAGTTTAATTACTGGTTGTTCTATTGCAGGTTGTTCTACTGGTGTTTGTTTTCCTGGCGTTTGATTTACGGCTGGTTGTTGCTGAGTGCAACCGCTAATAGATAAGATAGCAAATATTCCAAATATTAGTAAGATTGAAAGACTTTTGTTCATTTTGTATCACTCCCAATAATAATTGAATAAACTTGTTAATAAGTTTTTGCTTAAGACTTTCAAACTATTACATCCATATCAATAAGTACATGTGGAGACCAAAGATGAGCGCCAATATCCATGATACTAATGTTAACCTCATGGCTGTCACAAGCCTCACCCTTATCCTCATAACTCCCGCGAATACCAGGTTTATGTATATCCATATGACAATGACCGCAAGTCCAAGTGTATGGTGGATTCCCATTTCGAAGTTGAAGAATATACCCAGAGGTTCGTATTCAATGTAACCGAGCATCGAGGGCAGCATTACGCTGGCTATCGCTATTATCTGTAACAAGACGGCAATTCTCATGATTGTACAATGTCTTCCAAGATTCCTTTTCTTTGCAAGATATACCGCGCCAGACATCGTTATTATGAGCAAAACCTGAATGGTTAGATTTACCATTGCCTGGGTCTTCACGTCAAAAACCATATCTTTTCATCCTTTTGATAATTCTAATGTTTATATGTTATCGAGCATGTGATCCTTCAACCGCCTGATTTGCCGGTTTCTTTATCCGGGGCTTTAAAATAATTGATCAACTGAGAACACTTCCTCATCCTGTTTCCGCCATGCAGGGTCAACTATGCACAAAAACTTCAATTCGATCTTCCCGGTATTCTCAATATATTGTCTTGAATCCGGCGGGATATAAACAGCCTGGCCCGGATGTACTCTTTCACATTCATCGCCAATATGCATTATGCCCTCGCCTTCCATAATGTAATATACCTCTGATGTTTTCAGCCTGTGCGGTCTCGTGGCCTGGCCGGGCATGACTATAGCATGAGCCAGGCTATAGCGGACGGCCAGGTCTGCCTTGTCAGGATGCAAAAGTTCACGCAGTATTGAATTATCCGCTGCTATAAATTCTTCACAATCTTCCAGGTCTTTTATGAACATGGGCTGAACAATGATTTTCCCGGGATTAAATATACCTTTTGCCAGGTAAATTTCATGAATACTGAATATAGTTCCTACAGGGATGTCACTGGAATATCATGGTATCCGGATTTTAAAACTTCGTATAGGATATTGGTTTCGATTTTTTCTATTTCTTTCCATGTCCTTAATTCTTCGACCAGTTTATTGAGAATTATCTGATCCCGGGCAAAGCATGAAGCAACTATAGAATGAGTAGGACCCAGCGAAAGCGCCACAAAAAAGAATTCTTTCTTGGAAGCAAGTTTTCCTGCTATTTTCCTGACATCAATGCCCGGAGCCAGAGTTATCCCCAGGATAAAGACATTCGTATATCCGAGCATACGCGGATTGATATTGGCCTGGATCTTAATGTAACCGGCATCTTCGAGTTTTTTCCTTCTTCGTTTAACGGTATCGTGTGAAATCCCGATTTTCCGGGCTATTTCCACATCATCCAGTCTTCCGTCTTGCCGTAACAGTTCGATTATCTTCTTGTCAGTCTCGTCCATAATTCCTTTTCTTGCGAATTTTTCGCAGATATTGTTAAATATATGAGTATACTATCGTATGCTTTGATATCCTATATTAATTTATCTAACAATGATGAGATTGATATGCTCCAAAATGATAATACAGAAAATTACTCAATCGAGGTCAGGAATCTCACAAAAAAGTTCGGCGACTTTACTGCAGTAGATAATATTTCCTTTTCAGTAAAACGCGGTGAGACCTTCGCATTCCTCGGACCCAACGGCGCAGGAAAAACAACAACAATAAAGATGCTCACAACTCTTCTTCACCCCACGACCGGGACCATGCTCGTGAACGGCTACGACCCAATTAAAAACCAGGACGCTGTGAGGCGCTCTTTCGGGATAGTGTTCCAGGACCAGAGCCTTGATGAGGAGCTTACTGCTTATGAAAACATGGAATTCCATGGCGTGCTGTACAAGGTGCCTGATAAGATCTTAAGGAAAAAGATTGAAGAACTTCTTAATTTCGTTGAACTGTGGGACAGGAAAAACGATCTTGTGAAACACTTCTCAGGAGGGATGAAACGGCGGCTTGAGATCGCGCGCGGACTTTTGCATACTCCGGAACTATTGTTCATGGATGAGCCAACCATCGGTCTTGATCCCCAGACGCGCAATCATATCTGGAAATACCTGAAAGACTTAAATGGCACAGCAGGTATTACAGTATTTTTCACGACACATTATATGGACGAAGCGGAGCGAGTTGCCGACCGCGTGGCGATCATAGACCACGGGAGGATCGTTGCAGAAGGAAGGCCGGAAGAATTGAAGAATAAGACCGGTGCAAAGACACTGGAAGAAGCTTTCCTGTCCCTGACAGGTAAACAAATACGCGAGGAAGAGGCAGGAAGCATCGATCAGATGCGGATGAACCGCAAGATGTGGAGCAAATAATGATAAGAACAGTTTACATACTCTGGCTCAGGCAGCTCAAGCGATATGTCCGTTCGCGCTCAAGGATCATCGGCTCACTCGGCCAACCCCTTCTTTTCCTGGTCGCGCTGGGATACGGGTTTGGCCCAATATTCCAGAAAGCAGGACAGGGAAATTACCTTGAATTCCTCGCTCCCGGAGTTATTGCAATGAGCATTCTTTTTACTGCGATCTTTTCAGGGATAGAGATAATATGGGATAAGCAGTTCGGATTCCTGAAAGAAACGCTTGTTGCTCCTGTTTCGAGGCTCAATATTATGATAGGAAGGACTCTTGGAGGCGCGACTGTTGCAACTATTCAAGGTATTATCGTATTTTTTATTTCACTTGCAGCAGGATTCAGGCCCACTAATATCACGCTCCTGCCCATTGCTTTTTTAATAATGGCGCTGACAGCTTTACTCTTTACAGCTATGGGGACTGCTTTAGCATCGCTGCTTGAGGATATGCAGGGCTTCCAGATGGTCATGAATTTCCTTGTGATGCCCATATTTTTCCTGTCCGGGGCGCTGTTTCCGCTTGAGGGACTCCCCCGTTCGATTTTCATTGCGGCAAGCCTGAACCCTCTGTCATATGGAGTTGATGGATTAAGAGGCGCCCTTGTGGGCCAGGTGCACTTTGGTTTTATAACTGATTTTGCAGTGCTTTCAGTTATCACAGCGTTGTTCCTTGTGGTTGGTAGTTATCTGTTTTCGAAAATAGAGATATGATTAGTATCGCCTGGAAGAAATTTTTCGAACGAAATTATTAACACCTAAACAATTTTATAGGATGAGAATCAACTTTAATTCAGGGAAGTAGAGGAGGTCAAAATGAAAGGAAAAGTTAAAGCCATTCCGGAAGGTTTCCACACGCTCACAGCCAGTCTCGTTGTGCGCGATGCAGCGCAGGCAATTGAATTTTACAAGAAGGCATTTGGAGCAAGGGTCCGCAGTATCTTTTACGGCCCTGATGGCAAAACCATCGTTCATGCCGAACTTGAAATCGGTGATTCGATACTGATGTTGTCGGATGAGTTCCCTGAAATGAACGTCGTCTCGCCGCAATCGCCTGGTGGCGGCGCCAGCGCCGGGATATTCATGTATGTCGAGGATGTCGATGCAGTGTTTAAAAAGGCCGTATCCTCAGGCGCCACCGTAATTATGCCATTGATGGACGCTTTCTGGGGCGATCGCGCCGGTGGTATCGTGGATCCATTCGGTTACAGGTGGTCGCTGGCTACACACATAAAAGATCTTTCCCGGGAAGAGATAGAAGAAGGTTCAAAGGAAGCGTTTGCCAAAATGTCCTGATTAAGGGAGGCAGGAATATGAAAGCAGCACAAATTAAAAAATACGGCGGCAGCGAGGTTGTCGAGATCAATAATAATGCACCGGAACCGGCTGTGTCGGAAGGACATCTTCTCGTCGAGGTACATGCAGCCGGAGTTAATCCTGTAGATTGGAAAATCCGCGAGGGGTATATGGCGCAGATGATACCATTGAAATTCCCGGCAACTCTGGGTGGGGATTTTTCAGGCGTCGTAGTGGAAGTCGGTGGAGGGGCTTCAGGATTCA
This sequence comes from Candidatus Methanoperedens sp., assembly GCA_012026835.1. GTDB lineage: Archaea > Halobacteriota > Methanosarcinia > Methanosarcinales > Methanoperedenaceae > Methanoperedens. The sequence goes on along the minus strand of VEPN01000021.1, from coordinate 7,594 downwards.
AGAAAGGAGATGAGGTTTACGGGCAGGCCGGTGCATTAAGAGGCGGGTCAGGGTCATTTGCGGAATTCGTTTTGTCAGACATAAAAGTCACCGCGCGAAAACCAGAGAACATCAATCATGTTGAAGCCGCCGCTTTGCCGCTTACAGGAGTAAGCGCCTGGCAGGCACTTGTCGATCATATAGGGCTTTCCAGGGGAAAGAAGATTCTCATCCACGGCGGCGCTGGCGGCATCGGGACAGTCGCCATCCAGCTCGCCAAACACCTGGGAGCTTATGTAGCCGCAACGGTGGGTGCGAAAGATATGCAGTATGCCAGGGAACTGGGAGCAGATGAAGTTATAGATTATAAAAACCAGTCATTTGATGATATTTTACATAACTATGAAGCAGTATTTGACACTGTGGGCGGCGACACGTACGAAAAATCTTTCAAAATACTCAAGAAAGGCGGCATAATAGTTTCCATGTTAGAGCAACCCAATCCTCTACTCATGAAACAATACGGTGTGAACGCCATAGGACAATTTACCCAAGTGAACAGTGAACGGTTGTCCAAGGTGGCTGAACTGGCAGAGAAACGCGTTATAAAAGTGCATGTTGATAAGATATTCCCTCTTGATCAGGCAAGAGAGGCACTTGAGTTTCTGCAAACCGGGCACCCCAGAGGCAAGGTAGTTTTGAAGATGAAAAATAACTGAACACCGATAAACTGCGTGTGCAGCCCTATTTCAACAGTGCAGATCAGTCTGCACCAAGGATTAGGGGGAATTCGTTCACGTATGGGGCATCGACAAGGTCGCTCTTCACGCTGGTTAGCCCGGATTCGGTGAACTTGTACTGTTCCCGCCTGAGACAGTAATTAGACTCGTGGAATTAAAATCCTTTAACCTGCATTTCATATAATGCGATTTTTTCGCACATAATCATAAATATATGAGAATTATCTAAAGATACCCTGCATTTTATGAGGATTAACATGATCTCTAATGGTAAAGACATTCCAGAAAACTATAAATGGACAGCCCTTTCAGTAACTTCCCTCGGAATGCTTGTCGGGATATTGAATGCCAGCACCCTGATAATCGCTCTTCCCACTATGATGGTGAAACTGAACACCGACCTCTTCGGGATAATGTGGGTGCTGATAAGTTATACTCTTCTTCTCACAATACTTGCTCCGGCCTGGGGCAGGCTCGCTGATATCTATGGACGGAAAAAGCTGTATGTTTACGGGCTGGCTGTGTTTACGATCGGTTCGCTGCTTTGCGGTCTTTCTGCCAGCATTGGCCAGCTTATCGCTTTTCGGGTGCTGCAGGCTGTGGGGGGATCGATGCTTGTGGCTAATGGGACAATAATAGTAACCGACGCCTTCAGGCGGAGTGAACTGGGAAAAGCAATGGGAATCTTAAGCATGATAATGGCTGCTGCATTTGTTGTGGGCCCGATACTCGGAGGCTTTCTCACATTAATAGACTGGCGGCTGAATTTCTTTATTAATGTCCCTATCGGTGTTGTCACAACAATATGGGCGCATCTCAAATTAAAAGATGTAGCAGAACTGCCAAAAGGGGAAACCTTCGACCTTAAGGGAATGGTCTTATTTACCATCGCCTTTATCGCATCCATGATATATCTCACAGCAGGGTTTGTTCTCGGCCTGACCTCGCCTCCGATGCTCCTGTCACTTGTTGTAGCGATTGCAAGTTTTGCCGCTTTCCTGCGCGTTGAGAAAAGGGCAATCTATCCGCTGATGGATCTGAACCTCTTCAAAATAAGAATCTTCTCCTACGGGCAGCTAAGCAATCTCCTGAATTCCATCGCCAGGGGAGCGGTGATGATTCTCCTCATCCTTTTCTTCCAGGGACCGCGGAGCTATGACCCGCTCACGGCCAGCATACTCACAATTCCTCTTGCCATCGGTCTTGCGATAACAGGTCCGATAGGCGGGGTACTCTCGGATAAATACGGCTCCAGGATTATCAGCACGGTAGGACTGGTCATATCTCTAATCGGTCTCCTGGGTCTTGCGACTATGCATTACGATACGCCTTACTGGATACTTGCAGTGTGGATGTTCATCAACAGTTTCGGCTCCGGACTGTTCCAGCCTCCAAACACAAGCGCCATCATGTCGTCGGTGGCTCAAGAGCGGCGCGGCGTAGCCTCATCCATGAGGGCGTTTTTCAACAGCGCCGGCATGGTGCTGAGTATGGGAATAGCTTTTCCTCTTATCATGGGAACAATTTCTATTACTGAGATGATGGATATGTTCGTTACAGGTGGGGCGCATATGCCCGTGGCCGTGCAGGAAGCTTTTACAGGCGGAATAACCAGGGCATTTATTCTGTCTGCTTTGATAACTGTGCCTGCGATCATCGTATCAGCCATGCGCGGAAAAGAAGATAAACACAAATCAATGTAATTGCAGGTCAAAAACATACCTGTTCACCCTGGGAGCCACTGCACCGCAATTCCTGATAAAATTTATTTTCCATCCCCTCTCCTCAAGCACTCTTTTAAAATGCCCGATCTCGAAATCTTTCTTGAATGTATAAAAGTGGACGAGTCCTCCGGGTTTTAATACCGTACTTGATACATTCAGGAAATGGTCATGGCCATAAGGCGTGGGCATAACGATCCTGTCAAATTTTTTTTTGAAAAGATTCCCTGCCGAATTCGCATCGCCAAGTATTATTCCGGTATCGATATTATTGGCCAGTGCATTTTTTCTTAGATATGCGCATGCCACAGGATTACTTTCAATTCCTGTGATATTGACGTTCCTTTTTTTCTTTATTTGAATCAAGAACGGCCCTACACCTGCAAATAATACAAGGATATCTTCGCCGTCTCTGACTGATTCTGCTATTCGTGCCCTTTCATACGCTAATTTCCCGGAAAAAAACGTTTTTGCAATATCCAGATGAAAGATACAACCATTTTCCCTGTGGATAGTCTCTGTGCTGCTCCCAAGCAATAATTCGAAATCCCCAATTCGTTTTTCGCTTTCAAGCTTACTGATCTTCCGAAGGATGCTCCTGATATCCTGCCTGTGGGACATAAGTGCCTGTGCGATAATATTTTTTTTATAATCAAGAGAAGGCGGGATAATGATGATCGCGATGTCACCGATGACCTCAAAACCTTGCGGGACAAGTAAAAGTTCTTCATCAGGCAGTTTGTTTTCCAGCAGGTCTCTTAGGGACATATTCGCATGACTCAAATTTCCGGTCTTGCAATTGCGCTTGCCAGCATTATGGCTTTTGAGATATCAGTTTTTACGCGGGATGTATCCACGAATACCTTTTCCATCAGAACGGGAGCGCCGTAACCGTGCCCCCCGCCAAGGAATACAAGTGTCCTGAAAACCAGGTTGCCGGATATCCCATCAGGTGCGACTATAAAATTAGCCCCTGTAATTGCGTCTTCTATCAATATTGAATAATTCCTTGCATCAACGCCTGTGCCACATAATTTTTTTGTTACAGCTTCTGCATCTGCAAGCGTTTTATCCACCTGTACATCCCTTCCGACATCTTCAAGCCGCCCGCCCGACAGTATCCCGACCTTTGCCTTGATGCCGAGGCGTTCGATATGAGAGACACCTCTTTTTACCAGTTCAATCTTATCATCGACAGAATTCCCTTCATCGATCCCCACAGGTGCAAGGAAAAAAGGCGTGCCGTCTGCTGTTTCAAGAAGCGCGATCCTGTACAATTTTTTCATGCCCAGCTTTCTTTTCAATATGGAAAGGGTCTTTGTTGCGCTGAGCGTACCCCTTACCGCCCCGTCGATCTCCCCTTCTGCCATTAACTCAACAAGTGTCCTGGAAGGCTCGGTAGAATGGATTATTTCAAGCCCGGTGCCGGAAGCTTTGATCTTTTTCTCATCACCGATAAGAACGACATCTGCAAATTCGCTGGCCCCTTCTGCATTTCTGATAAGCCCTTCCGGGATTTCCCCGACCCCAAGCCCTATCCTTGCGTGGTTGATCCCTGCTTTCCTTTTGATATCTGAAAGGATGCTCATAAACCGACGCCCCGCTTTACCTGGCATGGGGTATGCTCTGCATACCCCATATTTTTAAACATTTACAATGTTTAACCATGTTTTTTGCCAAGTTCCTTTGAACGCTCGCATGCTGCGATCACTGCGTTCATCATTGCGACCCTGATGCCCTTTTCTTCCATGACCCTGATGCCCCTTATCGTAGTACCTCCGGGGGATGTCACCATGTCCTTGAGTTCTCCGGTATGCATGCTATCTGCCAGTGCCATTCTGGCCGCGCCCAGCACAGTCTGGGCAGCAAGCAATCTTGCCGTGTTCCTGTCAAGGCCCTCATGCACGCCCCCATCCGCAAGCGCTTCAATGATCATGAAAATATATGCCGGTCCGCTTCCCGATAAGCCCGTGACAGCATCCATCAGGCGTTCTGGCAATATCACGCTGCGCCCTACGGCATTAAATATCTCACTTGCAATCGATATATCTTCCTTTGATACAGCGCTTCCGGGGCTGATGGCTGATGCCGCTTCTTTAACAGTGGCGGCAATGTTTGGCATCACCCTTATTACTTTAGTGCCGGCAGGAAGGGCATTTTCAAATGTCTCTATCGGAACGCCCGCGGCGATTGATATAATGAGCTGGTTCTTTATGGAATTCCTGATTTCCTTTAAGACATCAGGGATTATCTGAGGTTTGACCGCGATTATAATAATATCCGAACTGGTAACCGACGCGCAGTTATCCCGGCAGGCATTGATCTTATGATCCCTTTCAAGCGATTGCAGTTTCAGGGTGTCCATATCGCTTGCATATATCATGGAATGCGGGATGAGCCGGGCCTGGAGGATGCCTTTGATCAGGGCCTCGCCCATCTTTCCAGTACCGATAAATCCGATTTTCTTGTTTTCAAGGTTTGTCATTTGACTCCTGTACATTAAAGAGTCAGTATAATAAAAAGATTATCCTGAAAAAATCAGGCCAGTTTCACGAGGTTAAGCTTATAAACTTCTATTCCTGCACTTTTACAGGCCTTCAATCTGCTTTCCCCGATATCGGTGCAGACTATTCCCAGCCTGATATTGCCGGGAGGAACCTCGAATTTCTCAGAATACGGTATCTTGAACCTCTGGACCTGGCCTGTTGCATTATCTTTTGATCTTTGCTCTATTTCAACCAGTAACACGTTCCCGTTCTTATCCCCGAACACTGCATCAATTCTTCCCCCCTCGATCTCGACCTCGGTTTCAAGGAATACCAGCCCGTCCTCTATTAATTCCGGGAGGGACGTTATCATCCTTGAGATATCCTGCTCTGAAATACTCTCGTTTTCCATTAATTCGTGGATGCTTTCCGCCCTGACCAGCCCATTCAAATACATTATACAGTCAATCCTTTTCCCGTTCTTCACATGGGGAAAAACATCTTTTGGTTTCCCGTCTTCAAGCTGCACCAGTATCCCCATATTCCCGGGCTGGCCTGAACGAGAAATGGGGAGTGCGCCCTTGCCTTTACTTACAACGCTTTTCCCGCTTTTCCTGCTGATTATGCGAATAGATTCCAGTAATTGTTCTTTTTGCTCTCCTGTCAATGTGCCAATATCGATGATATCATAGTCTATGGTATGCTTTTTCCTGGCTTCTTCAAGCAATTCCCGGATATGTTCTATCTCTTCCGGGGGGCTCTGTGCGGTTTTATAAAGGTGGTGTTTGAACATCATGAACAGGTAGTGAGAATGGATTATTGGGTACTTTTGGGTTTGGTGCTTTTATATCTGATGTTATATTAGTTTTTTCCATATTTTGAGACTGTTAATCTAAACTCTGCGCGGTTCGCAGTGTTGTTCAACCTCCCCAATTCACCGGGCGCACCGTTCCATCAGGGCATATATACAATATTATCAATTTTTGAAGCGAAAATTATATATCTGGCAATCTTGTAATAGTAAAGTAACATAAATTGCCACGTGGTGGAACGTCAGTTCATAAGGCTTATAGCCCTCCACGTGGTTCAACAATCTGTTTTATTTCTTCAATGTGTTCATCCAATATTATTAGCTCATCGCAAGATGCGCGATATTCATATGATAATGGTTCCCCGAAAGATGCGATTGTAACTTTCTTGCCTTCTTCCTGGCGAAGATGGTCAATTACAGGAATGAAGTCTTGGTCGCCGCTTATTAATATCGCTTTTTCATATAAATGGGAGGTCTGTAGTAACTTAAGTGCAATCAAAATATCAATTCTCTTTGACTTATGTGGCGGTAAGGTTACAGGTGTACTGCAATTTGTGCACTTATAATTGACTTCGATATGGCAGTTAGGGCAGTATATTCTTCCTGGCCTTTCTACTAATTCATGAGTATGCACAAGAAATCCACGCTGCTTTAATCCATTATGGAAACGCTGTTGCCCTACATTATTTGGGTCTTCGGCAGAAAAATAATGTCTATGTATTATAGGTTCATTATTAGATACCAGGTTACATAGTCTCAACGGGTCTATTTTAACCCCCAGGTTCTTTGCATAAACGAAAATATTTGACCAATCTATAAATATAGATGTTGCAGACATTTCATATCACCATTAGCGAGATTATTTTGACAGCCTAGATAACTCTAAAATATTTTTTAAAACCTGCAACTTATCCAGAACCTCTTTATTTTTCTTAGCTTTATCATATAATTCATCAACTAAATTAATAATAATTTTTTCAGGACAGTAAAACATAGAAACTGGTAAATTTTCATTATCAAGTTGCCAAATATCATCAGGTTCCTCAGGAGTTAGTTCACACCATCGTCTAACTTCATATGGCGATAAAATATACGTAAAATTAACATTTTCATAGCTTTTTTTTCCAGTAGAATCGCTAAATTCTAACAAGGGATTCTCGGATCCGATTTCTAATTTGATATTCCATTTTATTAGGATAGGTGATATTTCTTTAAGGACATCAGTATAAATTTCACGCAATTTATCAGGTGTAACTATTTCGTCATCTGAACCTAACGAAGATATTTTTAATGCTTTTTCAGTGATTTCAGAAAGATTGAGGCCCAACTTTTTCGCTTTTTCAATTACTTCTGAATTTATTGATAATGTTAATTTCTTTTTCTCAGATTCCATACGTATCATTAATTCATAATTTGCACGTATGCTTAAATAGTTTTCGATATATACGTATATTTTCATTATTATTAGTACGTATAAATCAATATTTCAGAAAAGTCTGAAATGCAATAAGTTTATTTGAATACTGAAAATATAAGAGTAACTTTTATATATTGTCCTCTGATAACTACCAACAGAATTAGAAATGATCTCGTTAAATTGGCGTATTACAAAAAATTATACGTAGTTTTCAAAATAAAACAAAACTGCTCAGCTTTATTTTTCCTCGAGTGCCCCCCAAATTTTCCGGAGGGGGCATTAACTTGTTGTTTAGCTAATATGGCGCAGCTAACGATTAACTTTATATATTATCTTCGTTGTAATATAGTCAATCATGCTATTTTCACCCGAATAAAATTGGGAAATATTTTGACAAAAGACCTTTTGATGCAGTCGATATAGCGGCTATTCCGTTCACC
>VEPN01000020.1 GCA_012026835.1 Candidatus Methanoperedens sp. | reverse complement strand
TGTGGTGAACGGAATAGCCGCTATATCGACTGCATCAAAAGGTCTTTTGTCAAAATATTTCCCAATTTTATTCGGGTGAAAATAGCATGATTGACTATAACTTCTTATAGATAATTACTCTCAGTTTCTGTATGAGCACCAAAATATCTTTTCTTTTTCTTTCAAGATAATCGTCCTGCACGAAAAAACCATTATAAGCAATCTTGTTTCTTATAACTCTGAGGTCATCGATGAGGGAGATTTCATGCCCTCTGAAATCTCCATAATTTTTTTCCAGATACTCTATCAACTTTTTATGTGCCCCTTCTCCTTGAGTTTTATAGCCATCCAGAAGCAAAATCACCGTAATTTTCAAGATGGATTTTGCTTTTTCCCTGTTCGGAGCTGTTTTTATCAAGCCTTCTTCCATCAGAACACCTTTAGATATCCTTTCATGGTCACTCCATTTATTATATTATTTTTCAATTCATTACTGAGTTCACCAAAGTCTTCACTGAAACGGATGTCGTTGCAAGTAATGTTAACCTGTCAATCTCTCTCAGTTGAAATCCTGCATCTTTCGGCATGGGGTCCTCAAAAAAGACTTTGAGTACTTTCCATTTGTTATAATTTTGTAACACGTGTTACAATATTGTAACAAATGTGATACAAATGTTTCAGTCCTGAAGCTCCCCATCTGATGGATTAATAAAATTTTTGAGCTTTTCCTCATCAATGGAATATTTTTCTACAATTTCACCGGGGTGTTTTTTATCGAATTTGATCAGGTCGGCTTTAGAATAAATTTCTTTATCCGCCAGCTCGGTAATCTCTTGGTGATTGAGACCCAGCTCTCTCTTCATCTCTTCCATGTTTTTATTCAGATCTTTTGCTTTATCCATCAAACTTTTAAAATAAGTTTCATCAATCCCTGCCTTATCCGCTATCTTTTTTATCTCTGTGTCCTGGTTCTGGATAGCCACAAGGTCTTCAATGTCTTTTATACCTGCGGCTTCAAACCTGGCCGCAATACTGGTGCTTACCCCAAGCCACCTGACAATTTTTCGAGCTTTCATATCTTTTTCGTTGGCTTCATTTTTCTGTTTTTCGGTCAGGAACTTTTTACCTATCTCATATAAAGTTCCTTCAATCGACTTGGTATAAAGACCAACGAAGTATGCGAAAAATAATACTGCCCAGAGGTTTTCCACCTGTACGACTTCCTTTATCGTAAAGAGGGCGATTATGGCTACGTAGGGAGCCATCAATAATCTTCTCCCGTAGCCCACATAAACATAACTCCATTCCTCCTCTGTAGATAGTTTTCTCCTAATGTTATTCAACTTGCTCATGGTGATATGGGATGTGGCGCCCAAAAAGGCCGCAATGGGCACAAAAAGTGAGACCTTGAGCCTGGGATCCAGGAAATAAATATTGTAGTCATCGCTAATGTAGGCTAAAGAAATCAATATTACAAATGCAATAATCCATCCTGCGACAGATGTACACGGATACCACCAATAGTCACCAGGGTTGGTCCACTTAACCAGAGTTGCAAATAATAGAAGGATAAAAGGTACCATGAGGGCAAATATGTAAAGTAAGCTTGTCTTTGAGAACGTATCGTGCTTCAAAACAAACGTGTTAATGGTATTTCCTGACAAATTTACAGAGTTTTCATTAAAGTCCTCATATCCCCCGGCTTTAATTGTTATGTTGGCCCGCCCGGGGGATACCGATGCAGAAGCTTTTCCTTTTTCATCAGTTTGTATCACAACCTGGTTGCCCATCGAGTCCACTGCAATTATAAAAGCACCGGATACGTCAATTCTTTTCGTATCTATTATATGGAAATTCGTATTTATGCGTTCGCCAGGACCAATTGGCTCCGGAATTTTGGCTTGAATGGGGGCATCGGGTATCGGTCTCCCCTTCAAGTCATTGGCAATATTTGAAATATTTCCGCTTGTATTTACATTTTCATCCAATTGTCCTGCTGCGATTGAAGGCAGGGACAAAATAATTAATAACAAAATGCATTTTATTAGTACACCAACCATAATTTAAAATATATTTTTTACTATTTAAACTTTCCTTTATATCTATGTCCTCATGGAAAAGCTTCGGAAACCTTATTTACAGCTAAGTGAAAGTAATACCGATGAAGAACCTGCTTTCCTGGGACCAGACGCTTTTCAAAGACCCCGAGCTTTTCGAGCTTGACCATATCCCTGAGCATTTTCTCCACAGGGAAACACAATTAGAGGCTCTCCAGTACTGTATCCGCCCGGCATTGGGCGGCTCCCGGCCCCTTAATTGCCTGTGTATAGGGTCCCCTGGCACGGGAAAGACAACTGCTGTATCCAAAATATTCGAAGAGATAGAAAAACATACATCCAGGCTCATCCCTGTGTTTGTGAACTGCCAGGTCAACTCTTCAAGGTATGCGGTTTTTTCCCAGATATTCAAGAAACTGATAGGGTATTCTCCCCCTTCATCCGGGATTTCTTTCAAAAAGATATTCAGCGAGGTTGCCAGGTATCTTGCAGAACATGAAAAAGTCCTTATCGTGGCGCTTGATGATATGAACTTCCTGTTCTACGAGAACGAGGTCGATGAAGTGCTGTATTCCCTCCTCAGGGCGCATGAGACGAATCCAGGGGCGCGGATAGGTGTTATCGCAATACTTAGCGATACCGGTGTACCGCATATACTCGATCCCAAGGTCGAATCCGTATTCCTGCCCGAAGAAATAAAATTCCCTCAGTATTCCAGGGACGAAATAAAAGATATCCTTTCAAACCGTGCAAGGATGGGGTTTTATCCTAACGTGGTAGAGGATAATATCCTGGCGAAAATTACGGACCACACGTTCAGCCTGGGAGACCTGCGGGTGGGAATAGACCTTTTGAAGCGTTCAGGGCTTAATGCCGAAAGGCGCGCAAGCAGGATAATAGCTCCTGAGGATGTAGATTTTGCGTATGAGAAATCGCGGCTTGTGCATCTTTCTTACATAATGCGATCCTTGAAAAAGGATGAGAAAATCCTTCTTGGCCTCATAGCAGATTCATCCCTGGCCAATTCGGGTGAACTTTATGAGAAATTCCACTCAAAAACTTCCCTGGGTTACACACGTTTCTATGAGACGCTGAACAAGCTTGGTTCTATTAAGCTGATCGATGCCGATTTTACAGGCAAGGGAGCACGCGGGAGAAGTAGGGTCGTGACACTACGGTATCAGGCCAATGAAATAAAAATGAGGTTGTGACGGGCTCGTCTCTTTTCAACCTCAATTTATAGGATGAATTATCCAGGTTTTCTTCTTACCAGAAAAGCTATTACCAGTATCAGTACCGCATATTCAAAACCCGGGGTTTCCCGGGGTTTGGTCGGCGTCGGGCTTGCGGCTGGTGTAGCTGTGGTTTTCTCTATTGTCGGGGTTGCTGCTGTCGTTACTGTCGGGGTCGGCGTGGCAATCGCCTCTGAAGAGTATGCATATACGATTCCGCTATGGGTAACTGCATACAGCATGTTCCCGGATACTGCTGGAGATGTTATGTAATCCTTATCCGTTGTACCTGTGGAGTTTTTCCATAGCAGGTTCCCCGTATTTGTATCAAGGGCATATATCATATTGTTCCTTGACCCGAAATAAACAACATTATTTGAAATAGCAGGGGAAGAGTCAACAAAACCTGCGGTCTTAAAATTCCATATTTCTCTTCCTGTTTCAGTGTCTATTGCATAAAACGTGCTGTCTTTTGAGCCCGCAAACAAAGTATTACCTTTAATTGAGGGTGACCCCTCCACATTATTTGGTGTTGAGAATTTCCATTTTAATCTACCACTGTCCGCAGTCAGAGCATATATAGAACCGTCATTTGAACCTGCAAACACTTTGCCATTCGCCACAGCAGGCGAGGATTTGATTTCAGTATTGCTTGCCTGGTAGCGCCATTTTTCCTTGCCGGTTGAGGTATCGAATGCAATAACAATACCATTATTATTCCCGACAATGGCAAGGCCATCTGAAAATGCGGGAGATGATTCGACATTCTGTGCTGTCAGGCCTATCCACGACGGCTCACCGGTCCTTATATCGAGGGCATAGATAGAACCGTCATTTGAACCTGCAATCGCAAGACCACCAACTACAGCCGCAGAGGACTGGTACCCGTCAGTAGCATTTTTATATATCCATTTAACAGCCCCATCTTTTGTATCAATCGCATAGAACCGGTTGTCGTTAGCCCCGACGTATAATATCCCATCCACGACAGCAGGAACGGATTTCACAAAACCATTGGTCCTGGTTGTCCATATGGACGTTCCCGAACCGGCATCAAGAGCGTGTATCCCGTAATTTGAGCCGACATACAATACGCCGTTCACAACGACGGGAGATGAGTCGGTATCATACCTTATGTCTGACTTCCATTTCAGGACAAGCGGCGGATTGGCGGCATCGGTTGTAAAACCTGTATGTAATATATCTTTTTTGAACATGCTCCAGTCTTCCGCAAGAACAGGAGAGACTAACATCAAGGCAAACAACGAAAAAATGATAATTCTTCTCATAGTATCACTCTCACTTTTACCGTCATATTGCCATTCAGCTTTAAGAATTTAACTATTAATCTATGCTTTTTTTAACTTATGACGCGCCAGTGTATGTGAGGGATCTAATTCAAGCACTTTCTGGAAGCATTTCATTGCTTCATTTTCCCATCCCAGTGATTTTAGAGTTACACCTTTGTCATACCAGGCCCTTGTGAGACCGGGATCGATATCTATGGCTTTCTCAAAAGCCTTTATGGCCTCGTTCCCGTGATCGAGTTCCCTGAGAACAACACCTTTATCATACCACAGAGCCGCATTCTGCGGGTTCAATTCAATTGCTTTATCATAAGCGTGGAGCGCGTTATCAAATGCTTTTATCGCATCATAACGCCTGTCCAGGGAAGAAAGGTCTGTTCCCTTCTGCTTCCACACCGCACCTTTCCCGTACAATGCGTTCCAGTTTGACGGGTCCTTTTCAAATGCTTTGTCCAGCATCGCAAAGCTCTGGGCGTATTGCCTTTTAAGCCCGATTATCAATCCCTTGCGAGCAAGAGCCCCAACATGGTTCGGGTCAATCTCAAGTACTTTCTCATAAGAACGGAGTGCATCTGCTTCTTTCCCGGTGTCCTGAAGGATCAAACCTTTCTCGAACCAGATTTTTATGTTTTTCGGATCTTTATCAAGGAGTTTGTCGTATATTAAGAGAATTTCAGGTTCCCTTTTTAATTCTTTCAATATTACCGCCTTTTCAGACAGCAATTTAATATTACCGGGTTGGGCTTCCAGCACTTTATTGTATGCAAGAAGCGCTTCGTCAAGCCGCCCGAGATTTACCAGTACAAATCCTTTTTCGTGCCATGCCTTGATGTTCCCGGGGTCGATCTCAAGGACTTTTCCATAGGCCTCGAGGGCAGGAAGATATTGTTCCAGCGTAAGGTGGATGGAAGCCTTATCATACCACACCTTAAGATTACGAGGGTCTATCTTCAGGATATTCGCGTAAGCCTCAAGTGCTTTATCATATTTGCCCGATAGCTTATAATCTTCCGCCTCTTGCACCGGATCCTTTCTCTCCGGTTTCTTAAAAAATCCGCCTAGTTTCATCTTAAGTTACCTCAATCTCAGGACGATCCATCCAGAGTATATTCTATTTTTACTATTTTTCAAAGTATAAATCTTTCTATACCAATAATGATATATAGAAGCTCAAACATTAACGAATTTCGCATTATTTGTAATTATCAATATCCGTGTTCTGGAGAATCATTGATGCTGAAAGTAAATAATCTGGTTAAAGACTATGTAATCGATTCTGAGAAAATCAGGGTCTTGAATGGAGTAAGCTTTGATATAAAAGAAGGCGAGATCCTCGGGATTATCGGGAGGAGCGGCGGCGGCAAATCCACGATATTGAAAGTCCTGCGTGGCGTTGAACCGTTTGCAAGCGGCAGTTTTGAGCTTGACGGGTTTACTGTCAGGCCCGATGCTTCGCATGAGGATATCAAGAAGCTGCAAGCGATGACCGCCATTCACCTCCAGCGAAATTTCGGGTTATGGCCTGGCGCTGCCTATGAGAATGTGCTCCGCCGGCTTTATGTTAAGAAATCCGGATATGAGGCGCTTCCTGAAAAGGATTCGCCGTATTACGATGAATTATATGAAAAAAGCCTGGAATATTTAAAGCTCGTAAACCTTGATAAGAAAGCAGAGCATTTCTCAGCGGTTCTCAGCGGCGGGGAGAAACAGAGATTATTGATAGCAAGACAGCTTGCTGCCAATCCCCACCTTCTCCTTCTTGACGAACCTGCGACCATGACCTGCCCTGCGACAAAGCAGGAAGTCCTTGATACAATAAAAAATGTGAACGAGAAAATGAAACTCAAGACCCTTGTAGTCTCCCACCTGCCTGAAGTGCATTCATATCTTGCCCACCGCGTCCTGTGGCTTGAAGATGGGGAGATAATAGAAGAGGGAGAACCTGAAGTGGTATTGAGTAAATTCCTTAAGAAAATGAAACCTGCGGTTCCTATGCCTGAGCTAAAGTCAGATAAGACCGTGATCAAAGTATCCAACCTCTCCAAGAGATACTGGCTTTTCAGGCAGGGTGAAGTGCTTGACCTCGATAATATCAGTATCGATTTCAAACAGGGCGAGATGGTAGCGCTCATAGGCCCCAGCGGCGCAGGAAAAACCACGCTTTTGCATGCCATGGACGGCTTAGTTTATCCAGATGAAGGTGAGATAGAGTTCCTGGTCGATGATGAGTGGATCGAGATGTCCACATATTCCCCGAAGAGGATGGAGGTCAGGAGGATGACCAGTATAATGTACCAGGAGTTCGCCCTGTCGCCTCATTCCACAATAAAACAGCAGCTTGCATATAAGTTAGGTGTAAAAGGGCAAAATGTCATAGAAGAATCAAGAAAACGCGCCAAGGAGCTTGGTATCTCGGATAAGGATCTTGATGAACTGTACAAGATGACGGATATGCCTGAGGATAACTCAAAGGAGATCCTTGCAAAAATGGGTTATACTCCTGCTATACTGGGAGTGCTTTTCCCGAGCTATCCGCTTACAGAAGTGATAAATTTCGCAAAACCGGTCTTTGAGGCCGTGAATCTGCCACTGAACGTCCTTGACGTCAAGCCGTACCAGATAAGCGGTGGTGAGAATGTGAGAGCCGCCCTTGCTCTTGCTCTGTCTTCAAAACCTTCAGTCCTGCTCCTGGATGAACCTTTTGGGGATCTTGACCCGATAACGCTGCGGGACGTGGCAAATTCCCTCAAGACAATAAATAAGACATTCAATACGACCATAATATTCATAAGCCACCATATTGACTTTATCAAGGAAGTCGCGCAAAGGGCGATACTGATAGATAAAGGGCATATTGTCATGGACGGGAACCCGAAGAAAGTGTGCGACGGATTTGTAAAAGCGAGCAACGCACGCTACCTTGATGTCTGCCTTGAGGATTATAATAAAGGATAACTATTTGCATATATAATTACATTTTCCATGAAATGACAGGTTCATCAAGGAAATTAATTATATATTTAGTAGCGGTTCTCATACTGCTTGTAATAATAGCTGGTAGTGCGTTCCTGATTTTCGGAGGCAGGGATTTTGGAATGCCCGGCAACAGGGTCGATGTGATATATGTGCAGGGAGTACTGCTTACAGGCAGCCTGCCTACAGGATTCGGGATAGCAACGTCGGAGGATATCACAAAAAGCCTGAAAGATGCATCAGAGGACGAAGGGGTTAAAGCGATCGTGATGAGGATAAACAGCCCGGGCGGTTCCCCGGCTGCGTCTGAAGAGATAGTGGCTGCAATGAAGAAAGTCAAGAAACCAATTGTGGTCTCAATGGGTGATGTCGCTGCAAGCGGCGCATATTATATAAGTGCGCCGGCAGACAGGATAATCGCAAATCCTGATACCCTGACAGGAAGTATCGGGGTGATATGGGAATTCCAGAATAAGTCAGCTTTCTATGATGAGGAAGGGATTGCGTTTTATATCGCAAAAACAGGTGATCTCAAGGATATGGGAGGGGACTGGAGAGGCCTGTCTGATGAAGAGAAGAAGTATGCAGACCAGATAATCCTGGAAGCTTATGACCGTTTTGTTAAAGAAGTGGCCACAGGGCGGAATCTCTCTGTGAGCAAAGTAAAAGACCTTGCGGACGGGAGGATTTATACAGGGGCAAAAGCCAGGGAACTGGGACTTGTGGATGATTTCGGAAGCCTGGATGATGCCATCGAGGTCGCCGCATCGCTTGGGGGAATACAGGGCAAGCCTGAGGTGACCTATGCGAACAGGCCATCGCTTTCAAGGCTGTTATTTGGCGAAAAAATTGAACCAGAAAAAGTTGCAAGTTATTATTACGAGAGCCCTTACGGACAACTGTTTTCGAAATCGTGAATTAGCCACTTGATTTCCGCCTGGAATGCTGTTTTTTAATACCCTGCACCTTATTATTCAGTTCCTCCTTCAGGCTTTCTTTCAGTTCCCCGGAATAATAATCATATCTGGCAGCCAGGGAAATTTTTGAGGCAACCGCCCTTGCGATCTTTCCCCGCAGCTTTTTTGGGGCTGTATTCACAAAAGGATGCCTGAAAATCAATCCGTGTTTGGGGGACGGCGCTTTACCTTTCAGATGCTTGAAGAGGGCGCTGCCTGCCCCTATTACCTGTACTGTGCTTGAGGGCATTGAAGCAAGCCTTTCAAGACTTCCTGCGATACTCAAAAGACGCGCCCCGAGAATATGCCCTGAGATGCTGGTTAGATTCGGCGCTAATACAGGCATGTTTTCTTTCAGGTATTCTTCTGCCAGAAGACGCGTATTGTATAATCCAAGCAGTGCCTCTGCAAAACTTTGCATTGCTCTTATTTCAGGATCAATTCCCCCAAGTCCGGTTATATAACGAGCAAGTTCTTCTCCTTTCAGGTCTGTTTCACTGGAATTCAATATGTACCATTCTTTCAATCTTTCGGCCAGAATGTTGGCAGTCTCATCGATATCATCAATAGCCTCTACCGCGGCTATGATACGTGTATCGGCGGTCACGGCCCGGGCAACCTGTTTTTTCGCAAGCCCGATATTGAGTTCATGAAGCAGGCTATCGTATTCGTTCTTTGAGTTCACGAAACCGTATCTCATTGCAAGGTCGCATAGATCAGCCCCTGAAACCTTTCCCCTTAATATCAATGGTTCTTCAACAAGGCGATTCAAGATAGTATCGATATTTTTCTGGAATAACTCAACCTCAACTATTACTTCATCTTCAAGGGTGAAAATCCCGAACCATGTTCTTACCTGCATGTGCTTATCTTTTCCCTGAAAGTACAAAATCCTTTATGGAGGAAAAGTATAAGTATTAAATATAATATTATAATTTACCGAAGGTGGTAATATGAACAATCAAAAAATGTTAGGTCGTGTGTTGTACGCAATAGGGATAATAGGCGGTGTTGAAGGAGCTTCGATGAGGTTTTTGGATAGCAGGGATATAGCTATCTTAACAAGTATTGTAGCTCTGGCTGTGATAATCATAGGCGCTTATTTGATTGAGAAGTAATTCAAGATTTTTTATTTAGCCTCTCTTTTTTTTTGAATGACAAAGGAATTAAAATAGTGCAACTATTATGTCGCATAACAAAATTGTTGCATAAGCGTGATTCCAAAGTAAAAATTAAAAAGTATAAATAAGAACTGTAACATCATTTAAAAGGGAAATATATGACAGAACCTTACTTTCACCTCAAAGGCACATTCAAAACAAGCGCAGACGCATCTGCAGCGCGCGCCGATATAGAAAAGTTCATCAAAGAAGCAAAAACCACGATCCTGCAAAAAGGTGTCCCTGCAGGAAAAGGCGCAAAAATCCTGGGCTGGGACATAAAGGACAACGGCGTTTTCTTTGATATCGAATCCGACCGTTACCTGCGCGCTCACGATGCGTTCATCAGGCTGCGCAAGCCTCTTGCAGGCGTGCTCGGAAAAGGACACAAGATCGGGATAAGGGGTGCAGAAATAGAAGAGTTCATAGTTTCCATGCCTTCAGGTGAGGCGCTGCGCTCACAGAAAATACCGCATGTAAAAACCATTGGATTCCAGGACGGCATGATAACGCTCTCCCTTGATGTCGGGGAAGCAGAACTTGAGAACAAGGTGCCTGACAGGATAATCTCACTCATCGAAGATAAGATAGCTGCGCAGGGCTTTGGCGGCAAGGCTGAACACTGGAGTCCGCTCTGGGAAAGCCCCAAAAAAGAGATGAAATTCAGCAGCGACCCGACAGTGGAAGCTGAAAAGCGCGGATGGATAAAGCGGTCTCTGGGACGCGGCCAGTGGATACACGGGCCTCAGATGACACGCATCTTCAGGACGTTTGAGCAGATAGTGCTTGAAGAAGTTATCAGACCCCTTGGCTATATTGAGATGATATTCCCGAAACTTGATACATGGGAAGTATTGAAACATTCAGGGCATGCAAAGGGCGTATATCCTGAAATTTATTATATCAGCCCGCCAAAGACGCGCGACCCCGCATTCTGGGAGGAAGTAATAGATCATTACAAGGTCACGCTTGAAGTCCCTCTTGACCTGATTTCAGAAAAGATCGATAAGCCCATAGGCGCCATGTGCTATGCACAGTGCCCCTCGTTCTGGCCATTCATGCAGGGGAGAACCGTGGCCGACGATTCTTTCCCTGTAAAGGTATTTGACCGCTCTGGCACATCGCACAGGTACGAAAGCGGCGGCATACACGGGATGGAAAGGGTGGATGAGTTCCACAGGATAGAACTGGTTTTCATAGGAAGTCAGGAACAAATCGTGGCTCACTCAAAGGAAATGCAGGAATGCTACAAACATATATTCAACGATATACTCGACCTTGAGTGGAGGATGGCATGGGTCACTCCCTGGTTCATGGCACAGGAAGGGCTTACCGGGCTTGCGGGGAACAAAGATGTCGGCACCATCGATTTTGAAGCACCGCTGCCCTATCGCGGAAAGGATGGCGAGTGGCTTGAGTTCCAGAACCTGAGCATCAATGGCGACAAGTACCCGAAGGGCTTTAATGTGAAGTCGCAGTCTGGAAAGGAAGTATGGAGCGGCTGTTCGGGCATCGGCCTTGAGAGGTGGGCAAGCACGTTCTTTGCCCAGAAAGGGTTTGAGCAGAAGGACTGGCCTGATGCTTTCAGGGAAAAGGTAGGGGATATCCCGGAGGGAATAAAGTTCATGTGAGGCTGCATCCGGATTGCATCCAGATACGCAAAACCTTAAAATACAATCACCCCCAAATTAAATACAGGGTGAGGTTTTGTGCAGGAATACAAGCTTTTCATAGATGGCGAATGGATTGAATCAAGTAATGGCGAGACTTTTGATGATTTTAATCCGGCAACTCTTGAACTTATAGCAAGGCTGCATAAGGCTTCAGAGGACGATGTCCGGCGAGCCGCTGACAGCGCAGAGGATGCTTTCGATGCATGGAGCAGCACTCCGGCTCCCAGGCGCGCTAAGATTCTTTTTCGCGCTGCCAGGATACTTGAAGAGCGAAAAGAGGAACTTGCCCGCCTCATGACCACTGAAATGGGAAAAGTTCTCAAGGAAGCGCGCGGGGATGTCCAGGAGGCAATTGATATAACGTATTACGCGGCAGGTGAAGGAAGACGGCTTCTGGGTGAAACAACGCCCTCTGAACTTCCGGATAAGTTCTGCCTCACTGTACGAAGGCCCATAGGAGTAGTGGGGCTTATCACACCCTGGAATTTCCCTATAGCGATTCCTGCCTGGAAAATAATGCCTGCCCTCATATCCGGGAATACGCTTGTGTTCAAGCCTGCAAGTGATACGCCTCTTCTTTCAATAGAACTTGTAAAGATACTCACAGATGCCGGACTCCCCCGTAGTGTCCTGAATCTTGTGACGGGAGAGGGAAGCGCTGTTGGCGGGGCGATCGTTAAGAACAGGAAAATCCGCGCTGTATCTTTCACAGGCTCGCTTGAGACCGGGAAGTGGATACTTGGCGAGGCAGCCAGGGATATGAAGCGCGTATCCCTCGAACTTGGAGGGAAAAATCCAATTATAGTTATGGACGACGCAGACATGGACCTGGCCATAGATGGTGTGCTGTGGGGGGCTTTCGGGACAACAGGGCAGCGGTGCACAGCGGCAAGCCGTGTGATAGTGCATGAAAAAATACTGCCATTGTTCCAGAAAAGACTTATTGAGAAGACGGAGTTACTTAATATCGGCAATGGCCTTGATGAGAATGTCGATATAGGGCCAGTCATTAATAATACACAGCTTCAAAAGATTGCAAGATATATTGAGATTGGAAAAGAGGAAGGAGCTAAGCTTGTCCAGGGCGGGAAAATCATTAAACCTCTTCCAGGTTACTTTATTGAGCCAGCTTTATTTTCAGATGTTACTCCTGATATGAGAATAGCACAGGAAGAAATATTTGGCCCAGTGACGTCTCTGATAAGTGCCTGTGATTTTGATGAGGCGATAAAGATTGCAAACTCGGTTGAATATGGCCTGTCATCTTCGATTTATACAAAAAATATAACAAATGCTTTCAGGGCCATAGAAAAAATCGAGGCAGGCATAACTTACATAAACGCCCCTACAATAGGCTCGGAAATCCATCTTCCCTTCGGAGGAGTGAAATCCACAGGGAACGGAACACGTGAAGCCGGCACTACTGCAGTGGAGGAATTCACGGAATTGAAAACTGCTTATTTTGACTACAGTGGAAAGCTTCAGAAAGCGCAGATAGACACAGGATAGAGGGAAAAACATGAAACCGGGACAAAAATCCAGGGAAATAATAAACAGGGATAGTAAAGTCATTTCAGCACTCACGCGGCCATATGAGCTTGTGGTCGACCATGCGGATGGCTCTACAGTATTCGATATCGAAGGCAAAAGCTACATTGATTTCGCTTCAGGTGTGGCTGTGATGAACATTGGATATAACTGTAAAAAAGTCAAGGAAGCAGTATGCGTCCAGATGGAAAAAATGGTGCACTGCGGTTTTTCGGATTTTTATGCCGAAATGCCTGTGAAACTTGCAGAGAAACTTTGCAAAATGACAGGATATGAAAAAGTGTTCCTGTCAAATTCAGGAGCAGAGGCTGTCGAAGCTGCGATGAAGCTTGCATTCTGGTACTCAAAAAGGAACAGCATGGTCGCATTTTACCGTGCTTTCCATGGCAGGACGCTTGGTGCTCTCTCGCTTACGGGTTCAAAGATCAGGCATAAGGAGAATTTCCCGTCCCTGCGGGTAGTGCACTCGCACTATGCTTACTGCTACCGCTGCCCGCTTAATCTTGATTATCCGGGATGCGGTATCTCATGCGCCAGGGAGCTTGAAAGGACAATATTTAAAAGAGTGCTTTCGCCCAGAGACACAGCTGCCATTGTTGTGGAACCAATACAGGGAGAAGGCGGGTTCATAGTCCCGCCGCCTGAGTTCCATAAGGAAATCCGCAGGATTTGCGACGAGAATAATATTTTGCTGATAGCTGATGAAATCCAAAGCGGCGGTTTCAGGACAGGGAAATTTATGGCCCTTGAGAATTTCGATGTGAGGGCCGACATTGTATGCATGTCAAAATCCATAGGCGGCGGGATACCCCTCGGTGCGACTCTTTCCACTTCAGAAATAATGGACTGGCCGGCCGGGGCGCATGCAAACACATTCGGCGGCAACCTGCTTGCCTCAGCAGGCGGGCTTGCAACACTTGATTTCATGGAGAGTAAAAAGCTTGGCGAGAAGGCTGTTGAGAAAGGAAATTACCTGATGAAGCAACTGAATGATTTCAGGGAAAAATATCCTGCAATAGGAGATGTACGGGGCATAGGCCTTATGATAGGAATTGAGATCGTAAAGGAAAATAAAGAATCTGATGCTGAAAAACGCGATTTGATAATAAAGAAATCGCTTGAAGGTGGATTGATCCTGTTGCCTGCCGGTGATTCGGTAATAAGATTTGTGCCGCCATTAATTATCTCAAAGTATGAAATCGATAATGGGCTGCAAATATTTGAAAACGCATTGTTAAATAATAGTGGTATTTAGCTTGGCCCTATGGAAAACTTCATATAGCGTTAATCCAATATGGTAAACAGGTTATAGGGTGTAAAGTTAATGTGGGGTGAATATTTATAGGATTAATAAAGATTCAAAAAAGATTGCTTTTAGTTCAGTTACAATCAGGGAATCTTTTTATGTTGAATCGGGATGTGCAAGATTGATATGAGGGGAACAAACTTGAACGGATTAGCAATTGCAGAAGCAAGGGACAGTACTGCTTTAGATGACCCAAAAAATCGAAGAGATAAAGGAGTGAGGATCGAAAGAAGCAGATGGGAAATTATCAGGGATATGCTGACAGTATTAACCGAAGATAAAAAATCAAAAAAAACACGAATCATGCAAAGGGCATGTCTTGACTGGAGAAATTTCAAAAGATATTTTAATTTTTTATTGGAGGAGGGTTTTGTTACAAAATGCGATAACCCTGAACCTGATAGTTATGAACTTACAGATAACGGAAGGGAACTGTTGAAAAGAATAAAAATAGTTGGCGAGATGCTGCACTGAAATCAAAAATCCGGAAATCTTAATCATACTGTTATTTTTAGTTCCTTATATTTATATCAATAAATGTCTGCTCTTGAAGGAAGCGCAGCAAAGCATAGAGCGTATCCGGTATAAAGCATATTATTTAAACGCCAGCCGTTTGAATTTTATATTTTTTTCTTGAGATTATGTTAATGTGCTTTTTAATGCATTTTGGGGGCATATAACACTTATTTTTTTATTAAAAGCAGGAAAAAACAATAAAAACCCAAATATACTCTGATAAAAACCGTAAAAACTCAAATAAACTTCCGATTCGTTTATTATGAATCATATTCTCTTTATGCAAACATGACATGGCCACAGCATTTAAATCAGTGATAATAATAATTACCATAAGGTTTAATTAATGGCCTCAATTATTGACGTATGGAGGAAAAATATGAACAAAAGATACAAAAGTTATGTAATGTTAGGAATAATAGCAATGTCTGTGCTACTCCTGAGCACCAGCGCGGCAATGGCCAGTGCAACTCTTAAGATAAATTCAAACCCAAGTGGCGCTACCGTGACTTTAGGCGGGAAAAGTCTTGGAATCACTCCAGTCTCCATAGATCCGACTGCTTATCCGTCGCCATCGTTTTTAATATTATCCAAATCTGGATATCAATCCAAAAACGTAGCAATATATAACTGGATGGTGCCACCCACGTATACTTCTCTTTCGTATAATTTGCAAGTTTCATCAACTACAACCTCACCAGCGCCAACTCCCGCACCAACAAAGGCACCCACTCCAGCACCGACACCGGCGCCCACTCCAGCGCCAACCCCAGCACCATCATCCAGTTGGATAACCATAGATTCAAGTCCACAGGGCGCTGATGTATATGTTTTAAGTGGTGTGAATGCAGGTAAATATCTGGGAAGAACTCCATTCCGTTATGACAAAACACTTAATGGAGGGATGACTTGGATGAAAGCTGTAAAATCAGGGTATAATGACGGCGGTGGCTTTGTTTATTCGAACATGGCTAGCACCTATACTATATTTTATCTAAATCCAATTTAGTTGATATAAAATAGAAACACCCTGCTGGTGATACAACTTCGCCAGCATTTATTTTTTATATTTCTTGTGAAACAATAGATGACAATCAAAGCAGTGGCATCAATAATTTTTCTCATCAGGCTTCAGCGATCACATGTGATGCCATAGGAAGACTAACTATGAACATAAAGGAAAATTATATTAATCGATGGAAAGCCTTCAGAATATGTATTATGCCAATACTGGTATTATTGCTCGCCAACAGTGCAAGCGCGCTGTACGATAGCGAGGCACAGTCCTTTCTTGGCCTTATCAACTCCTATCGAGCACAGAATAATCTTGCTTCGCTAAGCATCGATGCAGCGCTTCAGGACGGTGCGAACTGGATGAGCAATGATATGCTCACATATTGTGTAACGGGAAAATATACCTGTTCTCATACAGACTCCACGGGGCGAACATTCGATAAGCGCCTGCAAGCCTTTGGGTATCCAGCCGGAATAAGCGCCTCGGCAGCAGAGAACCTCGCATGGGGGTATGGCGGCGGAGCGACAAGCGCCCAACAGGCATTTGACCTCTGGAAAAACAGCCCTGGTCATCAGGCAAACATGCTCGGCAGCTCCTACGTTGCGATAGGCATCTCTCGCAGTTGCAATGCAGGCGATTGCGCCTGGGTAACAGACTTTGGCAGCAAGATTGTGAAGCCCTTTAATGCTGGCACAACACCAACGCCAACACCTGTTCCTACGAAGACACCAGCACCCACCCCAATTCCAACATCTACCAGTGGAACACTTTTAATAAATTCCAATCCGAGCGGCGCCGCTGTGTCTATAGCTAATACCGGTAAAAATCTTGGCGTTACCCCGTATTCTATAAATCCAGCAGCTTATCCATCGCCGACTTTTCTTAGATTATCGAAATCAGGATACCAATCTATCAATTTTCCAATATATAATTGGATGGTGCCGCCCAGATATACTTCACTTTCGTATAATCTAAAACCTTTATCAACCTCAACACCGACACCAACGCCAACACCTGTTCCGACTAAAACACCAGCACCTACCCCGGTTCCAACATCTACCAGTGGAGCACTTTTAATAAATTCTAACCCGAGTGGTGCAACCGTAACTATAACTAATACCGGGCAAAATCTTGGTGTCACTCCGGTTTACATAAATCCAAAAATCTATCCATCACCAACGTTTCTGAGATTAACAAAAGCTGGATATCAACCCAAAAATATAGCAATATATAATTGGATGGTACCTCCCGCATATATTTCACTTTCGTATACTTTGCAACCTCAGTAATATTTTGTGTTTATGTCGACGAATATTATTTCGTTGACGTCTTACCTCTATTTTTTAGCATAATTCTGAAATTCAAAGCATCATCATACTTAGCGGTCTTTTAACATAGCTTTACAGCCTTACGGATTAAAATGTTTAGCTCCTAATTAACAAGATAATTAATGGGCTATTTTTATTAATAATTTGCAGTTTTTTATCTCCATACAAATGTTATACACAACTACCATATGTTTCTACTATATGTCAATGCTATATGTTTTTAGGATATGTTCCTCCTTCATAATGCTTTTTAATGTATGTAATTACAATAATGCTATGAAGTTGTTTGAATAAATACTAAAAAGGCATGGGAACTGGAAAAGGAGGAAAAATCGGGTAATAATCGATTGCAGAAGATAGATAATCTTTTCCAAGGCATAGTTAATCATTAAAAACGAATATCATCAGGGAGCACAGACAATGAAAGGGAAAATGGGGAGTATGAACTGCATGGTACATGGGCTCGAAAAATATTTTATAATTATTATATTTATATCTTTAATATACAATTGATGATTATGTTTTATTTAAACCACGTCTTAAAAAATCCGAGATGCACAGGGATTTGCCCGCAAGGGTCGAGTGGTAAGTGCATCAAGCGCCAGGTGGGCGCTATATAAGGCAGCCGTAGGTGAGCCTTACTGAAGGGCAAATGCACCGAAATAAAATAAAAAATAAAGGAGAGATAATATATGAAACATAAATTATTGACCATTGCTGCATTATTTGCGACGATGGTTGCGCTGACAGGAGCAGCGTCGGCGGTAAGCCAAGAACTTTTAAGAGATGGACAAGTATTGGGTGAACCAATTTTAGTTAAGAATCATGATGCATTTAACATAGGTGTTAGGTTAACTTCAATTCTTTCAACGGAGCTAAACACAAATTATCCTTTGGCTATACAATTTACTAATTGTCAGCCGGCGGCTAATTGCAATGCAGCAGATGTCAACTTTACAACACTCAAGGATACTTTCTTAGTAACTTCAACTCCAACATCTACCCAAGATGATTCAGCAAGGATAGAAGTTAATGCACCTATCTCAAGACAAGCCGGGACAATTTATCAGTATTTTGTCTCTTATTTGAATCCCAACCTTCCATCACAAGCATCAAGAACTATAGTACTACAAGGTGGAATTATCACAGGCAAGAAATGCAATGACCTCGATGGTAGTGGAATATGCGGCCAAGGAGAACCCGGACTTGCTGGTTGGACGATCAACTTGAGAGATGAAAACGGTACTGTAGTAGCTACGACTCTCACGGATCAAAATGGAAATTATTCATTCAAAGGAGAACAGGTAAACATTACTGACTCCACCGGAGCTGTTATTGGGACGGATTTCCTGGGCTTCCGAGGCACCTTTACTGTTGAAGAGGTACTTCAGGCAGGCTGGACACAGACAGGACCTCAACCAGTGCCTCCAGGAACACATACCGTGACCGTAGATACAAATGATGCCACAGGTCTGAATTTCGCCAACATACAGAATGGCAGTATCTCAGGCCAGAAATGGAACGATCTCAATGGTGATGCAATAAAAGACGCAAATGAACCAAGACTTTCGGGCTGGACAATCACACTGACAAAGCCTGATGGATCTACTGAGACAACTCAGACAGGCACAAACGGCAACTATTCATTCACGAATTTGCTGCCAGGCACCTATACCGTATCAGAAACACTGCAGGCAGGCTGGAAACAGACAGCACCAACACCAGTACCGCCAGGAACTTATACTGTAAATCTCGCAGGCGGACAGAATGTAGTAGATAGAGATTTCGGTAATCAACTAATACCAAATGGTAGTATCTCAGGCCAGAAGTGGAATGATACCAATGGTGATGGAATAAAGGGTGCGACTGAACCAAGACTTGCTAACTGGACAATCACACTGACAAAACCTGACGGATCTACTGAAACGACTCAGACAGACGCAAATGGCGACTATTCATTCAAGGATCTGCCGCCAGGCACCTATACCGTATCAGAGACCCTGCAGGCAGGCTGGATACAGACCTTCCCGGCAGTGCCAGGAACCCATACAGTGACACTCTCAGCAGGACAAATTGTGACAGGCATAGACTTCGGCAACAAAAAGCCAGAAGAATTAAAGCCAGGTAAGGTAGTTGGATGGGGAACCCTGGGCAACAAGGTCGCTCCGGAACTGACATTCAAGATCTGGGCATATAGTAACTTCATGCCAAAAGGCACTGTAGAAGCTGAAGACGACGCAGGCAATAAGATAAAAGCCACACAGATAGACTCGGTGTTAACCGATAAGACAGTAAACCCGATGACGGGAGAGATAAAAGGAAAGGCGATGTTCAACAATGAAGGTCCATATGACTTCGTAGTTATGGTCACGGATGGCGGAGAACCAGCATCACCGTATGCAAGCAAAGATACATTCGATATCTCTATCCCTGCCAAGAATTACCATAAATCGGGCACACCGACCTCAGGTGATCTGCAAGTCATAAAATGAGTCAGTTGAATAAAGTTTGAGGGATAGAAATCCCTCTTTTATTTTTTAATAAAGCTATAAATTAAAAGAGGTATTTTGGATAATCCTATTTTCTGTAATAAATATCTGGATATTCCTCAAATAAATAACTCTGTGCATTTTTTAAAAATTAATATTTAATATCTATAATTTTTTATAATACCAACAAAATCATATGTTCGTATCACATGCTAATTCTATGTATTAATAGCAAATATTGTCACTCCTTAATGTTTTTTAAATGATGGAATCTCTTGAATCCTTGTTATAATTTAAAATATCTCTCTGTAGTGGTGATCCATATGTTTGTGACAAAAGGGTTTGCGAGGGAGGTCACAAAGGAGGAATAAAAAAAGAAACAAATTGCATGATTCATGTCCATAATGCTAATCGTGGAGATTTTTTTCGTCAAACCACATATTAAAAAATCCGAGATGCATGGGGGTTTGCCCGTAAGGGTTGGGTGGTAAGTGCATCAAGCGCTTGGTGGGCGCTATATAAGGCAGCCGGAGGGTGAGCCTTACCGGAAGGTAAACGCACCAGAATAAATTAAAAAAATAGGAGTGATAAATAAATATGAAACGTAGAATTACAACTGTTGTTGCATTACTTGCAGTGATGGTTGCTTTGACAGGAATAGCTTCAGCAGGTGATTTAGTTTTAATTAACCCAGCGACCAATCAACCGTTCCCTGTTCAATTGATCGAAATCCAAATACCAGGAGACAGCATTTCAGGCAATTTTCAGGCAAATTTGAATTCACTGTACGTTGATCAAGGATTAGATTACAAATTCACCGTAGAAATCACAGCAGGAAATCCAAACGATCTGGAAATAACACGAGATAGTCTTGCGTTGAATGGTCAGGTCGTGAATCCAAAAACAGATTTCCAAAGTCTTGGTGCAGATGTTTATAAAGATCCTAAACTAACTACAATTAAAGTTAAGGAAACAGCTCCACTTAATGCCATATATGAGTTTGTAATCAGACTTGAATTAGTCAATCCGCAAAATGGCGTAACAGATCAACAGAGTTTCTCAAGACAAATTACTCTCATCAGCCCCAACAGCAAACTGACAAAGACAGTGGATAAAACTAACGTGGCGCCAGGTGAAACAGTCACCTACACATATACTGAAACAAACACCGGAAATGTGAATCTTACCAATGTTAGAGTGGATGATGATAAGTGTTCGCCAGTAACTTTCAAGAGCGGTGATACTAATAACGATGGTTTACTTAATCCAGGTGAATCATGGAAGTATGAGTGCACAGCGGCTATAACCGCTAACACCACAAATACGGCTACTGGTCATGGTAACCCGATTGTAGATGGCAGAATAATTGATATCGACATTGCCCCACCTCAGTTCCCAACCGAAATGGCACAGACAACAGTAAATGTCATTCCGCCAGAAGGATGTAAAGACCGCTGCAAGGTAGTCGGATGGGGAACCTTGGGCAACAAGGTAGCTCCGGAACTGACCTTTAAGATCTTTGCATTCACCAAGTTCATGCCGAAAGGCACGGTAGAGACTGAAGACAATGAAGGCAATAGGATCGTGGCCACAGAGATAAACTCGGTTAAGACCAACAAGAATGCAGACCCGAAGACAGGAGAGATAAAAGGAAAGGCGATGTTCAACAATGAAGGTCCATACGACTTTGTAGTTAATGTCAAGGATGGTGGACAACCGGCATCACCGTATGTAAGTAAAGATACATTCGATATCTCTATCCCTGCCAAGAATTACCATAAATCGGGCACACTGACTTCAGGTGATCTGCAGGTCATATACTGAGTCAGTCAAATAAATTTTGAGGGATCAAGTCCCTCTTTTATTTTTTAATAAAAACGTCAGAATATTATATCAAAAGGAGGTTAGTTATGAAACGATTAATTCTACTACTGTTAATAGGCATCTTTACAGCTGCGCTTGTCACTGCGCTGGGAGCAAATGACAAAGTATGGAATGAAAATGAACCGGCAGGCACAAATGAAAACATAATCGATACATCGGCTTTCTTTCCCCTGATTCCTGTTCCTGATGTTCCGGTCCCTGATGTTGCACTTCCGAAATCCCTGGATAATTTATTTCCGCCAAAGGCTGATAGGCCGGTATGGCTCATTGGGATGCTGGCTCAGGGTACTTACTTCGCAAGCATTGCCGCCGACCTGTCAGAGAACGATCTGGAGAATGCAAGGGACGATTTCAAAAAGTTCAAGGCACAGTACAAAAATAACTCTAAGCTGGTACCTGAATGGGAAGGTTTCTTCCTGATGTACCCGGCAGATTCACTCGAAGCCGCCCTGAAAACAGGGGATCGGAATAAAATCATGGCTGCATATGGGAATATGGGGCAGGTATGCGAGAACTGCCATAGTGTCAATATGCCAAAAGTCCAGATGAAATATCACTGGAGAACGCTTGATGGAAAGAAGTTTGAAGAGATAAGTGTTCACCTCGCGAATGAAAGCATAAGCTTTTCCAGGTTGATGCAGCTTATTGATGCAAACTTCGTAGGAGTCGGTGCAGATATCGGGCAGAACCAGATCGAAAATGCCAGGCTGCGTTTCAACGAATTCAACATGACTTTCCAAGCGATGAAAGGGACTTGCGGCAACTGCCATACAAGTAAGAGAGAATACTACATTGATGAAGATGTGCAGGCCAGGATTGATACACTGGGACAGGCTCTTTCAGAATCACCAGTTGATTCAAATAAGGTAGGGAAACTGAGTCAGGAAATCGGGGAAGAGAGCTGCTTCAAATGTCACCTGGTCCATGTTCCGGCAGCTCTTGCCCAGAAAAGGGAAGAAATAGAAAGGTAGAATATTAACGGATATATAAATCCGTATTTTTTTATATTTGGGGGAATTGCAATGGTAAGATTGAAGATTAGCAAAAAATATACTGACGACTTTGGAAGATTACAAGGTCGTCAATTTAAAGTTTGTGATAGATGTGCAACAATAAACATGAATAGTAAAAGAAGATGCATTAAATGTGGTTCTGTAGAATTTTCACCATTGAGCAGATATGAGATGGATTTACTTATAACAAAACCTGAATTAAGGGATTGATTTTCAAATATCTAAATATCTTAATCCCAGACGTGTTATTCTTAGCTTCTCATCTTCTTTATTAATGAATGCCTGTTCTTGAAGAAAACATATTATCGCATTTAGCGTTTGAGAGGGCAAAGAGACACTCTTTTTTATTTCATCTAAACTATGCCATTGGGTATCTTGAAGCTGCTTTAATATTCGATCCATAGGTTTCATTGTGTTGATTTCATTCGTAATTAAATTTTAGTTTTATAATTTATAATACTTTAGCTATTTATTCTACATACTTAGCCTATATGCCAAGTCTATATGCCAAGTCTATATGCCAAGTCTATATGCCAAGTCTATATGCCAAGTCTATATGCCAAGTCTATATGCCAAATCTATAATTAAGTATTATATTGTTCTTTCATAGGGTTACAGAATATGCTAGTACTTCTTAATGTTTTTTAAGGTAAGTGGTATATGTATTGAATTGTACCACAATCTAAAGTATATCTCAGAACCCTCTTTGAGGAATCGAGGGAGTTGAGTTGCATTGTGGGGGATATTCAGAAAGGAGGAAATATTGGATAAAAAGTCAATTTCAGTGGGGCTACCTTCCGTCTCCATACCGTGGAGGATTGTGGGGATGCTAATATTGATATCTGCCCTTGGTGGATGCGTTGGCAAGGAGAGTAAACAGGGTGTGGAACTCCCTGTTCAGAATATTAGCGATAAGAACCCTGTTGAGGAAGTCTCTATGCAGAGTACGGCTAACATGAGCGATTCAAACCAAATACGCCTGCGTTTACTATCTAAAGAATTCAACAGTACAGGCAGGCTTTCAGTCCAATTGCAGGTAAAGAACCCCAGATTGAATGAAACAGTGCTTACAGTATTCAAACCTCAGATAGGACAGGAATGGACAGATATAACCGAAATAATTCAGACTGTCAATAATACCTGGACCCAAAATTACACCATACAGCCAAAAGGAAATGTCAGCTATGTGTGGATGTATATCCAGATTTCTGAGAATAATACTGCGGTAAAGAGGGCTGCATGGAATATTACTTTTGAAGTACCTGTCGGAAGGCCGACATGACCGGGTTCAAGCCCCGGAGGTACATTTGCCCGGAAAAAACCGGGCCGTGTTAAGTATATAGTATGAAATGAGGTGAAAATATGAAGAAAATAGTAACAATGCTACTTATTGTAGCAACCGTGATCGGAATGATGCCAGCAATGGCAAATCCGACGGCTATTTCCACATCAACAGGTGGAACGAACGAAAAGGCTCTTGGGGTTGATGTAAATGGGGCCAATACGGCAACAAACAGTGTGAATCAGCAATTAATCAACAATGGTGATATTTCTAACTGGGCGCAGGGGATTGCCATGGGCGGTAATGTAGCTGCACAGTCTACTGCAGGCGCAGTTGCAAATTCTGCAAACACTGATAATCTGGCTGGCTGCAATGGTGGCAGTGGCACAGGTACAGGCACAGGCGCTGGAACTGGCACCGGAAATGGTGTTGGAACAGGTACTGGCGGTGGCGCATCAAATGGCAATGTTCAGGATAACCTGAATACCAATGCAGGCAATAGTGCCGACGGCACAGGTGCCGGTACAGGCACAGGTACAGGCAAAGGCAATGGTGAAGGCATGGGACATGGCGGCAAGGGCGGTTCCGGCTGCAACAATGATGCATCATCCACAGCGACTGCTATGTCTGGAGATGCTTCAGACAACATGGGCGGAAGCCCTGAGGGATTCAGCGGAGATGTCAATCAGATAAATGCCGTAGTTCAGCTTGCAAAAGCAGATATCTATAACGAGCAGAATCTCGAACAGAAAGTCAAAATAAAAGAGTGGCAGGATGCCAGCGCCTATGACGAGGCAGCAGTAGACATCTGGAAGTCTATAATCCAGGAGAACAACTCGGACTCATTGGCCGAACAGGATAATGTTCCATGGACTGATGGTATAGTCGTTCCAGTCTGAAAGTTGCTATAAGTTTAGGGGAGCAGGCCTTGCCTATTCCCTTACTTTCTATTTGGCTGACGTATGAAATCATCGAAAAAGGGGTGAGTTGCATGAGGAGGATTTTGCTTGTACTGGTATTAATTTGCATCACTGCATACCCGGTACTTGCAGATATTAATCAGAAAGCAGATCTTAATGGTGATAACAAAGTAGTTATAAGAGTTGCCCAGATGGCATGGAACCATGGAGATGGAGATGTAAGGCAGAATGCGTTTGTTCGGGCAGCCGGGAATGTACAGATAATAAACCAGGATAGTCTGGTGGTTATCTCTGATGATAATTATTCAGGTAATATTAACAATTCTATAAATGGAAATAATTCAATAAGACTCGATTTACTTCAATATACACAGAATTATGCCTCTGGTAACGTTTCACAGGGAATTGAAGTTGTAATAGAGGGTAACTTACAGATCCTGGACCAGGATGTGTTAGTAATAGGGTAAGAGGAGAAAATATGACAAACTGGATTTGCCTTCTAACAATAACTTTGATTGTATTGGCCGGAGCTGCAGCTGCCGAAGAAGATATGAGTTCGGCTACGGTTGCTCAATTTGCGGTAAGCAGAATGGGAGATACAAACCAGGAGACTGGGATTTCTGGCTTTGAAATAGCCAGTGCAAGCCAAATAGGCTACTCCTGGGATGGCAGCGTTACCCAGAATATCTATTATGATAATGTCGGCGGAGGGAACATAATCCAATGGGGCGAATCCGGTGATATGGCGCGCGAAGAGAGATCACTTTTTCTGGATAAAGTGGGAAACGATGGTTTCACATGGGAATGGAATAAAGGGGATGTAAACCAATCAATTACTGTTACAAACTCTGAGAAAATATATATGAAGCAGATCATGGGAGGGTTAAAGCGAATTCTTTTCCCTGATCCCAAGGCCCCGGCTGAGAACTCCGGCAACTGGTGGTTCTGTGGAAGTCCGGTAGATGGCAAAGGGGGACTGCCCCTCTGTGCTGAGAAAATGGGGAAGAAAGTGTTTAATGGAAAGGCCAAAGAACGAGACTTTTATTTGCTCCAGATTCTGGCAGAAGATTATGATGTTTACCCTCCTGAAAATTTAACACCACATGTGACAATGACAAAATGGAATGTTACTAAAGATGGCGACAATCTCGTTGTAAAGTTCAGAGCCCAGAATTTCGGTAGAAAAACTTATAATGCAACTCTCATGTTGGATATGACACCAAAGGTTAATGTTACTAACCTTGATGGAATCATAGAAAAAATGCAGGGCGAAGGGACTAATGGGAAATTGATTGAGCTCAAGGCAGAGGATGATATGATTAATGTGGATGTGCCAGAGAAGCTATCAAAAGAGCTTGGAAGGTACACAGTTCAGAGTATGAAAAGGATAGAAACAGAGGTGGTAATACCCCTCAATGGCACGAAAATCCAGAACCTGGGGTTAAGGATGAAAAGCGAATGAATTTTCTCCTTTCCTTGAGAGACATGAATTAACAAGTTGAGAAATAAGATTCATGATTTAAACTCAGGAGTTAAAAAAGATGCTGATTAAAAAAAAAGTCCTTATAATCGTTTTGGCATCCTTAATCCCTTTTTTCTCTATTGGATTAAAAGATGTTTCTGCGGATGATGAACCTGCTTATGTTCCATCCCCCCCGGAGAATCTTATAGCCACGCAGGGAAATTTCTGGGTAAATTATACATGGTCGGCTGGCGCGAACACAGATTCTTTTAATGTCAGCGTAAATGGATTATGGACAAATGGAACCCTTCTCTATTCTAATAATTCTGTTGGACCGCATGGCTGGAGCAATATATCAGTCTGGGGATACAATAATTCAGGTAACGGTAGTTTGAGCTCAAGCCCTGTTTCGAATAGTATGCAAGTCAAGAATAACGCACCTGTCCAGTCTACAATCGGAAATCAAACTGCTATTCCTGGCAATGAATTGAAATTTAAGGTATCCTCAACTGATGCGGATTCAGACCCGATAACCTATAGTACGAATGCCACAAAAGGATATCTGGACCCCGCAACAGGCGATTATACCTGGAAGCCGGATAACAATGATAACGGAACTTATGTATGGTCATTTAGTTCAAAAGATGGTTATGACGGTGCTGCAAGCGAAACAATAATTGTGATAGTAAATGAGATAGCAAGTGAGACAGTAAATGGAACAGCAGACGGGACAACAAACGAGACAGCAGATAAGGAAGCAGGTAAGAAAGCAACTGTTACCGAAGATGTAATACCAGTGTATATCCCGCCTGCCCCTGCCAGCTTTGTTGATTCGCAAGGAAATTTCTGGATAAAATACACATGGAAGGCAGGAACAGGCAATGAAACCGACAGCTACAACATCAGTGTGAATGGTAACTGGATAAACGGAACCACGGAAACATCTAACACCAGCAATGTCGGTCCCCATGGCTGGAGTAACATATCAGTCTGGGCATACAATAATTCTGGAAACGGCCAGTTAAGTTTGACTCCGGTAAAAAGAGACAGACAGGTAAGCGATAATCCAATCACTCTGACAAATGTATCATCCAGTTATTCCTTGAATGTAGGTGACACTCTTTATATCGATGCTGATTATATTGATGATGACGGCCCTGAGGGAAATTTCTCAACAAATGCAAAAGGTGATTTTAATCCATCAACGGGCGTCCTGATATGGAAAACAGGCGCCGCTGATCGCGGTTCCTATAAGTGGTATATAAATGTTGGCGATGGATATGGAAGCAGTTCTCAGGAATTTACTGTAAACGTAAATACCTATACGCCAGGAAAACCTGCAATTCTTTCTAATACAACAGATAAAATTAACTTCTGGGTAAATTATACATGGTCGGCCGGCGCAAACACAGATTCCTTTAATGTCAGCGTAAATGGGAAATGGTATAATACTTCAAACAATTATATAAATGTTAAAAGTTCACCGCATGGGTGGGTTAACCTCTCTGTAGCTGGATACAATGCTACATCGCAGACACTTTCAGATTTTGTATATCGGGAAACCCAGATTCCTAATAATCCGATAACGCTGACCAATGTATCGTCCGGTTATACCCTGTTCCAGGGTGAAACTCTTTACATCAATGCTGATTATATTGATGACGACGGCCCTGAGGGAACTTTCTCGACAAATGCAAAGGCTGCAATCGATTCATCCTCGGGTATCATCTCATGGAAGACAGGGCCAAAGGATGGCGGTGTCTATAACTGGTACATCAGCGTCTCGGATGGGTATACTACTTCGACTAAGGAATTCACCGTAGCAGTGAGTGCCTATACTCCCGGTATTCCCACCAGCCTTGCTTCCAAGAAGGGCAATTTCTGGGTAAACTATACATGGTTGGCCGGGGCGAATACAAGTTCATTCCATGTGAATATTGATGGAACCTGGCATAACGACACCCGGACTAATTTTATAAATACGACAACCTCACCCCACGGCTGGGTGAATATCTCTGTTGCAGGATATAATGAAACATCGCAGCTGGTGTCGGATTCAATATATATGAATACCCAGCTTGATAATAATGCGATCACACTTACAAATGTATCTGATAGTTATTTCATATACGAAGGTACCGCTCTTTATATCAATGCCGATTATACTGATATTGATTTAGATAAGGGAACTTTTGAAACAACTGCAACAAAAGGTACGTTTGATAATACCACCGGGGCACTTTCATGGAAACCAGGAGCCGGAGATGGCGGCATCTACAATTGGCGTATCAGTGTCAAAGATGGATACGGCTCCGTTTCTTCTAAAGATTTTAAAGTTATCGTCCCTCTGAAAGTTGACATAAAATTTATAGAACCATATATAAATCATGATACTGCTAATGGAACATGGAATGAGACCTGGCGTGAAGCCAGATCAGGACACATAGGAAAATTCATGGGGATTGATGGGGTCTTTGTGAATAATGGGGAAGATACGCTGGTCCTTACAATAACTGACAGTCCGGATATATCAAGTACTTATTGCGATAAGCCCTGCACTGTTACGCTTTCAAAAGGCCAGAGCCTGTCTTTCATGCAGCTGCCCTTCAAAGGAAGACCATACTTTGATATAAATTCCTCTAAAGTTAACTGGAAAGACAAAACTCATGGATTCTTCAATTATACATTAAGTTATACTGTCAATAGCAACGGCGGTTCTTATGTAAATACATCCACCATCTCTCTCCCGCTTATCCCGATTTACAAAATGAAACAGGCAAACGGTGAAATTGCCCTGGTTACCGAAGGGAGTGCTACTACCATTACTTATACGCTTGAAGCTAATAGCAGTGTTAATCTGACAGATGTCTCTATCTATGATCCCTTTTACCCATCAAACCAGGGATATTTCAATATCTCAACACTTGAAGCCAATAAATCGCAGAAGATAACCTATACATATCCCGCAACTACAGGTGATATATCTAAATTCAAATGCGAGGGAGGGTATCCATGTATCATGAATATGGCAACACTGACAGGGAAAATGGGTAATGAGGTCATCAAAGATACTGATTTTGTGAGACTCATAAACATCCCGGTCAAGCCCAACAATGGCGGTGGCGGCAGCACAAGCGGTGGTGGTGGCGGAGGTGGCGGTGGATTACCTCCAAGTGAGGACTTCAAGAACATAGAGCGCAGAGAGATAAAAGAGACGAGCGTGCTCGCATTTTCATCCTCAACATTTGTTTTCAAATCCGCAGATCCGGTAATGGCTGTAGCATTTGAAAGCAGCGTAAGCGAGAACTGGGTACCTGTTGCAGTTGAAGTATTAAGGAACAGGTCAAAGAATATAGGAGTTGATGCCCCGGGTACACTCTACAAATATTTTAATGTCTTTGTCGGGACGAGTGGCTTCAGTAAAAAAGTACGTAATGGGGTGGTGGTTTACAGGGTCAACAATACCTGGCTTGAGGATAACGGTCTTAATCCTGAGGATATAAGCCTGTATAAGTGGCAGGAAGATGGGTGGGTGGAAAAGAGTACCGAAATCGCCGAAAGAGCTTCAAATCACACATACTACTCCAGCTTTGTCGGAAACTTCAGCAGCTTTGCCATTATGGGTTCCAAAAAGCAAGAGGTGTCTTCAACTTCTGAACTGGCACCTGTCATCTCAAATGAATCCTCAAAAAATAGTACCCTGGCAACATCAGGTTCAGATATTAAACCACCTGTAAGTTTTAATCTTATTCTTGGAGTGTTACCACTGATCGGGATGGTCGGGCTGTTTTACTATATCAAAATAAGATCTAAAAATAAACAAATAAGAAATCAAATAAAATGAGAAAAATTATGAGAGCCTTTGCTATAATAGTCATAGTGCTTCTATTAGCCCAAGCCGGGGTGGCAAGAGAGGAATCTGTATCAATAGGGCCTGATAATTTTTTATATTCTTTTAGAATATGGATGGAGAAGTTCAGTATTAATTTTATTTCCAACCAGACTGAAAAAACCCAGAGGATTCTTGATCTTGCCGATGAACGCCTGAGAGAGGCGGAGATGATGGAGAACAACTCCCTGGCATTTGAAAGAGCCATGGATGAGTACACAAGCCAGCTTGAAGAGTTGCAGAGTATCATTAATGCTGATGCGTATGATGAGAATAGAAGTATTCATGTAAATATAACTGAAAAAATTGAGGATCAGGCAAAAAGAACGAAAGCCCTAAAAAGCATGGGGAAAGTAAGCATCATCCAGCAGAGCATTGTTGAAGCAAGCAGTTCTTCAGGGGAAAGCAAGATTAGAGTCAGTGCCGTTGATGGGAACGTATCTGTGGAGACCCAAGGGGGAAACCCCGTGATTACAAGAGATGGAAACAATGTAACTGTTATTTCTGAAACCAATAATTCCAGGCAACAGGTAATCGTCAGGTCCTCCCGGAATAATTCATCCTCAAGTTCGGTTGTAGTGTCTCAATCCAGTTCAATTGCTATATCAGGAAATTAAGGTTTTAAATCCGGTGAAATCTTAATATAATATATACGAATTCCAATATGAGAACAATATGATAATGGCATATGGTAAAAACATATGCCTCTATTTCTTAAACCTTCTTAAAGGATGGATTATAACATTTATCTGCAGTTCAAAAAATCCAGGCGCACAGGGGGTAATCTTCATATGACATGGCAAGTGCGCCAAGCGGTAACACATAGCTGGAAAAATCTATAATAAATAAACAGTATATGCTAAAAATTGAAAAAAAGAAATTAAAAGTCACAGAAAACTGAAATAAACGATAAGAAACTCTGAAAAATCAAAAAAATTCAGAAAAATCTCGCTATGTTTATACCAATGCTGACACAAATTCAATAAGAATGTTGTTACAAATCTGATTTGTACAGCATAGGGGAACAGATTAAAGAATAAAATTTAGGAGGTAAATAGATGAACCGAAAATTAACATATATGCTACTGCTGTTAACAGTAGTAGCTATAATGGGAGTACCGCAGGCGGCGGCACTTTCAAGCTATCTGAATAATTTCAACACAACATATCCTTCTGCTGTGGGCACAAGGATCGATACTTGCATTCTCTGCCATCAAGGTGATCCCAGAATCGGAGGAAGTACAGACAGGAATCTATATGGCGCTGCCTTCGGAAGCAACAATCATAACTTTGCCACAATAGAGCCTTTAGACTCGGATGGAGATGGGTTTAGCAACATCGACGAAATCCACAACCTGACATTCCCCGGGAATGTGAGTGACTTCCCGCCCAAGATAGTCAGCTTCTCACCAACTACACCCGTGAGTGACACAGGAACTCCGGCCACAAGGACTTTCAGCATCGTGGCTAATCAGGTTGTAGCTACTATAACCTGGATCCTTGATGGGAACGTACAGAAGACCGAAATTTCCGTGAGCGCATCCAATTTCGCTGTAACAACAAGTGTGGCAGCCCTGCATAATGTGACCGCAGTTGCACAGAAAGCCGGCGACGGTTCTGCAATGCAGACATGGGACTGGAATGTGACGACAGTGGCACCGCCCGAAACTGGTACAATAGCAGGCATAGTGACCAATGCCTCTTCAAACCTACCAATATCCGGAGCGACTGTAAAGGCAGACGGCAAGACGGCAACCACCGATGCCAGCGGTAACTACAGCATAACCATTGCACCAGGTACATATAATGTAACTGCGGGCGCTGCTGGATACGAGAACATAACAGTAACTGATGTGATTGTAACAGCTAACACAACAAATGCCCAGGACTTTGCCCTGACGCCCACTATAATAATCCCTGGAACAGGCACAATCGCAGGCAAGGTAACCAATGCCTCTTCAAACTCACCAATAGTTGGAGCGACTGTAACAGCGGATGGCAAGACTGCAACCACTGATAACACTGGCAATTACAGCATAACCATTGCACCAGGTAATTACACCGTTACAGCGAACGCAACAGGATACGAGGACAAAGCAGCAAGTGTAGTTGTGATGGCCAATGAGACAACTACTCAGGACCTTGCCCTGACACCGAAAGTACAAGTTGAAACGGGCACAATCGCAGGCAAGGTGACCGATGCCTCATCGAACTCACCAATAGCTGGAGCGACTGTAAAGGCAGATAACAAGACGGCAACCACTGATACCAGCGGCAACTACAGCATAACCGTTGTCCTGGGCACATATACTGTGACAGCGAGCGCAGCCGGATACCAGAGCAGCGTACCAGCAAGTGTAGTTGTGATGGCCAACAAGACAACCACCCAGAATTTTGCCCTGACAAAGATTGTAACAAATGAAACGGGCACAATCGCAGGCATGGTGACCAATGCCTCTTCAGGCTTACCAATAGCTGGAGCAACAGTAACAGCAGACAGCAAGATGGCAACCACTGATGCCAGCGGCAACTACAGCATAACCATTGCCCCGGGCACATATACTGTGACAGCGAGCGCAGCCGGATACGAGGACAAAACAGTAACAGGTGTAGCTGTGGCACCCAACACAACAACTACCGTGAACTTTGCCCTGACAAAGCCTGTACCAACTGAAAACGGCAGCATCTCAGGCAGAGTGGTCGATGTCGCCACAGGTATGGGTATACCGAATGTCGAAATCAGACTGGTAGGCATTGTAGGCATGGGCATGGATACCCGGTCAATCAAAATGGAGACAACGACCGATTCTACAGGCATGTGGGAATTCAATAATCTCCCGGCAGGCAGATATATCATAATAGAGAAATTGCCAAAGGGATATATTCCAATTACCTCACCTGTAATGAACATAATGCTCGAACAGGGCGAGGACTCCATGAACAACGATTTCGAGGTAAAACCGATATCAGCCCTGTTGCCGCCTATGCAGGTATAGAAATCGTAAGAAAGTATAGAGAAACAGGGACATCGGTAAATATGTCCCTGATTTTTATTTTTTAGTATTTTATTTGTAATCAGTCAGTTTATAATTTGAAAAACTTTATCTTCCATAATCTCATTGCAACCAATAGATAAAATACCTGAAACTACATTTTATCTGTAATTGCTCAAGAGTAATAACGTTACATTTAAGCTTGCATAGATTGCAGGTGAAAATATTTTGGAGAAACTAATGAAGCTTCCTGTTGTATACCTCCCCGATATCCAGGCAAACCAGCCTGAGATCCCTCTCACGCTTACAAGAGTCGGGGTGACTGATGTTAAGAAACTTGTTGAAGTGGCCAGAAGAGATAAACGCCCTATAGTACTTGTATCCACATTTGATATTTTCGTTGACCTGCCGTCAGATAGGAAAGGGGCTAACCTTTCAAGGAATTTTGAAGCAATAGATGAAGTGCTTGAAGAAATGATAAAAGCGCCGGTCTTTGAAATTGAGGACCTGTGCGGGGAAGTTGCCAAAAGGCTCATTCACAGACACGAGTATGCTTTAAATGCCGAGGTCAGGATGAAGAGTGAATATATCATCAAAAGGGAAACCCCGGCAACAAAAATAAAATGCCAGGAAGTGGTGAATATTTTTGCTGAAGCTAGGGCAATCCGTGGTGAAGAACTGGAGATAAGAAAAATGGTGGGTGCAGAAGTGCTTGGTATCACGGCATGCCCGTGCGCCCAGGAAATCATGCGTGATAAGGCAAAAAAGGAATTAATAGCACTTGGTGTGGAGAAAGATGTAATCAGGAAATTCTTGAGTGCGGTGCCCATGCCGACGCATAACCAGAGAGGGCGCGGTATCATCTCGATTGAAGTCTATGACAGTCATTTTGTCTCGCTTGAGAGGATCATCAACATTATTGAGAACTCTATGAGTTCACAGATGTTCGAATTGTTAAAAAGGTCTGATGAAGCTGCGATAGTGGAACTGGCTCATAAACATCCCAAATTCGTGGAGGATTGTGTCAGGACCATGGCACAGAAAATAGTTATGGAATTCCCGGAATTGCCTGATGATTCGATTATCACGATCAAACAGATTAATGAGGAGAGTATCCACCGCCATAATGCATTCGCCGAGCGCAAGTCCACACTGGGAGAATTGAGGCAGGAAATTAATAGTATCTGTTGATATCTAACAGGAGCTTAATCAGGATCATCGACATGAATACGAAAACCAATATGATAATAGCCAACAGAACATATATCCACGATGCCTGAAGACTGAACACTTCCCTCCATGTAATCCTGTTGACCTCATCCCAGTCCTTCCTGTACCAGATTTCGGTATCTGGCTGGTAACGCTTGAACTTATCTATATGGCAGGAAGGCGGCTTTGTCTCCGGAATCACTTCAGGGCACTCGGCCGCCCCACAGGTAAAACGGGAAGAACAATTAAGATTGTGGGTGGGTTCTGAATAAATATTCTGCACCATAACTGCTTAACAACCGATAGATATCGTTTTCACATCCTACTAAATATATTATGTTTTACTATGTTAAAACTTTCGTATCAAAAAATAATCAATACAAAAGAATAAATCGCAGCAATTACAAGGAATGCATGTGTCAAAAATAGGATTAACAGCCCTCGTTCCTCCTGAATTGATATTTGCCTGCGGGGGAGAACCTGTTGATGTCAATAACATTATACCCGCATCAAAAAAATATCCCAGGAACAAATTGTGCGCATGGACCGCCATCTGGAAGGAAATGCTTGTTGAAAGAGAACTGTCCGTAGATTCACTCATCGTGGTAGCCGGCGGAGACTGCCATAATGCTCTCGTTGATGGCCAGAAAGTAGCGATGAGCGGTATCCCGACTCACTTTTTCTTTTACCCTTTTGATGGCGACCCCGAATATCTGGAATCCCAGCTTTATGGGCTTTCAGGGTTTCTTGGAGGAATAAAATTTCCTGAAAAAATAAAGCAAATAAATGATCTTAAAAAACTGGGACAAAAGATCGATATTAAAAGAAGCAGGGGACGAATAACATCCGGGGAGGCTTTTAACATCCTGATATCTTTTAGCGACCTCCGTGGAAACCTGGAAGAATTCCAGAAAAATATAGCATCGATAAAAGAGCACAGTATTAAAACGGGTAACAGGATAGCACTGATTGGTGTGCCTCCGATATTTTGTGATTTTCATGATGTTGCCCAATCGCTTGGTTTACATATAGTGTTTGATGAGCTTCCGTATGAATTTATCAGGCACCGCGGGGCCAATATCAGGGAAATAGCCTGTGATTACCGTGAATACACTTTTGCCAGGCCGCTTGATTTCAGGATCAATTTTCTCCAAAAGGAACTTGAAAAAAGGAAAGTTGACGGGATCATCCATTATACCCAGTTCGCCTGCCACCATATGCTTGAGGATGAAATAATAAGATCCAGGCTGGATTATCCTGTACTGACCATCCAGGGCGATCTTCCAGGAAATACACCGCAGCAGATAAAATTACGCCTTGAAGCTTTCAGGGAGATGCTTGAAAGATTATGATTGCCAGAAAAAAGCGCGTATCAGAGGCTATCGGGCTTGATGTGGGAAGCACAACTGCAAAAATGGTCAGGATAGAGGATGGGGAGGTACAATCCAGGATAACAGGAACGCACAACTGGAAAGACCTTGTGAATGGAATTAAGGAAAATATAATTTCAACAGGATATTTCAGGAACTCGGTCCCGCATACAGCATCGGTGACAGAAATAACAGCAGCTATATACGGGGTCAGGCATTATTTCCCTGAGGCCGATGTGATTGTCGATATTGGCGGGCAGGATACAAAAGTGGTAGATATTAGGAAAAATAATTTCCTGATA
Source organism: Candidatus Methanoperedens sp. (assembly GCA_012026835.1). Classification (GTDB taxonomy): domain Archaea; phylum Halobacteriota; class Methanosarcinia; order Methanosarcinales; family Methanoperedenaceae; genus Methanoperedens. The sequence goes on along the minus strand of VEPN01000020.1, from coordinate 14,011 downwards.
AACGACAAATGCGGCGCAGGCACAGGTGCGTTCCTTGAGTTCGCGGCAAATTATTTTAGTATTGGGCTGGATGAACTGGGTTTATTCCACAGAAGAGCAGGACGGATACCTGATATCAATAATACATGCGGCGTATTTGCTATTTCTGAGATGATCTCGCAACTTGTGGCAGGTTATTCGAAAGAAGAGGTGGTAGCAGGGATGCATTACGCGTTTGCAAGGCGTATATCTTTCATGGTCCCTGAGGCTGAAACTATTGTTTTAATAGGCGGGGCGGCAAAGAATGAGGGAATGGTCATGGCACTGAAGGATATCCTGAAGAAAAAAATCCTGATACCTGAGGAGCCGCAGGTAATAAACGCACTGGGTGCGTTAAAATATTTTTCTTAATACACGGTTATTGTACCTTCGGCGTAAGTCCTCGGGTTTATTGTCGGGTCTGAAGAAGGGATAATGGATTTAAAATTATATGTTCCTTTCGTATTAAAAACAGCATAGGCAAATCCTGTTGTACCGAGATCTTTTGTATATGACTGATTTAAGATAAATGTCATCCGGGATTGTAATGAGGAATCAGTTATCTTAAATAAAACGCTGTCTCCCGGATGAATTGACAAGGTATCCGGATTGGCGCGCCAGTTTGTAAATTCGATGGTCCTGGATGGGACATCTACTGACGGATTGTAATTTTTTACAGTAAAACCCTGAACTTCAGGTGTTGCTGCCGGAGTCGGGGCCGTTAGTGCCGGAGTTGGGGCCGTTAATGCCGGAGTGGGCGTAACCTCTTTGATCACTTCGACTGTTCTGTTTATGTATACAGGTTTCTCAATCGTTGCCGGCTGATGAGCTAAATACCCAACGACTGCCCCAAAAATAAAGAATATGATAATTAATGGGATTAGAGTTTTATATTTCTGGTCCATAGTCCTCATGTCATAATAAATTCTTTAATGAGTAATATAGATTTCTACTGGTAAGTTCAGGATTCTATTAACTGTTTAATTTAATAGTTCAAAATGTATCTATTTACCCTTTAATTATAAGACACCAATATGATTATAATGAAAATAATGATTATTATTTTTTAAAACTGATTAATTTATATAGCAGTAAGTCTATTTTAATCTAAATAATGGATTTATGGATGTAAGTTACTCAATATCAATGATAGGATAGGCGAAAATGGGATTAATTGACCTCTTCAAGATCGATATAGAAAAAATGGAGGAAAAAAGAGATGTTAAAGGCCTTGCCCAAGTATTGAAAAATAAAAATAAACATTCCCGCATAAGGGCAGTTATGGCTCTTGGAAAGATAGGGGATAAAAGGGCTGTTGAACCTCTTTATGGTGCTTTGAAGGATAAAGACCACGAAGTTCGAATGAGAGCTGTGGAAGCCCTTGAAGAAATTGGGGATAAAAGGGCAGTCGAACCTCTCATTACAATTTTAAAGACCGGTAACGAGTATGTACGGGAGGAAGCTGCCAGGACTCTTGGGAAGATAGGAGATAAGAGAGCGGTTGATCCTCTCATTGCAGCCTTAGGGGATGATAGTGAATACGTGCAGGAGGAAGCAGCAGAGTCTCTTGGTAAGATAAGGGATAAAAGAGCTGTTGAGCCTCTTATCCAGGCTATGAAGAGCGGAAACGAGTATGTACAGGAAAAAGCTGCCAGGGCTCTTGGAAAGATAGGAGACCAAAGGGCAATTGAACCACTCTTTCTGGCACTGAGGGGTAGCAATAAGTATACCCGGGAAGAAGCGGGAGAGGCCCTTGTAAAAATAGTAGATAAAAGGACAGAAGGAATTCTCATCCAGGCATTGAATGATGAGAATGAATACGTCAGAAAGACGGCGGCAGAATCCCTCGGTGAGATAGGAGATAAAAATGCCATAGAACCTCTTATTAAGGCTTTAAAAGATGGAAACAAAGATGTTAGAAAGATGGCGGCTGAAGCTCTCGGAAAGATAGGGGATCAAAGGGCGGTTGAACCTCTTATTCAGGCTATGAAGGATATAATTTCAGAGACGCGCGAGGAAACATCAGAAGCTCTTGTGAAATTAGGAGAACCGGCAGTAGAGCCTCTCATCCAGGCTTTAAAAGAGGAAGACTGGGATGTCAGAAAGAGAGCATCCCAGGCTCTTATAAGAATCGGGGAACCGGCAGTAAAATATCTTATCCCGGCTTTGAAGGAAAGAAATGGATATGTCAAGGATATTATCATAAAAATCGGCGCCCCTTCCGTGGAACCGCTGATTGTGGCTTTAAAGGACAGGAATGAGGAGATGAGAGATAAGGCTGCTGAGGCGCTTGCAATGATAGGAGAACCGGCAATAATCCCCCTTATCCGTGCCTTAAAAAATACGGGCCCGGAAGTTATAAAGAAAAAAAATCCGGAAAATCATTAATCTTGATAGATAGTTGGTTGGCATAAGAAAAAACCTTTATACCATAGAACGCTATTCAGGTGCGATAAATATGAATAATATGAGGGATCGTCTTTTACGTAATTGAATCGCTTCGGAACAAAAAAGTCAGCATATTTGATACCACACTCCGTGATGGAGAGCAGACCCCTGGCGTCTCGCTGACACAGGATGAAAAGCTACTGATTGCACAGCAGCTTGATAAACTTGGTGTGGATATCATCGAGGCTGGTTTCCCCATGTCTTCAGAAGGGGAAAAGGCGTCAGTGAAAAGTATAGCTGATGCAGGACTCAGCTTAAAGGTATGCGGGCTGGCAAGGGTCATTAAATCGGACATAGATTCATGCCTCGCGTGCAGTGTGGATATGGTTCATACCTTTGTCTCCACCTCAGATGTCCAGAGGATATCGACCATTAAAAAGAGCAGGGATGAAGTATATAGAATGGCGATAGATGCAGTGGAGTATATAAAAGACCACGGGGTAAAATGTATGTTCTCTGCAATGGACGCTACACGGACGGATGTAGATTACCTTATCGATATCTATAAAGGTGTTGAAGCTGCGCATTGCGATATAATAAACGTGCCTGATACCGTTGGAGTAATCGTGCCTTCAGCAATGTATAAATTAATCAATGAAATAGCAGCGAATGTAAAAATCCCGATAGACGTCCATTGCCATAATGATTTCGGGCTTGCAGTTGCCAATAGCCTTGCAGCTGTAGAAGGAGGGGCAAGCCAGGTGCAGGTAACAATTAACGGCCTTGGCGAGCGGGCAGGAAATGCAGACCTTGCAGAAACCGTAATGGGACTGCACTCTCTCTACGGAGTCAAAACCAACATAAATACCCGGTATATAGTTGAGACATCGCATCTTGTTGAAAGACTGACGAAGATACGAATGCCCGCAACAATGCCGATCGTGGGAGAGAATGCTTTCGCGCATGAGTCCGGCATACATACACATGGTGTTCTCGTAAGATCAGACACCTTCGAACCCGGTGTTATGACGCCCGAAATGGTGGGTCACAGGAGGCGCATCGTACTCGGGAAACATGCCGGCAAACATGCAGTAAAACAGTCGCTTGAATGCGCGGGCCTGAATCCGACGGATGCGCAGTTGAATGATATACTGAAGAGAATAAAAGACATCGGCGACAAAGGCAAGCGTGTTACAGATGCTGACCTCTATGCAATTGCAGAATCCATCGTAGGTACAACATCAAAAGGCGAACAGGCGATCGTTATCAAGGAAGTATCGGTCATGACAGGGAATATTATCACTCCCACAGCGACAGTGAAAGCCATTGTTAACGGCAAAGAGCGCCTTGGCGCAAATGTCGGTGTCGGTCCTGTGGATGCGGCGCTCAACACTGTAGCAGGTATCCTTGGGGACTATAAGGTTAAACTGCGGGATTTCAGAATCGAAGCTATTTCCGGAGGCTCGGATGCCCTTGCAGAAGTAATTATCGGGGTCGAGGATGATAATGGCAGGGCGGTGTCTGCACGGGCCACTAATGAGGATATAGTAATGGCATCTGTGGAAGCCCTGATAGCTGCAATAAACCAGCTTTTAAGTATCCGGGATTAAACCTAACGTTGTTAGTATCCATAATAGACAAAAATGAAAACGATGTAGCCGGAACACGGATAAACACGGATTTGACGGATTCCCACGGATTCAGAATCCGTGTACATCAGTGTCATCCGTGAAATCCGTGTTCTATACCACATTGCTGTGCTTTTTTCATATCAGTTCGCAAAGATATTGCTGCTACGCTTTGCGATCTTCGTGAACTTTGCGGTATCTATGTTTGGCCCTTTCCCCCAACAGGTAGCTGGACATTAAGCCTAACAAGCTAAACCGGCGGCGGATTGGTTTTCACCAGGGATTTTTTGATATACTCGGTACAGCTTGCAAGAATGTTGTCGATATCCCCATGAACATCCATCCCTGAGGCGCCTTCATGCCCCCCGCCTGTTCCATTGTATTTAGCACTTAATTCTTCCATGAGCTTTGCAAGATTGACACCTGCGTTCAATGTACATTTCCTTGCACGGGCACTCACCTTGACCACATCGTCACCCTTTGAAGCTACAAAAGCGATATCTGCGCCAGTTGAGATCAAACTTGATGCCGCAGCGCCGCCGAAGGAACTTACCTGGGACGTGACTATGATCCATTCACCAACCCTTTCTATCGATGCACGCTGGGCAGCCTTTAAGAAAGCTATCCGCATGGAGATATCCTGCGGCAGGGAAGAAAGGGCATCCATTACCTCGCTGTACTCAATACCGCTCAGTTCCATAAGTTCGGCAACAGCTTTGAAAGAATCTGCTGAAGCATGCTTGAAATTACCGGTGTCGGTTATGATGCCGGCTATCAGGGCAAAAGCGGCGCGTCTCATTATCGGGGCACCCATTTTATTTAAGACCACAAGGACTATTTCGGCAGTGGAGCTTTTATTCCTGTGAAGGCAGAATGCCGCATTTTCGTTCAATGATGTTGTGGCATGATGGTCTATCACGGCGTAGTTCTTAAGCTGGAATCCATTTAACTGGGAAAGCGTTGATGTATCGACTACTACCACAAGGTCATAATTATCCGCCGGATTTATGACATAATCAATATTCAACTGTTTTGCAAGTACAGATGCTACCCTGTCGCACCCGTCCATGACACCAATAGTGCCCCCTATGGCTTCTTTCAGGGCAAACGCACTTGCGAGGGCATCAGGGTCTGCGTTCCTGTGGCATAAATAAAGGATATTGTGGTAATCCAGCAGGTGGTTATAGAATTCCGATTCGTCTAACTCCATAATCACTGTGCTGATGGAGTCCCGATAGCCTGTTTGAGTTGCTCCTGCAACTGCTGGAATCGCGTCTGTGCGCGTTCTTCCTGGCGCGCAAGGGTCTGCAACCTCAAATCAAGCGTATCTTTTTTCTCTTTGAGGACTTCTTTTGTTTTATCACGTTCTGTTTTTATAAGCAGGTCTCCTATCGCCCTGTAAACCACTGCGTCAGTATCAAGTTTTTCAAGCTCTTCAAGGGCCAGTTCAGTCTCTTTCAATGTTATTTCGACCTGGTTCTTCTGGGCTATTATCGCCTGCGCCTGCTGCTGGATCTGCTGCAACTGTGCAAGCTGGTTTTTAATTTGAGGGGGTAATTCTGAACTCATCTGATTCTCCTGTAACTCTGGTGTAGTATTGCCAGACCCTAATTTATAATTTGTGTATTCAGGGTTATCGAACACATCTCATATGTGATTTTGATCAGCCGTAGCCAGCCGTTCAATGCTGCCCTCATAGATACAATATCATTTGCCTCAACATTTAATGCAAGCAAATTGTCCGTAATTCCAAGGGTTGTTTTGGTACGCTGGTAATCCTCCCCAAGTTCGGGTAATAATGAATCATAGATTATCCGGGCAGTACTTCCGAAGTCAAATTCAAACTCTGCGAGGACTTGCATGAATGTTTGATAAACATACACATATATTTAATTTTGCAGATAAGTTTTTAAACCAAATCGATATTATAGGAAATGATCAAACATCCCAATGGATTCATGGATAACATTTGAAATAATAACGATATTTATACTGATTGTATTTTCTGCTTTTTTTTCTCTTTGTGAGACAGCGCTTCTTTCAGTTGGTAAGATACGGATAAGGCACCTTGCGGAAACAGGAAATAAAAACGCAAAAAAAGTAATTAAACTACTTGAAAATCCGGAACTTTTCCTTGCAGCGATTCTGATAGGGAATAATATAGTAAATATCAGCGCGTCGGTACTGGCTACAGACGCCGCCCTGGCATATTTTGGAGAGTCGGGGATCGCGATAGCAACCGGTATAATGACCCTATTCATCCTTGTTTTCGGTGAGGTTTTCCCGAAAACGCTCGCCTCGAGAAACGCTGAATATATCGCGATGCGAATTGTGAATCCCATAATAATGGTCATAAAGATCTTAAGGCCTATCGTCTGGCTCTTAACGACTATCGTAAATTCCCTGATTGTGCTTTTCGGAGGAAAGGAGCGCGTAAAACATCCTTTTGTCACAGAGGAAATGATCAACATGATGCTTAAGGTAGGGGAAAAAGAGGGGACTATCGAGAAACACGAAAGGGAAATAATCGGCAATGTCTTTGAATTCACAGATGAAAAAGCGCATGGGGTGATGACCCCCAGGGAGAACATCGTTTGTATCGAAGAATCCGAAACCCTTGATACCGCGCTTGCATTAATTAACAAGTCCGGGCACTCCAGAATACCTGTTTATCAAAAAGATTTTGATAATATTACAGGGATGATCTACGCAAAAGACTTCCTAAAGTTCAGGGATTTTGAACTCTCAAGAATAAAAGTATATCAAATCCTGCGCCCCCTTTTGATTGTGAAAGCCGGGAGGGAAATATCTTCAATACTGAAAGAGCTCCAGCAAAAAAAGATGAGTATTTCAATCGTAATGGATAATAACATGAAAGTCATCGGGCTTGTTTCGATAGAGGATATCCTGGAGGAACTGGTCGGGGAGATATTCGATGAATATGATGTGGAAGAAGGAACTTAGATAATCCATGAGGAACTTCCATGCCCTTCCGTAAATTTTAAGTAGCCATAATCGTCTTTGTGATTATGCCAATCGAGGGATTTATCGAATATAAAAGAAGAGAGTATTGTAACGATGTTGAATGTCCTGTGCAGATAATAATGAATAAGAAGACGCAGGGCTCAGCAGATTACAATGACCTGAGGGAAATATGCATGGGCAGGTGTCTTCACACCACTTATGAATTCCATCATTGGCTGATCGAAAAAGGTTATTCGCTTGTCAGACCTGAGATAAAAGGAGGAAATTAGAAATGAACTGGGGAATGAAAAACAGAATTTCAAGGATAATAAAGCCCAAAACCGGGCGTTGCGTTATGTTAGCTGTTGATCATGGTTATTTCCAGGGCCCGACAACGGGACTGGTGAATCTTGGAAAAACGGTTGAACCCCTATTGCCATACGCTGATGCATTGATGATAACAAGAGGCGCTATCAGGAACTGGATAGATCCTGCTGTTGATATTCCAATTATTTTGCGAGTATCGGGCGGCCAGAGTATTTTGAAAGAACTATCCAATGAGATAATAACTACTAATATCGAAGATGCCATAAGAATCAACGCTTCAGCCATCACATGCTCAGTATATGTTGGCGGGGAATTTGAAAAAGAAACTATAGGTAATCTCTCAAAGCTTGTTGATGAGGGAGAAAAATACGGCATTCCTGTCCTTGCCGTGACAGCAGTCGGGAAAGAAATGGTCCGTGATGCAAGGTACCTCGGTCTTGCCTCCAGGATATGTGTCGAGATCGGGGCACATATGGTCAAGACCTATTACACCGAAGAATTTAATAAGGTCGTTGAGGCGTGCGGCAATGTCCCTGTTGTCATTGCAGGTGGCAAAAAGCTGCCTGAACTTGAAGCCCTGCAAATGAGCTATGACGCGGTAGTGGCAGGGGCGGTCGGTGTTGATATGGGCAGGAATATCTTCCAGAGCGACAGCCCTGTGGGAATGATAGAGGCTGTAAAGGCGATAGTTCACAATGGCAAGGCCGTGGAAGAAGCTTACGAGATATACGAACAATCGAAATAACCATATCCATGAAAACCGCCGTATATTATAATAACAACGATATCAGGATAGAGGACAGGCCTGAGCCTGAAATAAAAGATGGTGAAATACTCGTTAAGGTCAAAGCTTCCGGCATCTGCGGAACTGACCTGATGGAGTGGTACAGGATTAAGAAAGCACCCCGTGTGCTGGGCCATGAGATGACAGGGGAGATAGCTGAATCAAGGTCTGATAAATTCAAAATCGGGCAGAGGGTCTTTGTGAGCCATCATGTCCCATGTAACGAATGCAAATACTGCCTTGCGGGCAATCATACTGCCTGCGAGACATTACATAAAGGCAATTATGATCCAGGCGGGTTTTCTGAGCTTGTCAGGGTTCCAAAAATCAATGTTGAGGAGGGGACTTATATCCTGCCTGGAAATGTTTCTTATGAAGAAGGGACGATGGTCGAGCCCCTGGCATGCGTTTTGAGGGCGCAGAGAATAATCGGCGTCCGCGGAGGGCAAACCGTTCTTATTATGGGTTCAGGAATTTCGGGCCTGTTGAATATTCGGGTAGCGAAATTAAAAAAAGCAAAAGTCATTGCAACCGATGTTGTAGGGTATAGATTGAACAGGGCAAAGGACTACGGGGCTGACGAGGTATATAACGCCGGTGAAGAATTGAAAATAAAAGCGGACAGGATTATAATGTGTACCGGGGCGATGCCTGCTTTTGAGGCGGCGTTCAGATACATAGACAGGAAAGGAGTAATTATGCTCTTTGCCATCCCGAATAAAAATATTTCAATCCCTGTTGAAGATTTCTGGAGGAATGAGCTGAGTATTGTTTCAAGCTACGGCGCCGCTCCGGTCGATCTGGAGGAGGCCCTGGAATTGATTAAAAGTGGAAAGATAAATGTTAAAGATATGATAACGCATAAGGTTGGACTGGAAGATATCCAGAAGGGTTTTAAGATAGCTGGGGAAGCAAAGGACTCTTTGAAGGTTGTGGTTGTTCCGTAGATTATGAGTTTGTTTATCTGTGTTATTTATGCCTCAGAAGATTTTGCGATTTATAAGTAGTGATAATAGATTACTTTCATATCGCTCGGCAATAGAATAAATACATTCAACGATATTAATTATATGAGACGAAATTTGAAAATCAATAGAATATAGAAGAAAATTATAGGACAAAGAATGAATATTACAAAAATCGAATGGACCGATTATAGTTGGAATCCAATAACAGGCTGCAATAATAGATGCCCATATTGTTATGCGAAAAAGATGGCAACTCGCCTTAAGGGTCGCTCTGGATATGATAAAGAAGCCCCTTTTAAACCTACTTTCCATCCACAAAGATTAGCGCAGCCTCTAACAAAAACGAAACAATCAATGATATTTACATGTTCGATGGGGGATTTTTTTGATGCTGAGATAAAAAGCAGTTGGCGTGAAGACATTTACAAAGTTATGGATAAAGCAAAATGGCATGCTTACCAAATATTGACAAAGCAGAAAATAATTGAACCAGAATTTAGAGAAAAATTTCCAAAGAATTTGTGGCTTGGAGTTTCGATTGATGGAACTTCAAGATATTGGCAAGAGCCGCTTGAGACCCTTAAAAAATCTTCAGCATTAATGAAATTCATTTCATTTGAACCTTTATTGGGTAATTTTTTACCAGATGACCTCGCAGGCATTGATTGGGCTATTATTGGCGCGCAAACGGGTGTGGGCGCCAAAAGTATAAACCCTAAAATAGTAAACAAAGTTGTTGAATTGATCTCCTCTTATGACATACCGCTCTTTGTTAAACCCAATATTCGAGGGCAAATACCTAAAAACCCGGGTTCAGAATGGGTTTTACGAGAAGAATTCCCTCAGTCGTTCTATAAAACAAGAAAATGTATTGAGGCTTAGGAAATGGGACAAATAATTGATCCAGAAGGTCGGGTATGCGAACAAACAAAATGGCATTCGAGACAAAAACATGCTTTTTTGGAAGCGTATCTGGATATCTGGTCCGAACAGGTTGGAAAGGATGGAAAATCGAAGCCGCCTACTTTAGATATATTTGATTTATATGCCTCATTCGGATGGTGTTATTGTCCAGAAGAGAAAAAAACCTGGAAGGGGTCTGCTTTCTTGGCTGCTGAATGCCTCAAGAAATATCAAAGTGGGAAATTATTATTTTTAAATACCTATCATCCTGATGAAAAAGAACAGCAGGCGCAAAAGAAAAGTCTCGAAAATGGTTTATCAAATATTCATTTGCCTGAAAGAGTTAGAACAGTGATAGAGTATCTTCCTATCGAAAAGGCTGTTGAATCCGCAATTTCACATGCTAATCCAAATTATCCAAGCCTCTGGATACTTGATCCCTATCAACCTGAACATTTACCCTGGGATATTGTTGAAAGAATATGCAAACTTGAAGGTTCTTACCAGGCAGGAAATAGAAAGATAACCAGAAGGCCAGAATTATTCATTTGTTTAATGACTGGTCGTTTGCAGAGATTAACTGGTATGGATAAAGAAAAAGAAAACGTTGGAATTGCTTTGGGCTTGGAAGAAAATATATGGAAAGCCAAATTAGAAAATTACCTTGAAAGTGATAACAATACCAGACAGGCTCTAATTTCCATGTATGCAGAAAAAATAGCTAACTTCTATAAGAAAAAGCCAATAATCTTAGAGGTTCCATCAACTGATGGAAATATTGTTTATACTGTATTTTTATGTACCGATCACGATGCAGGTCATTATGTCATGAAAATACATCAACTTCCAAAATACCAGGAATGGCGTAAGATAGAATGGGAAAAAAGTGCTGAAACAATTTCAAAAAAGAAAAAAGAGCAGGGTAAAGCCGAAAAATCAGGTCAAAAACAGATGTTTTTTGATGAAATGTGAGAGGCTTTAGAAAAATGACTCATCTTCATGAGCGGTTTTTGCTTCCCGAATTCTTGAAAAACAACGAACCGCAGATGAACGCGGATGAACGCAGATTTGATAATCGGGTATCCTCGTTCATCCCTAAAATCGGTCTCTGCGCCCTCTGCGTACTTTGCGGTGAGATTAAAATATACACCGCAAAGAGCGCGAAGAACGCAAAGGGAGGGTTGAGTGGTGGATAACGAACGGTGGGACGCTACCGTGAGGGGAATAGCATGCGCATCTTGATAGACACAAACATTTTCATTTACAGGGAAAATGATCATGTTCTCCCAGGCAATTTGGAGAAATTATTAAAAATATTAAATATTATAAATGCAAAATTAATTATTCATCCCAAATCAGTCGAAGAATTAAAACGAGACCTGAATGAAGATAGAAAGAAAGTTGCGTTATCCAAAATTAATACCTATCCAATTTTAGAATCGCCCCCTGAGCCAGCTGTGGATATTAATTTTTTAAATCTTGTTGGAAACTCCTCAAATACCAACGATTACGTTGATAATATAATACTATATTCAGTTTATAAAGAGGCAGTTGATTTCCTGATTACAGAGGATAAGGGACTACAAAAGAAGTCCGACAGATTGGAAATAAAGGACCGAGTTCTACATATTGATGAAGCTTTGAAAATCTTTGGAAGAAATATTTTTGATGAAAGAGTAGCTCACCCTCCAGCTCTTAAGGAAGAATTCGTATATAACCTGAATACGAATGACCCGTTTTTCAATTCATTAAAAGAAGATTATATGGAATTTGAGAAATGGTTTAAGAAAATTTCAAGAGAAGGAAGAAAATGCTGGGTTTATTTTAAAGAGGATGGTTCGATCGGAGCTATATTAATTTATAAGTTTGAAAACGAGCCGATTGACTCCAATCCACCTTTTCCTGCAAAACGGAGGCTCAAAATATCGACATTGAAAGTCACTCATACGGGATATAAGATCGGAGAACTGTTTATAAAACTTGCATTGGAATATTCCATCAAAAATGATCTTGCAGAGATTTATTTGACTCATTTTACAAAGCCTGATGACTATCTGGCTGGATTAATAACAGAATACGGATTCTATCGCGCGGCAAAAAACAGACGGGGCGAGGATATTTTTATTAAAGAACTTTTCGCAGATAAGGAAAATATCCGGTCTTTGCCACCGATAGAAATATCTAAAAGGTTCTACCCGGCTTTTTATGAGGGAACAAGAATAAATAAATTTATAATTCCTATCCGACCAGAATATCACCAGAGGCTTTTTACTGAGTATAGGGTAAGGCAAACGACCCTGTCTGAGCATATTGGTGAGTTTATAATCGAAGGCAACACTATAAAAAAGGCATACCTGAGCCATTCAAGGAATAAGAAGATTTCACCGGGAGATATACTATTATTTTATCGTTCAGTGGATAGAAAAGAGATAACTTCCCTGGGAGTAGTTGAAAATGTGTTCCCTGCTTTACGGGACAAAGATGAAATCATAAAGCATGTCGGAAAAAGAACTGTTTATTCTGTCTATGAAATTGAAAAAATGGCAAAAAAGCCGACTATGGTTATTTTATTTACATGGCATTTTCACTTAGCGAATCCCTTAAAACTTTCTGATTTGAAGGAGATAAATATTTTCGCTCCGCAGTCTATGACCCTAATATCCCATGATAAATATCTCATGATAAAAAGCAAAGGTGGTATAGATGAACGTTTTACTGTCCATTAAACCGAAATATGTCAAGGAGATCTTGAAAGGAACTAAAAAATATGAGTTCCGCAAATCGATTTTCAGATGCAGAGAGAAACTTGAAATGGTGTATATTTATTCTTCCTCCCCGGTGAAAAAAATAGTCGGCGCTTTTGTTATAGAAAATATTATCGAAGATCATCCAAAAATTCTATGGGAGAAATTCAAGGAATTTTCTGGAATCAATGATGAGAAGGAATTTTTCAAATATTTTGGAGCTAACAAAAAAGGTTTTGCCATTGAAATAGGGGATTTACAAATCTTTGAAAGCCCAGCCGACCCAAGGATTTTAATTCCTGATTTTGTTCCGCCGCAGTCTTTCCGATATATAGATGATAATTTCTTTAGAGGCGCAGTAAATGGATAATCTCCGTGAAAAGCGGGCGCTGCCGGAGGGGTGGAAGATTGCTAAGTTAGGAGAATATAGCAATATTTTCAATGGTAAAACTCCAAGTAAGAATGAACAGAGGGAAAAAGGGCATCCAATATTAAAAATAAAAGATATTAATGAAAATGGTTGCTTTATCGGCATCTTTGATTCTTTTGTCAATGATAAATTTTTTGAGGATAACAAGTTTAAATGCACTATGGAAGGAGACACATTAATTTTGAATGCAGCCCATAATAGCGAATATGTTGGCTCAAAAAGTTGCTATATTTCTAACTTCCAGAATAATGTTATTCCCACTGGAGAATGGCTTATTATTAGAAGTAACTCCGAACTGTTAGATAACAGATTTAAACATTTTTTATTGGTCTCGAATCTATTAAAAGTAAAAATAAAGGGTATTGTGAAAGGTATTCACCTATATCCTAAGGATATGAAGAATATAGAAATCCCCATCCCCCCTCTCCCAACCCAGCGCCGCATCGTATCAATCCTCGAAAAAGCCGAGGAGACAAAGAGATTGCGGGCGCAGGCGGATGAGCTTACGGACAGGCTGTTGCAGAGCGTGTTTCTAGAGATGTTCGGGGACCCAGTGAGGAATCCGAAGGGGTGGGAAATAAGCAAATTACAAAACTTATCCGAAATAGTATCGGGAGTTACAAAGGGAAGAAAATTATCAGGCAATTCTGTTGTCTCAGTTCCTTACTTGAGAGTAGCGAATTTTCAGGATGGATACCTTGACTTAAAAGATATTAAAAAGATCGATGCTTTACCTTCAGAAGTGAAAAAATTTGAGCTATAGTCGATCATAGCCTATATACCCGAAATTATTAGTATACATACGAACAATGTACTTTTAAATGTTATCAAAGAGTAAAAGAAATAAAACTCTCAAA
>VEPN01000002.1 GCA_012026835.1 Candidatus Methanoperedens sp. | reverse complement strand
ATATAATCAAGATCGACAACTTTGTCAGCTAACATTCTCAGGGACCATCTTGAAAAGCCTTCTGGCGGTTCACTGCAACTCAGTGCAACCAGATGGGCTTCAAAATCCCCATCAGTCTTTTTTTCATATACACGGCTTCCTTTTTTCTTGATAAGAGCTGCTTCCATACCTTCCATGACAAATCGCTTCTTCGCGCGATCTATTTTTCTCATACTCGTGCCCAAAACACGAGCAATTTCTTCATTGGTTGAACGTTCAATCTGAAACTCCCCTTCATCACATCCAAGCAGAATCTGAGCATTGAGAATTTTCTGTGATTTATGAGTGCCTTTAAAGGTAATCTCTCGAAGGGTGTCGCGTTCTTCTTTGGAAAGTGTTACAATATATTTCTTCATGGTCCATCCTCTCAGATATATCATGAAGGAAATATAATATATAGTTTACGACCTTACACTATTGACATGACACTAGTTGTAATTGAACTGAAAAACCCCGCGGACGAAAATGCAACGATATGGACTGCTTTTAACCAGATAGAAACCTACAAAATCCAGATTCCTTCACTGTTCCATTACAATGCAATCTCAGTCATCAGCGATGGAATAGAAGCAAGAGCAGGTACAGTAACCTCCAACAAAGAGAGGTTCATGCCCTGGAAAACGATAGAAGGGAAAGAAATAGCTCCTTCAGCTATGCCGCAACTGGAAGTCCTGTTTCAGGGGATGTTTGATAAGAAAATACTGCTCGACCTGATAAAGCACTTCATAGTATTTGAACAGGAACGGCAGGATATCCATAAGAAACTGGCAGCCTATCATCAATACCATGCAGTCAATAAAGCAATAGAAACGACACTCAGAGCATCTAGCCCGAATGGAGATAAGCGCTGCGGTGTGGTCTGGCATACACAGGGTTCTGGAAAAAGCCTGACTATGGCTTTTTACACGGGAAAACTGGTTTTAGCCTTGGATAATCCAACAATTGTAGTATTAACGGATAGGAATGACCTGGACGATCAGTTATTTGGCACATTCAGTCGATGTCATGAACTGCTAAGACAAAAACCTGTACAGACAGCATCAAGAAACCAATTAAAGGAACTCCTCAGGGTAGCATCGGGCGGTATAGTATTTACAACGATACAGAAATTCCTTCCCGATGAGAAAGGAAATAGATACCCTCTGCTCTCCGAAAGAAGAAATATTATTGTTATAGCAGACGAGGCGCATAGAAGCCAATATGACTTTATTGATGGTTTCGCAAAACACATGAGGGATGCATTGCCCAATGCCTCATTTATCGGCTTCACTGGTACGCCGATAGAAAAATCAGATAGAAGTACTCCCGCTGTGTTTGGAAATTATATCGATATTTATGATATAGAGCAGGCAGTAGAAGACGGGGCTACAGTAAGGATTTATTACGAAAGCAGATTAGCAAAGCTTGAATTAAAGCAGGATGAGCGCCCGAAGATTGACCCTGAATTCGAAGAAGTAACAGAAGGCGAGGAAGTAGAGAAGAAAGAGAAACTGAAAAGCAAATGGGCAAGGCTTGAAACTATAGTTGGAAGCGAGAAGCGCATAAAACTCATCGCTCAAGATATTGTTGATCATTTTGAGAAGCGGCTGGAAGTTCTTGACGGCAAAGGTATGATTGTCTGTATGAGCAGGCGTATCTGCATTGAACTCAACAATGAGATTGTTAAACTGAGACCGGAATGGTATCATTCTGACGATGACAAAGGAATTATTAAGGTCATAATGACAGGTTCTGCAAGCGATGATGCAAGCTGGCAGGAGCATATAAGAACAAAACCCAGGCGCAAAGCAATCGGGGAGCGAATGAAAGACCCTGCGGATCCTCTTAAGCTCGTCATCGTGCGGGATATGTGGCTCACAGGATTTGATGCGCCAAGCCTCCATACCATGTATGTTGATAAACCCATGCGCAGCCATGGATTGATGCAGGCAATCGCAAGAGTGAACCGTGTTTTCAAAGATAAACCCGGTGGACTTGTTGTTGATTATCTCGGAATAGCGGATGAATTAAAGAAGGCATTATCTGAATATACCGAAAGCGGAGGCAGAGGTAAAACCACGCTGGATAAAGAAGAAGCGGTTGCATTGATGCTTGAAAAATATGAAATGGTTACAGCTTTATTCCATGGATTTGATTATAAAAAATTCTTTGCGGCAACATCAAGAGAAAAAATGTCTCTTATCCCGGCTGCCATGGATTTTATAATAAAGCAGGAGAGTGGTAAAGAGAGATATCTGGAATATGTAACCAGATTGTCGCAGGCGTTCGCTCTTGCTGTGCCGCATGAAGAAGCTTTAAAGATTCAAGACGAAGTTGGATTTTTCCAGGCGGTAAGATCAGGTCTTGCTAAAACCACAGTAATAGAGGGCAAAACACAGGAAGAACTGGATTCTGCTATCAGGCAGATTATATCCAAGGCTATTGTCACGGATAAAGTCATAGACATATTTGATGCTGTTGGGTTGAGGAAACCTGATATCTCAATTCTCTCAGATGAATTTTTAGCAGAAGTAAAGAGGATGCCTCACAAGAACCTTGCATTTGAACTGCTCAGGAAGCTTCTGAATGATGAAATAAAAACACGGTCAAAGAAGAATCTCATACAGGGCAAGTCTTTTGCAGAAATGCTGGAAAAAGCGATTAAAAAATACCAGAATAAGAGTATAGAGACTGCGCAGGTTATTGAAGAACTTATAGAACTGGCAAAAGAAATGCGTGAAGCAAAGCGCAGGGGAGAAGAGTTAAACTTAAACGAAGAGGAACTTGCTTTTTATGATGCGTTGGAAGTCAATGATAGCGCGGTTAAAGTTCTGGGCGATGAAAAATTAGCAATCATCGCAAGGGAACTTGTTGATACTGTTCGCAAGAATGTTACAATCGACTGGACTTTAAAAGAAAGTGTACAGGCAAAGCTCAGGGTCATGGTCAAAAGGATACTAAAGAAGTATGGTTATCCTCCAGATAAGCAAAAGAAAGCAACAGAGACCGTATTGGAGCAGGCGAAATTAATATGCAAAGACCTTGCTGAAGTTTGAACCATATAATTTTGTGTTGATATAAGAGGTACATAATGAAAACATTAAAAGAATTCGTGAATAAATCCATAAATGAGATGGAGGAAGGATTGCCCGAAGGATACAGACTGAATTCAAAGATTGATTTTGAGCTATCAGTTGTGACAACTTCAAAAGCAAAAGGTGGGGCAGAGATTCTTGTTGCTTCGGTTGGAGGGCATCGTGAAACAAGTAATGTTCAGAAAATAAGATTTTCAGTTACTAATAAAATTACTGAAAAACAAGAGAGAGAGGACGGAATTAAATTAGTGGGAGACTTTATTGAAGAGATGGTAAAATTAGACCCACAATATAGGAGGGTAAAGAGGATAAATTCAGGTTAATATCAACAAAAATAATTGAAGAAAAAATACCGGCTGGAGTGAAACACAAGCTTCCAGACAATAGAATAACGCTCTCAACAAATCCGGTCGAAACAAGATGTGAATTAAGGAAAGGATTATGGAGATTTTTTAATTTTAATCAAAAAAATCTATATAGTAAAATATCACAATAACTCAAAATAACCTATAATTATTTTAACTGAGGTAAATAATGGAAATAGCTACAGGTAGACAAATTCATGAAATAATTGAAGGCATTTTATTGATGGATGATCTCGAAAAAATGCGAGATATTGATATTATCATACCTCCGTCTGAAAAAAATAAAATTCTTCTGGCTCTTGGGTATTTTATTCGTGGAAGGTATAATATAGAAACAAGCTGGAACTATGAAAAGACTTATGAGCACTATCTAAAGGCAAAGGGATTTTTATCAGAACTTGAAATCGGTGATTTGGAAGCTCATGAACAAAAAATCATTGCATGGTTAGAAAATGTAATAGATGCCCACTTGTTTCTTCAAAAAGCAGAAGCTGCATGGACACTTTGCAGTTTTATTGAGTCGAACCAGCTTTATGACAATGCCATGAATTCATTTGAAGAAAGCATCAGCAGATTTGGGCAAACTATACCTGCTAATCTTGAGAAGTATAAACTATACTCTGAGGCATGGAAGAACCTCTCGACTGGAATGAGTACGAATATGCTGGGTTTCCAAGAAATAAGGCAAAATTCTATGGATCAGGCGTTAACAAATTTCTCCCTGGCTGAAGAGCGATTAAAAGATGCAGTCGAGCGCTTTTCAAAACTGGGGAATGTATTAGGTTCTCAAGATGCTAAATCGTATATTGGTGATATTGAGTGCTGGAAAAAACAAGAAATGCTTACTGCAACAAAAATCAGAATCTTCTGGATGGATTACTTCTATTTTGATTCCAAATCAGGATTCGAAAAAATCATGGCATACCTGAAGAAAACGAAAATGAACTCCCCATCAGAGCTTGTTATCCCAGCAAAATATTCACAGGAGTTCAAACGAATATCATCAGATCTTGGTACTATAACCATAAAAACAAAAATAGATGATTGCCAGCTTCCAAGAATAAAAGTTACCTTCTTCCTTTTACATGATTATACAGCTCTGATAGAGTATTCAACACATATTGATGAAGAAAAGGATATATTTTCATTATATCTTTTGAAAATCTTGAATTCAGGTGCAGTCCCAAGCTATAATATTCAATTTGAATCGGTTGATGGCTGGACTGATTCTTTTGAAGGCAACTACAGGCTACATGATCTTACTGAAGTTATATTAGGTAAGTTATTATCGACTGTTCAAGATACTTCGAGACCAAGATATAATAATTCATATACCATACTTGAAGTATCGCAATTTTCAGAGCCTAATTTGAATATCAACAACTTGTTAGAAAAGTACCCTTATTTTAAGGGTCTTTTAAATTCTTCCGAAATGATTACTTGGATGAATCTTTCAAAAATATTAAATGAGGATATCAAAGACATAGGCTCCGAGATAAAAATCGATGGAATAATATCAGTATCGGGAGATTCTGCAGTCTTCTTAACTCCAACCTTACCTGAGTGGGAGACTCAGATATATATGGGAACTTTGATGTATCTTCTGGATCTGAGAAATATCATGATTAAGACTGAAAGCGAAATGGAGTCACGGATTATCGAAATAAAAGAACGACTCTCTATTCTTAGAACATTGATAGAACAAAAGAAATTGATTGGGAAAGTACAAATTACAGGGTTTATATTAAGCAATATCGATATAAGAGTTTACTCAATCCAGCTCATGGATTTATGTAACCGCCTCAATATAATAAAATCCCGTGCACTTAGTGGGGTTTCGGTATTCGTTGATCTTGCCTCCCAAAGAATTGGAATTCCTTATCTTCTCTCAGAGATAGATTTAGAGATAGAGAAAACTGAGAAGTTATATGGAACGATTTACGAGATGAGCCAAGAATATCTATCAATGGTCATTTCAATAAACTCTGATGTTTCAACACAAGCCTTTAATATCCTGAATTTAATCATGTTTGGCTCGTTAGGACTATCAGTACTCACGGCTACATTACAGACCCCGATTGAATTATCAATTGCAACTCTTGGCATATTCGCAATGGCTTTTGCAGGCTATATATATCTGCGCTATATCAGATATAGAGTAACTCACATTTACTCTTGAGTTGGAAGTTTGCGGCCTACCACTATTATGTTAGAACCAAATCTATTGAATGGAATCTTATCGATTAAACCTTTATCTAATTTCGTCAAAAAACATAATATATTCTTTAGGCGTTTGGATGAGTTTGGGTTAGAGGCTATTGTAAATGGAAATATATTTGTTAAGGTATTGATTCCATAGTAATAAACAATATTAATCTCTGATTTGGCTAATTCTTTTTTAATTTGATTAAAAGAAAAAAATCGCTGCGGGATATATTCTTTCGTGCCATCATTTCTTATATGAGGATAATTTATAAGCTCGTCTGACCCATTTAATAATTTGCAATAAATATCCCTAATTGAAATTTTGTATCCAAAAATGTCTACGAAAGAATCGATAGCTATCCAAAGCAACTCAAATGAGATGCAGTTATCGAAACTTAATATCAATATTCCATTAGGTTTTAAGACCCTTCCAATTTCTTTTATTCCTTTTTTATGGTCCATATAATCCAATACACTTCCACAGCAATTTATTATATCAAAAGAGTTATCTTTGAATGGAAGAGATTCTGCATCAGAGGTAAAACAAAAAGAATCCAGCTTCTGGTTTTGGATCTTGTAATTAGCAAGTCTAATTAATCCCTCAGTAATATCAATTCCTGTAACATTTCCACCGAGGCTCGCTAGTAGAGTTGTCTGGAGACCACTCCCGCAACCAATATCTAATATTTTCTTTCCATGAATTTTTTCATTAAACAGTTCTATTATTATACTGTTTAAACAATCATAATAATTTTTCCAATATTCATCAGTTGTATCATCATATTCATAGGCAATCTGATTATAGAAATCTATCACTTTCTTTCGTTTAATCCAATTCCGAAATTCATACCCATTGAAGTCTCCAATATTATCTTGAGAAATGACCAATTAATCACCATTAAAATAATTATAGGTTATTTTGATATGATGAGAACCATAATTTAGGGGGTAACAAGCTAGATCGTTGATTAAGAATATACTCTGAAAAATCAATTAGCTGCGCGCTGTAACAACACGAATAAAAGCTCACTTTATAATGACATTTTCATCCTGTTTCGAGCATTGAATTTTGTCAATACTTTCTTTTTGTGTTTTTGTGAAACTTCGGTATAAATTTGAGTTGTAACCACACTTGCATGCCCCAGTATCTCTTGGACTGCTCTTATATCCGCTCCATTATACAGCAGCATTGTTGCCATAGTATGTCTCAAGCAATGCGGTGTGTAATGGTTCCTGATCTTTGCCTTCTCACAGTATTTTTTAAAGATATTCTCAATGGAATATATGCTGAGTCTTTTCTTGTCTCTATTTAATAAAAGCGCCTGCATATCTGTTTGAATATTTTTTCTATGAATTATGTATTCTTTTAAAGCATTCAAGACTTCATCGCTAGATATATAAATAATCCGTTCTTTTCTACCTTTTCCAAATATTAGAATAGTTCGTTCTTGCAGATTTATGTGATTAACATTTAGCATTACCAATTCACCTATTCGCATCCCCGTAGAGAATAGAATTTCCAATATTGCACAGTCGCGATGTGCTCTGATCAGATCATTATTTTCTAAGTCTACATCCGTGTTTTTTTCATCCATCTCCTGTAAGAATTTTATTTCATTATACGATGCCTTTAATAACTTTTTAAGTTCCCTTTCTGACAATACTTTAGGCAAGTGTTTGGCAATTTTATATTTTTGCCGTATCTTCCTTGTAGGTGAATCAGCGATTATTCCATCCTGCTCAGCAAAATTAAAGAATACTTTGAGTGTTGCTATTTTTCGCTTAATTGTAGTATCTTTGTAATGGTGATTCTTTTCTAAGAACTCGATGAATTCTCTCACGTTTTCTGTAGTTATTTCTTCGACCTCTTTTTGTTTGAATGTTTGACTGAAAGTCTTTAAATCACTCTTATAGGCTTCCAGTGTCTTTTCCGACAAATTTCTCTCAAACATTGCTGCATTTAGGAATATCTCTACGCTGGACTCGATTTTCATTTTTATCATCTCTTTTATTTTCATGCTGATAGACTTCTTTCAATTAAAAAACTAAGAAGGGAATTAGCTTCATAAGTTAAAGCAAAAAATACTGTAATCACAGGGTTATTGCCTGCCAACAATAGTCGGAATGTCTTGATTAGCCCTTTCTAATTACTTTCAATTCGCTTTCCAACTGCTTTTAAGATAGTAAGTTCAAAAAACATGTGCGAAAAAGTCAAAGAACTCCTTCAGGGAGAAGAAGTAATCGTTAAGATCCTTCACTCATTCTGCGCCGAACTCATCAAAGACCATGCAGACAGATGTAAAGTTCCCGGCGACTTCAAGAGATTCGAGGCTAAATCACACATAGTGATATATATCAAAAGGTAATACTATATGTGATATTGTGATATAAATGAGAATGAGTGTTCTCCTCAAAAAGCTTCGTATAGAAAATAAAGAGTTCGTCACGTCAAAGGAGTTGGAACTGTACTGCAAATCAATGAAATTGGACTATACCACAGTGATCCGGTATTTCATTGCACAAGGCTATCTGACAAGGATATTCAGAGGAATATTCTACGTTAGGCCCCTTGATGAAATGAAGCTTGGAAGGAGCAAATACAGCCATCTGGAACTTGTAGCAAAGGGGCTGGAATTGAAGAATGTGAGAAACTGGTATTTTGGGCTGCATACTGCACTGAAACTTAATAACATGACTCATGAGTATTTTGCGGTGGAGGATGTGATCAACGATACTCTGTTCAGGGCAAACCCCATAAACATAGCTGGCTACAAATTCAAGTTCACCAAGCTATCGCCTTCGCTGGTTAGCTTTGGCATAAACCAAAAAGATGAGATCGTAAGATATTCAGACCCTGAGAAGACTGTCCTTGATTTCATATACATCTGGAAGTATAACGGAGTTCCTGACGACAAGATAGTCCTCGATATATCCGAATGGGCTAAGCAGGGTTCGAAAGAGACGTTGATGAGCTACGCAAAGAAGTATCCTAAAACAGTGACTGAAATAGTGGAGAGGGTGATTGGGTGAGGGGTGATTTTGTAAATGAGGTTGCCAGAATCCTTGACATCAAGAGAAAGGATTGATCGAGAAGGATCTGGTACATGTCTGAAGTCTTAAACCGCCGCAGCTTCCTTAAAGTGCAGATCAACTTTGTCGAAAGTATGTGCTTTCCGCCCAGGGACGGAGAACTGAGCGGATTGCTTACAGGCGAGCACGAGGAGCTTGAGGCGCTGTTCCCTGAGTATGCGGAATATACGAGGAAGATAGACTTCAGCGTTTACGACATCCGCGAGATACTCAGCGAAAAAGTCAGGGCACTTCTAACAAGGGAAGGAACGAAGGCGAGGGATTTCCTTGATGTTTACTTTATCTGCAAGCGGCTAGGGATTAAATTGGAGGATGTGGAGGGGTGCATAGTAAGCAAGACGAACTTTGCTATTGAGCTCTATGACAAGTACCGGTTCAACCTGAAAGAGAAAAATGCCCTCTTACAATCGGGAAAGATATTTGATTGGGGCAGAGAACGGGACTTGCTTTTGTCAGAGATAGATGATATGGATTTTTACTCCTTTCTCAGTGAGTTCCAGGTTTTCCTGAGGAAGATCATCAAGAATATCGAGCAAGAAACTTAACTGCTATTTCGCTTGAAGATGTTGGTCATAAAATAACTAAAATATTTCTTGCAAAGTATTATTATTCCAGACGTATTCCTTTAGCCAACCTAAAATGGTGGTGTATATTTGTTAGACTCCCTCCTCTCATCCCTAAAACCGCGACAGCTTGAAGCCATAAAACACATACAAGCCCCTCAGCTTATCCTCGCCGGCGCAGGCACAGGCAAAACAACAACCATCACTGCCAAGATCGCATACATGGTCGAAAAGGAAGACATCGACTCATCACACATCCTCGCGCTCACCTTCTCAAAAGAAGCCGCAAGGAATATGCGCGAAAAAGTCGAGAAACTCCTTCAGGGAAAGGAAGTGATCGTTAAGACTTTTCACTCATTCTGCGCCGAGCTTATCAAAGATCATGCGGACAGATGCAAAGTTCCCGGTGACTTCAAGATATTTGAGGAGATGGATTCAGCCATTTTCATATTCAGGGAGATCAGGATTGATGCAAGGACTGCCAGCCTGTACGCGAACACGATCGGAAAAGCAAAAGACCTGAATATCTCGATAGATAAATTCAAAGAATTTCTTGAAAAGCTCAAGAAACAGGTTCAGGATATCGAAAAGGATGAGACCAAGTGGAAGGAACTATACCAGGAATCCAAATTCAGGCTCAACACCTTCCATCTTCAGGAATTTAAAGACAAAGAAGATAAAAAGGCAAAACAGGTAGAGAAGAAAAAATACTCTGAATTCATAGACAACTATGAAGAATACCTGAAATATTCAAACTTCATATCAGCCTGGGAAAAATACGAAGAGAAGAAATCAGCTATAGGCGCACTGGATTACGGTGACCTCAATAAGATCGCCCTCTGGTATCTCGATGTATACGGTACGCAGGAATTGAACGACACCTTCCGCTACATCATTATTGACGAATTCCAGGATACCAATTATGTCCAGTTCGAACTTATAAAAAAGCTCACATCGGCTAACAAGAACATAACAGTGGTGGCAGACCCGAACCAGACCATATACGCGTTCCGGGGAGCATATACAAATAATATCGAGGAGTTCGGGAAGCAATTCAATCTTTCTGATAAAGAAATCGTGTCATTGGATGTGAGTTTCAGGTCAACCAATAAGATACTCAGGGTAGCTCATACGCTGATCGAAAAGAATTATGGGGAAGAGAAAAAGAAAGAATGCCAGCTCCTCAAAAACCACGAAAATATTGAAGGAGAGAATGTCCGTATTATTGAAACAGAAGATGATAACGAAGAAGCAAGAGCCATAGTTGAGAAGATCGAGGAATTTCTGGCACAGGGTATTGCTCCGAAAGAGATCGCTGTATTATATAGGACACATGCCCAGGGGCGGAAGGTGAGATATGCCCTTGAGAATCGAGGTCTTCCATTCAGGGTCAAAGACGATACGGACTTCCTGAAGCAGTCAGAAATAAAGACAGCATTAGCCTACCTGTACGTCATCAACAATGTCTCTCATCCTACGGCACGAGGAACAGAAGCATGGTGGAGAATATTCCATTATAACAATGCTCTGAATCAGGAAGATTCCATCAGGATTGGAGAATTTATAAAGAAGACATATGTTTCATTTCAGGAAGTCATTTATCATCATATCGATAAACTCAGACTTACAAGAAGCGGTCTTGAGATCATCAGCAACGTAAGAAAGAGGATAGAGTCTCTATGCGGAAAGAAAAATCTCGATATATCTGATTTTATTCTTGAGGTATATGACCAATCAGGTCTTTCAAGACAGTTTGTACACACGGATACTATAAGAAGCCGGGAAGCTCTATTAAATCTGAGGCAGCTTTATGAATTAGCTAGGAATTTTGAGGAGTTCCATAGAAAAGACCTGAGCAGTTTCATAGATTATCTTGAAATACTCGATGAGATGGATGGTAACCCTCCTCCAGCAAGAATCGAAAGTGAGGATGCCATAAATCTCATGTCAATACATGCGGCAAAAGGACTGGAGTTTAGTGTTGTTTTTCTCACAAACCTTGCCAAAGATAAATTCCCTCTATATCGCGGTGGCGTTGAACCGCTCATCCCGCCGGAATTAATGGAGCAGTACAGTGATATCTTCGAGGACAAATCAATCACTGATATTGACAAAGCCGTTAAAGAGCGGAAAAAAGAAATCAAAAGGGAAGAAGAAAGGCGTCTTGCTTATGTTGCGTTGACTAGAGCAAGAGAACATCTTTTCCTGACCCTGGCCGTGAAATATGGGGAAGATGAAAGAGAGCCTTCTGAATTCCTTACGGATATCGGATATGACAACTGGAGGGCCGGAGGAAATATCACAGTAGGTGATCTCAGCTATTTCCGGGATACTGAAACAAAAGTCAGGGAGATGGTAAAGGACAGCACGCTTGACCGAGAAAAAGCCGTGCGTAAAAGACTTATCATTGAGTTACTGGATTCAGGAGACATCAATGAAATAATGAAAAATACGTTGCTGTATCAGGCATTGAAGAACGGGAAAATAATGGATTTCAAGAAATTTATTGATTCCAACTGGTCAAAAATAGATCCCTCAGATGATGTTGATAAAATTCTCTACAGGATAAAAGAGAATAAAAGTGGCTTGAAATTCAATCCTGCAAGCATGACCTTCAGCGTGACCTCGATAAACACCTATGAGAACTGTCCCAAACAGTATGAACTCGCAGGACTTCTGATGATGCCTACTCGCGCCTCGGAGGACTCCACAGGAGCCATGAACACGGGGAGTTTTATCCACAAGGTTCTTGAAATTGCCGTGATTGAAAAAATAACAACAAAGGAGCAGTTGTATAATCTCAGGGACATGGTTGGGAAAGAACCACAATGGAAAGGAATCAATCTTAAGGTCGCAACAGAAGCGCTTGATGTATTCTGGGCGCGCAACAGGAATACTATTGCGAATAATCTTATGGTTGAGCAGCGGTTCAATGTACCTCTAGGCGGGTTTAATTTCAAAGGGTTCATTGACCGCGTTGATAAAATCCCGGGGACTCAGAATGAGGTGGAGATTATCGATTACAAGACTGGAAAATACGAACCCGGTCCCGAGGAGCGTTCAAAACAGCTTTTACTTTACGCCTGCGGTCTTGAAAATATCCACCCGCAATTAAAGGTGATAAAACTCACGCTTGAACTGCTGGCACTTCCTGCTCCAAGGACATTCGAACTAAAGGATGGAAAATATGAGAGCACAGGCAATTCAAGAGCGGAACCGCTTGACGGGGCTGCTATTGATAATATGATTGAAATTGCAAAGCTCATCGCACATGATTACGAACATGGATTCGATAAAACCAAAAATGAAAGCGCATGCAAGGAATGCGGATATAAATTATATTGCGGCGAGTAACAAATTCAGAAAAATGAAGATGAACTTATAGAGATGTAGCAGCATTTTAGTGGATGAATGGAATAGAGTGTCTCAATCGATCACCCTAATAAATCCAAGGCCAAAGGATGGTTTAGGTCCGGCACCTATAAGCAGTCCGATTCTGAGTAATTGCATTGCATTCTCGTCCATTTTCTCAATAGAATATTCAGCAGTTCCTGTATACGTATGAAAGTCCCTCTTACCGGCTCGCTGTGATCTGCTCTTAATATTATGAAAATGATCACTTGAAGATTTTATGGTTGCACTGCATTCAAAATCAGGAATCTTAACACGATCACCGTATTCATTAACGTAGAGAATCAATCGCTGGCGAACCATGCTGAGGAGCTTATCCAATGCAGGCGGGAATTCGCCGGTCTTTACCATAATCGGTGTCTCAAAGCCTATGGAAAGGTTGTCAGTGGCAGAAACGCCATCTCTAGCATAATCAGCCAGATCAATCGTCCTCATTGCTCCAATGTTTATCGTACTGCCATCGTAGACTACATCTTTGGAGAAGCTGCATCTCATCTCTTCCAGTTTAAACTTATTAACATCATACCTTCTCTCAGAACCGATGCCGCTCTGTCCAAGCATGGAGAGCCCAAGTGCCACATGCGGAAGGTAAAGGGTAAACCTGCCAAATAGAAGAATACCCACATCAAGGAAACCGTTCTTGTCAACGGTGAAGCTTTTTCCGAAAAATGGGGGAATAAAAACAATGGGTTTGGGAGGGGCGCCATAACCCACCTTTGAGTCTTTTTTCATATGCGTATAATAAAAGATGCAGTCTTCCCTAGAATCGCAGGAATAACAATCCCTTCTTAAATCAGGACAGCAGGCGCGGCGCACGTGTATGCCGAAGCCGCCCCGAAAGGTGTTGCCCATCCAGTAGGGGAAGGTGACTGAAGTGGGGAAGGAGAGGCGGGCGGTGAGTTTGGCGATGGGGAGCATATCTAAATAGTCCCAACTAAAGGAGTAATAGTTTTATTCCATTTATTTTCACAAAGCTTTACTAATTCGGCATCAAAGTTCGCGCCTTCAATGGAAAGTGCATCAATTTCTTCGTATAATTCAATATCCGCTTTTTTGATTGATTTATCCGACACAACAGGTACAAAAGGCAGCAAGACTCTCCAGTATTGTTGCGTCCTGTAATCATTAGTTTTGCCAAACTCGTATCGCAGCGGGAGCACATACGGGAATCCCATTCCTTCGCGCGCCAGCCCGAAAAGTAGTTTTTTACTTTTGTTTTTCAAGACTTTATGCTCTGATATTTTTCTGAGGGTTACTGGAAATTGGTTTGTAGTCAGTAAAACAATATCTCCAACCCGCTGTCTCAGATTTGAAACATATTCAGCAGAAAGCTCATCCGGTACAAGCAAATATGAATTTATCAAATTTGTATGAGCAACCTCGATTTCATGCCTGTCTCCTACAATATCTTCTTTACCTTTTATCTTCACAATTCTCTGCATTTCGAGACTCAGCCCAACATTGCTTGATGGAAAGCCGCCTAAAGCTATAAATTTTTTAAATGTTGTTTTATGTGAACTTGTATTTAGCAGATTTTGAACGATCCCGAATAAAACTGTTGGAGGGATCACAGGATATGTTCGTTCTATCCTGTATGTTGCGGGGTTGCGAATATGCCATCCGATAGCAGGATCAAGAACAATTTTAATCGCTTTCATTCTCAGATTCCCCGCTCGATACGGGCTTTTCAAATTTTTCAGATTTTTTGGGTTTGACCTTGCTGCTGGATTTTACTGTTTTTGATTTAATATGACCTTTTGTACTCAAATATTGCAATACTTCTGCGCCATCTTTGATCTCAATGGTGTTTACATCACCCTGTTTTAATAGAGCTTTGAGCGCATTTGCTTTTGCTTTTAGATCATCCTTTGCCTTTTGCGAATCACAGATTGTTAGGTCAGGGCTGACCATAATATCAACTGGTAAATTTTTTGCCTCTGAAACAATGAGCAGTTCTGGCGTGAATCTTGCATCATGACGCGCAGTCATTACAGTCTGCTGGTATGTCTGGTTTGTTAATACTGATCTAAGTCCATACCAGAATGCATCAATTATTTGCGCCTCGTCTTCAAAGACGAATTCCAGATCTGTTTTTCTGCCAGTAAGCGTTAGATACGCAGTCCCAACTAAATGCGTCCCCGCTTTCACTCTTTCGTAACTGAAAGGCTGAGGACTGACGTTCACACTTGGCGATTTTAACATAGTCTCTCTCAAACCTGTAATGCAGTCATCAGATTTTTCAATGCTGACCATATCGCTGAAACTGACAAGGGAACTGTGCATTGTGTCCTTTTTTAACATCACAAATCCATGAAGGGCGCATCCAAGGCATTCACCGCATGGATTTTCAGTAGAATCGCACTGGGTTTCATCTTTTCCAATATGATCCATCAATGCTTTTCGATGCTGCGATTTTACGCTGTTGCCGCTGCGCTTTGCTTTTTCGATTCCATCGTATAAGGTTATCCTCTTATGGATATTTCCTGTCTCTTCAACCATATTTTCATTTAATGGCGATTCATTCTCTAATTTTATGAGATAGGTAACCCCTATTCGCTTAGTTTCAAAGTCTTTGTTATTTTTTTGTTTAATTAAGCTCACGTTCTTTCCTCCCTTTGTTTTAATGAATATCCCAATTTTTCAAGTGTCTCCTTAAGAATAGCATCTTTTTCCTCTGCTTTTTTATACTGGTATGTATTTGTAAAAACTCGCATGTATCTGACAATCTCTTTTAGCCGTTTGGTATCACAATAGTTCAATGCTTTGCTAAAGTCAGAAAGGAATTCTTCAGGGCGATCTATTCTACTCAAAACAGGACTTTTTCCATTATTTGTGATTTCTTCTACGTACTGTCTGATAGTCTTGTTCTTTTCCCTTTCTGGAATTGAGTTGAAAAGAGCCATTGGTGAATTTATTGCCTGTTCAGGCTTCTTACCGTCTTTTTTAGCCTGATACGCTCTTTCTGCGACAAAAAAGGTACTCACTCTTACCAACGGGTTATCCCATTCGAATTCATTCATATTTTGTATTGCCTCTTTGTTTTTGAAATATTCAATTCTCATTTCTTTGCCTCCTAAAACCTCAGCATCTAAAAGAACATAAAAATCCGTACTGATATCCGTGAAAAACCTGCACATTGCTTCACTTCTGCCTTTTGTTGTGTAAATATAAGCTGTATCACTAATGATTCGTGGAAGTGTTTTCAGCTGTGCACCTCCATCAGCATATGGCGATTTTGGGAAGAATTTATTTAAAAATATTGCAAACCTGGCAATTTGCTGGATTTTTTGTGAACTAATGACATTCTCAGTGACAAATCCGCCTTGCCCTGTGGCAGATTGACTGAATACCATGAGGCTTATTTCACCATCAGCTACTATTTTCGCTATAATTGGCTGCACTTTTAATGAATTTAAGAGGTAATCAACTGAGGTAGTTCCATACCTTCTTGTTCTAAATAATCCAAAATATGACGAGTTTTCGAGAATCTTATCAATAATAACCGGTTCTTTTGTGTCTATTCTAAATTTTGGAACTACTGAATAGCGAGCTTTTCCATTTTTTCCACTGATATTTACTCTCCATAAAAAGCGCATGTTGCTAATAAGCCCTAAGACATATGTACATCTCTTGCATCCCTTAAGTTGTTCGTATAGTCCAAGGGGTTTCCAGCATTTGTCTGCTACAAGACTTATTCTTTCAGTGATATCTGATTTTTTGCCTTCCACCAACCCGCAGACATTGCAAACACTCCCTTCTTCATCAGCATTCTGTACGCATCTGTGCGCTTTTATATCTATTCTGATAGATTGAAGTCCTTCTATGTGCCCGGCAAATAGTCTTTCTCCCATATCTTTAAAATCAAACTCATCACCTGACGGTTCAAAAATTCTTTTTGTAAAATCACTTACTTTATCAGGATTTGCGACTTTCTTTGCTATATCAACCTTGCCGCGCCCGATTAATTTGCTTGTGTAATTGTAAGAAAGCAGTCCATCTTCAAAAACTTTATTTAAGTATTCATCAAAACTTTTATCTAAATCAACTGCAACATCAAGTTCAGAAACCATATTTGTTAAATCCACCATCTTAAGTTTAGCACCTTTTTCTTGCAGGAATTTTAAGAAATCAACTGCAAATAACTGGCAAATCGTTTTTCCTTCTTCGTTTTGGAGATTTGGAAATATGAGTTTCATGCCGCCTCCCTTCGCACATATTCAATAACCGATTTTACAGGAGAATTCAAACCTATTTTCACCGTTTTTCCATCATCGGATAATGCTTCAAATTTTAGTTCATCTGTTCGAATATTGATGCAGGAAAGTTCTTTACTGACATCAGAAAAAGCCGCTTCATACAGCGATTTTTTAATCTCTGGTTTATTCGTATATTGTAGAAAAATAGTTTCACTTGTGAAACTTGCCAGGATGTCAACAGTTCTTAAAATATCAATGAGCGGCAGTGCTAAAAGAAATTCATGGTCAATTCTATCTGCTGTTGTTCTTTTAACAATCTCCAACCATTTTCCAGACAAAATTTTCCAGTCAGAGCGATTCGATATGAATCGTTCGATTAATATTGCAGATTCATCATCTATAAGTGTTTTGTGATGTGCAAGAATTGCTAAAATATAAGGCAATTTTAAATCCTTTATATTTGAATAATTATCCAACCATTTAATAAACGCTAACCCTTCATGACGAATGTATTGTGGTTTATTCATCTTTATAGCTTCTTGAAATTCAGTGCCCAACTTTCCAATGTCGTGAAGCTGAACCATTCTTTTTACATCATCTATTGAATTATGATAATTTAACGCTATTAAAACTGGGTTAAGAAATGCAAGGCACAGGTTTACATGGCTATTGTAGGTTTCAAAAAAATCACTACCATGAGTTTTTGAGTAACAATCTTCGTGGGGTAACAATTTATAAATATCATTATTCATTTCTTGTCACTCCTAAAATTGAGTCATATCCAACACTCTTTGAAACTGCTATTGACCAGGCATTAGGATTTTTTCTGGGTGTGAAGGTGATTTTTTGGTCTTCTTTATCATATTCTCGGTCATAGAATTTAAATTCAGACAGGTCTTTTGAAATACTATACAGGAGCCGCAAATCCACCCTCACGCAATTTTCCATCACTTTATTATTATCATCTTTATTGATATTTTTACCAAAGTAAATATAAATTGGTGTTGCATCCCTTGTTGGAACATTTATCCATGCATCTCCGAAAGCTGAAAGCGATACAAAAGCACTCAATATTATTCCTCTAGCCTTTGATTCGGCATTGCCTTCAAGTGCCGGAGGAATCACACTCTCAACAAGCTGTTTTTCCAGAGTAAAATCATAATTTTGATTACCTGGCAATCCCTTTAACATCTGAATAACTGGCTCTATTTCAGACTTTTTATATGGCAAAGGTTTTTCTTCTTTTGAGTAAAGCAGGAATATACTTCCCTCTTCATTTTTCCTTCGAGCGCATCTGCCAATCCGCTGAACTAGCGAATCACCCGTAGCAATTTCAGTAATCAAACATGGCGCGCTGATATCAATTCCAGCCTCTACAACCTGAGTAGCTACAATGAACGAGTTGTCTTTCGTAAAATGCTCCCTTATTTGATTTTCTTTCTTTTCTCTGTCTTCATGTTTGAATCTGCTGTGCAGCAATAGAACATTTCTTGCACTGCTACTTAATTTTTTAAATAAGTCCTGAGCCTTACCAACCGTGTTGCAAACTATCAAAGCTTTTGAGATTTTATTTTCAATAATTATTTCTTCGACCTTTGATGCAAAATCATTGAATTCAACAATCTTTGCGATTTGTTTTTTACCAGTAAAACTCATCCACTTATCATCAGGAACTGGAATTTTCTTGTAATCTTTTTCGTCTTTCAATTCCAAAAATTCTATCATCTTATCGCTAAGAGTAGCAGTCATAACGATATGATGCGCCTTTCCTTCCCTCAGTAATTTAAAAGTATAGCGCGCCAGGGTATGGGTATAGTTATCATACATCTGCGCCTCATCAAAAATAGTGGTTGAATTAAAAATGCGGGCAATAGGCAAATCTCTGAATTTCTTAGGAGTCATGGAACTGCGATAAAGGCGCGCAATGTAACTATCCATTGTTGTAATAATTATATCATGTGCATAAAGTTTTGATTCCCTTTCTTCTCCATAATCGGTGGCGATACTTATCAGTTTAGGATCGCTGAATTCAGTCTGCTCCAAATCAACAATTCTGTAGCCTAATTCCTTTACAACGTTAGGTTTTCCTTCTTTTCCTTCAATTAGCTCTATAATGTCCTGTTTTATGCTTTTAAGAAGCGTTGTAGTCGGTAGAACATAAATCAAATGCTTAGTCGGGCGTTCTTTTAACCAATTATATACTACTGCAAGAGTTTTCCCACTTCCACACGGCGCCAGAAGAAGCGCGTTCTTCCGTTCACGCATCGGTTCTTGCATTGCCTTTTGGTGGTCGTATAATTCAAGCACTTATTACCACCTCTCCCTTTGCATTGCCCAACCGCCGCGCCTCCTGCGCCCAATTGTATCGTATTTCAGACATCCTTCCGCAGACATCCCCGAAGTTCATGACTGGACTATGCAGTTTCAATATTTAACTTTTTCGTTTTACTATACACTTGTTTACCATTTACCTTCACAAATACTGTGAATACATATACTTTCCAGCACCAGGGCTGATTAAAAATATAGAGTGATGTCGTCGGCACTATATAAGCATGCAAACATAAACCGCAATATTTATATTTATTCTGTAGACTATACTTGCATATGGATAAAGAGTTCCTGATAAGCTATCTCAAAAAAAGAAATTACTGGTGGGAAACAAAAAATATCGCACCTTCGGACAGAGGAACTCAGAGACAGGATTATATCAACAGGATACAGGAATCCGACAAAATTGAAAGGATCATCTGCCTCTCAGGGATAAGACGGAGCGGAAAAACAACCATACTGTACCAGTACATAGACCTTCTTCTCAAAACAAAAAAACCCGAAGAAATCGTCTATGCAAAAATAGATGACCTCCTCGGAAAAATAGACAGCGTCCACGATATCCTGAACACTTACCATGAACTCACAGGCATAGACCCATCCAGAGAATCAATATACTTCCTGCTTGATGAGATACATGTCATGAAGGAGTGGCAGTTACAGTTGAAATACTACACAGATGCCCATGCAAAATGCAGGTTCATAATATCAGGGTCATCCAAAACCCTCCTGTATCTGGATGCTTCAGAAAGCCTGACAGGGCGGATAAGGTTCCTTGACGTTTTTCCTCTGACTTTCCGGGAGTTTCTGGAATTCAATAATATTGATCTTTCCGGGATGCTTCCGCAAAAACCCGACCTTGAGAGTTTTGAAGATATTGAAAAAACATACCACAGCATTATAGCACATAAACAGAGCATAATGCATTTTCTGAGCCAATACTTCGATACGGGAGGGTATCCTGAATGGTTCAAGATCATAGATATGGAGCAGTGGTACAGAACTATTGTGGAGGATTATTTCGCCCTCATCCTGTTCAGGGACATTGTAAGCGTGTTCAAGGTGAAGGACCCCATGCTTCTTGAAAAGATGGTGCGGGATATTGCTGCCGTTTCCACTAACAGGTTTACCTACAAAGGATTATCAGAAAGGCTCGATATTGACCGTGAGACCATTAAACTCTACCTTTATTACCTGCAGAGTTCCATGATGGTATTCGTAGCAGATGTTTTTGCGCCCTCTAAAAAAGCGGCTGAGAAGAGGGCAAAGAAGTTATATTTCTGGGAGGAAGGACTCAGGAGAGCGCTTACTCTGGACAGGGACGACGGTAAAGCGGCAGAAAATATAGCAGCATGGCACCTGATTAAAAGGGGTCGTGAGTCAAAGCCGTTCTTTGAGCCTTACTACTGGAAGAATAAACATGAGGTCGATTTTGTATACGATGACTCGAAAAAAGTAATCCCCATAGAAATTAAGTATCGAGAGCATCCCACAAATGCCGATCTGAAAGGACTTATAGAATTCATGGAGATGGAAGATCTGGGCATCGGAATAGTCGTAACAAAAGACACCTTCAGGAAAGGAGAACTTGGAGGACGCCGGGTATTATTTATTCCGATATGGCTTTTCTTACTGCTGATATGAACGTGAAGATTACATTTGTACACTTCAATCCTTCACTCATACATCATATACATTCATAACTCAGTAAAGAATATATACATTTATATTCAAAATACATATCAATGACAACCAACCTCACACTCATCTCAACCATCTACTCAATCGAGCCTGTCATTGTCTGCGCTACCCGCTTCTCACCCTCGCGCATCATTCTGCTTACTGAGGAGAAAGCGCCCGAAGAGAAGGCGCGTGCAGAGAAGATGATTACAGATACCTTCGGCTCGGTCCTTGAGGTAGAGAAAAAATACACAACCATCTATGACGTGGTGAAGGTTGCACGGGATGTTGCGGCAATAATAGAAGAAGAGAACGCAAGAGGGCAGCGGGTAATCGTGAACGTCTCTGGTGGCAGGAAACCTCAGGCGTTCGGCGCACTCTTCGGATCCTATGCACGGAAAGAGATGGTAGAGCAGGTTGTCTATGTTACAGAGGAAGACCAGTTCGTGCTTGAGTTCCCGCTGCTAGGATTCGGCATCTCGGATACAAAGCGCGCCGTGCTTGAGCAGCTTGAGAGCGGCGAGACCTCGGTGAGCAAGATAGCGGTAAAGGTCGGCATCTCCAAGGGCATGGCTTACAGCCATCTCAGGGAACTCAAAGCTATGGGCTATGTGAGTGAAGGAAACGGCTTCAAGATAACCAGTGCGGGGAGGATTGCAATAATATGAATTGCCTCGTAGTATACGATATAACGGATGATGGGCAGCGAAAGAGGCTCGCTACCATGCTCCAGACTTTTGGTCTTGCCCGTATCCAGTATAGCGCTTTCAGAGGTGAATTGAATGCCAATGACAGGGCTGTGCTGGGCAGAAGAGTAAGCCAGTTCGTGAACGATGGGCACGACAGCATCTTTATCATTCCCCTGTGCGACCGGTGTACAGGCACAGCCGAGATTATCAGTAACAGCGGCGCATGTCTCGTAAAAGACTCAAGCGTGCAGATAGTGTGATGCTATGGTGTATTACTTAAACGATATCGAGCATAAGCAGCTCTTAAAGAAGCTCCGCCCCCTTTCAAGGAGTGTTGGAGTAACAGAGGAACTTAGAGGATGGAGCTGGGATAATTCCCCATTAAAGCCCTACCACGATGTAAAGCTCCCAATGTATTCTATATGCAGCAAGTACTGTCCAACATCGAGGGATGTCTACCTGAAGCATGTGCTTAAAAAGAAAGGTGAGATGACATACCCTGTATCTTTGGGTTCTGTTACCCATGCTGCAATAAACGAGGCATACAGGCAGGTACGGCGGAAGAACTTCAATCCAGCTTTTGAAGAGTGGTATAATGTGCAGAAGTTTGAGAATATCCAGGGAAACCTTGAGCTTATAAAAAAATATGCCGGGATGGTCTGGAAGCATGTCCTCACCAACGCCGAATCCAAATTCAGAGATGCATTAAGCAGTCAGCCATACTCTACAGAGGAAGACATGATCGCAACCTCAGCGCCCTTCCTTATCGAACATAAGATCAGCGGTGAACTGATAGGGTGCAGCGGCATCCTAAGCGTGGACTGCTACGACTACCTGCACAATATCATGTTCGATGTTAAAACCGGGATAAAAAAGGAGGAAGTGAACCCCTACAAGCTTTACGCAACAGGCTACGCTCTTGTCTTTGAGAGCGTATACGAAGTTCCTGTTGATGTAGGATGCACGGTTTTCCTGAATTTCAAGGACGACCGCCTCCTGGTTGAGCGCGACCTTTTCCACATCAGCGATGACCTCCGAAGCTGGTGGATTGAGGAAAGAGATAAAAAGTTAGAAATGGTCTACGAGGAGAAAGACCCCGGCATGGCCGAATGCGAGAGGCGATGCATGTATGCGGCAGAGTGCATGGCGTAGTGCAAGCAGGAGATGCCATGTGAGTTATTTTCATAGGATTTGCGGCTGAGAACAAGGTAAGAAGAAGTTGATCGCAAATGGGGAGAGTTCGTCGCGGTTTTATAAGATTACGAAAAATTTATACAGGTTAAACACGTTCCCGAATCCATGGGTGGAAATAAGGATTATGAGAACCTGCTACTGGCGGCGGCGGTGCATGACATAGGGAAGTTCTGGCAGGGGACAGGTGAGAGTGGGAAGCACCAGGAGCTTGGCGCGAAATTCATAAGAATGCATTTTCCGGAGAAGTGGCAGGGAGCGGCAGGGTTAGTATCGCTTCACCATGATGCTGGGAGGCTTGCTCCAAGGGTACATGAGGTGCTGAAAATCCAGATAGCCAGTGATTGGTTGACACCAAGGGAATGGGAAGGAAGAGAGGAAACATGTAGACAGATTGAGCCTTTGATTTTTATTTTCTCTGAGATTTGTATACAGGAGAATTGGATTTCTTTACAAGTTTTAAAGAAAGGTGCTTAAAGTGGATGCGGGTTTAGCTTTTCAAATAATTTCTACAATCTGCGATATACTGGGTGTGAGTAGATGGCTTATCCCAAGATTTTGGGCTAGACCACAGGTATTGCAACGCTATGTTAACAATTTGGGTAGCAGTAATGAAAAAACACGTAAATCTGCTAAGGAAATATTGGTAAAAGCAAAAGAAAAATCAATCCCTTTATTAATTGACGCACTGAAAGACAGAGAGAATGGAATAAAAAGAAAAGAAGCTGCGGATGCCCTTAAGAGCATTGGTTCATTGTCAATTGAACCAATGTTAGTAGAATGGTACAAAGTTTTTAATGAGGATAATGAAGTTGTGGACTTTTTGGGAAGCGCTCTTCAGGAAATGCGAGGAGCAAATGAAATTGAAAATTTTATTTCTCTTCTCAATAATGATGATCCACGAGGAGTTAAATACGGTGCTGTAGTTATTTTAGGGCGTATGCAAGCTACCGAAGCAATAGAAGCTTTGATAAAGCTGATGACGAACAAAAATGAGAATTGGGAAATTAGAAGGGAGGCTTGCCTCGCTTTGGGAAATGTTGGAGCCGCAAGAGCTATTGAAGGATTAAAGACTGTGGTGAAAGATAATGATTGTAGACTCCGTCAAGCTGCAATTGAGGCATTGGGAACAATTGGAAACATTGAGGCTGAAGAAGCTGTAATACCTGCTTTAAATGACACCGAATGGAATGTAATTGAAGCTGCGGTAATAGCTTTACCTAAAATATCAGCAACTGGATCAAAAAACAAGCTTGTTTCTTTATTGAAACATAATCAAAGGCAAGTCAGAAAAGCTGCAGCAGAAACTTTAGGAGAATTCAAAGATGAGATGGCAATAGAATCCTTAAAAAATTGTTTGGAAACTGAGGAAGATAGACAAGTTGGCGAGGCAATTGCAGAAGCTCTTAAAAAAATTAATGGGGATCCCGGAAGACAAGCCATAGGAGAGGCATATATGACTTTATTAAAGAATGGAAATCATGAGATGGCTGAGATTGTGAACAGTAAATATTCTGAATTGTGCCAGTCTATACAAAGGGGGTTATTCAGTGTATAATCCGAAAAATCCTCCATTTAAACTCAAAACACTCACGCCTATTTGGACAGGAAACATTGATCGTGACAGCATTTCTGCTGCAGAAACAGGAGTTTTAGGATCACTGCGTTGGTGGTATGAAGGTATTGTTAGAAGTTTGGATGGTTATGCCTGCGATCCAACCGACGATGATGTTAGTAAAAGATGCAAATTTGACTCGGATGCATATGAAAAAGCTATAAATTGTGGTGAAAATGTTGATGAAGCTTTTAAAGAAGGGCTTAAGGATGTATGTGCAGTTTGCAGATTATTTGGCTGCACGGGATTGGCTAAGAGATTCCGAATAGAAATAAAAGGATTGAAAACGCTTCCTCTATTTTTTGTCACTCATCAAGGTGTATATGCCACCAACGGAAACTGGTTGTTTCGTATTTTTGGTGGTCAAGAACTGGGTGGACAGAAAAAAGGAAAGGGTATGCAAACTGAGTTTATTTTTAGAAATAGTACTTTATGGAGCAGTGATCCATTTGACATGTCTTTTTTATCAATCCATGGGGATGAAGAAAAAAATCTACACATTCTTTATTATCTATTGTGGGTGACTACTTCATTGGGGGCATTGGGTGCCAAAAGCCAAAATGGATTTGGACAAGTTAAAATCTTAAATGGATTAAATAATGATATGTTAGAAAGTGGGAAAAGATATGTGCAAGAAGAAATACAAAAAAGCAAAAAAGGGGAAAATGACGAAAAACACTTTAATCTTAATAATTTTTTTTCCATAATATACGAAATGAAAGATCCTGCTCCCTATGAAGGGGTAGGGTGGATTGTGGGAAGGGCTCCATCAAATTTTGACTACCGGTCATATTTTATCCCATGTGCTTTTGATATTCGGTATAAAAGTAGTACTCGAAACCCGTTCACCAGTCGCGGGAGAGATTTTGGTATGCGTCCGTTTTTCAAAGAAAGATTAAATTCAAAAATAACCAGTGATCTTTTTGGAAGCTTGGGTGATAGCAAATCAGCCAGCAAAATTCACGTAAGTCATCTCTTCAAAGAAGCACCCAATGAAAAATATTATCTTAAGGTATGGGGTTATGTTCCAAAGACCATTGGGGTGGATTTAAAGACAGTAACAACCTTCTTAGATGAATTTATTGCCGACAAAAAAGGGATGTTTCCTGGTTCCAAAAAAGTTTTTGAATATAACCCTAAGAGTGTGATAGGATGATGAAAGACATATACGCTGATTTTGGTGGTTTATCTATATATGACCTTGAACGTATTACTAAAGATACTACTTTAAATCTATATACCAAGATACAGCTTCTGGCATTAACAAAAAGCAAGGATGAACTGAAGGAATTAGGACGTTCTCAGTATAGAAGTCTGGTACATCAACGTGGAAGCACATTCAATCCATATGACACCCAATTAATTAAACCTAACTTGGAAAGCATGAATCAATTAGGCTTATTGAAGCCCTCAAACGATTTTCTGGTATTCTTGCCTTATTCTTGGATTATTCAATTTGGTTTTACACTCGCTAAACCATACATATCACGAGATGATGAACCTTTATATATTATTGACAATCCGGTAAGAAAAGATAAAATCTTTAAAATACCAACTATTTCATCTGCCTCCTGGAAGGGCAATTTACGCTGGACATGGATGAAAACGTATTTAGAAACTATAAAGGATATGCGAGATGAGGATTTTGCAGCTGAACGCTTACGTCAGATGTTGCTGTTCGGTAGTGAAAAGGGAATGGATGAAAAATTTTCTAAGGGTTGGTCCGGATATTTGGATAATCTAAGACCATCTGCAGTAACACAATATCACCATTTAATCGGCAAAAACTTTGGAAAAGATGATCGTCTGATTCATTTCAAAGGGCGACTTCATTTTTATCCGACTTTTTTTAACAAAATCGATCTCATAGTAATCAATCCTCATGACCGCAAAACTAAAACTGGAAAGAATCCGATCTATGTTGAGTGTGTTCCTGCTGGAGCGCAGGGAGTATTTTCATTGCTCTACACTCCATATGATCTCTTTGGAAAAAAGGACGCAAGTATAGAAAGTGAGATTTTGATTGACCTTCATCATAGTTGTGCTGCAATTAAAGAAATGTTTCTTACCTATGGATTTTCTGCAAAAAAGAACTCTGGTTTTGGGACATCTACAGACTCATTACAAGATGGAGAATTACTGGTACGCTACAAACTAAATGAATTTTTTGAAAAAAAGAAAGGGATGGAAGGTATTTGGAGTTTTAAATTCAAGAGTTTGAGCGAGTTAGCAAGTTGTATTTCAGGAGATACTAGCAGATGAACAGTTGTTTATCGATGAAGGAGTTAGAATGATAGATATCAAGCAGGTAATAGAGAAACATAAAGATACAATTCTCCTTGCAGAAATCGGAGCGCTGATTCATGATTTAGGGAAGTTGGGTGAAGAGTTTATAGGGTACGAATCTAAAGATAATGATCCAATCACTTTCTACCATAATCGAATATTGGATTCTAAATACATCTCACAGACATTAATAGACACAATAGATGCGATAGAAACTCCAGATTTATTAATCAAAAATAATATTAAAATTTTAAGAGAACTTATTGAAAACCATCATGGAGGGGCTGGTAAAAGTAATTTTATTAAATATCTAAAAGCACCTGGGGGGGTTGATGGTGTTGATTCGGGTGTAGATAAAGGAACACCAGGCAAAAAACAGACAAAAAATGACACTTTTATAGCAACTGCCTTTGGTCATGAAAATCAGAAAATAATATTAGATGATTTAAAAAGAATTAGAAATGATTTCTGCATAGAACTTGAAAATCAGTTGAATCGTATTATAAAAGCCCAACAGAACAATCAAGTCATTCCATGGAACGAGATTAAAAATGGTGCCGATTCTGGGATTAGAGCATCTATATTTAAAAAAGCTGAGTGGGCATTTTTACAAGCGTTAGGTGAAACAAGGCGCGCATCAAATGATGTTACTTTATGGGATCATTCGTATTCTGTAGTAGCTCTTTATAAAGCAACTCTCGCTGGAATCCTGCTAAACTATGAATATGAACAAAATAAAACAAAGTTTCAATTACCCGAATCAGCAGATATAAAATGGAAAATTTTAGCTGTAAATTTTGATTCGTTGGGATTTGTTTACAAAGGACTGAAAATAGGAGACATAAAGGGGAGGCGAAAAACACTTGACAGTCTATTAGATGGGATTAAAAGAATAATCGAACTGGATTATCCTGTTGGGAATGAGATATACAAAGACGAGAGGGGTATTTACTTTGTATTGCCTGACCTCGAAGAACTGCCATTGAACGATTTAAAAAAACTGCTAAAAGAACAAATAATACAAAAATTCCAAGTACTATTAGATGGCGAGGTTATTCCGGATGTCAAGATAAGCAAACATTCGAGGTCTTTGACAGAATTAAGCAAGCTCGTTGATGAATCGAAAAATCTGGATATTCCAATATTGAGCGGGGAAATACCGCACTGGAAAAAACGCTGGGATGCTATTGCTCTAAACGGTGTGAAATCAGAAGTTTTTGATAATAAGACATGCAAAATGTCTAACTGTCGCTATTATAACAATAAATGTAATTTTAACAACGCCCTCCAGGCTGATGTATGTCCTGTCTGCGGTGTAAGACCAAAATGCGAAAGACAGGATTTGTGTAAAGTATGCGTAGAGTGGAGGGAAGGGCGAACAATAGATTGGGTTTACCAAATAAACAATGGCAAAGAAGCCACTATCTGGTTAGATGAAATTTCGGATATAAATGACAAAGTAGCAATTATTTACGGGCAGTTCAATATTACAAAATGGCTAAGTGGAGAATGTTTGAATACAATTTTTTCACAATCATTTGAAGATGTGAATGGAAAAACATACGAGAAAAATAAGAATTTTACTTTAAATCTCAATAATCCTTATAGTGAACTATTAAGTAAATTAACTGTACCTTTGACTCAACCAAACAACAAATGGGAAGAATTTAAAGCGCTAAGCGATGCTTACCATGGACAAACAACAAAAGAGTTTGTGGAAAAAATAGTTAAAGATAGGGACACATTAGGAATCGTAAAAGGAGCAATTACTGGAGAAGAATTAGCTCTTTTTCTTTTCAAAAAACACCCCTCACCTGCTCGGCTGAGGAGAATCTGTGGTACGACAAACAGGTTCTGGGAATCAGTTTTAGACGATGTATTATCACGGAAAGATGTGTATGAAGAAGATATCTTAAGATTCAAGGCAGCAAAAAGGGACTGGCTGAGGAAGTTAAGATATAATAGATTACATATTGGGCTTCGGGATGACCTCGGAGATTCTGCATTATATGAAATAGAGATTGATGGTGTTAAAACAAGCGCGTATTGGGATAAAAATAAACAAGAGCTAATATCGATTTACAATCTTCAGATTTTATTTAGGAACAAGAAAGAAGAGGAAAACGAGAAAATTAAGGTACTAAAGATTAGAGATCCAAACAAAAATGAATGGAAAGATATAGAGCATGAAAATATAAAGTACTCTTCGTTTAAAAGCCATTACGTTCCTTTTATAGATGTTTTCCAATCGTCAGTAAGCTCCATTGTAATTGTGCCAGGTAGCATTGCTTTAAATATCGTCAGCAGAATAAAAGAAAAATATGAAACTGAATTTGGAAAAGTCCGAAACCGATTGCCTCTGCATCTTGGAATTACGTACTTTCACAGAAAAACTCCCTTGTATATGGCTTTAGATGCTTCAAGGAGAATGTTTAGACATATAAAAGATAGTGAAAATTGGAGAGTTGTAAGCTCTGGGATTGAAAATATAAATCCAGTTAGCAAAAAGGTTGAAGCTATAAGGCTTGTTTTTGATAAGGGCATTAATCCTATTAGTCATATAATGGATGTATGCACTGCTGATAGAAAAATAATAGATAATTATTACCCATATTTTGCAGTAAATTCAGGAGAAAATTTACCCGCCAGACAGTCTTATTTTGAGACGTTCTTACTAAACAATAAAGAGCCTATCAAAATGCCTCTTATTCACGCAATGCACATACAAAGAAACGATGAGATAATAATATTCCCCAGTTTCTTTGATTTTGAATTTGTCGATAGCTCCAGTAAACGATTTGGAATCGTTTTAAATGAAAAAAATAAACGTGACCACCCATTACTGGGCAAACTTGGTCCAAGACCTTATTATCTTGAAGAGATTGATTATATAGAGGAACTGAGGAAGTATTTAGTAGAAACAGAAGACGACTTTAAAAAGAAAAATACAACGTCTCAACTTCATAATTTCAGAACATTAATCGCTTCTAAGATAGAAGAATGGGGGGTGGAGGATAGAGCCACACTTGAAAAATTCGTGGAAGACTCCATAATAAGAGTGCTGCGAATTAATAGAACAATAATGGAAGATGAAGAGCCAAAGGAGAATCCAATGTTTGAATTTGTAAAAAATTCTGTTCTCTCAGGTCTCTTTTTTGATATGATGGAGATATATCACTCTATAACTAAAATCTTGAAGGAGGAAAGAGAATGAAACCACAAAAGAAGTATATTGGGATGGCTCTGGACCCTATCCATGTGGGGACAGGTGGGTACAGGCTGGGAAGAGTTGATAACACCATCGTCAGGGATAAAGCTACCAATGTGC
Source organism: Candidatus Methanoperedens sp. (assembly GCA_012026835.1). Classification (GTDB taxonomy): domain Archaea; phylum Halobacteriota; class Methanosarcinia; order Methanosarcinales; family Methanoperedenaceae; genus Methanoperedens. The sequence continues at coordinate 133,662 of VEPN01000002.1, read as the reverse complement.
CCATAATCCCGGGTTCAAGTATAGAAGGGACAACACGGACGTATGCGGCTTTTGCTCTGATGGAAAATGGTGGTTCAATCAAAGGGCGGCAGGGAATAAATAATGAATACTTAAACTGTGCAGGTAAGGACACAGATAAAAGAGAGCAATGTGGAGTGTGTGAAATCTGCATTATCTTCGGCTTTTCAAAGAAAGATAAGAGCCTTCACGGCATGGCGCAGTTCAGCGATGCAAAAATCTTGTTCTTCCCAGTTTATTCAATGCTCGGACCTGTGTGGGTGACGTGTCCTGATATTCTGGGAGATTTTGGCTTAACTGATGGGTTATCAGATGAGAATGTAATTAAAACCACCTTTGATGTGCCGAATAACAGACTAAATCTTGGCTGGCTATATTTGGAAAAAAAGAATCGCTTTACAATTCCAGACGGCACTTTAAAGGAGATACCACAGCAAATCAAAAATAAACTGGTTTTAGTCTCTGACAAACTGTTCTCTCAAATAGTGAATTCAAACCTTGAAGTTAGAACTTCAGTTTCCATTGACCCACAAACAGGGGCGGCTCAAGAAGGAGCGTTATTCACATACGAAGCTATTCCCAGATCAACTATCCTCTATTTCGATATAATATATAACGATCCTAATAAGTTCCCCGCAATCCCAAACAACTTAAGATCGATTTCTATGGACTCGATAGTAGAGAATGGGCTAAAGCTTATGAAACTTCTTGGAATAGGGGGAATGGGAACAAGAGGTTTTGGGAGGATAGAAATCTATCTATCGGGAAGCACGTCAGGGGGAGGTTGAATGGCACAGGAGATACCTAACCTTGATAAAGAATGCTTTAAGATTGGTGTTGACGTTCTTAATGGAATTACAGGCAAAATGATAAAGGAGTGGGAAAACAAAATCCAAAAATCTCTCGGTGTTCTGGAAGAGGATGGAATTTTTGCTTTTTATGTTTACCTGAAATCAGAGAATAAAGAGGAGAATAATCCAATTTTAGATAAAGCGATTGAGTGTTTAAAATTGATAGATATATCTGTAGATAAATCAGCAGAAAGCTGGAAAAAGATTACAAATGACATAGACCAGCTCCTCCTTGCAAAAGAGGTTGTAGAAAAAATGTTGATTTACGCAAGATATCATGCCAAATCGTTGCAGTGATAGTGCATTATGACGTGGAAATGTTACAATGTGAAATTAAAATCTGAAAGTCCAGTTCATATAGGCTACAGGAGTCTTGGCATCATCTCTCAGACCAGATATTATATTCCTGCTAAGAATCTCTGGGCTGTACTTACTGCATATATCACAAAAAATTATAGAGAAATAGGGGACTGGCAGATACAGAGAGATAATCCTTCCAATATGGATTACCAAAAAGTAGGTAAGGAAATAAGTCAAAATATCAGATTTTCATATTTTTATCCCTGTAAGAATGGAACGCCCCTCTATCCGTTTTATACCACTCAGGAGGGGACGAAATATGGGGCTTTGACAAAAGAGCAGTTTGAGGCAAGTTTTATATCTTCATTTGCAAGCACGGCAATAGATCGAGATTCTGGCACAGCTCTGGAAGAGATGGGTGAAGGTAAAGGGTCTTTGCATGAAGTGGAGTTCATTAAGCCTCAAAGTGATTTCACCGGTTATTGTTTCGTGAAAAATGGTTTTAAAATAGATAAAAAATTAGTAGGAGAAGAATTACTAACAGAAATTCTCAAAAAAGCTTTATTATCACATGGCTTGGGTGGTGAGAGGAATTATGGTTATGGAAAAATGAAAATAATAGGAAATATTAAGGAAAGTAAGGAACCAGAAATTGTCTGGGAAATTGATCCAGAGGGTATGAATAAAAAATCAGTCGCTATAGATTTAGAGAATTTAGGAGTTCGGTTAAAGGAAAATAAATTTTACGTCTCATCAACTCCTATAAATATTGCAGGTCTGGAACGTTTATTTTCTTGTATCTTTGGTAATATAGAGCCTCTCATAGGAAGGGAGTGGAGCAATAATACAGGTGCAGGTCGCGGAATATCAAGCGCATTGGTTGTCCTAGAACCAGGCACAAGATTCATGAATAACTCCGAAGTTGATCTGAGCATTCAAGAATATGAAATACTTGGTACAGAGCATCAACAATTGGGGAATAAACGCTAAAATCCTCGCAGAAGTCTGTCTTGCAGATGTCCCAAAGACTTTATTTGTTTTCGATGCTTTCGATCGAATATATCATTCACTCATAATATTTATACTATAACATACATATTTATAGAGTACCAAAAGCATCGCATTTTCTTTTATGTGTGCGTACGAGGTATCTATGGACAGGCTTGTAATTGATGGCTGGGGAAAATTCATTGGCACAGACCATGAGCAAATAATAGTCAAAGAACGAAAAGAAGGCACAAACACAGTAGTCCATCGCTGCATCCCCCAGGACCTGCGCCAGGTGGTGATCTCAGGCAAAGGCAGTATTAGCACCGACGCCATTGAGCTTCTGGCTGAGCACGGCGTGGACGTGGTGCTGATAGACTGGCGCGGGCAGGTCACAGCCTATATCTCCCCGCCACAGATGAGAACGGTGAACACGCGCCGGGAGCAATACCGTGCTTTCGATATTCCGGCAGGTGCAGTACTTGCAAAGGAGTTCATCAATGCAAAGCTGCATAACATGTCCGCTACATTGGGAACTCTTGCCAAATCCAGAAAGGATACATTTCCCGAATCGGCAGAGGCCCTAAAAAATGCAAGAGACGCAGTTAATGTAGGGATAGAAAAACTGGAAGGGCTGAACACCAAGGGCAAGACCTGCAGCGATGTCAGGGAGACTATCATGGGTTTTGAAGGCAATGCATCTGCTTCCTACTGGCAGTCGCTCTTAGGAATAATTCCTGCAGAGTTTGGGTTCAAGGATCGAAGCGGCAGGTATGCTGCCGATCCTGTCAATGCCATGCTGAACTACGGCTACGGAGTGCTTGAAGGTGAATGCTGGCGCGCAGTCCATTACTCCGGGCTTGATCCATATGGAGGGTTCCTGCATGTTGACAGACCGGGCAAAGCGAGCATGGTTTTCGATCTCATGGAGGAGTTCAGGCAGCAGGTGGTTGATAAGTCTGTTATCAAGATTTTTTCGCTGGGACAGGTAAAGCCAGGGGATTTCACCATAGAGAATGGAGTATGTAAAATGGCTGATGGCGCACGCAAGCTGCTGCTGAATGAACTTCTGACCAAGCTTGAGGATAATATACGGTATGAGGATAGAAACATAAAATGGACTGACCTTATCCTGAATCAGGCGCGAGATGTCGCTCAATTCCTGCGGGGAGAATCCAAAACATATAAGGGGTTCTGGCTGCGATGGTAGAGGATCTGCTTCAGGTAAGCGATATTACTCAGTATTTTTACTGCCCTCGCAAGGTGTATTTTATGAAAACGCTTGGCATTAACATCAAGGCAAAGCCAAAGATGGATATGGGCAAAGAAGAACACGATAAAGAGCATCGCCGTGTGAAAGAGAGAAAAACTGTTTATGGTTTTTCGGAGGAGGATGTAGCTCAGGTCATACATAACCTTGCTGTGGAAGATATCAGTTTAGGTTTATATGGCATGGTGGATACAACGATTATACTGAAAAGTGGAGAAGTAGTCCCGGTCGATGTTAAATATTCTGATGCTGAGAACGTTAGATTAAACTGGAAAAAGCAGTTAACAGCTTATGCCCTCCTTTTAGATTCCTGGTTCAAGACAACAGTAACAAGAGGATTTGTATACTTCCCGTCAAAACATAAACAAATACTGATCGATATACCTGATGAAGCAAAAGCCATTTTAAAACAGGACGTGAGGAAGATAAAGGAGCTAATTGATAGCGAAAAGATGCCGAATGTTTCTAAAGGCAAACAGTGCAGTTATTGTGAGATGAAGAAGTTCTGTACTTGAGTTTGTGCAGACCTTGATAAATACCCTTACGACTTTTAGACCTTCACAACTAACCCTTGAATTCCAGATAATAGGAAGCTTTAAACAGGAAAAAAGCTATGTTTTACGGGCTATTTCAGAATGTATCCTTATAAAATGAGGATTGAAAGCTTCGAAACCGAGATAGGTAACCCCGGCACTCACAATTTCAGAATGTATCCTTATAAAATGAGGATTGAAAGTTGTATCACTGGGAACTGACCACGGCCGGGATAAATTTCAGAATGTATCCTTATAAAATGAGGATTGAAAGCCACATTTCTCTTGCAAGGTATCCATCATTCATCATTTCAGAATGTATCCTTATAAAATGAGGATTGAAAGTCCAGGACAACGATACCTCCATCCGCCTTGGCGAACATTTCAGAATGTATCCTTATAAAATGAGGATTGAAAGTGTGGAAAACGTTGCTTTTCTGTCGTTCCTGGAGAATTTCAGAATGTATCCTTATAAAATGAGGATTGAAAGCGATTCCGCAGCCAACATGGGGAACATGGGGGGCAATTTCAGAATGTATCCTTATAAAATGAGGATTGAAAGCATTGATCCGAAGGCGGGGACGATTTCACCCATGTTTATTTCAGAATGTATCCTTATAAAATGAGGATTGAAAGCGCACCTACCCCGGCTGAAGAACTCCCGCCTACTAAAATTTCAGAATGTATCCTTATAAAATGAGGATTGAAAGTAATTCTGTCTCGTGCTTGTTAGAGATCTACGCGGATAATTTCAGAATGTATCCTTATAAAATGAGGATTGAAAGCTAATACCTGGTGTTGTGGCTGGCTGATTAATATCGATTTCAGAATGTATCCTTATAAAATGAGGATTGAAAGTCTGATATGTATTATGCAATAAGGCGGGGGGCGAGGATTTCAGAATGTATCCTTATAAAATGAGGATTGAAAGAGCCGATACTGGGAATGCTTGTATATAGTACAGTTCATTTCAGAATGTATCCTTATAAAATGAGGATTGAAAGAGTTCAGACGATGCATACTGTAAAACTTGTCATACAATTTCAGAATGTATCCTTATAAAATGAGGATTGAAAGAATTCTTCAACCTTAAGTATTGTTTTGCCTATTAATTATTTCAGAATGTATCCTTATAAAATGAGGATTGAAAGCAGGGCCCGGATAAGTCCTGGAAGAGCGCCGGCACGATTTCAGAATGTATCCTTATAAAATGAGGATTGAAAGGCTTCGAATATCATAGCTTCAAGTTCTTTTCTTTCCATTTCAGAATGTATCCTTATAAAATGAGGATTGAAAGTCTCTGTAGGATTCTCTATCCGTTTGAAGGAGTATATCATTTCAGAATGTATCCTTATAAAATGAGGATTGAAAGAGCAGGTGCACAACACCCTGCAGAGGAACGCACCCAATTTCAGAATGTATCCTTATAAAATGAGGATTGAAAGTCTATACCAAGCGTTGGCAAAAGAATTCTTTTCAAGATTTCAGAATGTATCCTTATAAAATGAGGATTGAAAGTGCGGTGTGGCACTTCTGGGATATACACAGAAGATAAATTTCAGAATGTATCCTTATAAAATGAGGATTGAAAGTGATCGGCATCGCTATAATAAGGTTCAGCACCAAAAATTTCAGAATGTATCCTTATAAAATGAGGATTGAAAGGGAATGAAGTAAAAGCAAACGGAATAAAGATAACTGATTTCAGAATGTATCCTTATAAAATGAGGATTGAAAGCCAAATTTGGTATTTATGGTCTTGAAGTCAGCAATGATTTCAGAATGTATCCTTATAAAATGAGGATTGAAAGTAAAAGGGTTAAGACTATGAGTCAAATAATACTTATATTTCAGAATGTATCCTTATAAAATGAGGATTGAAAGTATGCAAGATTAAAACCTACAAGGTATGTTTGTTTCATTTCAGAATGTATCCTTATAAAATGAGGATTGAAAGTGAACGAAACAATAGGGTTTTTAATAGGGTTTTCAAATTTCAGAATGTATCCTTATAAAATGAGGATTGAAAGATAAGACATCCATCCTTATGACCAAACAATGTTTGATTTCAGAATGTATCCTTATAAAATGAGGATTGAAAGTAAAACGCTGTTGTCTTGTGTATAACTCTTCCAGTATTTCAGAATGTATCCTTATAAAATGAGGATTGAAAGATCATCGTTTCGATTTCTTTTTGTGCCCGGTCTTTTATTTCAGAATGTATCCTTATAAAATGAGGATTGAAAGAAATTAGTGCCAGAGTGCAGAACTTTCTATCGTCTTCTTGCTTCTTAAAATCATATTCCAAACTTTGGTACTGTTCGCTCGTATTCCCTTCTTATTTCCTCAAACGGCAGCACCTGGTTTGCATAGAATGTCCGCATGTTAGAGGCTTTATCCCCTCTTATTGCATCTATGATTATGGGATTGCAGCCATTGATTTGAAGCTGATAGGTGATCCATGCTCTGAAAAAATGAGGTGTGATTTTCTCCTCTGTCTTGTTGCTGTTCTTGCACATTCCTGTCCTGACTGCCCAGATTTTTATAATCTTGCTAATCTCTCCAACGGGCATCCTGTTTCTATGCCCCGAAATAAACAATGCATTAGTGTTGCACTGCTGCCTTATTGCAAGGTACACTTTCAGAACTCGTAAGGTCTCGTCATCCAGAGGAATCATGCTTTCAACCTTGTTCTTTCTACCTTTAGCTATTGCATGGCTGCAAAAATTGCCAATATGCTTATCCACTCTAAGGGTTCTATTTTCAAAATCCACATCCTCTAAATCAAGGGCACTGAGTTCTCCAGCCCGTATGCCTGTTTTGGCAAGGAGCACAGCCATCACTCTATCTCTTACGTGAAAAATACTCCTGAGCATCATAGATATTTCTTCCAAGCTTTTTATTGGTCTCCGAGTCTGCTTATTCGGCTTTGGAAGCTGCTTTGCTATCCTACTCACAGGATTGTATTGCAGCTTATATTTGGGTGATTCAATTAGAAATACAAAAAACCTCTGGAGTACGGTGATCCCCTTGATTCGTGACCTTTCGCCTACACCTCTTTCCATCATATCCTTTATCCATTTCTTGACATCATCCTCGGTAGCATCTGCGGGCACATCAAACTCGGTTACGTTTTCGCTTTTGCATGACCTGGCAAAATCTCTGAGAGTTAATCTTGTGCCATGGATATAGTTATATGATTTGCCGAATAGCTCAAGTTCCTCAAGAAATTCCTCCACTGCATTCATGCCTTTAACCTCCATATTTAACCATGACTGCCTACCTCCTCTATTCTCTCCATAGCTGCCCAGCTCGATAATCTGGTATGAAACGCGCAGAACAGCAGTCTAGTTATTGAATAACCGTCTCATGTTCTACGAAAAATAGATTGGATTATTTATTAAAAGAGGATAAGTTCGGAGCGCTGGTAACTTCCTTCTCGCCTTCACTCATCTCATAAATGCTCGAGATGGGTATGTATTTGACCTCTTTCTTGGTCTTCTCTTTCCCCGAATGCTTCTCCTTCTGAGCATCGCAGAGTTCATAGACGATGTAATCATCCTGTACATCTGTAACCAAGCCCCTGATCTCTCCTGAGCCGAGGCCATTTATCATGATTCTCGTTTTATCGTCTTTGAGCTTCTTTAGAAGAGTCTTGAGATCCATATTAACCACCTTTGCCCTTGTGGGTTGCTGTTGCACTTTTTATATTTGCGAACTTGCTGACCCATTCTTCCTTTGGCTTCAATGTGCCTTTCTCTGTTGGTTTAACTGTATTGTCCTGCTTCTTCGCAGGAACCTGTTTAGGCTTTAAATCTCCTTTCCATTCCTCTTTTGGCGGCTGTATGGTCTCGACCAATTCCCCATCCTTGACCTCAGCAGCCGGGGTAATTGCATTCACATCCTGGGCCTTCGGGATGTCCTTTTGCGTGAGGAGTTCGGTGGATCCATCGTTCTTTTCCACGCAGACCCATTTCTCCTGTTTCAATGCAGCTTCTATTGCTTCCTGTATCTTGTCTCTTGGTACACCGGATGTGAAGGGCACGTCCTTCTCTTTTGCCTCGAAATCTGTTATTAACGTGCCCGTTTTCGTATTCGTTCCAAGTGTATCATCCCCTCGCTGACTTTCTATCCTGAAGGGGATTCTGTCGTTTGGTTCATTCTTCATTTAGATTTCTCCTTATGTTCCCCTCTACTGAGGGAAAAGCGCATGGCAGGGTTTGAACCTGCTCTCTCGCGCCTTGACGAATTGCGCCTCATATCGCAAGGTTGATCACCTTGTTATTCAGCCCACGGAGCTTATTTAGCAGCATTTGAACTCCGATAAGAGCAACTATCTTATTCCCTTCATCAATCCTGCCCACAAGCAGGTTATTGCGGTCCTGACAGGAATAACAGACCGCATCGTCACTGTCAATAAACTTCAGGTTATCACTGGCTTTTTCCAGTTTAGGAAATGCAGATACTATCCTTCCGGAAGAGCGAAGATCCAGGAAGTCTACGTTCTTAGAGAAGCAGTATTTTATGACAAGTTCCCTTGTAGGATCATTGTCCACACAGAGAACTATGAGGTCGTAGCCCTTCAGCTGCTTCTCCGACTTTATCCTGTCTTTTATCGCGGTGATGCTCACCAGCTTGAACCTCTTTGCCAGTGCCTGCGCCTTATTCAAGCCTGCATCCTCAAAAGTGAAGTTCTGATACTTTACCTGTGCCATTTCTACCATGTCATTGTCTGCAACGAACAATTCTGTATTCGGGTCAATCTGCTCTATCTCAATCAGCCTGCAGACCTCTGCAACCAGAAACGAACCTATCCCGCCGGCACCCAGAATGAGACACTTCATGATCTCGTCCTCCGTATGAATCCCCTGTTACCATTATTTACTGCAAACGCCAGCTTGTCTTTTTTATAAAGAACTCTGATGTTTCCTCTTCTTAAAAGCCTTTTAAAGTTTATTTTGCTATAAATATATAATTTATAGTAATCACTTCGGTCTCTTGATACTCTCGAATGTATGTCAATCCTTTCAATCACCTTCTTTATTTGTTTTAATATTTGATCGCCTTTTTGCGAAACTTCGATCCTGACGTTGGTATTTAACTTGTTGTTACCATTCCTCTTTATGCTTCCCTCGCTATCTATAAATCCTGATAAAAACCACCAGATTTCTCGTTTTGTCTTCAATGCTGGTATTTTCTCTTTATTTTCAGTGGCTTTCTCTAACCAATCCTTAAGGTCATATCGAGATAGTCTGACTCTAAAACCGCGTTCTATGCCCCATTCTCGTTTTCTTTCGTACTTTTCTGCTTTAGTTTGTGTTTTAGATACCTTACTTATTAACTCTGCAATGTACGTAGCAAAGTTGATGTCCTTTACCTGTAACTCAAAGCCTCTGTAGCTATTCCCATCACCCATATACGTGCCCAAAAGATATGCTTGCTCAGGTTTTGTTAACTCTTTTAAATATATCTGACTCCTTTTGGCGTGTTCTCCCAAGTTTCTTGCTCTTTCTTTGCATGTCTTTTTCCACGCCTCTGAAATACAACGCGGCTTATTAGATAAGTAAAACCAACTCTGTATTGTGTGAATATTGATATCGAGCTTATTTGAAATCTCTATATGTTTTAGTCCTTGCTGTCTGAGCAATAGCGCCTGCTCATAATCTTCTTTTGAGTGATGTCTACGCTTCATTATATCACCATTCCTGAATCTAATGCCTCCCTTAATTCAAGTGTATGGACCTCATCTGCTACCTTCAGGTCATGTGCTAACATCAGGAGCCGCTTCGCAAGTGCATCCTTCCTGCCCCAATCCGTATCAAGAGATGTTCCCATATCCACTATGCAAACATATCTTCCCGGGCTGCCTTTCGCTACATCATAAACAGCGAGGGTTTCTGAGTTGATGGTGTATGGTTTCCCGCTTTTGCCGATTATTGTGAAACCATTCTTGATCTTCTTGGCCTTGCTGAGCCTCACTGCTTCAGCCAGGAACCCGTTTGCCTTCTTTAACCTAGCAGCGTTCTCCTTGCGTATCTTTTCCTGGAGCTTTGTATATTCCTGCTCGCCGTTCTTTATTATCTCGCCTATCTCTTTTGGCGTGATTCCCTTGATGGATCTGTATAGCAGCTTGATTGTCCTCTGAAGATAACCGCCACCTCCATACCCTATTCTTGCGCTGTTGATATCCTTTCCAATATCAAAGAACGCGTTCAAGTCCTGTATCTGATAATTCACTCCGTTTATTGTAGTGAAGTTCTTGTTCTTCTCCCTGAACAACGGGAGCGACAGGACCATTCTCTCTTCATTTATGGGGAGTGAGTTATCATTTGTCTTGTCTATCTTCAATTCAAATGATATTCCACCGTCTGAAAGAGCCTTTTGCAGAGCCAGATTAACCCTTGAACTGTATGCGAGATACTGATCGAAGTCTTTCTGATTCCTGTGAAACATAGCGGTGAAGATGACATCCACAAGGTCATTTTTCGCTATCCTGCGGTCGTTCACAAAAATATTATGCTTCCTGCTCTCTATATGCAGGCTCACTTTTCCGATCTGTATTTTCTCATCACCGGTGAAATTGCATACATAATTCACATCTGAAGAATAGTTGCTCCAGACTGCCTGAATATTCAATGCGTAGATTATGAAGTCCTTAACGATCTTTGAGAACTCCGGTTCCATCTGGAGATGAATCTGGTTACGCATCACGAAACCGCCTAACTTATCGTTTTTGACCAGGATGCCTTCACATTCTATGCTGTTCTTCGTGAATGTAATGCCCTGCCTGACAACCTTTCCCTTTTTGAATTGGTCATCTACCGACTTTGCCAGCTTTTTTCTTGTCTCCTCTTCCTCATGCTGTCTTTTTGCGCTCATCACTTCGATTCTTAGGAGCGTTTGTTTCCTGTTGAACACATCAGCTGTAAGAAGCACCCACCGATTACGAGCACCGTCATTATTTTCCTTGTCTGCAAAGAGTCTCCTGGACAATACTTTCAGTTCCGGAAACTCTGTCTTCTCATAGAGATCATTACCCAGCCATATTTCAGCCGTTTCGTCAGTGCCGTTGGGTAGATACATTTCTCTATTGAGGTCCACGTAGTTGTATTGAGGATTGCCTGGCTTGAAGCAGGCGATCATCAATGCATTGCCCTGTACTTTCTCATACCAGGCAGGATTATACATCATCCCACCTCTGCGCTTATCATAATCATCAAAGCGCTGGATAACAGCCATCCTTCTATTATTCCTCTCGAAGACTTTTATGATCCTGGGGATGTTCTTTCGCGCCGGCTTTACCTCTCTTTCAAACTTATCGTAATCATCACCGAAAAGCCAGAAAAGAGCCCGTAGCTGCCTGTCAATGAGCTTTGTCTTCAGCTCTCCCCATGAAGCTCTCTTCTGTTCATCATAAGAGTGTAATTCCTGATAATGAACATCGTCATAGAAGCGCCCAAGTTCCCTGGGGAAGTTATTAACGAACCTGTCACATATCCTGTCTTTAAGTTCTTCAAGGTTATCGGCTCTGGCCTTCATATCAGTATCCAGGGACTTATACTGAGCTATTGCATGGAGGGTGTATATTTCCTCTGGCAACTCATCAAAGGTTATCAGGGTCTTGAAAAGAACCCTGCCTGGTGTGGGAAACTCTTTCTTGCAGTCCTTTATCAATATCTTATGATTCTCGTCATGGCTGACGCCTATGAAATAGCCAGATCTTATGCACCGGATATACAGGCCCGTCTTATCCGTGGCTTTCTGTTCATTCTCCAGGTCAGCGAACTCAGCCTCGGTTATACCGAGGCTATGCAGCGCATCAAATACTCTCAGAGCATTGATATCCATCCTAAATCACCTCTTTTACAATGCACTGGTTCCATGTTTTATCATTCCGGATACGCAAGAATGTATTATGCCTGAGCTCTTGCCATCTTCGAACCTGGCGTTTGCTTTCACTTCGAGTACCAGTGGCTTATCCTTCGATATCTGGCCGAGGTCAAGCATCTTCTGGATAGCTACCCTGTCCTGCATTGAAAAGCCGCCACCAACATCACAAACATGGAATATGCTGCCTGTGGAAGTCAGCTGATAACATACCAGGTTAGCGAAGAGTCCAGTCTTCTTATGGCCGCCGACCTCATATTCAAAGATCGAAAGGGTATCCGATATTGAGGGAGTAAATTCACCGATACAAAACACATCTTCACTCAGTTCCCTCTTGAGTTTCCAGACGCCACGACCTAAAGCAGCTTTCGGGTCACGGGCTATGATCCCTTCAAACTTTAATCTCTGAACCCGTTCCCATTCTGCTCTCCCATCCGTGCTGCTGCCGATAAAGAATATCTTGTTGCTTTTCCCGGCCACCAATGGTTTGAGAGCGTCTGCCCTTGCTAAATAATTCTCACCTGTAACGTCCCTGCGGCCAACGGAAACTACGTCATGTATTATCATTACCGCAGGATACAGCTTTGAGTAGAGACTTACATTACTCTCTCTGCCTGTCCGGGCCTGAACTAATGAAAGGTTCTCCATTCCGGTTTCATTGTCGATTACCACTATTTCAGGAAGGAAATCAGTGCCATCCGGGAGGTTGAGCTTCTTTAAATCCTCCATAAGCTCAGGGAACTTCAAGGTATAATCACTCAGCCTTCCCCTGGTAATGCCCTTGCCGACTATCCTTAAATCACCTTCAGCGATTACCTCCGCGCTAACTCCATCAAACTTTCTCTGAAATATCAGTCCTGGTTTATTCAGGATCGACTCTGTTGTAGGCAGAACCTCAACAAAGTTGTATTCTCTTGGCTTTTTCTCGAGTGGAAGACAGCACTGTTGCATATTTGAATCCTCCCTGCCTTCTTACGCCTTCGTTGCCGTCTGTCCCGTCTGAATCGCACAGGGGATCTCAAGACTGCGCCTCAGCTCTGCCATCATGTCAGTTTGCTTCGGGATCTCTGTCTTTATCTCAGTGATGGTTATCAGCTCACCTTTTGCTTTCTTCTCAACCACTTCAAGCACTTTGTCCCTGTATGTATCTTTGAACAATTCATGGTTGAAAGGAGCATGCATCCTGTCAAGCAGCATACTGGCGAGTATCAACTCTTCATCCGGGATTGTTTCAAGCGCTTCCAGGAGAGGCGCCACGCTGTATAATTCATCATGCCAGTGGAGAGTCGAGAGAAGCAGCCCGCCGTTAAAGGACTGGATTGCTGCGAGATGTTCTTTGCTTCTCATTATTATTCTCCCTACCAAGACCTGGTTCTTTACTGCGAGAACCTTTGCCATGAGTGAGTATGCATGTTCAGCGTACTTGTCTGGCTGCAGGAAGTAAAACGAGTCAAATGCTGTTAATGGGATTTCTGCAATATCAATCGCTTTCTCTATGATTACGTGCTTGCTTTCTGCGGTTGCAATGGCTTCAAGCTCTATATCCGAGAACTCGATTATCTTGTCTTTTGCCAGGACAAATCCCTTATCGAGTTCTGTCGCTAACACTTCTTTATTGCACTTGTTGCACCATTTCTTCTGATTAATTGGGCTGTGGCATACGGCATGGACATTCTTAAAATGAACATCGCCATCTTTATTCGCTTTATGCAGCTTCACAGCTACATTTATTAAGCCAAACCGTATGTTGGCTGATAGCACTGCTCTTGTCATATCTTGTATTCCTCCGATTTTATTCTAACTTTGTTTGATTGTCGATAGCTGAAGCTCAATCAATTTAACAATCTAACAACAGCTATCGAATTACTCTAAAATACCTATTCGGTCTGTGTGTTCTCCCCTGAGCATTCGGCACACACAAAGTAAAGGCTCGCCGGTATATCTGGCTCTCGTGGATAGTTCACTTCACCCGGTTCAAGGATTAGTTTTGCTATGAGCCTGTCCTTCCCATGTTTGTGTATCCTGCTGCCTTCTGTTTCAGTGAGTCTCTTCCCACAGTTAAAACAGGTCAGCAATTCTCCATGTCTCATAAGTATATCCATTATACACGCTTCATTCAACATGGATAAACTGGTTACTTTGATGCCATTGCCTTCTTCATTCTCTTTGAGCATTTGGAGAATATCTCCATCAATTAAAGGGTCCCACCCATCACCGACATCGACCGCAATTAAAGCCTTTCTGCTCATGATGACTCCGATGCTACGAAGGCCACTGGATTTATCAGTGTTGTGCACTTGAACTCTTCCATGCAACATTCTTGGCACAGGTCATTATCCACGCGGACTCCTGTACACTGGCCTGCTCTCATCCCGCATCCATCACATATGTTTTCTCCGAATGTTTTTCCACACTCGCTGCATTCATTTCTGATATGAGGAAGGCCATCCCTGAAAGCCTCGATTATCTCTATCGCCGTTCTGTCGTGTAACTCTGCTCCGCATAAGGCACATACTACCCACTGGTCATCGAAATCATGTACATCAATGTCCCCAAATTTGATTTCCTTCTCGGAACCATTCTTCGCGAAACTGATGTCCATCTTTCCGACGCCGCCGACTGTTACTTCTGTTATTCCACATTCGATCAGGTTGGCTCCACAATGACTGCATATGAAGAGATCCATGATTACTTGCCCTCCGTATCATTCTTTACATCTTCTATGATGTCCTTTGAATATTCTTCAACGTCTATTCCCGTGGCGTCTGGCTCGCAATCCTCTCCGGAACTCCGGTCTCCGCATTTGATTGCATCGATGTCTATTATCCTATACGGAAATCCTGGGCCCCTGGTTGCCACTGCTGTCACAACGCCGCCTTCAACCACTATTACGACCTCTGGTTCAGGTGATGCCATAAGAACCTTCCATTTTACAGCTGACATGCCCGGTTCCCCGTGAACTTCCATTCACAATCGTATATCACGGGTATGGCATTCATTCTCAGGAAATGCAAGAGTTTTGAAACATTCTCTTTATGCTTCCCCTTGATCTCTGTCTTCGTCCTGCCACTTGTTTTCAGGCTGAACAGTATGTAGAATATCTTTACATCGTTCTTGACCATGCTGCTTGTGAATTCATAATTTATATCCGTTCCATCGGTTATTCCAATGAGCTTCTGTATGTGGTATCCTGATGTGTACAATTCATGAACATACCTCGTGTCTGGCACTTCCTTGAAGCCCGGAATTTTTGACAGGTCAAGACCGGCTGCGATCATTGTCTCTGCAAATGCAGAATCGATCGCTACCTCGAACTGCCTTTCTCCATTCTTGACAAGGCACGTTCTCTTTATGACCTCCTTCTTCTCCATGAGCTTAGGCATGTCAAACAATTTGGACATGAACTCTCGGGTTTTGTTCACATCATTTACCAGCTGCTCATCCACAATTACTTTTAACGCCGTGGTTCGCGTTTTCTGTATATTTGAGTCTTCACCTACCATTTAAATCACCTTTGTTTCTTTTAAATACTCCAATACAGATTCCTTCAACTCATCACCTGGTCTCAGGAATCCATCATCGAAAAGCTGCCTTGCATCGTCATCCCAGACCTCGAAGACAACTTTATCTTTCTGCCTATCCGTTACCCATATTCTCAGCCTGTCTCTCTCTGCCCAGATATCTACATCGAACAATTCTGTCAGAGGAAGATCCGGAACTCTCGCCTCTTCTCCACATTCCCTGCACCCGATGTCATATTTCATCCATGGATCTGGCACTTCGATGACGTTACCGCATCCGGGGCATGTCACTGTTCTTTTCTTTAGTTCCTTCTTTGTGATTATCTTACTGCGCTCCCCCTCTCTTGCTCGCATCGAAGAACCATATCCTGCATGTCTCTTTGAACGGCACGCCGCCGCCTGCTCTCGGCATGTCTTTCCACTTCCAGAAGAACCAATCCCTTGCTATTTTTGCATCAACCAGGTTCTTTGCATGGATCATGTAAGCAGGGCCACCTGACGCGCTGACGCTGGTATCCCTGAATGTTGAATAAGCATTGAAGCATACAAGGTACTCATCTTGCGGTTCACCGATTATTCCTTCGATGATCCCGTATGAGAAGTTGGCTATCAGGGTGTCATGACTGTTTTCTATCATGACGAGATCTCCGGGCATTGGATACGTCACTATTCTGTCCCCGATTTCCTTTACCTCGAACATCTGTTTCTCAGGTATCACTTGGAATCTTTCAGGATTATCGAGCCTCACTGAATACTCGATATATCCGCGGTTCGTTTCCCTGTCAACCCCCAGGATAGTGCCGGTCTCTTTTGTACCTTTGACCATCACCTTTGCTCCTGATGCAAACTGTCTTTTTGTCATCCCGTAGCCTCTACATCTTCCTTTTTCTCTATCGGTCTCAGAACTACGGCTTTGCGAACGCAGGGCACTTCCTCTTCAATAGCCTCGAAGCTGTCACAGAGAGCTTTGAAGATCTCAATGCAGTCATCTACCATCTTATCAAACGACTTGACGAGATCATACCTGTTTTTTAGATCAGACCACGACCACTCATCATCATTCTCGAAGTCCGCGTCCATATCCATGCCTGTTCCCTGGGTGTATATTCTCATATGCGGTTTATCGAAGTTCACCCGTCCGTGCTTATCGCATCTTCCGCATATATCGTCCAGTGTGTACTCTGTCTTCTCTGCCTTGACTTCTTTGACGATTTCTATGACCCGTTCAACTGGCAGGCCGTGAACCTTTATTTCTTCTATATCCGGGTAAACCTCTGGTATCCACCAGTTCTTATTTCTGATGAAATTCCTGACGTGATCTTCTGGTGTTGCTGCTACTGGTGCGACTTTCTTATAGTTCATCTGGCCGCATCTGGTACAGAATGACTGGTATCCGCTTTCCTGCTTGCCACCCTGTAGCAATACAATGTACCCGTTGCTTCTGCCGTTGAACGATGCCTGATACCTGTAATCGTGCTCTTCATCAAACATCCTTATCCGTTCATTTATTTCGGTGTAGGCATCCTCGGCATAAACTATGTTATATGCCCTTGACCGCTGCTCTCTTGTCAGGTTGAGGTTATGGATTTTCACATTCCTTGCATAACTCTTTGCCCGGTTCCACGAGTTCATTGTGTAGTAGCGGAAATGACCACGCAAAAAAGCTATCATTTCTGCTCTCGATGGTTTCTCTTCTATCTGTTGTTCCGTATAAATCACCTTCTATATTTGAGAGCTTATGCTCAATCATGAATTTTTGAAACTGAAAAAGCCGAATTTTAGGGCTGTGCCCGACCTCGCGTAGCGAGGGAAAATTCGGCACAGCGGCATTACTTTAGAGCCTGTTGTTTAATTGTGGTTGAACTTGTATTGGCGTAACAATAGATGCATCCGTGGTTGCACGTATTGTATGAGCCAATATCCGTGCTTTGCGTGCACCCGCATCCCTGTCTTGACGCTTTATACCCTGGGAGATCATTGATGTGATAAAGCTGGTTGATTATCGCAGCATCAATGCAATGAGTGGGCCGGACGTCCGGGCTGTATCCATGTGACTCTGCGCAGGAGAATAACTGTATGCCGTTTTCCTTTGCGATATCAACGAAGGCTGTAATTAGCTTGGTCTTTGTCTCATTGTCTGGATTAATTACTTTTATTCCGGTCTTTTTAGTGAAGATGTTGAGATTTACCTGCACCTTACCATAGTAAACCGGGAAGTTGAAGTAACAACGATTGACATAGCCCTTGAGTTTAGAACATAGGTCTTTGAAGTTGTTTATCTGCCAGTCATAATCAGTAATGCTTGAAAGAACAATAGGGTCGTAGCGCCAGTTAATGTGGGCTGGCGAGTACATCCTGCTCATCACCCTCAGAGCTTTTAATGCTCTATCATGATCCACGTTCGTCTCAAAAGCAGATGGTAGGTTTGTCAGCGTGTAATTAAAGTATGAGCGATATCCGGACTCAAGCATCTCATGAAGGCTTCCCAGGAACTGTGTATAATCCTTTGACCAGAAAACAAAACAGGCAACATCTTCCTTTTTGAGAGATACTTTGCTCTCATTGCCAAAATACTGCGTGTATTTAGCGTATCCTGAGTGCAGGTCTTGCATGAACCTCTCTCCGTGGAAGGCTGGTATATCCGTTCTGCGCGATACTGATATTATTTTGGTCTGTCTTTTATATGTCATGGTATTTCTCCGAGTTGAACAATTCTTTATACAGAGCACCAACGCTCTATTGGAGAATTTTTATACTGGCAACGCCAGATTTTAGGGCTGTGCCCGACCTCGCGAAGCGAGGAAAAATCTGGCACCAACGGTGTTAATTATGCATGCCTATGCTTCTCAATACTGAATCTATAGTTTTGCTGAGGTCTCTTAACAATTCCCACTTCTTCTCGAACGTCATGCCTGCCGTATTGAGAAGATCGCTCTCTTTGAAAAGCAACATGGGTAAGTCTGCCCCGGTCTCGTCAAACACTCGCTTGAACCCGGGCATTTTGTCTGTTCCTATGGCGGTCATCAGCGCTTGTGTATCCTTTATCTTGATGTTATGTATCTCGATAAAGGACTTTACCGAGTTCTCTATCCCTTTTGACATAGCACCAACTACCTCCCATCTGCAGCATTCCTTATGGGAATGGTCACGCAGAGCTAACCACTGTGCTCCCTGGGTATTCCCCATCTCGTAGGCGTACTTCATGGTGTCTTTTTCCATGTATTCTTTTAACGATTCCGGTATTATAGATCCCACAAAGTACGCGCGAAGGACATTCTTGCATGCCGGGCACACATATGCCGACAGGCATTTGAAGTCCAAGACCATGAGATCAGGCTTTAGCGTGTTGTAGAAATATATCCTTCCGTTCTTTATTTCTATCATATATCTTCTCCCTCTATCTCTATCTTTGACAGTCTCTTCGTCCTTGCGAACCTTTTGGCATCTTTCTTTTTCTTGAAAAACGCAATATTATAGGCATCTGTGTATAATACTCTGACCGGCGGGATGATTATATTGTGATTCATAGAGCATACCCCTCGCTTCTCAACATCTTGATAGTGAAATCCTTGTAGCTCAGCCATTTGCTCGCATCGAACGCGGCTGCCTCCTGGTAATCAATACCTTCATCAATGGCTTCGCTTTTGGCTGCCATAAGCTGAGACATGTATTCATCTATGGTCCCGACTGCTCTCAATAGGAAAATCTTGGGCTTTTTCTTCTGCTGTGGTCTGAGTATCCTACTATACGCCTGGATCTGTTTGCTCGGAGTCCATGAAGTGTCAGCGAGAACAACCACGTTTGCTTCCGGAATGTTCAGGCCAACCTCACCGCACGATGTTGTTGCGAGGAGCACGTTTGTCCCGTTATTCCTGAAATCATTCAGAAGAATATTGCGCTCTTTAATTCCCTGCTGTCCGATGAACAGATGAGACTTTACGCCATGCTTAGTATGAAGGATCTCCCGGACGAATCTCTGGAACTCAGGTCTTTCAGAGAAGACAATTATCTTTTCTTCTCTGGCTATTGCTTCCTTTATGAGCTCTACTGTCCTCTGCTGTTTAGTTGTCGGGCCAAACGACCACGGTGCGTCTTTCGTATTGGTCTTTGGCGATTGCGGGATAGTTGAAGCGAATTGAAGTTGAGTGAGGTGTGCAAGGACCATCATCTGATCGATCTTGTGGCCTTCCTCCTTCTCCATCCTTAACTGTTCTTTGAACCATCCTGCAAAGTTGTCAAGCCAGTGCTTATAATGCCTGATATGCTCAGGCGACATTTTGATAAGTTCTGTTCTGATCTCAGGTTTGGGGAAGGTTATGTGCGCTTTTACCTCAGGTTCATCCCTCTGGCGTCTAACAATCTTGCTGCACATCATAGCCCACCATTTTTCAGGGTCTTTGATCTTTGGAATTTCCCGCGATTTGGCCCCAGTGTCTAGAGTTTGTGCGAATTGTGGCGTCACCCACTCAATGCTAACAAAATCTTCTTTGAACTGGCGCGTGCCTGTAGTGTAGCCTCTCTGATGACCGCGTTCATCCACTTTCTCTATTGGGCCATAGTAGCCGTAATGGTTGCGTTCGGTGGCATCTCCCCATCCAAAAACCAGGAGGCTGAATATATTCCTGGGATAGTTGGCTATCGGCGTACCTGTTGATAGTAACTTATATCTGGCCTTCAAAATTCTAACAGCTTTTGCCTGCTCGCTGTCTTTCGCCTTGATCTTGTGAGCCTCATCGATGGCTATGAACTGGAATCTCCTTCTCATTGCCTTTGCGAAGGTTTTCTTTGTCAATCCATTTAGAGGGCGCCATAGCAAGTTATAAGCTATAAGATTGAACTTTTTCAGGCTCTTGAGATGCTTTTCATCGGTTATTATTTGATAGTCTGTTATTCCGATGGTTTTAAACTCTTTAACGAACTCGTCCTTTAATTTCGGCTCTACGATTATCAGATTGTGCCTGCAACCATAGAGCAAGCCCAGCGCGATTATTTGTCTTGTGTTGTGACATATACAGCCATTGGCCACGAAATTATGATGCTCTTTAACTGTGAGATCATAAACTGGTCCCGAGTAATCCTTTAGCTCCACTGACTTCACTCTTGCATAAAAGACCTCCCTCTTCATCAACTCCGCAAGCCTATTCCTCACAGATTCCACATAGTTCATATCGATTTTCTCAAATACTTCTTTGCGTCTTCGCGAAGCCCTAGGGTTCTGCATAACTATTTCGATTTCTTCTGCGCTAAGAATTCTGTCTAAGTTATCTATCACTTTCTGGAGACTCTCTCTTGAGAACTCTTGGGTACCATTCACATATACATCTGAAGCCATACCCAATGATTCGAGTGATAATCCAGTCTTCTCATAAACATCTCTTACGATACTAGATGCCGGAATACCTTCTATGTTGGTGTTAGACTTTTTTTCGCAGATTATTTCTAGTATTTCTTGTTTCTTCTTTATCGAATAGCCTATATGCTTCTTAAATAAGCGTAATCCGTTGCCACCAATGACTCCTATCCAATATGGTCTCTTTATTCTATGCCCATTAGTCGCGCACTTCATCTTCCTTTTGATTCGTAGCCATATTCCGAACCTTCTGAGTAGCATAGACAATTGATTGATCAATTCTTCAGATGCGGTTGTTATTTCAATGGAGCGCATCGAAAGTACCGGGCAACTTTCTGCATCGAAGTAACTCTGAAGAAAGACTGCTATGCAATCATTATTTAATTCTTGTATGAACTTGGGTATTGTCTTCTTACTCGATGGCAACCCCCAAACATATCCAAGCCTTTCGACATAATCTCTATACTCTCTACGAATAACCATCAAATGTGGAGCGTGCCCATCCTTTGGTATTGTTATCTTTGGTGCGAAATCGAGACCAAATGCCTTGAACTTCTCCTTCAGTGTTAGAAGCACGCTGACATCTTTCTGGGTGATATCTACCTCGTGTCTGTATTTATTATTTGGACTCTCTCTATTGCGCTCATACCCCTCTGCTATTTGCCATGCGATGAATGAAACTATGTCTTTATTCATTGATTTATAGCCATGTTGCAGTAGCCTGGCAGGGACACATACATATTTACCGATTTCGTTACTCCATCCATCCGGGCATAAGAATTTATGAGAGAGCGTCGATGAAACCTCTGAACCATCTGCAAGAACAACCGTTCTTATCTTTTCATCGATCTCCTGTTTATACAACATCTCTATTTGTGATCTCACTATCCTGCCGTTAGGGTCGATAGAATTCGTATATAACCTCTTGCTGGGGATGCTCCAGTAGCCCACTCCATCAAAATGTATCTCCGTATGATATCTATCCCAAACCTCTCCTATTGCCATCAATATACCATCGATATAAACCATGGTATCCGGTAGAAGGCACTTCCCCAGTCCCATTTGATCGGCAAGCAGAGTCGTGTTTTTCAAGCTCATCCTGGCAACATCCTCTTTCTGGAACGGCCATAGCCAGTCGATGCTTAATATTTCTAATCTCTTCAATCTTTCTTGATATAGTTCTGGATAAAGAGACTTGATGCCGTCATCTTTGTGAAGGCATATCCACTGCCCGTCTTTCCCTTTGATGAACTGCTCAAAAGGTGCCTGCTGTCTTTCCAGCCATTTCTTCTTCTTTACGACCCAGTTCGCAAACTGGGGATCAATCACAGGCATTAAATTAGCGCGGCGAAGGCTTTCCCACATCCCTGGAAGGGTGTGAGGATCTTCAAGCAGGTTTCTCCTTCTGAGCATTACGTCAGCAAGTTCTATATATTCTTTCAATCCATCATTCCATTCATGGCCCAGAGATTTCCTGAACTCATGTACTTTCAGGGCAGCGAGAACATTATCTACCTTTAAATTGAGGCAGCTTGCATCAGGAGATAGGCATATCTTCACCCGATTCGTGCCTGATAATGGTAATGTTATGCATGGTTCACATACTTGTTCAGGCTTGCATTTTTTCGGTATAAAGAAATGTGTAGGTCCTCTTTTTCTTATATGCTCAGCAGCTTTCTCTATTGCTTTTCCTGCCTCCGATTCCCGCAATATTTCAAGCTCATGGGCCAGGAAGGCTTCATCAAGAGTCTCTGTTTGATGATGAATCAAGCAGAGGCCATCAAGACGTTCTTTACTGTAGATCACTAGAGAGCATGGCCAGGTAAATCCGTGCTTGGTGAACGCTTTTTGATCTATATCCAGTCTGTACGCAAGCTTGGCTCTCTGATTCACCCATCTCTCAAAGGTGAGCGTTTCTTCATTAACAAAGTAGCCTGCAGGGAGCATAGCTGCCACAAAGTATCTGGCACTTTCAATGGCAGTTTCCATAGCAGCTATGTGCGACTTTATGCTCGTCCCGGGTCCAAGGTCGCCCCATCCTGCGTTTGTGAACCCACAGTTCTTCTTTTCTAACTGTATTGAGAAAGGAGGGTTGATGATGAAGCAGTCTGCCATTATTCTTGGGTGATTTATCAGGTCGTCATTGATGATGTTAGCCTTCGGGAAAAGGGTCCTTGCCATGTGATATGCTTTCTCTTCCACTTCAATTCCCACCAGGTCGCAGGATGGGTTCAGGAACTGGAACATTCTGCCTATTCCGCAGCTGTTATCAACAACTGATGCCGGCGTTCCCGGTACATCAAGCCTCAATGCCTGGGCCAGGAATCTCGCTATTATTGGCGGTGTGAAATGCTGCTGGAAATTGAGTGCCCTCTTTTTCGCTAGGTCTGGAATTCCCCTATTCCCTTCTATCGTTACGGTCTGCCCCAGGGACTTGTATTCATAGAATATCTTCTCGCGATCTATCATCCCTTCTTTGACTGCTCGCCAGAACTCTTCATTTGGATCTCCCTGAATGTCGAATGGGATTTGTCTCGGATCGAAATCATCAATTTCGAGCATCGGGTCGTCTACTATCCGGGAATTGAAATCCGCGGGGAATAATCCTGGAAGTTCAATGAAATTCTCTTTGGGTATACCAGAAGTTTTCGATAATTCATGCACCGGCTTAACCACATCCGTGGCATCGATTGTCTCTTGTCGTACCGAGTCGATATTCTCAAATAACGCAAGAGTAAGTTGTGTCGCCATAGTCCCCTCTGCTTATTCGTGGATTAGCTGCTCTATCTTGGCCTGTTCGATAGCTCCCTTGACAACTTCATCCCAGGAATCTATCAATGGCATGAACCCCTTCTTGAAATGATGAACTATAAGGCCCGGGTCTAACCCTTCTATATCCAATCCGAACTGTTTGGCTACACCTTTAATATCTGACTCTGATAATATCCATACAGGCCAGGTCTTTTCGATGTTCGGGTAGCTATTAAAACGAAGCTGTGCTGCATGGATATCTTCTGGCGTGAAGAGAAGGTTTCCTGCATAGGATATCGCATAGAACTCCTGTTTGTTTACAATTATATGACGTACTTCTGCTTCAGCACTCTCAAGAGAAATCCATGGAATCTTCAGGATATGAGGTATATTTTTTGTTCTTTTTGTCATGTCTCCTCCTAAATATGCCCGGCTTCCTTCATGCTGAAATGACGGCCATCACCAATGATCACATGGTCGAGTACATCTATGCCAATTATCTTTCCAGTCTCGACCAGTTTCTTTGTTATTTCTATATCCTCTCTACTCGGCACAGGATCCCCAGAAGGATGGTTATGTGCAACTATGATATGCGCTGCTGACTGCATCAACGCTACTTTAAAAACCTCTCTGGGATGAACTATATTGGCGTTCAGTGACCCTATCGATATTGTATCTTCCCGGATAATCTGATTCTTTGTATCCAGGCTCAATTCAATGAATGTCTCCCTTTTCGCCTCCCTCATATATGGATACAATCGCCTGTAAACATCTTCCGGAGAGTTTATCTTCGCCTTTGCATCCTCAGTGAAGGCTTCAAGCCTGCGGGCGATTTCAAAGACAGCCGCAATCTGGCAGGCTTTGCTCTGCTTAATCCCGTTGATTTTCATTAGCTGGTATACGTCTATCCGGGACAACTCTTTGGGGCTGTATTGTGAAAGAATCCGTTGAGCCAGATTTATAGCGTTTTCTTTCTTTGATCCCGTTCTCAGGATTATTGACAGGAGCTCCGAGTCGCTCAATGAACTGGCGCCTTTATCGATCAATCTGTTCCTGGGTCTTTCGTCTTTACGCATATCGCATATTCTGATGTTACAATTTTCCATTCGATTACCTCCTTGTATTGGAAATTTTTACAGAGGAGGGTTCAGAAACTGGAAAAGCCAGATTTTAGCGGAAGCGACCCTGAGCGATAGCGAAGGGGAAAATCTGGCATCAGCTGAAAGGCATTTAAAAATCGAATAAACTTGGGATTTTTTTGACGTATCCCAGTGACTTCGAGATCATACAAGTTCCAAGCTTCTCCTGGCTGATTCTGATCTCTCTTTCTTCAGTTCTATCTCTGCACTCGAAAACAAAAGTTACTGCTAGACAACATTTTTTATAGTGCCAAATCAATTGTTATTAGTGGAGGTCAAATATGCAATTTGGAATGCCTTATGGAATGATGGACGGTTATGGTATGAGTTACGGAGTATGGGGGATTCTCGGACTGATATTCTCGATACTTGTAATCATAGGTTTAGTTCTGCTTATCAAGTATCTATGGGAAAGCAGTGGAGCTAAAAGGGAACAGGAATCAGCACTTGAGATCCTGAAGAAAAGATACGCCAGAGGAGAGATAAGCAAAGAAGAATTCGAAGAGAAAAAGAAAGATATATAAAAAAAAGGAAGCGTTTTGAAATGAACCGGAAGGTAAGATATGGATAAGAAAACTCTAGCTTTATTAGGCGTTATTTTGATTGTTGTAGGCATCCTAGGACTGGTTCTCAGCTCCGGTTACTCTCGTTTCACCTATGGTATGATGGGCGGTGGAATGATGGGAGGAGGTATGATGGGTGGCTCAGGCGGTATGATGGGATCTATGATGCAAATGATGGGCGGGAATATGCTTGTGAGCGGGGGCATCCCGTATAATTCAAACGGTAGCCTGGTCAGACTGGAACAAGCCAGGGATATTGCGAATAGATATCTGGCTTCCCAGAATAATCCCGATTTTGAACTCGTGGATGTGGAAGAATGGGAGTTCAACTTCTACGCTGACTATAAAGAGAAAAGCACAGGAACCAAAGCATTCCAGATGCTAATAGATAAGTACAGTGGTATTGTTTCTCCTGAGATGGGTCCCAATATGATGTGGAACACAAAATATGGTATGATGGGCACACAAGCAAGTGGCGCTATGACCCTGACAAAAGAGCAGGCAATGGCATCTGCCCAGCAGTTTCTGGATTCTCGACTCCCAGGAACAAAGGCGGAAGATAGTGGACTGTTTTATGGTTATTACCATTTTGATGTAAAGAAAGATAACAAAATGTATGGCATGCTGGATGTGAATGGCTACTCAGGACAGGTATGGTATCATACATGGCATGGAAATTTTATTCGGGAGGTGTAGAAATAGTAACAATTAGAAGGCGCATTTTTAAACTGCTTTTTCTGAAATCCTAACGTCTGGTCTAAAATAATCCAGCATGGCATTAACCATCACCTCCATGGTTATCCAGAAAATAAACATAGTTCCAACTCTGTATTTCCACAGATAACAAAACATACAGAGTGCAGACAGTGCAGACTTTAAACCAAAATTTATTTATAATAGAACGTATGAACATATATACATATGTTAAATGGAGATATAACTACAGCAAAAAAGTATTTCTTCAGCGCATTGAGCGATGAAACCAGACTTTCAATACTAAACGCATTAAAAGAAAATGGCGGTATGTGTGTGAATGATATCTGCAAGGCAACAGGAAAAGACCAGAGCCTGATCTCGCACCATATGGCATGTCTGCGAAACTGTGGGCTTGTCAACACCGAGAAAAATGGAAAATTTGTGGTCTACTCGATAAAAAACGAGCTAATCTCGAAGATACTTGACCTCTCTGATACGCATGTCAAGGAGATGTTTGAAGGAATACTTTCTTGCGAAGTTGTTAAAAACAATAGGAGGACTTGAAATGACTGCTTTAATAGAAATAAGGGATTTGAGCATAAGCGCTAATGGCAAACAAATTCTCAAGAATATAAATCTGGACATAAACGAAGGTGACAGCATCGGTATAATCGGTAAGAGCGGCGCAGGAAAAAGCACACTTTTGCATTTGCTCCGCGGCTTTGAGGAATTCAAAGATATTAAAGGCGAGGTCATCTTCAACGTTTCCTCCTGTCCCGGATGCGGTAGAGTAAATCCTCCAAGCAGCGCAGGTAGCATCTGCACAAAATGCGACATAAAGACCGAACTTCAAAGAATCAATTATCTCAGCTTAAATGGTATGCACAAGAAAATAATGGATAGGACTGCTATCATGATGCAGCGGACTTTCGGTTTATATGGTGATGAGACGGTTCTTGAAAATATTATTCGAAGCTTTGAATATTCCGATATCCCTAAGGAAAAACGACCTTATATTGCAGCAGAACTGATAGAAAAAGTGAAGCTCAGCCATAGAATGATGTACACAGGAAAAGAGCTAAGCGGTGGAGAGAAGCAGAGAGTTGTTCTTGCATGCCAGCTTGCAAAATACCCAATGCTTTTACTTGCAGATGAACCGACCGGAACCCTTGATCCAAGAACTGCAAAGCTGGTGCATGAAAACATATTGCAAGCAAAGCAGGAACATAACATGACTATGCTGGTCACCTCACATCTTCCAGGTGTTCTACATGATCTGACAAACAGGGCGATTCTTTTAGATAAAGGAGAAATCATTGAGACAGGAAAACCGGATGAGATTATTAAAAAGTTTTGTGCAATGACAGGAGCCGTATGCGAGGGAAATGTAGAGGTTGGAGAGCCGATTATTATTCTCAGGGATGTGAAGAAGAAATATTACTCCTATTCTAAGGGAATGATCCCTGCTGTGAATGGAGTGAGCTTCGAGGTAAATGAAGGTGAGATTTTCGGAATAATAGGCATAAGCGGAGCAGGTAAAACATCTCTCTCTAAAATCATAGCAGGCATTATGGAAAAAGACAGTGGAAAAGTGGATGTGAGAATCGGCGATATGTGGGTTGATATGACCGAGAAAGGAACGGATTTCAGGGGACGTGCAAAACCGCATATCGGTTACCTGCATCAGGAATATTCCCTTTATCCTCACAGGAATGTATTATCTAACCTGACCGATTCGATAGGTCTGAAACTTGAGCCTGAACTTGCAAGAACAAAAGTGATAGCAGCATTGAAGGCAGTGGGCTTTGATGAAAATGCAGCACGTGAGATTCTGGAGAAGACATCGTATGAGCTCAGTGTGGGAGAACGCCAGCGCGTGACAATGGCACAGGTTCTGATCAAAGAGCCGAGGATTATTATTTTTGATGAACCCACTGGAACGATGGACTTAATAACAAAGAACGAAGTTGCAAATTCAATTCTAACAGCAAGAAAAGAAACAGGTACGACATTTGTGATAGTTTCTCATGACATGGACTTTGTCAGCAAGGTATCCGACCGTGCTGTACATATGAAGCTTGGGAAAATCACAGCAATGGGCGATGCTGGTTCAGTAATTGTAGAAATTAAAAGTGAAGAAAAACCAGATAGAGAAAAGACACCAGAAGACAGAAATAACGACCTGGCAAGGTATCTTGATAGAGCGCAGCAGTGTTCGGAGCATGGGAATCTGTACGACATTGACTTTTATATATCAAAAGCAAAAGAGACTGCCGCAAAACTCAATAAGGATATCAGCGGCGAGCTTGAAAGGCGGAAGTCGGCATATGAAAAAGGAATCTCTGAAATGCTTACAGAGGCGGATAGATATGCTTCAGAAGGACAAATCTATGGAATGCATGTGTATATAGAAAATGCAATAAATTACGCAGATAAAGCAGATATCGATATTTCAGGTGAGCTTCCGAAATTTATGCCTGCATACGAGAAAGGTCTTGAAGAGGCTCTCCAGGAAGCTGAGAAGCATGAAGCTAAAGGTTTCCTTGGCATGTCATATCAATACATTCATAGAGCGGGCAATTATTCCGCAATGCTTGGAAAAAACATAGAGGAGATATTAAGATCAATACCATGGTATGAAAGATGGACGCTGACAGATATACATATGAAATTGAGGTGAAAATTATGTGCATGGTTGGAGATGTACCCGAATTCAACATAGAAAAAATAGAAATGGACTTAAAAGAATACATATGCTTGGATTGCGAAAACAAATTTAAGGGAATTGGAAAAAGCGTTATATGTCCTGCCTGTAAATCCAGCAACATTGAAATGGTGAGTGCAGAGAAATGAAGAGTTGTTGCTGTGAACTTGATGATGTTGCATATTATCAGGGAGAAACAAAGTCAGGCGAGAAATGGACTCCAGCCTTTATCGAATATATTGATAAAGAGAAATGCAACGGCTGCGGGATGTGTATTAAAGTCTGTTCGAGAGGTGTTTACGAGATTCAGGAATTAAATGGCAGAAAAATCTCAGTCGTTGTAAACGCCGGAAATTGCGTAGGAGATGGAAGCTGCCACATGGTTTGCAAACCGAATGCTATGGTGTGTGTACCAAGGAGAATACAATAACGTAAAAGCAGCAGCATTGGCGTTAAGGCTGCTGATTTGTAAACCTATCAAGGATGGTCATGAAAAGACTAATGGATCGAATTGGAGACACTGTGAAGGGACGGATAGCAGAGGCAGAGCTAAGTCCTTTGGAGGATGAAATACGAAAATATATACTGAGAGAGTTTGCAAGAAATGGCAGACCACCCTCTCCTAAAGAGATTATGAAGGAGTTGGGACTATCTTCTGTAGATTTAGTGAATCAAACAATTGAAAAACTTCAAAAGTTCGATATTATAACGAAAGAGAAAGACAAAATAATCTCTGCTTACCCTTTTTCTGCCGCCAAGACTCGCCATAGAGTGATTTTTGAAGATGGACATGAAGTTTATGCTCTCTGTGCAACAGATGCTCTGGGCATCTATTTTATGCTGAATCAGAATACAACAATCCTGTCCAGATGCCCGGAATGTGAAAAAGAAATAATGGTCGTGGTTAAAGATGGCAAAATCGATTCCTGTAATCCTGGAGGAATCATTGAATTTGTGAGCAATAGAGAAAGAGGCGAATGTACAGCACAGACTCTCTGTCCTTTTATCAACTTCTTTTGCTCCAAGAAAGACCTGGAAAAATGGAGAGAGAAAAATCCTGAATTCAGATATGGCGAAATTTACTCACTCGATGATGCTTTAGAACATGGCAAAACTATATTTGGAGATTTCTTAAAATAATATAGGAAATGGGGTGAAATTATGGAAAAATTTGACTTATTAATCCTTGGCAGCGGCTCTGCTGCTTTTGGGGCTGCGATAAAAGCAGTGGAATTGGGAGCAAAGGTGGGGATGATAGAGAAAGGTACAATCGGTGGAACTTGCGTTAATGTTGGTTGTGTGCCAAGCAAGCACCTGCTCAGGGTCGGAGAAATTAACTATTACAAGAATCATGGTCACACTGGACTGGATGTTACCTCTTCCCTTGACTTCGCTGGCACAATAAACGAGAAAAGAGAGATTGTTGAAGGATTGAGGAAGGGCAGGTACATCGATGTGATCGATGCTTTAGGGATAACTCTGGTAAGAGGGCAGGTTGTTTTTGTTTCCAAAAACGAAGTAAAGGTGAACGGCAGGACTCTGCATGCGGATAAGTTCATTATAGCCACTGGTTCCTCCTCACATATCCTTCCAATAGGAGGTATAGACAGTATAGATTACCTGACCAACGTAGAGGCAATGGAGTTATCTGAACTCCCCAAATCGATGGTAGTTCTGGGTGGAAGAGCTCTTGGTCTGGAATTTGCGCAGATGTTTGCTCATTTTGGAACAAAAGTAACCGTACTCCAGAGAAGTCCCAGGATAATACCTGAAGAGGAAAGCATAATCTCGGATTATCTCAAAGCCTATCTTGAAGAAGAAGGCATAAATATTCAGACTGGAGCTGGCGTAAGAAGTGTCAGGAAAGAGAACGGTAACATCGTAGTAACTGCGCTTTTTGGAGAAGAAAAGAGAGAATTTGGGGCTGAAAAACTACTGATAGCAACAGGCAGGAAGTCAAATACAAGGAATCTGGGTCTGGAAAAAGCAGGTGTTAATATCGATGAAAATGGTGCAGTAATCGTTGATGAGGAATTGAGAACAACATCACCAGATATCTGGGCAGCAGGCGATGTTATCGGTGAACCCATGCTTGAAACTGTGACAGGCAAAGAAGGCTCAATTGCGGCTGAAAATGCCTTAACAAATAAAGGGAAAAAGATGGATTTTTCGGCAGTGCCCCATGCCGTATTCACTATACCGCAAGTGGCGAGTGTCGGTCTGACAGAAAAGAAGGCAGAAGAAACAGGTATAACTTGCAGATGCAGCACTATCCCAATGGAACTTGTGCCAAGAGCAGTGTTGGCAAAGGATACAAGAGGACTTGTAAAAATGGTGATCGATACAAAAACTGAGCGTATCCTTGGAGTGCACATATTGGCTTCACTTGCAGCAGATATGATACATGAAGGAGTGCTCGCAGTAAAATATGGCATGACTATTGACGATATTATAGATACTGTTCATGTTTTCCCGACAATGACAGAGGCAGTAAAGCTGGCTGCGCAATCCTTTAGAAAGGATATCAGCAAGATAAGCTGCTGTGCAGAATAGAATAGAAAAAACATAATTAAATAAAAAACGAGGTGCAATACGGAAAAAGTGATTCTTGATATCGCTGGAATGCGCTGCGGAGCGTGTGCAGTGGGCATAGAACTCATGCTTGCAAAAAAGAAAGGAATTAAAAGTGCGAAAGTCTCTTTGAACGAAAGAATGGCAAGCGTAGAGTATGATCCGGCAATAGTGGCAGCATCAGACATTGCAAAGGCTGTAAGCGATATAGGATACATTGAAACAGCAAGAAGTTAAAACAGGCGATTGAGGTAAGTTTTGAAACTGTATCATTCGAAAGCCTGCATTGAGAGCCATATGCAGAATTCAGAAAATAATATCCACTGAAAAATAACTATTTCAGGTAATCAAGCATCATAGAGTATTCTATGGTAGTTATAAGCATTTCACTTTCAGGCACGGAACTAAAGGAATTTGATAATATCACGAATAAACTGGGTTTCTCAAGCCGTTCAGATGCAGTACGTGAAGCTCTGCATAGATTCGTTGCCCAAAATAAATGGATCGAACATCTTGATAATAGTTCTCCATTCATAGCTACTATTGTTTATGACGATAAAAGAGAACAGCCGGTGCACAACGTAATCCACGATTTTAAGAATATAGTAAAGTCTTCCACCCATACGCATTTTGGCGACAGGTGCGCCGAGTGGGTGATTCTTCAGGGAGATGGTGAGATCATCAAACAGTTTGTTGAGAGCTTATCTGCAATAAAAGATGTTATGGTCTGCCGTTGTTCCGTCTAACCTTTATTAACTTTCAGCCAGTTTCTTAGCACAACCTACTTTTAAAAGCGTGTAATACAGGTCTGCATGGTTGAGCTAAAGGACGTTAAATTAAAAATCAAAGGCATGGACTGTCCAACATGTGCCATGAACGTGGAAAATGCGGTCAGGAAACTGAACGGTATCGCTGAGATAAACGTGGATTTCATTATCGGTAAAGCAGCGATAAAGTATGACCCATCCTACACCAGCACATCAGAAATCAGAGAGGCGATCGAAAAAGCCGGATATACCGCTCTTGTAGATGGGAAGGATGATCACGAAGTAAGCTGTTCCTCATGTTCAACCGATATTTTTGAGGAAAAACTCCCTCTATGGAAACAACGGAATATACGTATTATAGCGCTTTCATCTGTGTTACTGGCTGTTGGGCTTTTAATAGAATACGTAACGGAATCTACAGCTTTATCTCACATTCTCTTCCTTTTCGTAGGAGTAATTTCAGGATACAGCATAGTTAAAAAGGGCATATCTTCTCTCCTGAAAAAACGCCTTGATATGAATTTCCTGATGACAATTGCTGCCGTTGGTGCATTCTCCATCGGTTACGGGGAAGAGGGTGCATCTGTGCTTTATCTGTTCTTTATTGCCGAGTTTTTAGAGGATTATGCTGGTGAAAGGGCTAGGAAATCCATCGGGGCTTTGATTAAGCTTGCTCCTGAGACTGCTGTTGTAAAGAGGGATGGGAAAGAGGTAAACGTACATGTTCATGAAGTGAATGTAAATGATATTGCGGTTGTCAGACCGGGAGAGAAGATACCTCTTGACGGTATTGTTAATAATGGAGAATCAAGCGTAAATCAGGCCGCTATCACCGGAGAATCAATGCCAGTCCATAAAAAGACAGGAGACGCGGTCTATGCCGGGACTCTTAACGAACACGGCTACTTTGAATTAAAAGTTTCCAGACGGTCTGAAGAAACCGTGCTCTCAAAGATAGTCCGGCTTGTCGAAGATGCTGAGCGGAAAAAATCCCCGACAGAGAAATTTGTGGATAAATTTGCCAGATATTATACCCCTTCGGTGATTCTCCTGGCGTTGGTTGTGGCTACGGTTCCAAGCCTTGTTTTCG
Organism: Candidatus Methanoperedens sp.; assembly: GCA_012026835.1. GTDB lineage: Archaea > Halobacteriota > Methanosarcinia > Methanosarcinales > Methanoperedenaceae > Methanoperedens. Next base: position 100,664 of record VEPN01000002.1, on the reverse strand, counting down.
GTAAGCCTTTTGATGAATGGCTTTACAAAGCCCTTGTCCTTCTGGTTATCTCCTGCCCCTGTGCCCTTGCAATATCAACGCCAGTATCAATGGTTTCAGGAATAACAGGCGCTGCAAGGAACGGGGTCTTGATAAAAGGTGGAAATTATATAGAGGAGATGGCAAAGGCAAAGGTTTTTGTTTTTGACAAGACTGGAACCCTTACTGAAGGAAGACCGGTGGTAACAGATACATTAGAGGTTAATAATTATCCAGCTAAGGAAATTCTGGAAATAGCTGCATCCATAGAATCATTATCCGAGCATCCGCTTGCAAGAGCAGTGGTTGCTGAGGCAGAGTCCGGGGGTGTGAGTTTAAAATCTGTCAGCGAATTTAGGGCAGTTCCAGGAAAGGGTGTAAGAGCAAACATAGATAGTAAGACCTATTATATCGGCAGTCCAGCAATGTTCTCCGAGTTATCAATCCCATTCCAGCAAGCAAAAGTCAAGGAACTCGAGGAGGAGGGGAAGACAGCGATATTGGTAGGTAACCAGGAATGCATGGGAATTATTGCAATAATGGATAAAATCAGGGATGCTGCACCTGAGACCATACGCTTGCTAAAGAAAAAGGGAATGCGTGTGGAGATGCTGACAGGCGATAATGAAAGAATTGCAAAGGCGATAGCAAATAAACTTGGGATCGATGAATACCATGCAGGTCTTCTTCCTGAAGATAAGGTCAGGATGATAGAGGAGCTAATCCAGAAATACGGTAAGGTGGTCATGGTAGGGGATGGTGTGAACGATGCTCCTGCGCTGGCAAAGGCGAATGTTGGTATAGCAATGGGAGCAATCGGCAGCGATGTTGCACTAGAAACGGCAGATATAGCGTTGATGCATGATGATATATCAAAATTGCCTTATTTATTTGAAATGAGCAAAAAGACAGTTGGGATAGTGAAAGAGAATATCTTTACTTCAATTGCAGTAAAAGGAAGCTTTGCTGTTCTTGCTTTTCCAGGTATCGTGACGCTCTGGATGGCTGTGGCGTTTGGTGATATGGGTCTTTCTCTGCTTGTGATAATCAATGCGATGCGGCTTTCGGTGTTTAAATGAAGATTCCTCCCTGTCATGGAACTCATCGTCTATTGGTAATTTATCCAGTTTAGCTGGTGAATTGAATGGCCATAAATAGTGTTAATTTATTTGATAAAAACTGGGAAAGATATGATGATTGGTTTGAAAAAAATAAAAATACCTATTCCTCAGAGCTTAAAGCATTGAAAAAAGTAATTCCAGAGGGCTTCGGTCTGGAGGTTGGCGTGGGGAGCGGGAGATTCGCTCAACCTCTTGGAGCCAAAATAGGTATTGATCCCTCAAGAAATATGCTAAAGCTTGCAAAAAAACGAGGTATAAAAGTAATTTTAGGAGAAGGTGAAAACCTGCCTTTCAAGGATTTTACATTTGATTTTGTTCTCATTGTTGTTACTCTTTGTTTTGTGGATAATCCAGAAAATATCCTGAATGAAGCAAGTAGAGTTTTAAAAATGGAAGGTAGACTGATTGTTGGAGAGATCAATAGAGAAAGCCAGTTAGGGCAGCTATATGAGGCTAAAAGAGAGAAGAGTGAATTTTACAAATTGGCTGCTTTTTATTCGGGTAACGAAATTATTGAAATGTTTAACAAAGCGGGAATAAGATACGTAGAATCGTATCAAACTCTCACGGAATCTCTCGAAATGGAGGAAGAGCCAAAAAAAGGAGCGGATAGAGGTGGATTCGTTGTAATTGCAGGTGTGAAAGATTGAAGATAAGATTCATATATATGAATATTCATATCTTAGAATACGATTTAAGAATCTAAAATTGAAGAGATGGATAAAAAATGAACAATAAAGATTCAACTTTGTGGATACTCATCGCGCTACTTGTGGCATTAGTTCTGTTGTCAGGAGGCGGAATGATGGGTTTCGGCATGGGTTTTGGTATGGGCTTTGGAGCCATCATAATGCTGTTATTCTGGGGTGCAATAATCTGGCTGGTTATTTCACTGGTAAATGCCATCACTAAAAAGTCAGAAGAAACTCCTGAATCCGCACTTACTATCCTGAAAAAGAGATATGCCAGGAGCGAAATAACAAGAGAGCAGTACCTTGAGATGGAAAAGGAACTGGCGAGGTAGATAATGGTCTGGTACGGGAACTGGGCAGCCGTGATTGCGAGCATTTTATTCTTCACGCTTTTTGCAGTGGGGTTTGCTTATGCTCCGAAAAAACGCGACTGGAAGACGCTTGGAATATATGAGGCTTTCATGGTCGCCCTGTTTACAGAGATGTTCGGCTTTCCCCTTACTATTTTCCTTTTATCCTCGATTCTGGGGATCACTATAGAACCCACAGGCGAAACCGGCCATCTGATAGCAGTCGCACTCGATCGAATGGGAATAGTGGGACTGGAGAAGGGGGTATTCCTTGTGATGGCGGTAAGTTCTATCATGATTCTTACAGGGCTTGCCCTGATCATTCTTGGCTGGAAAAAGATACATAAAGCAGCAGGGCTTGTGAAAGACGGAATCTACAGGTACTCCCGCCATCCGCAGTATCTGGGTATTTTGCTCATTACTTCTGCATTCATTATCCAGTGGCCCACTATACTTACCGTAATAATGTGGCCCATTCTGGTGGTTATGTACATTCGACTTGCTAAGAAAGAAGAAAAAGAGATGGAAGAGAAGTTTGGGGAGGAGTTCAGGGAATATAAAAACAAAACAGCAATGTTATTTACGATCTCTTGTTAAGGAGGAAAAAATGGAATATAAAAAAACTGAGAACTGTATGATATGCGGCGAAGCACTTGCGTATTTAACTACAGCTATTCCTGTAACGTGCACCTATTGCGGGAAAGCAGAATCTGCCAATATCCATTGCCAGTCTGGTCATTATGTATGCAATGAGTGCCACGCAAGCGATTCAATAAAGATAATCACCCAGTTCTGTCTGTCTTCAAGTTCAAAAAATCCCATGGAAATGGCAAAGACAATTATGAAGCATCCTACCATGCCCATGCATGGGCCTGAGCATCATGCCATGATCGCAACAGTGCTGGTTACTGCCTACAAAAATCTTACAGGAAAAGCGACGGATGAAGATATCAAAGAGGCTATACGGCGCGGCGCTACCGTGCCAGGCGGCTACTGCGGTTTATATGGCACTGATGCGGCTGCTATTGCCACAGGCATTGCCATGAGCACCATACTGAAAGCTACGCCATTGACAGACCATGAGAGGCGAACTGCAAATATGATGACTTCAAGGGCACTCGCAGCAATAGCAAGTAACAGGGGAGCCAGATGCTGTAAACGGAGCACCTTTACTGCTATAGAGTCTGCAAATCAATATTTCAAGGAAGTGCTTGGCGTGGAACTTGAACATATTCCGGTTTCAAAACTCAAATGCGAGCATAGCCCCAGGAATAAGCAGTGCTCTATGGCTGATTGCAGGTTTTATGCGGGAAAGGTGATTTAAAATTGAACCGAGGTACAATGAATAAGAAAATTTATGAAATGCACGCTGAGATATGTAAAGTTTTCACAAGCCCAAAACGACTGGAGATAATAAACCTTCTAAGGGATGGAGAAAAAACCGTTAATGAACTGGCAGAACAGGCTTGTTTGCTCCAGGCAAACATCTCGCAGCACCTCACGGTCCTGAGGCAGAATAACGTTGTTACCACACGAAGGGATGGAGCAAATGTTTACTACAAAATCGCTAACCCGAAAATCCTGCAGGCTTGCGATCTGATGAGGGAAGTACTATTGGAGAAACTGGCAGAGAATGAAGAGTTAGCAATGAGGATGTCATGAAAATAGGAATAATATTAAACACAAATGATCCGGAAACGGTGTGGAACGCCTTTAGATTTGGTGTAACATCTTTACTCATGGAGCACGAGGTAAAAGTGTTTCTCCTGGGTAAAGGTGTTGAGAGTGAAAATATTCAGGATGAAAAATTCAAAGTTCAGGAACAGATCGGGCTATTTGTTGTGCATAAAGGTCATATCTTTGCATGCGGAACTTGCCTGAAACTGAGACAGATGAAAGGAAGCGAGGTTTGCCCGATCTCTACTATGCATGATATGCTTCATATAGTTGAAGAATCTGACAAAGTTCTGGTATTTGGTTAATAAGTGAAAAAGGTGAAAAAATGATAGTAAACAGAGTTGATGTGGACAAATTCAAGGAAACAGTTGAAAAAGCGAGAAAAGACCCTTCCACAGGTAAGAAAACCATGGAAGTAGAAGGTGAGTGGAGGTTGAATAAAACAGGTCCGCAGTTCGAATCCCGAATAAAAACAGAAAAAGGAGGAGAGATAACCCTTCTATCGGATGAAACGCTTATCCTGGGCGGCGGCGGCACTGCCCCTAACCCGGTGCAGTACTGCATATATGGATTAATTGCCTGCTACGCTGCTACTTTTGCCAAATGGGCTGCAATTGAGGGAATAGTACTTAAAAGCTTTAAGATAAAAGCTGCTGCGAACATGGATCTGACAGGGGCTTTTGGGGTTACGCGCAACCCCATATTAGAGCATCTCAAATGGGAAATGATAGTCGATAGTGATGCAAGCATGGAAAAGCTGGATAGATTGAATGAAATCGCAAGGGAGAGATGCCCTGGCTACTACTGCGTAACGCATGAGATTTTCCCTGAAATCAAGATTATAAAGCAATGACAGATGAACGATAAAATTATGGAAAATGACATTTTTCTGAGGAGTTTGGACCTTTTCAAAGAAGCTTTTCCCGGAAGGATAAATCAAATACTAAAGAGTAAAGAAGAGGGAAAGAAAATAATAGGAACGCTCTGTCTTTATGTTCCGGATGAAATCATTTATGCTTCCGGGGCAGACCGGGTGATACTATGCGGCGGAAAAAGCGCTCCCATACCCGCAGCCGAGGAATATTTGCCAAGAAATATCTGTCCTCTGATAAAATCCTCCTTCGGTTCAGTAATTGACCAGAAATGCAGTAAGACTAAATCTTGCCCTCATTTTGGCCTGGTTGACCTGATTATTGCTGAGGCTACATGTGATGGAAAAAAGAAGATGTATGAACTCCTGAACCAGTACATCCCAACCCATGTCATGGATCTTCCGCAGAAGCCTGAAAATCAAAATGCACTGGAATACTATATTAAAGAACTGGAAAGCTTAAACGACGTTCTGGAGAAGTTGACAGGCAATAAAATTACTGACGTTAAACTCAGGAATGAAATAAAGTCTGCAAATGAAACAAGAAAACTGCTCCGCGCACTCTATGAGTTAAGGAAAAGAGACTCGCCGCCGATCAGGGGAACAGAAATGTTAAAAGTACTTCAGCAGATGCATTTTCTGTCACCTGACAAGTTCAGAAAGAATCTTGTTTTACTGCTCGATGAGCTAAAAGTAAAGAAAAGGGAGAATTCCGGGCCGAGGATTATGATATCCGGCTGCCCGATGGCATCAGGAAACACGAAGGTCCCGGAGATTATAGAGAATCAGGGCGGGTTGATCGTGGTAGAGGAAAGCTGTACCGGCACGAGAGCCTTCTGGGATTTAGTTGATGAGAATAAGGAGCCAATGAGGGCCATAGCTGAGAGGTATCTGAAAATCCCCTGTGCCTGTATGTATCCGAACGACAGAAGAATCGATCAAATTATCGAACTTGCCAGGGATTTCAATGTTGATGGGGTTGTTTATTATACACTTCAGTTCTGCCATGGATACAATGTCGAGAAATACAGGGTTGCAGAAGCCTTGAAAAAGTCAGGTATTCCTCTCCTCTCTATAGAAACAGACTACAGCGGGGCTGACAATGAGCAGATAAAGACACGAGTGGATGCCTTTCTGGAGATGCTGGAATGATCTCTATTGGAATTGATGCAGGGGCTGCCACCACTAAGGCCGTTGTGCTTCATGAAAATGAAATCGCAGGATACGCCATTATACCTACAGGTTTTGATTTTAGAAAAGCGGGGGAGGCAGCATATAGGGAAGTACTCTCAAAGAGCGGTATGGATGAGACCAAGGTTGGAAAAATTCTGGCAACAGGATACGGTAGAAGTATTATTGGATTTGCAGATAAAACTATCAGCGAAATCACAGCCCATGCCAGAGGTGTTGGCTATCTTATCCCGGCAGCCCACACGATAATCGACATTGGCGGCCAGGATAGCAAAGTGATCATCACGGAGAATGGTAAAGTTGTGGACTTTCTGATGAATGATAGATGTGCGGCAGGGACCGGTAAGTTCCTGGAATATACCGCAAAAGCTCTTGAGATATCACTGGATGAATTGGGAATGCTTGCTCAGGTCTCAAAGAATCCAGCAAAGATCAGCAGCATGTGCACCGTATTCGCGGAATCGGAAGTTATCAGCTTAAGAGCCCAAAAGACTAAAAAAGAAGATATAGCAGCAGGTCTCATTGAAAGTATTATCTTGCGGACCACTGCCATGGTTAAAAAGCTGAGGATAAAACCCGAGGTTGCTTTTGTGGGCGGAGTGGCGAAAAACCCTGGAGTAGTAAAAGCTTTTGAAAAAGCATTAGATACGGAGATGCAATTGCCAGAAGAGCCACAAATAACTGGTGCTTTAGGGGCTGCGTTGCTGATTTGAGACTCCAAATTAGCCTCCGGTTGAGGTTCAAGCGATCCTTCACCGTGCAAACCTCGGTGCTCCAGTCATCACATTCTGGTTATAGCCCGCCTCAGTGTAGTCCTGTACGAATGCATAGGGAAGCAGGGTGTACCTGTTGAAGAGATACGTAAAATAGATCCTGATTTAACAACATTTATGAATATCAATACCCGCTAAGATATAGAAATAGTAGATTAATGAAAACTCCTGTGATCTGCATAGTGGGAAAAAATAAGAGCATGAAATTAACGATCATGCAAGAATTGATTTTGAAGTTAAAAGCTCGTGGACTTAAGGTTGGTGCACTGAAATACCATAAACACGGGGATTTTGAGATTGATATAGAAGGCAAAGATACATGGAAGTATGCAAAAGCAGGAGCGGATGCAGTGGCTATTACATCATCGGTGAAATTTGCAGTCATAAAAAAAGCAAGTGGCGAACCAGAGATCGATGACCTCATTAAGAAACACTTCGCAGATTGTAATATCGTGCTTGCCGATGGATTTACGCTTTCCGACAAGCCAAGAATAATAGTCTTGGATGGAGTTGAAGATATTGAGATTTTTTGAACGTAGGTCCTAAGTTGTGGCAGTTATCGATAAAATTGTTGGAAGGGAAGACATACTGGGACTTGCCAATATAGTGGCAAGATTTTGCAGTCTTGATTAAAGCCGTGCTCGAAAGCGATTTTTACTTTAAAAAAGTAATAGCTTAAAGCCTGCAATAATAAGAACCATCGCCAGCAAACGATAAAGTGTCAGAGTTGCAAACTTTCTGGTACCAAGATGTGAGCCAATTAAACCTCCAAAAACTGCGGCAAATCCCCAGTAGCTAATATCTCCTGGTATAAATCTAATGCTTGCTAAATGCCCTGTTAATCCTGCTACAGAGTTCACAAGAATAAATGCAGCAGAAACACCAGCAGTTTGTCGAGGTTCAGCCCAGCCTATTAACAAGATGAAAGGACTCAAAAAGATACCTCCTCCAATACCTATTGATCCAGATAATAAACCTATAATAGCCCCCAAGAGAATAGCTACAGGAATCGATATTTGCTTATCGGTAGTTCTTATCTCAGGATGTTCAGATCGAAAAAGTCGAATAGCTGCGAACAATAAAATGAGACCAACGGCTTGTTTATATGTAGAAGTTGGAAGAGAAATGGTACCACCAAGAAAAGCAAATGGGATCGAAGTTATGGCAAATGGCCAAAAAATCTTCCACGAGAAGTAGCCTGTCCGTAGGAATTGCGCAGTGGCTACGGATGCAACAAGAATGTTCAATAATAGTGCTGTTGGCTTCATTACATCAGGAGAAAGACCGAACAATGCCATTGCAGCCAGATACCCTGAAGCTCCGCCATGACCTACTGAGGAGTAGAGCAAACCTGCTGCTAAAATAAGGAACGCGAGGAGGATTACATCCCATTTTCCGCACATTTTAATATAACCTCCTGCTAAAATCAGGAATTAGAGTAATGGAATACAGCAGTAAAAGCCTGGATCATCTTGGCATAGTAGCAGGAGTTTGCAAAGAAATTGAACTTGCAGCAGAGATAGACAGAATAGTGGGAATAGATAAAAGGCAAAAGGTAACCACCGGGGAATCCGTAGAAGCAATGATCCTGAATGCTTTAGGATTTGTAAGCAAGCCATTGTATCTATTTCCTGAGTTCATGAAAACAAAACCGGTGGAACTATTGATAGGTAATCATCTTTCATGGAAAGACTTCAATGACGATACGCTTGGAAGAAGTCTGGACAGACTGTATGAAACAGGAACAGAAGAGACCTTTCTACAGATAGCGATCAATGCTTACAAAAAGTATGGATTCCGGGGTAGATTTCTCCATCACGATACTACCACGTTCAGTGTCCACGGAGAATACGAACATGCAGAAGGTGATCTGGATGCAGTTCCTATCGAGGTCACCTATGGCCATTCAAAAGATAATAGACCGGATCTAAAACAGTTCGTTACATCTCTGATCATGTCCAAAGAATTGCTTAAAATCTCTGATTTGAAAGACATGAAGCAGACGTCGTTAGATGGTTATAGTTTGTTAAGCACGGAAATTGTATATGGAGTAAAGCAGAGATGGATAGTGGTATTCTCCCAGAAAGCGTATGAGAGAGAAAGTAAAACCCTTAAAAAGAGTATAACTAAAGAAAGGGAAGCGGTAGAAAGGCTGTTATGGCATTTTTCCAATGATGATTTTTATTGTAAAGAAGACGCTCTGGCTGCTCTGGAAGAGATGGCTCGGGAATGGAAATATCACAAAGTAAAGAATGTTGCCATCGAAGAGAGCAGAAAAAAGAAAGAAGGTAATGTTGGAAGACCAAAAAAGAATGAAAACCTGCAGATAATGTGTAGTGTGACATCGAGTTTTGAAGAAGATGATGAAAAGATCAAAAAAGTGTTTTTCAGGAAAGGGAAGTTCATCCTGGCAACCAATGACGATAAAATGAGTGATGAAGAGGTATTAAAAACATACAAAGATCAGCAATCCGTTGAAAGAGGTTTTAGATTTTTAAAAGACCCGTTATTTTTTGCTCATAGCATATTCCTGAAAAACGAGAGCAGGATAATAGCACTTGTAATGATTATGGGACTTGCTCTCATGATATATAGTATAGCTCAGAGGAAGTTGAGGGAGGCACTTCTCAGAGAGAATCAAGCAATACCGGATCAAACAGGGAAGCCTACCAAAAAACCAACTATGAGACGTGTTTTCCAGGTATTTGAAGGAATCACGGTTCTTTATGAAAAAGAGACAAGGGTGATGATCATGAACTTGAATGATATACATCGCAAAATACTCGCACTTTTTGGAAACAGATATGAAAGAATATACTGTGTGTAAATTATATTATGAACTGAATAGAACCCGCGAGGCGTCTATACTATGAGTTCTACAAGTCTGGTAAAAATATTTTCTGAATCACAGAAGAAATATAACAAATATTCTACCGTTACTTAACGAGGTCTATATCGGATTCACTGAATATCTTAAAAGTGGATGCTGAATGATGGAAATGTGCGGAAAGTGAGTTACATCATCTATATTCATAATAACTGATAAGAAGAAGGGACACAGCAAAAATCATACAATTTCCTGTATTTCAATCAATCATTCTATTTCATTTTGTTTTATGCATTTTTTTGTCATCTCTGCCACTCCACGGTACAGAGGTGTTGCAGATTTTTTAATAATATTATCCGCCAACTTATCCACCCATATCGATAAGTGCTTCTTTAAAAACTCAAGCTGAAGCTCATGGGCTTTTCTTGCTCCAACGGGATCTGTTTCGGACAGTTTATCCTCCTCATCGCAGAGTGATGACATGAACAGAAGTTCGACGCCAATGTGGTCTGGTACCTCGTATTCCTCATGAAGGAAACCCACTCTTTCATAGAGATTTTTAACTTGCAATGTCGTTTCTCCCCATAATAAACCATTTTTTTCCAGATACACGGATTCATAGGGGTGCACATATCGTGAGGCTGGGATAAGGAAGAGATTCTCATAGTCTTCTCTTTCTTGCTTAAAATCACTTTTTTCTGCTAGAAATTCCTCAAGGTACTTCATGCCAGGGTTATTTTTAAAAACTGCCCTGAGTTCCTGCAAATGCGACTCATTAAAATCCGATAGGGTCTCATCCGGAGGACGGAGGAAAAGGGCTGCCAGGAATCGGAATATATCCCCTCTTTTTCCTGGCGTTTTCTTATTCATTTATGCTTTCTCCACCTTTACTTTCGTATCATAAAAGGACGCACTTCCACCTATAGGATCCTGAAGGCACACGGGACTTTTTCCCTTTAAGGAGGGGTCAAGCCTCATTACCGGATTTACTGTGATCCCGGTATTCCGGCGTTTATCACCTTTTAGCACATTCCCGTCTATCTCCACATCTTTGCCGCCGTATGCCCAGTGACCGTAATGGTGCGACACTGCAATCACACCGGGTCTTACTCCTTCCATTACAACGACCTTGCCTTTGACACCTTCAGCATTGGATGGGGAAGTTATTTTTATCATGTCCCCGAACTCCACCCCAAGGTTGATCGCATCTATCCTGTTCATCCAGATATAGTTCTCAGGCAGTATCTCATTGAGCCATATATTGGAGATCGTCCTTGATTGAGTATGCAGTATCTCCTTAAAAGTTATGAGCTGGAAGGGATAACCCACATCCTTAATCTCATTGCCCATAATGTCCTGGACGGGCTCGTATTTTATAAGCCCGTCATAGAATTTACCAGTCATGCTGTCCTTCGTGAGCGCAACTCTTTCTGCATAGAAGTCTACCATCTTGCCAAACGCGTATTTAAGTTGATTACCGGCATACTCGTTGCCAGCATTCTCGAATCTTCCTCCGCGGTTGAGTACGAACACGACCTTTCGCCATTTATCCTCACCAACTATGCTTTTCCACCGCGCAAGGTCGTAAACATCTGAAGGCAGGTGAGCTCTTGCCCTCTCAAATATTTGCAGTTCTTCATCGCTTGCATCAGGTACAACTTCTCCTTTTTTGTCGCCATAGGCTAAATTGGCGACCTCTCTTAAGTAGAATTCCTCTGGATAGTTCAGTGGCTTTGCATCTCCGAAACCATTATCTCCGAAGCCTGGAAGCTCCATCTTCTTTGAAACATCAATGAAGAAGTGTTCAAGCTTTTTCATCTCTTTCACCGGCAGAGCCCTCACAGTCGGTTGTCTAAGCTTGCTTCCCTTCACGAGCACATCAGGGCTTCCTGCGCCCGGCATGCTCCATTCTTCAAGATATGTGTCGTCAGGTATCACGTAGTCGGCATACATAGTGGTCTCGCCTATAATGATATCACTGGCTATCAGAAGGGGTATTTTCTTCGTATCTTTAATGATATCTATCAGGCTTATCCCGCCCGGAACAGAATAAGCCGGTGTTCCTTTGTGCAGCATGAGTGCTTTTATGGGATATGGGTAGCCATCTGCTGCGCTCGGTATTATCTCCTGCCATACCTGGCTTGAGAGAGGGAACCACGGGCGCTTTGCAGGGAACTGGTCAAATAGCGTTGTTTTCTCAAACTTATTTCCCTGTCGGTTAAGAGGTATTCCGAAACCTTTCTTTTTCCCGGGATGCGCGCCGAGGTCAAACACGCTCCCCTCTTTGCCTCCCATATCGGTCCATTTACCTCCTCCAGCTGCCATGCCGCCTTTCCAATCAAAGTTACCTATAAAGACGTTCAGGAGCACAATCGCACGGGTCATATAATAGCCGCTGGTATGCTGGCATGCACCCCTGTAAGAATCTGCGGTTGCTTTTTTGCCATGGCTTACGAACTCACGCGATAGGTTCACGATCGTTTCGACATTCAAACCACAAAGATCTGCCCATTCCTGCATGCTTTTTCCCATTACCTTCTCTTTCATCAGCAGGAAAGGAGTTTTAACATCGTAGACCTTCGTTGACTTTTTCGTCACATCGTTGATCGTTGTCTCCACTTCAAGGTCTGCACTATCTACGCTGTCGTGCGTTGCAGGCTTGCCGTCTTTTATTACCACGAACTGTTCTTTTTTGCCAATTCCGACCTCATCCGCCCTGAGAAGCCCCGCGGGTCTTCCATCCTCTATCTTGACAAGGTAAGCTGCATTAGTCCAGGTAGGTTCACCTATCTTTTTGGCAGCCTCTTTGCTTGTGAGCGTAAGGTATTTTTCGTCATATCTCTTGTTCTCGATTATCCAGCGGATCATGCCCATTGCCAGAGCCGCATCTCCCCCTGGTTTAACAGGAACCCAGATATCGGACTTTGCGCCTGTATTGGAAAGCCTCGGGTCTATGCTTGCCATTTTCATCCTGCGGTGAACTCTGGCATCCGATATCTTATGAGCCATGTGCGGCGGACCGAAATTCGCATCGCATGGAGATGAGCCCCACCATATTATGAACTCGGAATTGATGATATCTGTCTTAAGCTGGGTCTTTCCTGCTCCCGTCTCATCCACGGTAGTCTCAAGCCATCCGATATGGTGGCTCTGTTCGCAGATACTGGTATGCTCAAACCAGTTAACTGAGCCGAAAGCGCCGTTCACGAACCTCTTTGAGAAATCAGCTCTTCCAGCATTGATCCTGCCGGCCATAAAGACGAACTGGTTATTCTTTGGTCCAAGGTCAGGGTGTTCAGGATCGATCAACACGTCCAGATTGTCCTTCCATTTCTCCTTGAACTGCTCCACCGTCAGGTCTTTCCCAAGTTTCTTAATATCATCTGCCATATCATTGGGGAAGTTCTTGAAAATGTCCTTAAGTCCCGATACCTGTCCTTCTCCGAAGAGGTTGCCTCCGTCTACCACTTCATTCGTGAAATCATTCCATTCCATCACTTTCCATTTTCCTTCACCGCGGGCTCCAACCCGCTTCAGGACTGTTCTAACACGGTATGGGTCATATGCGGTTTGAATCCCGGCCTGCCCTTTGGGACAGATCCTGCCACGTACTCCAAAGGATGCAACAAATGGTGTTTCATAAGCTATATGGGGGAACATGTTCTGCGGACCATAGGGATTGCCGTCGATCTTCACGAGCTTCCCATCAACAATTTTTGCCTTGAGATTGCATCCTGTGTGGCATTGCAGGCAGGTTGTGGATATGATGTTCTCAGCAGTCTCAACTGGGTCTGGATTATCAGGTTCTCCAACAGTATAGCTCAACATCTGTTTCAGTACGGGTGAGTATCCGAGCCCGAATATTGCCAGCGAGCCCACACCAACACCTGCTTTTATAAATTCTCTTCTTGTAATTTGCATTTTAATCGCCTCCCGCTGCTCCTTCTTTATATTCCCATGGTAGAGTCCATACTGCCAGTGCAAACATAAAAAATCCCAGAGCCCAGATAGCGGCAAATGGCATGACTTCAGTCAAGGGAGGAAGATACAGTGGGAAAGAAGTATATAAGTTATCGATTACCCCATTCCTTGAATAGAACTGCCCGCCAACTACGAAATCCATACGCATCGCAAAGACCCCCATCAGGGATAGTGCAGATGCAAGGAGTACTGCTCCAACATTCTTACGTATTTTTGGAATGGTTACCAGCAGGAAGGGAATGATAGCTCCCAGTATCATCTCAATCCAGACAAAATAAAAGCTTACCTTTCCAAAGAGCAGTTCTCTTACGCTGTCTTTTGAGAGCTCGTAGGAGTACCACCGCATTGTGAGTTCAAAGAATATATAAAGCATATCAACAAGCAGGAAGACCATAAGAAGAGTCCCGAGGTTGACAATAAGTGTTGAATCTGCATATTTTTTTGATGAGAAGAACTTCTGCATAATATATACGATAAGGATCATTAGCGCAGTTCCGGATACCATGGCTGAGAGCAGGAAAAGTACGGGCATTTGCGGCGTGCTCCATAGATTCCTCGCAACGACGACGCCCAGGATGTATCCTGTATATCCATGCACAGCGAATGCCAGCGGGATACCGATGATCGCTAGTGTTTTTACCATTTTCTTGTCAAAAGCGATTGTGGCTTCTGTCAGGTCAGTTCTCCAGAGCACCAGTGCCCTGTAAAGAAATGCCATTGAGCCGCTTACAGCTCTCTTTGCGTTATCTCTCCTGAAGAGAAAATACCCTTCAGCAACGCAAAGGAGTGGATAGGCTATGAGCAGGAAAGAGCCCCACGCCATAGGAGAAGTTGGATGAAAACCTGTCAATAGCGTCCAGAAACGACCGGTTTGTCCAAGTTCTGCGATCAGATTCAGTGGCGCTATGATAAGCAGGATTGTTGCAAGAATGATTGCCATTTTGCTGACTGACCGGTATTTTTCCTGCCCGAAGACCTCTGAGAGGGCGCCGAGAAGGAATGAACCTGCGCTCAAGCCGGTAAGGAAGAAATAGTTGGCGATGAGCATCCCCCATGCCACTTTCCAGTTTACGTTGAAAAGTTCCACGACCATTTAATCGCCCCCTGAGAGGGATTCTGTCGTGCCTTCAGTAATGACCTGTTCGATCTTGATTGCCTGCTCTGCAACAGGATGCCCTTCGGCTATATTTTTCAGCCTCTCTTTATGGGTTTTCTCAGTAAATGCACGCGCCTCAGCCAGCTCTGCCGGGCTTCTCCTTGACTCAAGCTTTCTCACGTTCTCCCAGAGTTCAAGCGCGCTTCTTGCTTTCAAATGCCCTACCGTATCTTTATCTAAACCGATATAGAAAAGCATGGGTTCTGTCCCGAACTCGGATTTTATTACCTCTATGTCTTCGGTTCCCACCAGCTTTGAGACTTCACTCGTAGGATCGTTAAGATCGCCAAAATACCTGGCATGTCCGATGCATGTGGACATGCATGCAGGTTCAAGTCCTTTTTCAATCCTGTGATCGCAGAAGGTGCATTTATCTGCTGTATTTCTTATCGGGTTAAAGAACCGCGCATCGTAGGGGCATGCCTGGATGCAGTAGCCGCAGCCTATACATTTGTCGTAATCGATTAGCACAACCCCGTCTTCTCTTTTGTATGTAGCTTTTACGGGACATACCGGAACGCAGGGAGGGTTGTCGCAGTGATTGCATATCCTGGGATTGAATTTCTTCTGGACATTCGGATACACTCCTTTTTCAACCACACGCACCCATGCCCTGAAAACGCCAAGGGGCACAGTGTTCTCGCTCTTGCAGGCTACAGCGCATGCATGGCAGCCCACGCATTTTCGGAGGTCAAAGACCGCAGCATATCTTTTTTCCATCTCATCGCGTTCTGGGAAAGAATCATAATATTTTTTATATTTCTTGTT
Source organism: Candidatus Methanoperedens sp. (assembly GCA_012026835.1). Classification (GTDB taxonomy): domain Archaea; phylum Halobacteriota; class Methanosarcinia; order Methanosarcinales; family Methanoperedenaceae; genus Methanoperedens. The sequence goes on along the minus strand of VEPN01000002.1, from coordinate 85,239 downwards.
ATATTCATAAAATCCTGCGCTCGATGTTTGCTCGACCATTTTAAATCCTCCTTACCCGCATATTTCCACCATTAACACTCTGTTCTTTCTTATTTATCTTTAATTTATATATAATTATTTTACCGATTTCTCAAGTTCCTTTATTTCTTTTTCAGATTCCATTCTGGCTTTCTTGAATTCACCTGTTGCTTTTCCCATAGAGCGTGCCAGCTCAGGTAACTTGCTTGCCCCGAAAAGTAACAGAATAACAACAAATATAATTATCATTTCCTGGGTTCCTATCACAATTTCTCACATCCAATCCATAGCGGATTATTATTAACATAAAGCAACGCATATATATAAAAGATTTTTAGAAAAAAAATTCTAATTAATTGATATTAAAAGAAGAAAAATTCCAATCAATGAATTTTGCCTGGAGAAAATTCAAAGCTCAGCGCTTCTTAAAGCTTCAAACAACTTCTTTCCAGTAGAGCTCAGCATATAAAACTTCTCTCCGTCCTGCTCTATGATTTTATGTTCCTTCATCACTCTCATATGGAAGTTCAACCTGGTGGGATCTTCAATACCAAGCCCGCGCTGGATCTCTGTGAATTTGAGTTTACCTGCCTTATAGAGAAGTTTTACCGCATCTTTTCTTGTCTGATTTGAGATTGCCTTGATCAGATCAGAATCAAAGATTTGGGGCTTGTCAAATTCTGCCTCTGCAAGAACCTTTCGTATTTTTGTCTGGACTTCATCTATCCTGAATGGTTTTGTGATGTAATCTGATGCCCCTGCCTTCATGGCTTCAACTGCATTATCAACAGTTGCAAAAGCGGTGATCATGATCACACGAGTCTGTGGTTTTATACGTTTTGTTTCCCGTAACACTTCCATTCCCCCAACAACAGGCATAATGAGATCGGTCACAACGATATCAAAATCTTTTTTCTTTATCTTTTCAAGTCCCTGCAGGCCATTATCAGCAGAATCCACCGAAAATCCCGCATCACCCAGTACTTCTGCCAATCCATCCCGAATTTCCTTTTCATCCTCAATTATCAGGATATTCTTCATAACATCAAATTGGTAATCTTATTGTAAACGTTGTTCCAGTTCCAACTTCACTTTTTACATCAATTGAACCATTGTGTTTTTTAATAATCCCATAGCAAATCGAGAGACCAAGTCCGGTACCTTCACCTGGCATTTTGGTGGTAAAAAATGGATCAAATATTTTGCCAATGTTATCCTGCGGAATGCCGCAACCATTATCGATTATACTAATCTCTATATGATCATTTTTTGTTGCAGTTTTAATAATTATTTCTCCGTCCATCGTTATGGATTGTATTGAATTTGTCAGCATATTCATGAGTACCTGTTGGATCTGTTCGCTATCAGCCATGATAAGTGGAAGAGGCGTAAGATTGACAGTAATCTTCGTATGAGTTAACTGAGGTTCGAGGACATTCAGCACATTATCTATCTCCCTATTTATGTCTACCGAACTTATTTTAGGCTCTGGCTGGTGCGCGAATTCAAGCAGTCTTTTCACAATACGTGCTGCTCTATTGGTTTCTTTATTGATAATTTTGAGTCTGCCGTCAGTTCTATCATCCCACTTTTTCTTCAACATTATCTGGGTGTGAAGGGATATAGTTGTCAGGGGATTGTTTATCTCATGAGCTACCCCCGCAGCCAATTTACCCAAAGTAAAAAGCTTTTCTGATTGCATAAGCAGTTTTTCAAGATTTGCCTTTTCTTTCTGGTCTGTAATATCTTTGATAACCAGTACATTGCCAGCATTCATACTATCCTGCAATGGTTTATTACTTATAAGACCAGGAAAAGTCGAACCATCTTTTCTCTTGAAAACGTTCTCACCATCCTGTATTTCCAGATTATCGGCCTCGCTTGCCGAAGAATGATTCAGCAAATTGACATTACCGTCAGCAACTTCCTCTAAACTATAGCCAAATATCTTTTGAGCCCCACTATTCCAGGAAAGGATTTTTTTTTGTGAATCTATCAATATGACAGCATCACTTATACTGTCAACGAGTTTTTTATATCTCTCTTCTGATTCACGCAATTCGTTTATGCTGTTATTTAGATTATATGACATCTCGTTGAATGCTTTTGAAAGAATATTTATTTCATCTGTTGAGTCAGTTTTTATTTGGTATCCAAGATTCCCCCTGCCTATTTCTTCAGTTCCTTTTACCAGGGAACGTATTGGTCTTGTCAAATAATTTCCCGCTATATACGCCATTAAAACACCCAGAGCCCCTACAAGAAGAGTGAGTGTGATTATTGCACGGCTTGTCTGGTTTATCTTATCGTGAATAGACGTTTCATCCATTCCGATATGGACAAAACCTGCCCTGCCGTCCAGAATTGGTGCAGTAAAATCAATGACAATGCCATCACCTGTATCGAGAAGATGGGAACTATTTCCCCTATCTATCTGGGAAGTGAGAAGTTCGCCGGGAAAACCGCCTTCAAATGTATGTGCCAGGACTTTACCCCTCGCATCGGTTATATAAATATATTTAACATCTTTTTCTGTCTTTTTCGCATTCTCAACGAGACGGTGGACATAGACCGTATCCTCGATGAGTATGGATTCTACAATGCTTGTTGCCAGATTCCTTGATATGACCTGTCCCCTCTCCCGAAGCTCTTCTGACAACGTCTTTGTGAGGCTTACCTGCACAAAAATAGTGGTCAGGACTCCCAGGAGCATTATGATAACGACTATCCAGACAACAAAATTCCGTACCAATCCCCCGCCTATGAAATTATTTAATTTATTTATTTTTTTTCCTGGCATCGCTGACTACCTTTTTCATCTCTCTTACAGAATCATAGAGACTATCATTAGCTTCTGAGAATCTGTCTATCATAATTCGATCAAGTATCTCTTTTCCTTTTTTGTCCTCATGCATTTGAAGAAGAATTTTGCGCAACTTCTCTTTCAGAGCAGGGTCAATGTCCTTTGAGATAACTATGGGAGGAATGCCGTATGGGGGAGACTTACTTATTATTTTGGTTCTTGAAGTAAATCTCGGATCTGTTGCATTTTTGAAATCCCATACCAGACTATCCACAGCGGCACCGTCAACCATCTTTTCAGCTACCGCCTGGATAGATTTGTCGTGACTGTAGGTGAAAAACGTCAGCTTGAAAAACGTCTCCGGATTCTCACCCATCTGCGCTATCATATACTCAGGTGATAGCTTCCCTGAATTGGAGAGCGGGTCTGTGTAGGCAAAGGTTTTACCTTTCAGTTCTTTGAGCGAATTGATACTGCTGTCCTCCGGCACTATGATATATGAATAATAGCGAGGTTCTCCTCGAACTTCGGGCACTGCAAGGAGTTCCATGCCGAACTGGTCTTTTCCCTCTATATATGCGAGACTGCATACAAAAGCTGCATCCACCCTGTTTTTCCGCACAAGATCGTTCACTTCCTGATATGTCTTACGCTGGACGAGCTTGACCGGAACATTCATTTTCAAAGAAAGATAATCGAACATATCCTGATAATAGACCATAGTCTCATCGGGTGAAATGATAGCAGATACTGCGATCCTGAGACTCTGTGAATCTGAATTGTCACCAACGTCGTGGCTCCTGTTTGAGAGATTTACTTTTGTCGCTTTTTCAGTGTCCAAACATCCGCCAGCAATTACAAATAAGAGTATCGCCAGCAGAATTACGCTTTTTTCAGGATGCATATAAACTCATTTTGGATTTCCATATTACTTGTATCTATCCTTATAATTAAAAGGTATTGGAGAAAAAGTCCAAGAAAGAGTCTAATAGGTAATGGAATTTTTATTCGAATAATAGTCTGTTTATATAAGTATTTTAACAAGAAAAAGTTAAGACTGCATTAAACATGGAATACTTATATTCATGAATAATGAGCTTACTGACCCCTATGGCCGGGTTATTACCAGCCTTCGCATTTCGATAACGCAAAAATGCAATTTAAACTGCATTTATTGCCACCAGGAAGGGAAAAACGGAAAACCTAGGAGAGAAATATCCCTTGATACCATTGTCAAAATAGCCACTTCTGCAACTGAATTTGGAATAAAAAAAGTAAAATTCTCAGGGGGAGAGCCATTGATGAGAAGTGATTTTGAGGATATAATAACGGCTTTACCTGATTTAAAAGATATATCAGCAACCACAAACGGTGTGTTACTTTCAAAGCGTGCCGCATCGCTTGCAGAAAGTGGTCTTTATCGTGTGAATATAAGCCTTCCTTCTATGAATGAAGAAAATTATGGAAAAATAACAGGATCTCCACATTCACTTTCTAGAGTGCTTGATGGGATTGATGCGGCAATAGATGCTGGATTGACTCCAATTAAACTTAATATGGTGCTTTTGAAAGGTATCAACGAGTTCGAGATCAACGATGCCATTCATTTTGTAGATAATTATAATGGAAATGTTATATTACAACTGATCGAACTCATGAATTTTAAAAACGTGAGCCAGTATATGGTTGATATTAATAATGTGGAAAAAATGCTTGAATCAAGAGCAGCATACATTGAGGAGCGCAAGATGCATCGAAGGAAAAAATATTTCATAGATGGAGTTGAAGTCGAACTGGTCAGACCAATAGACAATTCCAGTTTTTGCGCAAACTGCAATAGACTGCGTATAACTTCTAGTGGGAAGTTGAAATCCTGCCTTATGAGAAATGATAACTTGATAGATATTAAGGAGGAAGCCACTGCAGATGAAATAAGAGAAATGATCATAAAGGCAGCGAAAATAAGAGAGCCATATTATAAAAATAACCCAAACAGATTATGGGCAAAACATGAAATCACCAATATCGCTTAAAGAAGCGCTTGAAAAAATAAAAGAGTTAAAGAATGAATATTATTTTCGGCGTGAATCTGAACAGGTCGATCTTAATGACTCCATAGGCAGAGAACTCAGTGAAACTATTTTTGCAGACTCAATGTCGCCAGAATTCGATATAGCCGCAATGGATGGCTTTGCGATTCGTAGCGAAGATGAGTATCCTCTAGTAATATCAGGCAGTGTATATGCGGGCGATTGCATGGCAAAATTTAATGGTGGGGAAGCGATGGCAATAGCGACAGGTGCCTTACTCCCGCAGGGCGCGGATGCTATCCTAAAGATGGAGGATGCAGAGGTTAAAAAAGATCATCTTTTCGGAAAAAGTTTAAAAAAATGGGAAAATGTATTCCGCGCTGGCTCAGATTATAGGAAAGGGGATAACATATTTGAGAAAAATCACCGAATAATGCCCCAGAGCGCCGCGCTTCTATATAGCCTTGGTATTGAAAAAGTCCCGGTATTCAGTAAGATTAGAACAGGTATCATCTCCACAGGAACGGAGATTCATAACGGAATGATAAAAAATACCAATGCGGTGTTAATACAGGGTTTCATGAAGGAACTGGGCTGTGCATCTGAATTTATAGGTACAGTTCCCGACGACTACGATAAAACAAAGAAAATGCTGGCGCAAGCCTGCGAAAAATATGATGTTGTATTTACAACTGGAGGAGTATCAGTGGGTGAGCGCGATTATGTTGCAGATATCATTGCCGAAACGGGTGATATTATATTCCACAGGGTCGCCATCCGCCCAGGTAAGCCAATCGCTGTAGGAACAATCAACGACACTCCTGTATTCAGCCTTCCAGGTAAGCCCACAGGCGCTTTTGCAGCTCTTGAAATGTTGGTAAGAAGTTATTTCACAAAAATACCCAGAGCAACATGCAAACTAACGATAAATGAGGACACATTCCTCCAGGAAGAAGGTTTTAGTTACATACTGTTCGTGAAAATAGCACAGGACATGGCAAACACCATGGGGTATAAGAATTCAGGTATGAATCTGTTTGAGAAGGAATACGAGACAGCGATTATCTCGGCATCCCCCCGATCTGCCATCGTAGATGGATATGTGGTAACAGATAGGAATATGAAAAAAGGTGACTTCGTCGAAGTACATCTATTCAGTTAGGAGATACATGGATAAAAAAATCGTAAGTCTTGCAATAGACCTTCATGGCCATCTGGCGCCGGGCATAGCTCTTGGATTAAGAATGAGTGAGGTTGCACTTTCAAGAATGAACACCAAAAAGGGAGATAAGCATCTTATCGGGATATCCGAAACAGCACGATGCCTTGCAGATGCAATGCAGGCTGCAACTGGCTGCACTCTCGGACATGGAAATGCCTGTGTTGAAGACTATGGGAAACTTGCCCTTATCATAGGAGATGTAAGGACAAAAAAAGGTGTGCGTGTTGCCCTCAAGGAAGATGCGAATAACCACTCCTCTCTTATGAATAAATGGATGATGCGGCTTGGGAAACTCTCCCATGAGGAGGAAAAAGAACTTGGTATGCAATTACTTGAAATTGATGAGAATTTTTTCTTAGTCCAGGATGTTGAGATAAACAGGGATCAAAATTTCGAAAAATCAGGAATAGTAACATGCAGGGAATGCGGCGAGTTTATACCTGAAAGCCTGTCAGAGAGGATGGGAAAAGAAGTTTACTGTAAGGCTTGCAGAGGCACTGCCTACTATAAATTATTGTGAATCCAGTAATTTTTCCTGACTCATTTGCTTCTTCAAACCTTTTCCAGTTTTCACGTTTGTACGATAGAATACGGCTCCGCCGTTTCATGGACATTTAAAGAGAATTTTAAATACAGGCGCATCCATAAAATATAGTAACGAATAGATGGAATAATTATGCTTTTAGGGGTATCATAGCAGCATGTACTTGCTTGACATTAAAGATATAACATATCGAGTAAAAGAAAAGGAGATATTTTCCGGGCTTTCTCTCGCAATCGAACCGGAAGAAGTCCATGCAATTCTCGGAAAAAATGGGACCGGGAAAAGTACTCTTGCCTATCTGGTTATGGGATGTGAGAGTTACATTCCAACTTCGGGAGTGATATTATTTGAAGGGAAGATCATCAATGATCTTAAAATACACGAACGAGCGCAACTTGGGATCACTCTGGCATGGCAGGAGCCGGTGAGGCTTGAAGGTATTTCTGTAAGGGATTATCTGACACTGAAGAAGAAAGAAAGAAATCCTTCTATTTATCTTGAAATGGTGGGACTTTCTCCAGAACTTTACCTTAACAGGATAATGGATAAATCACTAAGCGGCGGTGAACGAAAACGGATAGAACTTGCATCCATTGTCGCACTGGAGCCGAAACTGGCTGTCCTTGATGAACCCGACTCAGGCATAGATATGCTTTCGATACAGGATATCATAAATGTAATAAATGTATTAAAGAAAAATGGGGCTGCAGTTCTTTTAATTACTCACAGGGAGGAAATTGCGAAGATCGCGGATAGAGCATCCCAGATATGCAACGGTAAAATAATTTGCTCGGGGGATCCACAGATGGTCGCGCAATATTATAAATCAAGGAAATGCGAGGTTTGTATTGCTGGAGTGTGTGCATATGTCTGAACTCAAAGAATTAATGAAGGTATTTGGTGAATCAGGGGGAGATAATAGTATTCTTGCAAGAGAAGATATTGCACACTTCGTTGCAAGCGGTCATAAGATATTGAGTACGAGAGCTACTGAAGGATTAAAGATCCAGGCAGAAGAAACAGACACAGGGATTGCTGCCAGGGTGAGGGTTCTGGAAGGGATAGTCATAAAGAATCCAGTACATCTTTGCTTTGGTATACTTCACAAAAAAGGAATACAGGAGATCAGGATGAATATACAAATTGAGAGGGGGGCCTCTGTGCGTTTTATTGCACATTGCATATTCCCGAAGGCAGAGAAGGTGAGGCATATTATGGACGCGGTTGTTGAGATAGGTGAAGATGCCGAGATGAGATATTCGGAAGTTCATTATCATGGACCTTACGGGGGAATAGAAGTAATCCCGAAAGCAGTTGTAAAGGTTGGCAAAAATGGGAGGTACTTTTCGGATTTTTCATTGATTACAGGAAGGGTTGGAAAACTTGGAATAGATTATGCTGTCGAAGCTGGAGAAAATGCAATAATTGAGTTGATTGCAAGGGTGTTCGGTCATGGAGATGATAGGATAAGCATAAAAGAAAAGGTCGCACTCGATGGTGAAAACTCAAGGGGTCTCATAAAAACAAGGGTCGCTCTTGAGGATAAGGCAGAAGCCGAGGTAACCGGGATCACCCAAGGTAACGCTGCGGGTGCAAGAGGTCATGTGGACTGTATGGAGATCGTAAAGGACAGTGCTGTTGCTAAAGCCATTCCTATTGTAAATGTTACACATCCCCTCGCGAAAGTAACCCATGAAGCCGCAATCGGAAGCGTGGATAAAAGGCAGCTTGAGACACTCATGGCACATGGACTTACACCTGAAGAAGCTGTAGATGTGATCGTTAAAGGTATATTGAAATGAAATATCTTTTCAATATTGTGGGGCATGGAGTTTCAAGAATACTTTAAATTACCCGAAATCATTAAAGTGAATTATGAAGAGGGCAAAGAGCAAGAGTCTTGAAAGTTCTATTTGTTATAAGGACACAAATTTACCTCCACAAAAGCAGAGGCAGGTGCGCGCCGCTTTTGGAAGGGATGTGACGCCCATTTCAAGAATGCTTGGTATACTTTCAGATCCGGTTCGTCTTCACATCCTGCTCGCTCTGGCAGTACAGGAACTATGTGTCTGTGTGCTTGTGGAAATCACGGATTATAAATACTCAGCGCTATCATATCATCTTAAATTATTGAAGGAAATGGAACTTGTTGATTCAAGGCGTGAAGGTAACTTCTTGCTGTACAGCTTGACAGAGCGCGGCGGAGTCACATTAAATATGATCACTAACTTTTTAGAGACCGCCAGGGAAATACATAAGTAGAAACCCTATATCTTGCGATAAGCGTAGTTCTTATCTGTCATATTTTATCTCTATTCCAACAAGATCAACAAAGCCATAATTCCAACTCCGAGTATTATCGAGATAAATTGCAGTACAGAAATTGATAACCTGATCTCGCCACTTCCAAAAGCAAGACTTGTTCCCTTTTACAATTTGACAGATAAACTTTTAAAAATCCCGGTTTCGATAAGTATTCTGTGTCTAGCGATTATATCGCCCAAACTCGATTCCATATTGTTAAAATATGTGATTTATCGGATTAATCGCCCAATAGACAAATTGTATAAACAGATAAATATACGTATTGCATAGACGCATGTGGCGAACTTAGGTGATAACTTACATTCATGTTGGAGTTCAGGTATCAGATCTGACCCTGCTATATATATAAAACCACCAGCAGTGATAGGCAGCAAGATTGATGAGTAACCCTCGATATGTGATCCGGCGAACAAGGAAATTATAGCCCCTAAAATGGCAGTCAAAGCGGATAGGAAATTGAACGCAACAGCCTTTTTCACTGAAAATCCTGACTGAAGAAGCACTCCAAAATCTCCCATCTCCTGCGGGATTTCGTGCAAAATAATAGCCAAGGTTGTTGAAATCCCGATGGGATTACTCACTGTATAACTGGCTCCGATAAGCATTCCGTCAATCAGGTTATGAATACTGTCGCCAATTAGATTCATGACAGCTACCGGGTGCGTATGTCCTTCAGGGGAAGCGATGTGACAATGTCTCCAGCGTATAAACTTTTCCAGTGCGAAGAAAATAAGAATGCCTAGCACGATATAGAGGGAGGTAGTCAGATTTGCACCAAGCTTTTCAAATGATTCAGGTAAAAGATGAATGAAAGCATCACCGAATAATCCACCTACTGCAAAGCTAACAAGAAAGAGTAGTGTCTTTTTCGGTATATCCTTGTTCAACAGAAGAGTAAAGATTCCAATTAAAGATACTGAGCTTACCAGGATGACGCTAATTATAGTATATATCCAAACATTCATGATTTCCCAACATATTATTTCACTTCCTTTTTCTCATTTAACATTTATTCCGCTTTCTATTCAATCTATTGTTCCCAGAAAACCTCACTAATTTTTAGTGATTGACAGAGAAATACATAAGTAGACACCATTCTAAAAGAAGATACTTTTATGCTTAAGTATTTCAAATATAATTGAAATATGCTTTATGATGCAATAATAAATGGGCTTTTAAGCGTGTATGATTACCTTTCTTTGCATGTACTGGCCTGTCTGGTTCCCGCTTTTTTTATTGCAGGCGCAGTTGCAATGTTTGTTTCCAAGCAATCGGTGATCAGATACTTCAGCATCAAGACTAAAAAAATTGTTTCATACAGTATAGCATCAATTTCCGGAACCGTGCTTGCGGTCTGCAGATGCACTATTCTGCCGCTTTTTGCCGGAATCTATAAGCGGGGAGCTGGTATCGGGCCTGCGACTACGTTTCTATATTCCGGGCCTGCTATTAATATACTGGCAATTATATATACAGCAAAAGTACTCGGATTTGATCTCGGCGTGGCAAGGGCAGTCATAGCAATCTCAATGTCTATTCTCATTGGGTTGGTTATGGCCTTTCTCTTCAAGGATTACGATTTAAAAAATAAAACAAATGCTCAATTTGAATTTGATGAAGAGAGCAGCCGTCCACAATGGATTTTATTGCTTTTTTTTGTGTTTCTGGTCTTGATATTGGTTATCGGCACAGCGAACTTAAGTCTGACAGTAAGATTGGGTTTGATCGCCCTGCTCCTACTTGGAGTGATAATTCTATTGAAATACCATTTTACTGTCGAAGAGATCAGGGATTGGGGATACGAAACATGGGATTTAACAAAGAAAATATTTCCGATACTGATAATTGGAACATTTGCCGCGGGGGTCATAGCCTATTATCTTCTGCCTGAAACCTTCAGGGCGTTTTTAGGCGGGAATTCCCTGATATCGTGCTTTACTGCATCTGTGATCGGTGCGCTGTTATACATGCCGACGATGCTTGAGATCCCGATTGCGGGCACGACTTTTGGATATTCGACAGGGGTCATTGGAAGCGGACCTGCACTTTCACCGCTCTTAGCCGGACCCGCAGTAAGTCTGCCCCAGTATGCCTGTTCTGCGAAGAATCATGGACACAATCAGGACAACTGCCTTTATCACACTGGTTGTATTAGTTTCGACACTTGCGGGTTTTGCCTATAGAAAGGTGGTGGGATAATGACGGGAAAAATGATAGAGTTCAAAAAGAGATATTCAGAGATTACCAACAGGCATGAACTCCTGAAGCTGGAAGAGGAAATCAAGGGGTATATGGAATCCGAAACATTCAACACGATGCCAGACGTGGAGAAGGATGCACTCGATGATCTTCTCATGAAAGTGATTAACAAGAAAGAGTATTTCCACAGTGGTCTAGACCCGTGGATGTTGAAACATTAGATATTGTAAATAAGATATTAAGGTAATACACATGGGAAAAACTTGCTGTCCATCAGGTTCCCCTGAAGTAACAATGGTCAATGTGGGGGGCATTAAAGTAGGTCTGATAGGTGTAGGGGAGATATTTAAAAAGCTCTATGAATCAGGGAAGAAACCAGAGGATGTCAGGGATGAATTGATTAATGAGTTTTCGATTTACAACTACATACCTTCCGAGGCTCAGAATGAGTATGTAAAGGCGTTATTGGAAGAATATAAAAAATACTACGGGGAGAAGGTAAAATGAAAATTGAAATTTTAGGGACTGGATGTTCGAAATGTAAGAAATTGACAGAACTTGCACGTGAGACTGTAAAAGAACTCGGTATTTCCGCGGAGGTTGTCAAAATTGAGAATATCGACGATATCATGAACTATGGCGTTATGATAACGCCTGCGATAGCCATTGACGAAGAAATAAAAGCTGCTGGCAGGATCCCGTCAAAAGATGAAATTAAGAAATGGATAAATGAGAAAAAGTAAGGAGGATAGTTCAAGATAATTGAGTCATGGTGTTAAAATATGTGTGCAGAAGAATTTACGGCCGAGGACAGAAGAAAATGCGGAATCTGGCTACACAGGGTTCTCGTATGGGTCGGAGCCCAGTATCCTGATGCCCTTCATCTGTCCTGCGGAAGAGTCAATCTCCGGAATTTCATATTCGACCTTCTTGCGAAAAAGAGGCTTTCAAGTAAGGATTTGAATGATATAGAGTCTCTCAAGCACAACCTGCAAGAAATGAGGCTCTGGAAAGAGAAGGAACTTGAGACTCTGGAGCTAACAACTTCAGAAGGAGAAATAATCTGCCATAAAATAGCAGGGCTTATCAGAGCAATAGATACTCTCAGAGATCTGGCAAGAATGAAGGGAAAAAAGGGTATTCATCGAGAGTTTGAGGAGAACAGGATAAAGGATGGAAAAAGATGGATAAAATATTTAGAGGAAGTAAAAAAATAACCTCGCTGTATAGAATAGAAAAATTCAATTAAGGTCATATGAAATGTTCGTCGAACGCATAGAACAGGTTTTTCCATGCCTCTCAGACCCGTGGAAATTACGGATAATTGCGCACCTCAATAGCCCGCCTGATCTCAAAGAGCTTGCAGAAACTCTGAATGCACGCTATTCCGAGAGCCTTGGCGTGGTATTAGTGCGTCTTGGAAGGCGTGAGGTTAATTTTTTCGCAAGCGGAAAGGTTACTATTAGAGAGGTGAATGACATCGACGAGGGAAAGAAACTTGTCAATTCCATACTTGCGATGGTTGCGCAAAAACAGCTGCTTAAAGAACAACAAGAGTAGACATAAAATGCAGGGATCATGAATAATAAATGCCTGTGCTCATCAAAAACCGCAGAAATATGCTGCCCCAGTGATGAAAAACTTCGCAAAAAATGGCTCCTGGATCTGGAAAAAGAACATGACCCATTAAGGCAAACCTCAAAAGAAATAGTCAGGAAATTAAAGCTCCTCGCAAATTCCCACCGAATTGAGATTCTCCTGATGCTTGAGCAGCGAGAACACTGTATGGATGAGATGGCAAGAAAGTTGAAAACTCAAAAGTCTGCTGTTTCCTATCATCTGATGATGTTAGAAAAAAATGGAATGATATGCAAAATAAAACGCTCTCGTTTTGCATTTTATTCACTTTCTCAAGAAGGGGAAAAGACGCTTTCCCTCTTTCGAGACTGATAGTTCAAATTTTTTTGAAATTCTTATCAGGGTTTTATTTATCGAATGTCCGTATAAAATACCAGAATAGCAAACTGTGGCAGGTCATAGAATGAATAAACCAAATAAAAAAGAGGCAATCGCATGAAAGAAATAACAGGTTGTATGGGAGGGACGAGTAAAGGCGGTCTTAGCATAATAAGTAAATACCTGACTTTATGGATTCTTCTCGCCATGGCAATCGGGATAATCCTTGGGGCTGCATATCCGCAGGTGTCAAAAATATTAGATGCGGTCCGTATCGAACAGGTCTCGCTGCCTATTGCGATAGGTCTTATCTGGATGATGTACCCACCCCTTGCAGGTGTGAAATACGAGGAACTCTATAAAATGAAGCAGCAGGGAAAAGCCCTGAGCGCATCCATTGTCCAGAACTGGATAATAGGACCTGTGCTAATGTTCGTCCTCGCATGGATATTTCTTCCTGACCTTCCTGAGTACAGGATAGGTTTGATCATAATCGGTCTTGCCCGGTGCATCGCCATGGTTCTTGTCTGGAACCAGCTGGCTGGTGGAGATAATGAATTATGCGCTGTCCTTGTCGCTGTGAACTCTATCTTTCAGGTAGCGCTTTATTCGGTTCTCGCCTACGTATTTATAACAGTATTGTCAGCATGGATAGGTGGGGCGGGTGCAGGCGCTGTTGTGGACATTTCCATATGGGAAGTCGCCAAAGCAGTATTCATCTATCTGGGAATCCCCTTTATTGCAGGCATAATAACACGGTCCGTTCTTGTAAAAAATAGAGGAAAGGACTGGTATGATAATGTATTTATGAAAAAGCTTGGTCCCACCGCTTTGATCGGACTGCTCTTTACCATCATCGTCATGTTCTCCTTAAAGGGAGAATATATCGTAAAACTGCCTATGGATGTATTCAGGATAGCAGTTCCACTGCTTATTTATTTTATCCTGATGTTTAGCATCTCATTTTTCATGTCGCACAGGCTGGGTTTTTCTTATGATAAATCCACAACCCTGGCATTCACCGCGGCAAGCAACAATTTCGAGCTTGCAATCGCTGTGGCGGTTGCAGTATTCGGGATAGGTTCAGGCGTGGCTTTTGCTGCCGTGGTGGGTCCCCTCATTGAAGTACCTGTTATGCTGGGACTTGTACACGTTGCACGGAGAGCAAGCGTCATGTGGTTTGATCAAAACGGTCTTCCGATAAACAGAAAAATTACTGCTGCTGCTACCGGGAATCCCGGTAATAAGGAGGAATAAAATATGTTTGAAAGAGTTCTATATGCAACAGATTTCTCGCAATACGCGCAAAAAATAATGGATTGCCTGGGTGAGATCCCGGGAATTAAAGAGATAATTGTTCTGCACGTGATCGATACAAAGAGAATAGCCTATGGGGAAGAGAATGAAAGTGTACTTATTAAAAAAGCAGAATTAGTCCTTCAAGAGCAAAAAAAACGCCTCGAATCCATTGGAAAAACAGTAAAAACAGAAGTAAAAGTCGGAATTCCATCAAGAGAAATACTCCGCACGGCTGATGAGGAGAGTCCTTCTCTTGTTGTAATGGGTGCAAGGGGAATGGGGCTGATAAAGGATATCCTGATTGGGAGCGTTTCCTCGGATGTCCTGCGCTATGGTAGAACAAACCTTTTAATAATGCGCCACAAAGTTTTCGAGCAGTATGTGAGAGAAGCTTTTGAAAAGTATGATTGCATGTGTCTGGGAGTACCTCCAGTCGATTTGATCACCAGGGATTTAAAAGGAGCGGTTTTTGAAAAGTACTGTGACCGGATATTCTCGAAAGTGCTATACCCCACCGATTTTTCAAAGAGTGCTGAACAAACAATCTCCATACTAAATCAGATACCAAATATGGACAAGATAATCCTTATGCATGCAGTTGATAAAGGTGAGACAAAAGAAGAACTGGATACATTTGTTAAAGAAGCGGGGAAAAAACTGAAGGGTATACAGAAGCATTTGACAGATGCCGGTCTTAATGTTGAGTATCATGTCCACATCGGTAACCCTGCTCATGAGATTAACAAAGTGGCTGAGGAGGAGGAGGTCTCACTGATAGCGATAGGCACCCGGGGAAAGGGGCTGATAGAGGAGATAAGGCTGGGAAGTACAGCCGAAAATGTAGTGAGATATGGAAAGAGACCGGTTCTGGTTTTGAGAACATGAAAGGTACTGCATTATGGATATTAATGAGTTTAAATTAAAAGGAGGAATAAAATTTGTCTTGGTTCAATGAAAAAACACCGGATGTTGCAAAAGCATTCTCTGAGTTGAGAAATTCGGTCTATAAAGAAGGCGCGCTTGACCTTCGCACAAAGGAACTTATCTCAATAGCCGCTTCAGTGCTTATGAGATGTGAGCGCTGCACCGAGATACATGCAGACCGAGCGAAAAAACAGGGTGCTACGGATGAAATGATAGCTGAAGCTATAGCCTGTGCAATGTTTGTGGCTGCTGGTTCCCAGTTATCTTGGAGCGATGTGTATGAAAAAATCATGGAGAAAAAGGAGTAGATCGATTTAGGAAAGAGGGTGATTAAGATGGCATGGTTGACCGGATATCCCAGAGAAAAGATTCATTGGTTCCCAACAATTGACCCTGATAAATGCGCCAAATGTGGAATGTGTATTAACTGCGGAAAAAATGTATACGACTGGACAGAAAATGGTTCCAGAGTTGCACGACCTTATCAATGCGTTGTTGGGTGCACGACCTGCGCCAATCTCTGTCTTGGAAATGCCATTACATTTCCAGATATAAAAGAAGTACGTGAGATATACAGGAGGGAGGGTATATGGACAAAAGTCAAAAATCAACTGGCAGAAGAAGGGAAATTGCAGATAGGAAAAGGACAGGTATAGAAAATGAGTACGTGTTGAGGTGTTAGCATGGCAAAAATAAATTTGATCATATACGAAGGTGCGATGTGCTGCTCTACGGGCGTTTGCGGTCCGGAGCCAAATAAAGAACTGATAGAGTTTAACGAGACACTAGAAAAAATACGGAGGGATTTCAAAGAATTGAAGACAATAAGGGCAAGCCTATCTTTTAACCTAAATATGTTCCTTGAAAACGAGGAGATTTCCCAACTGGTCAAAGAAAATGGACAGGGCATACTCCCAATTACAACAATAAACGGCAAAATTATCGCCAAACAAAAATATTTAACATACGCTGAACTGAAAAAAGAAATCGAAAATAACAGAGCGGGATAGAATGAGGAAAGTGCTGTTCGTATGCGTTGAGAATGCGTGCAGGAGCCAGATGGCTGAGGCTTTCTTTAATAAATACGCAAAAAATACCATAGCTTATTCCGCAGGAAGCGCTCCGGCTGAGAATATTGACCCAAAAACAGTTGAACTAATGAAAGAAAAAGGCATAGATCTGACAAATAAAAAGACAACGAATTTTAATTCACTGCCTATTGAGAATTTCGATTTTATAATTACGATGGGCTGCAGGGACGTATGCCCTATCACACCTAAAGAAAAGACGATTAAATGGGATATTGAGTGTCCCAAAGGACTTCCTACCCAGAAATACAGAGATGTAAGAGACCTTATCGAAACCAAAGTCAAGAGATTGATTAAAGAACTTGAGATAGATGGATGATCAGATATTGTGTCCTGCACGTAGAGGATAAGAGTATAATGCTTAGAATTATAAAAGAGAAAGAGGGAACATGAAAATAGCAATACTTGGAGGCACAGGAAGCATCGGTAAAGGCTTGGCGCTCCGGTGGTCTGGAAAGCATGAGGTCGTGGTTTGTTCCCGAGAGCTTGATAAAGCGATGAAAACCGCAGACGAATGTTATACCCTGCTTTCAGATAAAGGACGATTCTGCACCGGCATAAGCGGATCCATGAACGAAATGGGGATCAAATATGTGGATGTTGTGGTACTTTCAGTTCCATATCAGGGCATAGTGCCACTGCTGAAAAACCTGACGCCATATTTTAATGACCAGATAGTCATCTCGCTTGTGGTTCCCATGAAAAAGAACAGGTGGTTTGAGTATACACCCCCGAAACAGGGAAGCGCAGCACTTGAAATACAGGATATCTTACCGAAAAGCGTGAAAGTGGTCTCAGCGTACCATAATGTCCCGGCAAGGAAACTGGCTAATCTCGATATCGCTCTTGACTACGATGTCGTGGTCTGCGGAGATAACGACGATGCGAAAAGAGCTGTGATTGAACTCACAAGAGAGATCAGTAACCTGCGACCCCTTGATGGCGGAAGGCTTGCATCTTCTTACATGATTGAGTCCCTGACACCCTTCCTGATCAATCTTGCGATCAGGAACTGTCTTTCCGACCTCGGTGTGAAGTTCGTATGATAGAGGGGGATAAGGAAAATTATTGAAACAAGAAATCAGGAATGGATGTTTATGAAATCAACAAAATCGTTATGCCCTGAATGTCTTGCTGTAATTGATGCTTTCTTGTTCGAAGAAAACGGAAAGGTAATGATCGGAAAAACATGCAGAAGGCACGGGTATTTCGAGGATATCTACTGGTCAAGCGCAAAACAGTTTAAGCGTTTTGAAAGGTACTGGCATGATGGAGCTGGAGTAAAAAACCCGAATGTGTTAAGTGGAGTTTGTCCATTTGCATGCGGATTATGCCTGTCTCATAAAACAACTACTATTCTTGCGAACATCGATGTTACCAACAGGTGCAACCAGAAATGTCCAGTATGCTTCGCAAATGCCTCATCCGCTGGCTACCTTTACGAACCGTCGCTCGAGCAGATAAGGGTGATGATGCAGATGCTCAGAAATGAAAAGCCTGTGCCCTGCCCCGCCGTCCAGTTTTCAGGCGGCGAACCTACCATGCGCAATGATATTGTCCAGATTGTCAGGATGGCTCATGAATTTAAATTTATCCAGGTACAGATGGCAACAAATGGCGTTAAACTGGCAGAAGACCCTGAACTCTGCAAGAAACTTTATGCGTCGGGTCTTGGCACAGTATATTTGCAGTTTGACGGGGTAACAGAAAAACCGTATGTGATAAACAGGGGGTATAACGCTCTCCCGCTTAAACTCAAAGCTATTGAAAATTGTAGAGCTGCGGGATTAACGAGCATTTCTCTTGTACCCACACTTGCAAAAGGCGTGAACGATATGCAGGTAGGGGATATAATCAGGTTTGCGGTTAATAACATGGATACCGTGAAGGGCGTTAATTTTCAGCCCGTTTCTTTTACAGGAAGGATAAATAGGGAAGAAAGGATGGTAAAAAGGATAACCATCCCGGATTTATTTGATTTGGTAGAAGAACAGACCAACGGAGCTATTACAGCAGAAGACTTCTATCCTGTACCTTTTGTCGTGCCTATTTCCCATTTTACGACAGCAGAGGAGGGCATCCCTGATGTCGAATTCACGGTTCACCCGCACTGCGGCACTGGCACTTATATCTATGTTGAAAATGGAAAAATTATACCTATAACCCGGTTTATCGATGTGGAAGGACTTCTTGAGTACATAGATGAACTGGCATCAAGCAGTGACAGAGGGATCGGCAAGTCCCTTGGTAAGATAAAAAGACTGGGCAGTCTTATTTCTGCGCTGCCCAAGTATATCGATCTGGCAAAAAGACCAAAGTCCGTAGATGTGAAACAACTTTTAATTAATGTTTTGAGGGATGGAACAGGGGACGCTATTAAAGAGTTCCATCGCCATACGCTTTTGATAGGTGCAATGCATTTTATGGATTTGTATAATATGGATATTGAGAGAATAGAACGGTGCGGCGTTCATTATGCAACTCCCGATAACAGGATTATTCCCTTCTGCACATATAGTCGATCATAGCCTATATACCCGAAATTATTAGTATACATACGAACAATGTACTTTTAAATGTTATCAAAGAGTAAAAGAAATAAAACTCTCAAACGTGAGGTCTCTCCAAAAGACCTTCGTGAGTTACAGAAAAATGCACCAGATCATTGGACGTGGAAAAGAGCAGAGATAATCCGCTTAGCATCTGAAGGATATAACAATCTGGAAATCCAGGAAATCACAGGTGTTAATGAAAAGAACATAAGGGATTGGATCAACCGATTCAACTCAGAAGGTTTTCAAGGTTTATTGCGCAGGAAAACTACAAAACACACTGGTAAACTAACAGCCGAAGAAATAGAATATCTAAAAGAAATATTAAGAAATCCACCCAGCTTATTTGGATACCATGTTTTCGCATGGACTGTAAAGCTGGTTTGGCATCTAATTCAGGATATTTTTGGAATAAAATATCATCAAAGGTATATTTATTCACTTTTGAGAAGAATCGGGTTCAAAATAGCAAAGCCTTATCCGATTCATATAAAGCAGAATGAAAAGGAAGTAGAGAAATTCTACTCACAGGTTTTACCAGCACTTCAAAAAAAAGCAAAAATTTGAAAATAGGGGACTGAAGGTTATTGTTCTCGCTCAGGACGAATCACATGTTCGAGTAGAGTACCCTAATATTCGTGTGGTTTGCCCCAAAGATGAAAAACCAAAGATCAAGGCAAATTGGGATAAGAATCTAAAGACATCCATACATGGCTGCATTGACAATGAAGGAAAATGGACATTTACTCAGGAAGATACTGCTAACAGAGAAACGTTTTGTCGGCACCTGGATAAAATTGTTGAAAATTATCCAGAATATCGAGTATTTATGATCCTGATCGATAATTCCACATATCACGACGGAGATATGGTCAGAGAGCATATTTACAGGCTTCGTATGCAAGGAAAGAACATCAAATTGATACATTTTCCGAGATACTGCTCGAATTTAAATCCAATTGAAGAAGAATGGAGACCTTTTAAGAGGGATATTCATAACGAAATTATCCTGATTAAAGAAGAATTAATTTCTGCTGTGGTGAACGGAATAGCCGCTATATCGACTGCATCAAAAGGTCTTTTGTCAAAATATTTCCCAATTTTATTCGGGTGAAAATAGCATGATTGACTATATTAGAAGGTGATATTCTATTGACTGAAGGCGGAGACCCCGATAAGTTAGGACGCGGCGCGGTATGGCATAATCAAATTTCAAATTGTATTCATCAGAATCATATATTTAGAGTAAGAGTTGAAAAAGAATCCATTGCTCCTGAATTCTTAAGTATGCTTGTAGGAAGCGCATATGGAAAGATGTATTTTTTAAAATCAGCAAAACAAACAACGGGGATAGCTACAATAAATTCCACACAACTTAAAAATTTTCCAGTTCCTCTCCCTCCCCTCCCCCTCCAGCAAAAATTCGCCCGTGTCGTCGAGAAAGTCGAATCCATGCGCCAATCCCAGAGCCAATCAAAGCAGCAGATAGAGGATTTGTTCAGCGCCCTGATGCAGAGGGCGTTCAGGGGGGAACTTGAGACTAAGAGGTGAAATAATATGAGCAAAAGAGAAATTAAGTGTGTACAGTGCGGGAGCCAGGTAAAAAAAGCAACTGACATCACCCTTATCACGGCAGTAGAAGGGAGAGAGGTAGTAGTCACAGGGCTGACGGGCACTCGCTGTCCCACATGCGGCGAGGAATATGCCGATGCTGAATCTGCTGAGAAGGTAGAAGAGGTAATAAAGAAATTCCGAAAGCCCACTGTAATATCATTAATTTTTTGCGTTCTTTTGATTCTGTTATCCTGTCCTTACCCCTACAATTCATCAAAAATATAAAACTTTATAATCTTGTAGGGGTAATAGTATGATCTTATGGTAGCAATCCGAAAAAAAACCACTGGCAAACAGACATATTATTATCTTGAGCACAGCTTCAGGGAAAAAGGCAGAGTGGAAAAGAAGGAAAAATACCTTGGGAAATCCCTGCCGAAAAACATCGAAGAATTGAAACAGCAGTTTATTTCCGAAATCTACAGGGAGAAATGGTTTGGTCTTTTCGACAGAATAAAAGAAAAATATACGGCACAGGAAAAAACAATTCCACTCTCGGCACGGGAAAAAGAATTGGAGAACTTTGCCATAAAATTCACTTATGATACGAACAGGATAGAAGGTTCAACCCTGACATTCAGGGAAACTTCTTTGCTGCTTGAAAAAGGCATAACTCCGAATGAAAAGTCTCTGCGTGATGTAAAAGAGGCAGAAGCACATAAAAATTTATTTTATGAGGCACTTGATTATAAAAAAGACTTATCGCTTAATCTTATACTGTACTTCCACAAAAAATTATTTGATGACACGAAAAAGGACATAGCAGGGAAGATCAGGCAGCATCAGGTGACGATTGCAGGAAGTAAATTTGCCCCGCCTTTTCCTGCGGAAGTATATCCTCTGCTAATGGATTTTTTCAGATGGGACCGCAAAAATAAAGACAAGATGCACCCTGTGGAACTTGCGGCACTTGTCCACCTGAAACTTGTGACCATCCATCCCTTTGCTGATGGGAATGGAAGGATTGGCAGGCTGATGATGAACTTTGTTTTAAATAAGCATGGATTCCCTATGCTTAACATACCTTATGAGAAAAGAGCGGGATATTATAGTTCTTTGGAGCGGTCTCAGATACAAAAATATGAAGCCATATTTCTAAAATGGTTTTTTAAAAGATATTTAAAAGAGCATCAAAGTAAATTAAAAAATGAATAAATAGCAACCTTCATGGTCTCAGAACATGAGAAGCAGTATTATTCAGCAAGAACATATCCAAAAACAATTAATAATTTCAATTGCAGAAAGTGGTGATAATAATGGACGCAAAACAAGCTACAATGGCTGTAAGAGATTATTTTGAAAGCATTAAAAAAATAAAATTTTTCTTTGAAGTAAAAAATGTTGAACTTGATAATATAAAACAAAAATGGACAGTTATATGTATGATTCAAAATGTTTTTGAAGAGATACCTCACTCATTCAAAGTAGGCGTGGATAATAGGACGGGAGATATTCTTTATGTAAAAGAAATAACGCATGATTTGTCAGCTAATAGTCTCTAAAAAGCAAATTTATGCTAAATTTATATATTAAAAGCAAAACCGTAATACCTGATACTAGCCCTTTATTGTTGATTCTAATGGGTTTGTATGACAAAGAGTGCATAGCTAATTTTAAAAGACTTTCAAATAAAAATTATGAAATAGAGGATTACGAATTACTCTTGCAATTCATCAGAAAGAAAAAGATTTTAGTAACACCTCATATTTTAACCGAAGTATCAAATTTTGCAACAAAATTAAAAGAAAATAAATTCTCTGAATTCATTGATGCAAATAGACCAATACTTGAGAGAATTGATGAAGAATATGTCTCAAAAACAAATATACTCTCGGATATTGAAATCATCAAATTCGGATTTACGGATATTTCAATTGTTTTAACTGCAAGGAAAAATAATGCATTAGTTATTACGGATGATTTTCCATTATACGGTAAATGCAAACAGATTGGGATCGATACAATTCATCTAAATGAAATCTTAAGCCAAAAAGAAATTTTCAAAAAATAGGTTTATTGAAGTAACAATCCCCGGCAAAACCTGCGGTATCATTCTTGGACATCCACCAGTCTTGCTTTTTGTGCAATCCTGGCCATCAGCGGATGTTCTCTCCCGCACGCGAAAGTGAACTCGGCATCAGGATTCAACTCTATCAACTCCAGGGTATTTTGAAGCGCAACAGTCAATGATTCGTAATCCGGCTCATCTGTCACTTCTGCATTAAAGGGATAGGTTTCCTTAAGTTCCGGGGGATACGCCCCAAAAGGCGGTTTAAAATCAAGCACGCGGTCAAAATCACCTTCACCCGCAAGCCTGTGTGTCCTTATCAATACCTTGCCCTTTAAATCAAAATTCTTAAGCTTTTTCCTGTACCTTGCTACCTCCGGGCGATGCGATGATTCAGGGCCGCTGTAAAAGAACGTGGAGACGGGTACGGGCTGGAACCGTTCAAGCCAGTCTGAATGTGAAAGCATGCGTTTTAGGCCATCAAGGAGCCGGGGATGTGCCCTGCATCTTTGCTCAACGAGTTCCCAGAGGCTTCCTTCTTTTATTGCCTGTTTTACTTCCCTCATCTCGGCAAAGGTAACGTACAGGTTGTGGCGTGCAAGCAGTTCTACCCGCTTTTCGCTATTGATTAATTCCCCGGCGTCATTTGAGGCGCACACAGGGCAGGAACACGGCAGGTACTGGAGTTTGTCCACATGATACGTTCCGCGCACAGTCATGTAGCGCCCTTCCTTTGCATAGAGTGCATATGAGGCCGAGTCGAACAGATCGCATCCCAGCGCCACAGCAAGGGAGAACATCATCGGGTGCCCGGCGCCAAAAAGATGGACAGGTGCCGAAGGCGGGAGGCCCTTTTTTGAGGCCACGATGACATCTGCAAGGTCGGAATAACGGTATGACTCCATGAGCGGCACAACTGCACCCAGGGGATACACATCAAAACCAGATTTACCAAGCTGCCATGCCGCTTGCTCTCTCAGGTCGGGATATGTGGAGCCCTGCACAGGTGCAGCCAGCAGCATATATTTTTTCAATTCCAGTGCTTCCTCTGCCCTCTTTATTGTAATTCCAAGTTCGGATTCTGCACGCCCGCGCGAAACATCGGGAGGCGTGGGAATATCAAGCGGCACGCCGATGTCAGAGCCTATCTCCTGCTGGAATTTCACTATCTGTTCATTATTTACCTCCACTTCCCCATATACCGATAACTGGTACGAGCCCGAATCAGTCATTATCGGGCCATCAAAACCAAGAAGCGAGTGCAACCCATAGCTCCTGGCGCGCGCAGCAAGTTCAGGTTTGCGAAAAATTATATAAGAATTCGTTATAATAATGTCTGCACCTAACTTTCGAAGTTCGGCAGGCTTGAGTGTCTGTATATTGGGATTGACAACAGGCATGATGGCAGGCGTCTCAATGATGCCGTGCGGTGTTTCAAGCCGTCCTACGCGGCCGCAGATATCCTTGTGTGTAATTTCAAAGATTGGGGGCATGATGGGCTATGATAGGACGGGGGAGTATATTAAAATAAGGATAGAAAGTATGCACGGGATAGGAAAATGCTATGGAATAAGAGGCTTCAGGTCAAAACTATGCTCTTTTTGATTCCCGTTCGCTATCATCTTAATATACATTACAGGGTCATCGCTTTTGCCTACTGTTGGGAAACAAAGGCCTGTATTTGTGCGCGCATTCGGGAACAGTTTAAAATAAACAGAGGAATCACATTCACCGTTCAATTGCTTGGTGTTGAACAATCCGCCATACCTTTCAATCTGTTTTCCATCGTTGGTAACGATTGTTTTTCCTGCCATCTCAAAATCCACCCTTTCACTGTGATTATTAAAAATTTCAAGATTGACAAAAAGACATGGCTCTTTTTTATCAATGGTTATCTCAATACATTCCTTTAGATACCGTGTCTCTGTTACATGAAGTTCATAGTTCGGGGGCGGCTTTGAGATCTTTCCCATCATCATATCGAGGATTTTTGATATGTCACCTGCGACTATGCGGTAATTATCCGGGATATTCTCGACGCTGAAGCTACCAATACCCGGCTTTCCATCTTTGATTTTGATAAAACCTGAAACTGCGGCCACCAGAATTAATAACAGCGCAAAGATTACTATTGTTCTCACATTTCACCTTCCGCCAATGCCCCATTTTTCGGCCTGTCCCCTGTACTGACTAAAGGTGAAAATCACATAGTAGTTATCTGTGGAGGAAAAACCAATGCCTCTCATACATGAGAGAGGATATTCATAACTATTTAAAGTCCTTTGTGATATTTTTGTGAAACCTTTTATTTTTCTGCTATTACTTCTTTTATAAGGTCCTTCAGGGGTTCTTTCAGCCTGCTTTCGGTATTTGACAGGTCTTCTGCTATTACATCGAGAATAAGGTCTAAGCCTCCGGGACTCGAAGTAAGGTAATCCCGGACTACAGTATCAAGATTATCACAGCAGTCAGTGCACAGATCGACCCCTTCAATCTCGGAATCGTTAACCGGTTCAAGAGCAGCATGGCAAAGGAAACATTCACTCATTAAATCACCAGTGCCGTTAATGAATGTTTGGTCATATGAATGTTATCATTGGAACTCGTTCTCAGGCATGAAAATATTTATAAACCGACTCGGCATCTTTCCCCGTTATCCCCGGCACTTTCCTTATCGCTGAGACCTCTGCTTTCTTTAATGCCCCAACAGACCCGAAATATTTCAAAAGCGCATGTTTTTTCTTTTCACCGATCCCTTTTATCCCATCAAGCTCTGACCTGACAAGACTTTTCCCCCTCAGTTTCCTGTGATATGTGAGTGCGAACCTGTGGGCTTCGTCCCTGACCCTTTGCAAAAGTGAAAGGGCAGGTGAACCCCTGGGAAGAATTACAGGCGCATCCCTTTCAGGAATGAATATATGTTCAAACTCCTTTGCAAGCGCTGCCGTGTTCAGCTTGAGGCCAAGCCCGGAAAGTGATGAGACGGCGGCATTTAACTGTCCTTTCCCCCCATCCAGCAATACTAAGTCAGGCATCCTTTTTCCCTCTTCCATCCGGCGCGAATATGCACGCGAAATCACCTCTGCCATCATGGCAAAATCATCTGCTCCGGTAATCGTCTTTATCCTGAACCTGCGGTAACTCTTTTTATCCGGCTCGCCGTTCTCAAATGCCACAAGAGAACCGGTCGCGTATGCTCCCCCTATATTTGAAATATCAAAGGCCTCGATAACCGAGGGCGCAACAGGCAATCCAAGAGCCTTTTGCAGGTCAAGGATCGCCCCATTCCTGTCTTTTGCCCCCTCTATCATCTTCTGGTCTAACAGCAGGCGGGCGTTCTCCTTCCCGAGATCCATAAGTCCCCGCTCTGCTTTATTTTTCGGGGTTTTCAGTCTTGAATCCCTGTCCGAGAGCCAGCGTGATATCGACTCATCCGCAAGTTCGACGGGGATGATTATCTCTTCCGGGGGATTTACATCCTGGTAGTACTGTTTAATAAAGCTTGATAGCACTTCAGTTTCATCCGAACCTGCCGTGTTCAGCGAAAAGGTGTTCCGGCCTCTCAGTTTTCCTTCACTTATATGGAATATCTGCAGGCTACCTGTATTTCCTGAGATCGCATACGCTATTAAGTCCTGCTCTTTCCTGCCTGACGTATTCACACGCTGTTTTTCAGATAGTTCCTCAAGTGCGTTTACCTGGTCACGTAAGCGCGCAGCAGCTTCATACTCCTGCATCTCTGACAGCCTGTCCATCTCTTTTTTCAGGGACGCGATGAGCTCTGTGCTTTTTCCTTTCAGGAAACCCGAAACGTTTTTTATAATATCCAGGTATTCCTCCCTGCTCACCTTGCCGACACATGGGGCTGCACATTGTTTTATATGATAATTCAGGCACGGGCGGCATGGAAATTTTTTCTTGCATCGTTTGATACCAAAGGTTGATGCCATTTTTATAAGTTCCCGCGCAGCCTTTGCGTCGGGATAGGGACCGAAATACCGCGCTCCGTCATGTTCTTTCCTGCGGGAGATGCAGATGCGGGGGTATTCTTCATTTGTTATTTTTATGAAAGGATATGCCTTATCATCCCTCAGGCGCACATTATACCTTGGCCTGTGTTCTTTTATGAGGTTTGATTCAAGCACAAGGGCTTCAACCTCGTTTTCTGTCACTATATACTCGAAATTTTCCAGGTTCTGCATAAGCGTGCGGGTTTTCGGGGAATCATATCCCCTGAAATACTGGCTTACCCTGTCACGGAGCGATACCGCCTTTCCCACATAGATCACCCCGCCATCCTTATCTTTCATAATGTAAACGCCCGGTGAAGCTGGCAGTTTTTTTACATCTTTGAAAAACCTGTCAGGCTTTATGGAAATACTCATGGTCTAAATCCTCAATATTTGGGTCATATTCATAGATGATTTAATGAATTTAGCTTTAACAGGAAATATTTTTCCTTCATAAAAAAGAAAGATGTGGCAGACCACCACATCCCCAACCTGCACCGACCATATTTCGACAGGTTAATCCATTGAGTTTATAGTATTTAATATTTGCGGTTAAGTCAGCACAAAAAAATTACAGCGTGTATAAACAAATATATGTTTTTTAATGAGTATTTAAGCTTTAGTCTAAAAATCCAGGCCTCATAAAAAAAGACAATGTTATATAAGAAAAAAGATAATCTTATATAACAATGAGGTTAAATTAATACCTGATATGCCATCCTCCAATTTTCTTGAAAAAATCTTTGGGAAAACCGCACAACTCGTAGTTTTAGAATACCTGCTCAATAATAAGGATACAGACACGTATCTTTCAGGGATCGCTGTTGAAACAGGCCTTTCTCATTCCACTGTATCAAGAGTGATCGAGCCGCTCCTGAAAATGGATATTATAAAAGAGACGCCTCTTGGAAAGCAAATACGCGTCTTTAAATTAAACCAGGAAAATGAACTGACACAATATTTGCTTAAAGTCAATAACGATTTAAAAATCATGTTGAACCATGCGGGTGGTAAGCGATGAACAAAGATTCTATTGATGATAAAATCCTTGAACTGGTCGGGAAAGATGAGAAGATATCAAATAAAGAGATATCCCGCATACTTGGAATACCTGAGGAAGAAGTTGCGGCACGGATAGGGAAATTCTCTGATACAAGATCAAAGATACTGATAGTTGACGACGAGATGGATACGCTTTTAGCATTAAAGAAATCGCTTGAAGTGGAAGATTATCTTGTTGTTGAAGCATTTGATGGCCAGGAAGCCATTAACAAGGCAAGAACCGAGATACCTGATATTATACTTCTTGACCTGATGCTTCCGGGAATGGACGGTTATGAAGTATGCGCCAGGTTAAAAAAAGATGAGTTCACAAAAAATATCCCGATAATCATGCTGACAGCCAGGGACACAAAAAGAGATACTGTAAAAGGCCTGGAAGCAGGCGCGGATGATTATGTAACAAAACCTTTCAATCTTAACGAATTAAAAGCCCGGATAAAAAGTGTACTTAGAAGATCTGGAAACTAATAACCCCATGCCCCGGAGAGATATGTGAGCATAAGGTCTGAACTGATACTCTTTTTCCTGATAATATCAGTGATACCCCTATCCCTTGTGGTTTACCTCTCATATGAATACAGCAAAGATCCCATCAGCGATTCTGTTATTGCAAACCTGTGGGGTGCAACCGAAAATACAGGAAGTGCCATTGATAACTGGATGGATTCAAGAAAAGATGATATCCGCGTGATTTCCCAGTCCAGAATAGTCAATTACACCGAAAAAAAACAGCTCGACGAATATCTGGAAACATTTGAAAATGAGTATCAGGGAGTGTACAGGGAGTTCTTTATACTCGATATGAGCGGGAATATAACATTCTCGACCCTTTCCCGCACAGGAAACAGAGCCAATGAGAGTTATTTTACTGAAGCTGCAAAAGGAAAATTGTATATATCCCATGTTTTTCTCTCACAATCTGCAAATTCCCCGGAACTTATTATTACAAACCCTATTAAAAAAAACGGGACGATAGAAGGAATCCTTGCTGCAAGAGTGAGTCTGGAAAATTTATACAGAATAATTGAAAGTATCGACGTAGGTAAATCCGGGAAGGTATATATAGTCAATAACAAAGGGGATATAATCTTCCAGGAAAACAGATCCGGGATCCTGCTTACCAATATCAAGGATAATTTCGCTGTAAAAGAAGTTACATATGAAAAGAACGGGATAGCCGAGTATGTGAATAATGAGGGTGAAAAAGTAGTGGCTTCCTACTACTGGTTACCGCTTTACAGGTGGGGAATTGTCGTTGAAAAAAATATAGATGAAGCCTATGCGGGATTTGTAAACCTCGGACGGCAGATGGTCCTGGTATCTTCTTTTGCGGTTACGGGAGTCGTTCTTCTTGCAATTATTTTCTCAAGAAGATTTACACAACCCATAAAATCCCTGGAGAACGGGGCTCTCGGTCTTGTTGAGGGGAACTTCAAACCCATCCCCGTGTCCTCAGGAAACGAAATAGGCAAACTGACAAACATATTTAACGAGATGGCTTCCGAGCTCCTGGAGATCAGAAAAAAACTTGAAGCAAAAATCGAAATTGCGAATAAAGACCTGGAAGAAAAAAACAGGGAACTTATTGCAGCCAATGAAGAGTTAAAAAAACTCGATGAATTAAAATCCGATTTTATCTCTCTTGTCTCGCACGAGTTAAAAACTCCCCTGTCAGCAGTCAGGATATCTGCAGAATTTCTTGAATCCCAGGAGAATGTGAATACCGATGTAAAGAAAGAACTGCTGGAGATAATAATCCGGAATATCGACCGGCAGACGCGCCTTATCAATGATATCCTTGACCTTTCAAAGATGGAAGCTGGAAAACTGGAACTCCAGCTGGATAGTACAGACATCAATGAAATTTCGAAAGTGGTGCTTGAGACTATCAGCCAGCTCGCTTTGAAAAAAAATATTACGATTTTAGTGGACATCCCGGATGGGCTTTCTCCTGTAATGGCAGATAGGGATAAGCTTATTATCGTGTTGAATAATCTATTTGAGAACTCATTGAAATTCACCCAGCCTGGGGGAAATATAGTTCTATCTGCAAAGGATGATGGAGATAGTATAATGATAAGTATGAAAGATACGGGTATCGGAATAGGGAAAGAAAAACTGGATAAGATATTCGATAAATTTTACCAGGTGGATAGCTCATCGAGGAGGAAAATCGGTGGCTGCGGACTCGGGCTTTCAATATCAAGCGGAATCATAAAAGCCCACGGGAGTGAAATCCGTGTAGAAAGTGAACCAGGAAAAGGTAGTTTATTCAGTTTCAGATTGAAAAAGGTAGTACTATGAGAAAATATTTTTACATACTTATATTAGTGCTGATACTCGTATCCGCCGGGTTTATCGGATATGAGAGATCACGTGCCCAAAAGTCGGTTTATGTTGTTTCCATGACTGCAAATGAGATGTCAGCAGCCCTGGCCAACGGCACAATCGATGGTTTTATCGTATGGGAACCTTTCCCCGCAAAAGCTGAATATGAAGGTACTGGCAGGTATCTTGTTAATTCCAAAGATGCCTGGGAGAACCATCCTTCATGCGACCTGGCAATCTCTGATGATATAAAAGACGAAGACACGATCAAAGCCCTTGTCTGGGTGCATGTAAAAGGGACGAGGTTCATCAACGACCCGGCAAACAGGGAGAAAGTCATTGGATATGCCCGGGAATTCTCAGGACTTGACAGGAGCATGGCGGCCAAGGCGATCGATAATACTGTGTATATTGAATTCCCTGACCTGAACCAGACTAAAAAAGGATTTGAGATACTGGATACAGCAGGCGCTTTCAAAAACCCCGTAACTACAATCGGGTATAAAGACGTTGATGATTTCCTGTCCGACATATTCGTTGATAAATATTACAAAGAAACCAGGAATAAACTGGAAGAAAACCCCGAATGGATGCCTCCAGCAGCCAACGGCAGCCTCAGGTTCGGATATATTGAAGGCAATATCCATTATCTTGGGATGTACATAGCCCAGAAAGAAGGTTATTTTGATAAAGTCGGACTTACACCAGGAAAAAATATCCAGTTTACGGGGTATCGCAACGGTCGCGCAATGACAGATGCCTTCAAGCACAGGGAGCTGGACGTGGCAAATCTTGGCACAGTGGTGCTATTAAGGTACAGGATAAACGATAATGGAAGAATCCATATAATAAACGGGGTGAATACGGGTGGCTCCGCGCTTGTGGTGAAGAAGGATTCCGATATAAAGTCCCTTGATGATTTCAACGGCAAAAAGATCGCCACAACGGGTTTTGGCTCATGCCAGGATACAATAATGAGAAAAATGTTTGAGGGTTTTGAGATAAAGACGATTTGACGTACATATTAAGAAAATCTATAAACCTGTTCAATTAAATTTAACCATCATGAATTTCCAGATTCTCGACGCCGATTACACATACAGCGATGGGAGGCCTGTCGTAAGACTTTACGGGAGAGATGAATCCGGGAATAGTGTCTGCTGCTTTGTACCAGGCTTTGAGCCCTATTTTTATGCGAAAGCAAAGCCTGAAATGGCGGGAATCCTGAAGGAAAAATTCAAAGAGCATATAAAAAACATTGAGCCCGTTTTACGGTTTGAACCTATCGGCTATTTCAGAAAACCGGTCAGCATGCTTAAAATAATTCTTTTTGACCCGAAAGATGTGCCTGTCATCCGCGATGAAGTGAAAAAAATGGTTGATGAGATTTATGAGACCGATATCCTGTTCAGGAACAGGTACATGGTGGACAAAGGCCTTGGCGGGATGGGCTGGGCGAATGCGGAACCTGAGAAAAACCTAGCAGGAATAGAGGTGGAGAGCTGCATAAAAATAATCTCGAGAAACGTCAGGCCCGTGGACATCCTGAGAAATGCCCCGCTTCGTCATCTTGCATTTGATATTGAATGCCTGCCGGTAAATGGTGTAATGCCGACTCCTGAAAATTCTCCTATCATCCTTATGAGCCTTGCTTTTACGCCTGATTTTGAGGGTAAAAAAACACTTGTGCTCGTTGGGAAGGATGCAAAAGCCGGCATAGAGACAGAGAGCTGCGGCAGCGAAGAAGTTATGCTGCAGCGTTTTTTCGATATTGTTAAAAAATATGACCCGGATATCCTTGTGGGCTACAATTCCAATAGTTTCGATATCCCGTATATTGTTGACAGGATAAAAGTACTGAACAAAAAAGGAGCACGAATAAAGCCGGCAGCAGGGCGGGACGGCAGGTCGCTCTATTACCGCAGAATCGGGAATGTCACAAGAGTAAGTGTGATGGGTCGCATCGCAGTGGATGTACTGCCGCTTTTGCGCAGGGAATTCTCACTTAAACAATACACCCTCAGGAACGCAGCAAAAGAACTCCTTTCAAGTGAGAAACTTGAGATACCGTTCCTTGAGATGGAGACATACTGGAAGGATAACGGTGAAAAGCTTTCGAAATTCATCGAATATGCAAGGCGCGATGCTGAACTCGCGCTTCTTTTTCTTTTAAAACTCAGGCTCATTGATAAATACATCGCTCTTGCAAGGGTAAGCGGAAGCCTGCTGCAGGACATCCTTGATGGCGGCCAGACCCAGATGGTCGAGAACCTGATGCTTCGCGAATATATGAAACATGACCGTGTCCTGCCTGCACGTCCTACAGGCGAGATGTCGGATGAGAGATATGATGAAGGGGAGGAACTGGCGGGCGCGGAGGTGCTTCCGCCGAAGAAAGGACTGCTTGAAAATATCGTGATACTGGATTACAAGTCACTTTACCCGACCATAATGATGGCGCACAACCTGTGCTATACTACAGTGGTGGTAAGCGAGAGACCTGACGATGTGGTCGTTGCGCCTACAGGCGGGGTTTTTGTTTCCCGCAATATTGTAAAAGGCATTATGCCTTCCATACTTGAAGATTTATTAAACCGCAGGCAGGAGACGCGTGCAAAGATGAAGGACGCAAACGAGGAAGATAAACGTGTACTTGACGCCACGCAGCTTGCCCTCAAGATACTTCTTAACAGTTTCTATGGCTACTCAGGATATGCAAGGGCACGGCTCTACAGTCTGACGCTTGCAAGTGCCGTGACAAGCTTCGGGCGCGAAAATATCCTGCGCACGAAGGATTTGATAGAGAAGGACATACGGGAAATAACCCTGAAGGACGGGAAAGCTTTCAAAAAAGATGAAACCACAGGCGGTAAACACATCGTTCTGTCTGTGGTCTATGGGGATACAGATAGCGTTTTTGTGCATCTCCTTGATAAAGAGGTAACTTTTGACGAGGCGCAGCTTGTGGGAGATTCAATCGCAAGTACTGTAACCAATTCTCTTGTCAAGCCGATGGAGCTTGTTTTTGATTCCTTTGCCAGGCGGGCCATATTCCTTGCCAAGAAACGGTATGCTCTCCTTATAATGGAAAAAACCGCGAAGGGAATGAAAGAAAAGATAAAAGTAAAGGGAATGGAGACAGTCCGCCGCGACTGGTGCGAATTGACTACAAAAACCGTGGAAAAGGTTCTTGAGCTTGTCCTTAAAGAAGGGAAAGTGGATGATGCAGTGGAACTTGTTAAAAACACCATCAGTACCTTAAGGTCAATGGATACAAGTAAAGATAACAAGCTTTTTGATGAGCTGATTTTAACCCGCCAGTACACAAAAAAGCCGAGCAGCTATAAGAGCAGACAGCCGCATATAACAGTTGTGGATAAATTGAAAAGCCGCGGAATAATAGCCAATATCGGGGACCGCATACCTTTTGTGATACTTGCAGGTAAAGGCCTGTTCGTTGAGCGTGCGGAAGACCCGGATTATGCACGTGAAAAAAACCTGCCCCTGGATGTGGATTATTATGTAAATAAACAGATACTTCCACCAGTTGAGAGAATATTATCTGATTTCGGCGTGACGGGGGAAATGTTAAGATGGATGGGAGAAAAGAAGGTGCAGACCGAAACAAAGCAAAGGCAATTGTTTGAATTTTAAGGAGAAAAAAGTGAAAATCCATCCAAGATGCGCGCCGTGCTTATTATCAAGAGTACAGTTCGAGGCAGAGCTTTCAACGAATGATATAGCCCTGCAAAAAAAGGCAGTGCTTGCGGGAATAGAAGTGCTCAGGAAGTATCTTGTTGACGGTGCGCCTGCAACACACCTGAGTACAGAGATACACAGGGAAGCGTACAGGATACTTGGAGACATCGATCCCTATAGAGTAAAAAAGCAGCAGAGCAACGAAGCTGCGAAAAAGCTCCTGCCTTTTGCAAGGGATTTCGTGTCAGGGAAAGACTCGTTCAGGCGCGCGGTGCTTGTATCGATCGCAGGAAACTCGTTTGATTTCGGGGTGCTGGGCTTTGATGCAGACAAAGAAATCGGAAAAGAAATGATATTGAAGCAATTCGAGCATGGCCTTGATATTGACGATTCGGATAAGATGAAAGGATTGCTGGGGAACGTTGTATATCTTGCGGATAACTGCGGTGAGATAATATTTGACACCCTATTGTTCGAGGAGATAAAAAAAACGGGAGGGCGGATAACCCTTGTGGTGAGAGGCGCGCCCATACTCAATGATGTTACCATGAAAGAGGTTATCGAACTCGGCCTTGATAAAAAGGTGGACAGGGTACTGACAACGGGCTCGAATGCAATCGGGGTATGCCTTGTGGAAGCGCCAGGCGAACTTGTTGAGGCATTGAAGAGCGCATCGCTTGTTATCAGCAAGGGCATGGCTAACTATGAGACTATGTCAGAGTACGGTTTCAGGCCGATAGCGTATCTTTTAAAAACCAAATGCGAGTCAGTGGCGGAAGCGATGGGGCTTTCGAAGAATATGAATGTGGCGAGGGTGGAAGGGTAAGAGACAGGTTATTTTAATTTTTTAAACAAAGATTTATAAATATATTTTATCGTGGTGATCAAAATCTAAAAATTCAACGAGTTGTTCATCTTCGTGTAGGATAAAAGTCAAGACATACGGGTCTAAGTGTACACGCCTTATACTTTTCAAACCATGCTTCAAAGGCTTATAATGTGTGGGATTCACTATAATCTCCGAAATTTTCTTTTTCACTCGTGTAAAAAGCAAAGGATCCCTTTTTTTCAATTTTATTAATTTTTTTTCAAGATCTGATTTTATTTCAAAAAAATAAGGTTCTAATGGAGGTTTATTTTGCTTCATGATTATGCATATCCTCCAAATTATTCTTTGCTATTGATATAGTTGTTAATATCCAATCAATATCTTCGGGATATAAATCTGTATACAAAAAAGCCTTTGAGTTTAACATCAAATTTATTGATTTTTTTTCCTCATTTTGTACTACAGATAATATAATACTAATTTTTTTTAATTTATCAACTTCTATCTTTCGTTCCCACAAAATTTTGCGATCCTTTGTATTGTTTATTATTTTAATATTTTTATAATTATCAATGGATTCTTTTAAAGCATTTTCAAACCGTTGTACGGATATATCATTCAACATTGCATATGAAAATATGTTAGGTTTGGATATTGTTCCCAGTCCAATTCCTATTGAAGGGTGATAATAAACATCATTTGTGGAATTGACCCAGATTTTGAAATGATATTTATTCACAGGGAGAATCCATCTATCTATTAAATCATTTACCTTGGGTTTGGGATAAATGTTTAGCTTTCCGTTCTCTTTCTTTGCAGCGTATTCAATTTCCCTAAAATCATCAATTTTAAGGATTGCTTTTGTTCTTTCATTGTCAAGGCTAAGTAATAAGTGTTTATTTTCAGAGAATATATTTATAATTCTATCGTTATCGATTTTTTCAATACTCAGTGCGGTTTCGTTGATGTCAAAGTTTCGTAGAAATTTCAAGAATCGTGGATTATCTATTTTTATTTCATCCCAAGAAAATAAATGTCTTTTAGATTTTGCTTTAAACATATTAGTTACATTGTACAGTCCAGTATATAAAATTTACCTGACTAATACTTAACTAATACCTATACTAACCTCTTCTATAAATAGATTTCTGTTATATTTTTGAAAAATATTCATCAAATTCTTCAATACTTTTGAATTTAATGCCTTTTTGTTTTTTTATTTTTTCTAATTTTTTCAGATATCGGGGATTTACTTCCCTGTGAAGGTCTTGATCAATTTCATTAATGACAATCTCTAATCGGCTCATTTGCTCTTTTAAAGTTGCCATATCATCCGCCATTCTTCTGATAAGTTCTGCTTCAGCCATTTACATTCAAGTATAATTGAGTTTAGTAACATATAAAACTTTAGTGCAATTTGGGATGAAGCTTTCGAAGAACATGAACGTGGCGAGGGTGGAGGAATAGCTTCATACCATACTATGAGACATTATTCTTGTGTTTCTTTATATCGTTAAAAAAGTTCATAAGCGAATACTTCACCTTCCCTGGTTCCACATCGATGATCTCGGCGCGCTCATTCTCAGGGAAGATCTTGAATACAGAGTATTTTCCCCAGCGCTTAACGGATGAGGATGTATATCGCCCGTCAAGGAGCACCCTGACACCGTAGTCCCCGGGTGAACGGACAACCCGGCCAAGGGCCTGTCTTACTTTTCGAATAGTTGGGATCTCGATTGCATAATCCCATCCGTGCCCGAACTCTGCCTCATAGGCGGATTCAACGGCGCGTGTCCTGTCAGAGAGGGCGGGATAACCCACACCGACGATGACCACGGTCCTGCCCCGCCCGTCCTTATAATCCACGCCCTCTGTCAGCGTTCCCCACATGTAGGATATAAGCACGGCTTTTTTACCAGCTTCGCCTATGCTGAAGAACTCTTCCCTGATGGACTGGGCAGAAACCCCCACTTCGTCCAGGAAAACCGGAACATCGCATTTGAGCCTGTTCTTGTAATGGCTTGCCTCGTTGAAACTCGGAAAGAAAATGAGCACATTGCCGTCGGATTGCTCTATTATTTCAGTCAGTACTTTTGTAAGTAATTCCTTTGTTGCAGGATTGTCCCTGTCCTTGGCAAATAGGGCAGGGATGGATGCTGCAATCGTAAGCCTTTTTTCTTTCGGGAACGAAAGGCCAAAAGACAGTTCGCAGGTCTCCCTGGTTATGCCAAGTGTGGTCTTTATGGTCTCAAACGGGGCAAGCGTGGCAGACATGAGTATGGCTGCATGTACAGGGCTAAAGAGAGGCGCAGTTACATTCTTCGGTATGCAGGTAAATAATTCAAGTCTTCCGTATATCTCATTATTCTGTCGCCTGACGCTCAGGATGGGGTAATAGTTCCTGTCATTTGAATATTTCATGTAGTTTGATAGAAACTCGGCTGCTATCAGGCTGCTGCATAATTTCTTGACAGGGCTTTTCCCTTCTGCAAACTGTTTCTCATAGAAGGCATCGATTTTTAATCCTACACTTCTGATGTGTTCTATAGTTTCATCTGGTTTCTTAATTCCAGCTTTTTCCATCTCTTTTAAAAGCTTGACCCTGAAAAGATCGATGCGCTCATCCGGGTCTGCTATTCGCAGGTCGTACCATTCGCTTCCCACCCTTTCCCGTTCACCGAACTTGAACCTTGCATTATAAGTGGATTTCATCGTATCAAGAAGAACGCGTAAGAAGGTCTCAATATCTTCTGAAGTCAGGGTATCCTTGTTCGCCTTGACCTCATCAAGCGCCCGGTTTATGGTAAGTTCGGTAAGCGTCATGGATGAATGGGAACGTGCGGCTGATTCGATGTTATGGGCCTCGTCAAAAATGATCATAATATCTTTCAAACTCTTATCCATCCATCCCAGCACGTTCGTGCGGATATCTTCATTGAGAAAATGGTGGTAATTGCATATCAAAAGGTCGGCTTCTTTCATGCAGCGTTTCAATAATTCATATCCGCAGCTATTATTTGAAAAAGCCCACTCCGCAACTTCTTCAGGTGTCCGGACGCCAGAAAAGAGCCAGCTCCTGAAATCGTCGTTATCCTTTTTCAGTAACTCAAGAAGCTTATCACATGAGTTCTTTTTCAGGTCATGGAGTTGCCGCTCGTATTTATCAGATTCCCGGCTCAATTCCCTCTGTAGATCGACAAGGCCTGTATCTTTTACCCTCTTTTGCTTGTCCCTGACAGACATTATTTCGTTCTTAAGCTGCGTATGGTCTTTTTCCTGCTCGATCAGTTTATAGGTATTGTCCCGCAGCAGGCTGCATGTATCATAATCCATGTTCGGCCTGGGACACATCAGCATCTTGCCTTTCAGGACGACGACCTTAATATTATTCTTTTTTTGTATTTCCCGCGCCTCTTCTATGAACTGCGCCATCTGCTGGTGGACATTGGTGGCAATGACCACTGTTTTCTTTTCCTGTTTTGCGATATGAAGGGAAGGCGCAAGCGCGCTCAGGGTTTTCCCTGTGCCGCATGCCCCCTCGAAAAGAACAATCTGCTTTTTGGTCAGCGCCAGGTGTATGGCGTCCATTGCTTCAAGCTGGTTCGGATAGCATGACTTTTTTGGGAAGTAGGCTGTATAGTCCCTGTTCATCAGGGGGTATAATAAGCTGACATGATATAAACCGTGCGTTTACCTCCACTAAAACATAAAGGTAATAAATATGTACTACTTATTTAGTAACAGCGTATATATTGGTGTTACTAAATAGTACAGTGTGAAAAAATGGAAGTATTTCAAAAACAGGGTGAAAAAATCAATTCCTTGGCTGTGGTCAGGGCAGATGATATGTCAAAAGTCAAGACCGCTTTATGCGATCTGGTAAGATATGGTCATCTGAGTTTTGCTGATAAAGCCAGGAGGCTGGAACCGGGCTTTGCAGATAATATCCTGATCCAGGTAATGAAAAGCCCGCTGAGGACATGCTGCGAGGCCGCATCAATAGTGCCCCTGGCAGATGAGCCAAGCGCAGCAATAGGGCGACTCCGGAAGATCCATCCGCCGGCCCACGTAATAATCGTAAGTCCAAGGCATGAGATATTCCATGAACTGGTCAATTATGTAGATATTTTGCCTGAAGTGGACCTGACGTTTGAGCCAAAGGCTGAATACGCCACTCAACAGACGGCAGACGTTGAAATATAATTTTTTTTGTGATTTTAGACTATTTTTCTGGTAAGTATCTGGGTCGAACAAAATCACATACTTTTTAAGTAAGGAAGTAATTAACGAAACCATAGTTAAAAAAGAGGCTCAGATGACATTAAAAGTAACTTTGATAACAGGAAGAACCATCAATCAGGGAGCAACTATTGAAAATAAGACTTCTTCTGATTATATGGACGCAACAGCATATTGTGAATTGAACTCGAAAGATATAGGGCTTTTAGGAAAAGCAGGGAGCAACGTGCGGGTAAAAACAAAACACGGGGACGTCGTCGTTAAACTGAAAGAGAACAACGGCAATCCTGATAGCATGGCGTTCATCCCCATGGGTCCGTGGGCGAACGCTGTAGTTGACCCCGATACGAAGGGATGCGGGATGCCTGGTTTTAAAGGAGTACAGGCTGAGATTGAAATAACGAAGGATAAAGTATTATTAATGAAAGAATTGATTGCGAGGTATAAGTAATGGCAGTAATAACCGATGCTCTCTGCCCTTTCTGCGGCTGCATGTGCGACGATATCACGGTCGTGACAGAGAATAATAAGATAATCGAGGCAAAACATGCCTGCAAGATAGGCGCGGCCAAGATAATGGGGCACCACAGGATAAAAGCGCCCATGATGAGGACAGATAAGAAAAGCGATTTTAAGGAGGTCTCATACGACGAGGCCATAGATGCGGCGGCGCATATCCTTGCTGAATCAAAAAGGCCCCTGTTGTACGGCTGGGCCTCTGCGTTATGCGAAGTCCACAAGAAAGGCGTTCTCCTTGCCGAAGAGCTCGGCGCGATAATCGATAATACCGCTACTGTCTGCCACGGCCCCTCAACGCTTGCAGTCCACGAGAAAGGCCTGCCGTCAGCCACTCTAGGACAAGTAAAGAACAGGGCCGATGTGGTTGTTTTCTGGGGATGCAATCCGGTCCATGCCCATCCCAGGCATATGGGACGCTATTCTGTTTTTGCAAAGGGATTTTTCCAGGACAAAGGAAGGAGGGGACGGAAGGTCATAGTAGTAGATGTGCGCAGAACGGACACTGTTAACGTGGCCGATGAATTCGTACAGGTGCAGCAGGGAAGCGATTACCTTGTCATCTCGGCCCTGCGGGCAATACTTTCAGGACATGCGGATGTTGTCCCTGATTCCGTGGGCGGCGTCACAAAAGAACAGCTTGTAAAACTTGTCGATACTTTAAAAGCCGCAAAATTTGGCGCAACTTTCTTTGGTATGGGACTTACACAGAGCCAGGCAAGGTATAAGAATATCGATAATGCCGTATCCCTGATAACAGAATTGAACTCATTCGGGAAACACGTTATCACCCCCATGCGCGGGCATTATAATGTTACAGGTTTCGGGCAGGTCTGCACATGGGAGACAGGATTTGCAACTGCTGTCGATCTCGCACGCGGGGCCCCGTACTATAATCCGGGCGAGACGGCAGCCAATGATGTGCTGACAAGGAAAGAAACGGATGCAGCGATGATCATAGCAGGCGATGCAGGGGCGCATTTCCCGGCGGATTCGGTGCGCCACCTTGCCAGGATACCTGTGGTACAGGTTGACCCCTACTGGAATCCCACTACAGAAGTGGCAAATGTGGTGATACCTGTGGCCATCTGCGGCGTTGAGGTCGAGGGAACGGCATACAGGATGGACGGGGTATCCTTGCGATACAGGAAGATGATCGAACCCACACATCCGACTGATATTGAAATACTTGAAAAACTAACTGAACGCGTTAAAGAGATAAGGGGTGAGTAATCATGGAACTTCTGATAAAGAACGGTGCGGTATTTGACCCTGTGAACGGCATCAAAGGCGACAAGACTGATATTTCGATCAAAGACGGGAAAATCGTGAATAATGTCAGCAGCAGAGCCACAGTGATAGACGCAGGCGGAAGGCTTGTGATGGCAGGAGGCGTTGATGCCCATTCCCACATAGCCGGGGCAAAGGTGAATGTAGGAAGAATTATGCGACCCGAAGATACGCGGTCAGGAATAAAACCCAGAACCAAGATCACAAGACCATGGACGGGATATACGGTTCCGAATGTCTATGCCATGGGATACCGCTACGCTCAGATGGGCTATACCACGGTTTTTGAGGCCGCGCAGGCAATAATGAAAGCACGACATACCCATGAGGAACTTGAGGAAATACCGATAATAGACAAAGGTGCGCTCACCCTTTTCGGGAGCAACTGGCCCACAATGGATTATGTGCGGGAGAAGGATATGGATAAACTTGCAGCTTATGTTGCATGGGGGCTGCTTGCATCAAGAGGCTTTGGCATCAAGGTCGTGAACCCTGGCGGCGGTGAGATGTGGGGATTCGGCAAGAACGTCACGAGTCTTGATGATGTTGTCCCGAATTTTGATGTTACGCCGCGGGAGATTATCGTATCACTGATGAAAGTCAACGAGATGCTCGGACTTCCGCATTCCGTGCATCTTCATTGTAACAACCTTGGAAAACCCGGCAATTATACAACCACACTTGCGAGCATGGAACTTGCAAAACAGGTGAAACCCAGCAGAGACAGGCAGGTGTTGCATGTAACGCATCTCACGTTCAACGTGTGGGGCGGGACAAACTGGGGTGATTTTGAATCTAAAGCAGATGAAATAGCAAATTACCTGAACAACAGCGAAAATATAACTACCGATATGGGACAGCTTATATTCGGCAGCGCCACGACCATGACCGCAGACGGCCCTGTCCAGTATGCAAATGCGAA
This sequence comes from Candidatus Methanoperedens sp., assembly GCA_012026835.1. Classification (GTDB taxonomy): domain Archaea; phylum Halobacteriota; class Methanosarcinia; order Methanosarcinales; family Methanoperedenaceae; genus Methanoperedens. The sequence goes on along the minus strand of VEPN01000002.1, from coordinate 43,762 downwards.
ACTATTGCATGCAAAGTGGGCCAACGGCGACGTTGAGCTTGAAGATGCATCGGGCGTTGTACCCATTTACTATGTCAAACAGATATCAGTCCATGCTATTATGTGGGCTATGGGACTTGAACTTGCATTGCTCACAAAAGACCCGTTCAAGGTCCTGCTGACCACAGATCACCCGAACGGCGGGCCGTTCGTGAATTACCCTGAGGTGGTCACCCTCCTGATGAGCAACAAGAAACGCCAGGAAGAGATCAAGACGCTCCATGAGGCTGTCCATAAAAGGACAAAGATACCGGGAATCGACCGTGAGCTTGGCTGGAGCGAGATAGCAGCAATGACGCGGGCAGGTCCGGCTAAAGTCCTGGGACTTCTTGATACAAAAGGCCACTTGGGAGTCGGCGCAGATGCGGACATATCGGTATTCGATATCAAGCCCGACCAGGTTGACCCGTCGGTCGAGCATGCAAAAGTAAAGAGCGCTCTTTCATCTGCTGCATATACGATAAAAGGCGGCGAGGTTGTTGTGAAAGACGGCCAGATAACTGCTACACCCATGGGAAGGACGTACTGGGTGGATGCATCCGTGCCTGCTGAGCATACCGAAATAATGATGAAGGATATCCGCATGAAATTCAAGAATTATTACTCCATAAATCTTGCAAATTACATGGTTCAGGATGCATACCTCACACACCCGCAGGTCGTTAAGGCCGGGGTTATCCCTGTGGAGGTGAGATAATATGCAGACTGTAACATTGAAGCCCAAAAAAGAAATGAAAATATCGGTTGAAGTTGAAAATATCACACCCGATAGATTCGCAGGCAAATCCGAAAAAGAGATACAGGCCATAGAAGCCTGGATGGGAAACCAGAAGACAACGCTCGGGGACCTTTTCTCCGTTAAAGTTGAAGGTTCAGGCACTGCAGCAGATACGAAAATTGTTATGGAAGGCGACCTCTCGCGCGTCAAGAGAATCGGTGAAGGCATGACTGCCGGGCTTATCATCATCAAAGGGAATGTTGATATGCATCTTGGCGCCAAAATGAATGGCGGAAAAATAACGGTATCGGGGAATGCAGACTCCTGGGCAGGAAGAGAAATGAAAGGCGGCGAGATAATTATCGAAGGGGATGCCGGATATTACCTCGGGGGAGGGGCCAGGGGCGAAACATGCGGCATGCGCGGAGGAAAGATCACGGTTATGGGCAGCGCCCTTGATTATGTTGGTGACCACATGTGCGGTGGCGAGATTGTCGTTAAGGGCAACGCAGGGATACTTCCCGGCCTGAGCAACAACGGCGGAAAGATTGTGATCGAAGGCAATACCAGCAGGCCAGGGAGCGAAATGGTCAAAGGTACTATCATAGTCAATGGGACTGTGGAAGAAATGATGCCTGTTTTCAAGCTTGAAGGCAGTGAAGCCGTGGATGGTGTCACTTACAGGAAATATACAGGCGATGTCATTGTCTCAGGGAAGGGGCTGCTGTACGTGAAATAAGGCAGGAGCCCTGCCATTTTTCCTGTAGCTCAAAAAGAGTTTGTTAAAAACCTTAATGCGTCCGGCCACATACTCCCCGCATATGCCAGGATAATATATCTAAATGTCCTGCCGATTATACAGGCTATTAAAAATCTCCACATATTGATCCCTATACTTCCTGCAGCCAGGCCTGCAACATCAAACAGGGGATTAGGGATAGCTGCCAGGAGTCCAATAGCGATGAGGTCGTTTTTCCTAATCCAATCTTTATATTTCTCGAACCTTTCATCAACGTGTGCCAGGTGAGAAGCTCCTCTCCCGGCAATGTAAGACGTTATTTCTCCCAATCCTGAACCGACCCCTGCTGCTATCCCGACCAGGTAAGGATTCAGTACACCGCCAAGGCTAAAAACCAGCACCCATGAAGGAGCAGGGAGCAATATTGTAGCATTACCTATCAGGGATATTATAAATACGCCGAAGTAACCAAGAGTCGAGAAATGTTCAATATATTTGCTGGCATAAAAGACAACTATAACGATAAAAATCGCAAAAACAATTTGCAGCAGGCCTTTTAATTTTTCTTGCATGACTATTAGATTTTATTTCGCCGATATAAATGTTGACATTGTGAACACAGGCGTAGGTGGCAAGCTACATTATTTGCAAGGAGGAAATACAGCACGCTCTACTAAAATCGCCAGATATGAAGGTACAGATACAAAAATAGAGAAGCGGCTGAAGAAAAAGTGTGCCAGTACATCCGGGCTAACTTCTTTACCAGTCACGCCAGCGTACAGGCCGTCTGCTTATGTCTGAAAACCAGGAATATGGAAGTTTCCCGCGAATTTGTCCTGTGCCTGATGCCTGCGGGAACAAGCACGCCTTCATCTGGTTTTAATTTGCAGGAGGAATTATCGGATTCAACCACAACATCGCCTTTATAATATAGAAAAAACTCATCATAATCGTGAATGTACCATTTACCTTCACCCTCACATATTACCGCACGGAGTACGGAGTCACCTACATTTATAATATCAAGGGGACGCCTTGGTGATTTCAGTTTTTTCATTTCGTTTTCAAATTTGACTGTCTGTATATCCATACTTATTCACCGATGACCAAGAGATTCTTTTGCTTTGACCATACTGGCAATTGCACTGTTATAAGGTGTTTCTACCCCATGTTTGGCACCGAGTTTTATAATCGCCCCATTGATATAATCAATTTCTGTTTTTTTACCATGCAGGATATCTTGAAGCATGGATGATTTATGGTCTCTTGTAGGAGGAAGTTTCTGATTCCACAATATCTCCAGATATTCATCTGATGTATTGATGCCTAAAGACTGGTCCGATACCTTCGCAACCTGAAATGCTTCTGAAATCATTTGCTTAATCAGCCACCTGGTATGAGAGTTATCAGCTATTTCCCCATATGAAACCCCGAATATTGCTGATAAAGGGTTCAATGCAATATTGTATAATACTTTATGCCAGATATCACGCATGATGTTATCAGATGTTTTTGCAGGTATACCAGCACTGTCAAGTATGTCTGCAATGTCTTTAATACGTGAGGTCAGTGAACTATCAAGTTCTCCCACAAGAGTCTCTGAGGCTATAACAGTTACCTTCACGTTTCCAGGTTCATGCAGGATTGCACCGAATATCGCCATCCCACCAATTATTTTTTCCTTCCCGAAAATCTCAACCAGCGTTTCAATATTTCCAAGCCCATTCTGTATAGACACAACAACAGTGTTTGTTCCCACCATAGGCATTGTCTCTTTGGCAGCCTTTACCGTATCAAAGGATTTAACCGTCAGAAAAATAATATCCTGGTATTCATGAGGAGGCTCTGTAACTGCATTTAAAGTATGTACCGTAAAATCCCCCCAGATTCCACTGATGTGAAGACCATTTTTCCTAATAGTATCTATGTGCGGTTTCCTGCCTATTAATGTAACTTTGTGACCTTTTCTACCGAGCATACCACCTATAACTGAGCCTATAGCTCCAGCACCCATTATTGCGATTTTGACTTTGCGGGGTAAGTTTTTCATTTCAGCCAAATTACTCCTTTAGAGCCTGTCTTGTATGTAGATGCAGCCTGCTCCACTTATATGTTATGCAATTCTCTACTTCTGCAATTTCTTCTTTTGTAGCACTCAAGATGTTTTCCAATCGGATTAACTAACTCCAGAAAGGCCATGAGAATAAGATTTATAACTCATCTAAACCAATATTAATCTGCATTAACGGAAAAGCTAAAAACATACCAGAAGGCTTTAAATAAAAATATAATCGGGAGTGGAATAAATGCCGTATTATAACAGCTTAAAAGATTTGCCTGAACGGGTCCGCAATAACCTGCCTGAGCATGCGCAGCACATATTCATGGAGGCGTTCAATAACGCATGGAAGCAATACAAAGAGCCTGAGAAAAGAAGAGGCGGCCAGAAAGAGTCGCGCGAGGAAGTTACGTTCAAGGTAGCATGGTCTGCCGTTGAAAAGGAATATAAAAAGGACGAGTCAGGAAAATGGGTGAAAAAGTAGGCCAAAAAATACATAACATCTTTTTTGTTTTTTAGCAAGTTCATGAATCTACTGGTTGTTATGTACCTCGGTTCAACAGGGTCTTAGCTTGAGTCTCTCTTCGGTTCATCATATTCTTGCGTAAATCTTATCTGCACCGGCAGCTTCAACATCCCGGTGCTTTTTGCGCATTGCGGATGGAAGAACCCCTCTATATTGTTCTTTTTTAGCACGATATACTCACCTGCTATTTGCAGCTTGCACCCTGTACAGATTACGGCTTTTCTTATCTGCAATTCCACCATCCCCGTGTCAGTCCAGTAATGATGAAAGACGAAAAAATCCTGTTGCAGGATGGCTCATGATATATGCGGCATCCAGGATATGAAACAATGGCTGCAATAATCGGGTCTTTCTCTTCAGTCGGAGTTCTGGCAGGTGGCATCAATATCCTCTGCATAACCATTTTTGTACTATCTATAAAAACCGGGGCAAATAAATTTTATGATTTGATCATATGATGAGCATTTATAAAAAATGCGAATGTTATTTATAGTTGAATAAGATGCGGATAGATAGCAGGGATTATCCGATCAGGTTAAGCCTCAGGTGATCCGGTTGTGGACTGATCTTATTTGTGGTTATGTTTCCAAGAAGGATCGCTGCTTTTAGATGTTCAGCACTGATGGAACAAATCGATGCATCTACGAGGTTCTCGAAGCATCTGTTCCCCGTTGCAGTTACGGCCCCTTCTTCGGACAAGGCGTGGGGTTGGTACCAGCCTGGATAGTTCCCTGTTTCAGTTACGGCCCCTTCTTCCAAATCACTTGAAAATAATACATCAAAAACGATAGGGGTTTCATATTGTTTCAGAAAAGATAACAAGCTTTCATTATATTTTATTTCGAGTGAACATCTGTTCCCGATAAAGGAGATATCATTCGCGCGGACATGTACATTAGAAACAATTTCTTTTTTGGAAAGTTTGTCAAGCATGTAGTTATTATGCCATAATGAATTGAATAAATTTCCTTGGAGGTCAAAAATTCCTTTTTTTTCAGAAGATAGAAAATCCATAAAAATGGTATTTGCATTCAATCCATCAATCCTGTTGTGGTTCACTGAAAAAAAACCATTTACTTCATCGGCATACAATCCCCAGACTGATTTATTCGATAAACTATTTGAATATGCGATCTTAATCTGGTTTCCGGTTATTTCCCCTTTAATCAGATCATGAATATATACAACGGAATTTCGTTCTATTGTATCTTCCACAAAGGAAATTGTGCTTGTTTCGATCAGGTTCCGTCCCATATTCAAATATCTATTAATATAGACTTCAATTGCCATACGATCTGAAACGATGTGGTTGTCCAGTAATTCCAATCTGCTTGTTCTACCGGCTTCTATTGCACAGCGTTTGAAACGACCTGAAATATTATTCCCCTGGATCCTGACATCGTGGCTTTGGTAAACGTGTATTGCACTTTCGTTTGAACCTTCTATTGTATTGTTACTGACAATCACACATCCGTTCAATATCCCCGAATCAGTTATATTCACCCCGGAAATGTTTCTCTCTTCCTTATTATCTGAAATCTTAGTCTGGATACAATTGCCGCTGATCTCAACCTGCTGTCCTTTAACGATTTCAATGTGAACATAACTATCCGCAATCACGGATGAATCCACGTTCAACCTGTTTTCCCGGATCTTCAGTTGATCGCAGTCCAGGGCATGAATCCCCGATGAAAAAGCTTCTGTGTTTCCAAGATAATCAATAGTGTTATCGGAAAATTCGATGTGGTTTCCAGAAGAAAAAGAAATGACAGAATGGCTGTTGATAGTGTTCTTCTCAATCATTACATTTGAGCATGATATTATATTAAAATTCTGACCTTCGTCAAGCGAGATGTTATTTTTTCTCAAGGAAAGCCCATTCACTTTTTCAGAAATAAGACTTCCCGAAATCTCCAGGTTTTCCAGGGTAACATTGGAGCATTCTGTAATCTTTATGGTCGAATCCAATCTGCTGCCGCCTGAGCAACCCCGTATTACTATATTATTCAGACCGGATATCTTAATATCTCCGTTATAAGGTTCACCTTTGAGAAGACAGATGACATCGCCGTCTTTCAGATTATTGAATGTTTCGCCAATATCTCTGGCCGTTCCTACCAGAGTACAGCATCCGCTTCCTCTCTGGATTCTGCATAATGCATTCAGTGCCTGCTGGACAGTTTTAACATTTGGATCGTCTTTTAACAGACCACAGAGCGAATCGTCGTCCTTCAGGATCGGAAGATGCGTTGCGTTGAAGTCGCAAAGGAGTTTGTCAAGAATATCGGCCACACTTGAGTCATCATCGGCATGAATATCCAATCCTGATCTGACCGTCGGATTCGCATCTGTCCCGCATTCGGTGGGACTGTATGCAACCTCTGCGGCTATGCTTAAGCTGGCATTGAAGATCATTGAAGCCTGTTCATGGATCGGATTGATACCTGCACCCTGCAAAGTTGCTGTCAGGGTCTGGCTGGAACTACCATTAGCGTCCGGCTTCCAGTAACAGGCTGCTATCCCGCCCGGACCTGCCGTGGCATTAAATATGTTTGTGGTAGCGGGGTTTCCCAGCAGGACCTTGCTGGCTGCTACTCTGCCATTTCCTTCAGCTACAAATCTCACGACGGCGCCGTTCACAGGTCCGCATTTATTGGTCACGATCACTGCCAGCTTCTGGGGAAGAGGGTCACCGGGCATGGCTTCCTGTCCGTCACCGCACATATATGAGAAACCTGTCAGGTGGGACAACCTGTCGATCGCATTCTGGACAGTTGTCGTTGAGCTCATATTGGTGCAGCCCTGGGGGAGATAAGCAACCTGGCCTGCTAAACTGAGGTTAGCGTTAAAGAATACAGGAAGGCGGAACTTTTCATTATGGTTGGCATCAACAAGTGTTGCTTTCACCTGCTGGTGAGGTGGTGGGTTGTCCGGATGGCCGGGATACGGGTACGAACCGTCCGGGAAAAGACCCACAGTCCATTCGCATTGCGCAACGCCACCGGGATCTGTTTTAACTATCAGGGGATGGGAGCTGACAGGATCGGCTGCTGCCAGTGTGCCGCCTCCATCCTCGACCACGAATTTGACAAGGGCACCTTCCACCGGCCATTGTCCGTTTGACACTCCGACCTTCAGCGGTTCAGGAAGCTGGTCTCCGGGCATCGCCTCCTGCCCGTCGCCGCCTATATAGGAAAGGCTTGTAAGTTCTGTCAGGGAAGGGAAAAGGTTGCGGCAATCTTTTATAAGTGTAAGGTCACCGCCCTCGTTAGCCTCAAGAAGCGCCAGCCTGCAATAATGATGTTTTATTCCATGAGGTCTCTGAGCTTCGGGCTCCCCTGCGACCTTGACCCAGTCGATATCAGCCGTTTCTGTCCTGGCAGGGATAAGCCAGTAATCGCCTGTTCTGTACGTCCCGGTTTCAAACCTGACCTGGATACCGTCATCCCCGAGCAGTACCCAGTCTTCGCCGGGTATCTGGTAGACTTTCTCCGCACCTTCCGAATCCCACATCCTTGCCTTTGGGTTCACCGGGAAATCTGCCATATCAATGGTGCCTGTTATTGAGGCAGGATCGATAGTGAATAGTTCATCCTGGACATCTTCCAGCCTGACAAGTTTTCCAGGGAGTCCCCATAATTCGTGTATATCATCTGTCAGTTCAATCCACTTTCCCGCTGCGAAACAGGACAGTATGCCCCGTCCCGGGTCTATAACGGTCAGTTTGTTTCCATCCTTGATGCTTTTCCATTTTACAACAACAGTTCCGTTGTCGCGGCACCATTTGAATGTGGCTGTGTCCCTGCCGCCCCCGTCATGTATCTCCACCCTGTACAGCTGGTTCTTAAGACGGCGGTATCCGCCTCCAGATGGAAGGATGCAGGGGTCCGGACCAAAGGTACCAGGATCAGTCGTTTTTGCGCTGAGCATGCCTGTGCTGCCTGCCACCAGTGTATTGAATCGCGGGTCGTCCAGGAGACAGTTAACATCGCCTTCCGCTTCCCCGAGGCTCAACAGCTTTACCTGCCAGACTGTTTTTGCCCGGGTGGCCGTATCAGGACCTCCAAGAGCCACCTCCCTGATATTTTCGTCATCAAGATATGTGATATGCCGCTGCCAGACATCCAGGAAGGCCAGATATTTCCCGCCGGAATACACCTGCGGGTCCCTCAAAGGTATGAACGGCATGTCCGCGGTAAGATCAACATCCTCTGGAAGAGGAGGAAGGTCGGGCTGGTCCGAACCTCTGGAACTCTCCAGGTCGTTTTCACATAATATCCCGTTCACATAGATATGCCCGCGGGCGATCTCAAAATCTTTCCTGTCATCCGTAACCCTGATCTCGAAGTTCCTGTTATCATTGACCCCCGTCTTTTCATGGAATGGTGCCCCGCATTTTCCAATGACGTCCTTCATGTCGGTCTCGATGTGGTAATTATTAATGTCTGCCTGCTCGTTCCAGTCCGAATCGAGCTGGACGCGACCCTGCTGCATGCGGACGCTCTTATAATGGTTTTTCCGTTTGAATGTGGATCTGCTGAAATCTCCTTTCATTGTCTGCCTCCAATATTATCCATTAGATTGTCAAAAAATGCTCTCCTTGTTTTCATGATTTACCTCCTTTTATCTATCAAGTAACATAAAATATCCCCGCCTCAAGACCAAAGCCGAGGTGCTCATCCAGAGATGTCCGAAAATTCGCTTCGCGTTGAGGTTGTTTCAGGCTGCAGAAAACCCCCATCTCAGATCCGTCTTCCGCCCCCGTGCGGATCTCTTCGGCGCAATTGCGACCGAGCTGCGCGTAGCCGGGATCGCCATACACGATGGACGTGAATGCCGGCTTGAGACCTGAGCCGATCCTGCAACCGCAGGCAGCGCCGGCTTTCTTCACAGTGTATACGTTCATCATGCCATTTTCAATTTTAACTACGAATTCATCGAGCCTGACGGAATTTAGCATAAGGATTACTCTCGTTTTATCAGTGTTGAGCGTAAGCGAGAGAACATCTTTCGGTTGAGAATCCCCAGAAGATACAGCAATCATAGTGGAAGTGATGCTGTCTATTTTTCCGGTACTTAACCATTTAAAGTTGAAATACGGTTTTAAAAGTTCAATCAATCTTTCGTATTTGATATCCCGAATTTCATCCCAGCTGAACAGGTAATCCAGTGCCCTGTCTGACTGACACCTGTAGCGGCGGGGTGTCCTTGAACCACCGGGGACGTAGCTGAAACGCACGCATCCCTTCTGGAACCTCTCCACTTCCACCTGGCCTGTGAAAATAACCTCAGAAGCAAGTATCATCTGATCAACTAACACCTTTCCGAAGACTGTTGTCCGCTCTATGGATGTTGATGGCCCGGGCATGATTTTCCCGGATTGTTCACCGGCATAAATGGTATAATCTTCCTCAACGCTGTCCACTATGCTGTCCCGGATTTTCAATTCAGGCACGTTCTCAGGCACAATTATCTGACCGCAGATGCTATGGTCGATGGAGATATGAAGCCGGGGATTTGTCCTTTCTTCTACGGCAGAGGGATTAATTTTAAGCCCGCCTTTATCGGGCACAAGTGTGCAGTGTGCAATTGTCAGGCTGCCCAGGTTTCCCACAAGAACGTTAAGCATACCCTCGATCATGATCCCGTCAAGGATCAATTGCCCGGGATTGTTGCTGAAATCGTCTCCTCCCTGCACGGAAATGTTTCCCAGCACATGCGGGCGGTAAGCATCAGGGGTCAACTGCCCGACAATGCGTGTTTTTTGCCCTGAAGGTTCATCTACCAGAGCCCAGTCTGCCGCAATAATTGCAAGCTTGCTCCCCTGTATGATATATATTCGATTCGCTCCCGTCAGTTCTTCTTTATATGTGCTGTTATCCATAATCGTGATAAGACCGAATGGAAAGGGATCTGGACTATTACTCACATAATGGTTCCATTCAGTTACCGCCTCCTCCATTGTTTCCACCAGATGGCTGCTGTCATTATTCAATGCCTCCCTGTCTTTTGTCACTCCTTTCTGCCATGTGACCTTACGAAAATCGGGATCGAGTGGATTTACCCACCTCTTCACTGAAACAGAACGGTTGTACGGCCCTGCGCCCACATCGTCGCTGAAGCCGTATGCATAACTGACTTCCACCTTTTCAGGTATCTCATCTTCAGGGAATGCCAGCCTCCCAAGTTCTGGATCTACTGCAATTTTTAAGGACTGGGGGCGCTTCCATTCACCGAGGTTGCAAATAAGCATCTGGTCAAGAGATACCGGTTCACCGTTCTTGAATACCCTTAGCACGGGCTCATCTCTGTCAAAATAGATATATTTCCTTTCTTTTTCAGGAACCGGCCGGTATTTTTCAAGCTCGTCATAAAGCATGCGGCGGCGGAGTTTTCCGGGGACGTTGAATTCTTCTGCCAGGTGCGCGATCTCAGGTTCGGGTCTTGGAATGTTAAAAAGGGGGATATCCCTGCCCAGGGGATCGAATGAATATCTCCCGTCCGGAATATCGGCGACAGCACGCGCCGTGCTCCTTTCTACCCTGTAGCTCTGGAGTCTCCACATGAAAATGCCGATATTCGGGACATTATACCTGCCTCCGCAGCCTGCAACGCTTCGCACATCGGCATTGTGTGCAGCTATCTCAAAAGGTCCCTCCAGGAGTTCCAGGCTGTTTGTATCACGAAGATCCGGTGTGCCTCCCAGAAGCTCCTGATTGACGGTGCTGCAAAGAGAAGGAGCGCGGGATTTCCTGAGCCTTATATGGTTTAAATTCGGCGTCAGCGCGAGGAGCTGGAAGAACTCAACCACCCTCGCACGCCAGCCTGTCAGGTCGGAAGCCAGTTGTTCAAGTACAGCCGCCGTGCCCTTACCCCTGCGGTATGCAAGAGTATGCGCCACAAATGCACGCTGGCTTAAAGTTTCTATATCTAAAGACCTGATACCCTGGACTTTCAGGAGGTCACCGATATAAGGCACTACCCATTCCTTGCAAGTCTCGATGAACCAGTTATCATAGAGACCTTCGATATCGGATTCGATATTCTTCATTTCGCGCTCTATCACGGACAGCAGAGCGCGGATGGGTTCACCTTCGGCTGCATCCCGTATGCGGTGGGTTGCAGGCATCAGTTTATATAATCGTTCTTTGTCCTGTTCATTCATTTAAGATCACCGTCAGTGTTATTCCGCCTGGTTTTATCAGCAGCAATTCAGCGGATCTGATATTCCCCATATCATCCAGAAATGCCCTGGATGCGGTCAGTATCTGGTCTAAAACGGGGGAGCCGGTTGATTTGTAAAGTTTTTCAATATCGACATATATTACGCCTTCCACATCCTGCATCACGGTATTTATTTCAGAGGCTGTGGCAGCCTGCCCGAAGGAGCGGTTTTCAAATGAAAATGTTTTTTCAAGAGCGCTTTCAATGGCGGCAAGGACTTTATCATTTATGTAGCGGGGGTCGATCTTCACCCTTGCTTCCAGGTTAAAGAAATCAGGCCGGTAACTTTCAACGATCACATGCTGCACGGGAAGTCTCACGGCATCGATTCCTTTGCGAAGGTTTTTGTAAAGATTTGATTTGGGATCCACCGGTTTGCCGCCGGATGCAGCCACCGTGATGTGAACTATCTTTTTTTCACCCATCCAGAATGTGACAGCCTGCGATTTGCCAATGCCGGAAAAAGCCCGTGCAAAGTCCTCAAAATCCCGCAGCGATACTATTCGTTCCAGCGTGAGCACCGTAAAAGGAGCGTTCGTGCGTGCATCCTCCAGTTTTTCAGGCGGCGCTGCGCCGCTCGCGGCTATGGGATTTGTTACTTCACGCACGCCAAGTGGTCTTTTCTGGAGGAGGGATAGTTTATTGGCTCCCACTTCCCCCTCAGGGCCTATGCCGCTCCTGTAGGTCGCCACGATATTCTCCTGGCCGCTCGGCAGGCGGCAGCCCTTCCTACCGTCCCCGAAAGTCAGGTATGTTTTACCATCATTGTCATTGCGAAGAATGAAGTTCTGGCTGTTCGCCTCAAGATCCAGGAGGGAGGGTGTTTCTTTCCATTCCACGTCGTTAACATACACCTTTATGGTGCTCTGGATACCTCTTGGCGTGGGAGAGGAAATATAAGTAAGAGGATTCTTATTCAGCCTGAATCTCTGGTTGGGGCGGGTTCCATCACCGTTACCGAGAACTTCATTATAAACGGTCTCGCCGTGCGTTGCCAGGGCCACATTGGCATATATCGATACAGTGTGGCGGTCATAGATGCTGGCAAGAGATTCTTTTAATTTTATGGCAGTGCGTTCAAGGCCAGTGGTCACATATTCTATGATTGCCGCCTCACTTATCGTTTCATCATCTTTTTCCGAATGGACCGGTATGATCTTTTCGGACTCGATGGATACAATTATATCGTTTATTTCTTCGTTATCTGTCAGGTGCCATTCCAATCTGCCTTCAGCCACCGAAAATGGAGGGTCCTGGAAGTAAAATTCTTGACCGCTATCCAGCCTCACTATATTCCCATCCTTATTTACAAAGGAAATATCATCCGCCTTAATTTGTGCCATCCCTTTATTTATTATAAGCTTCCCGCCAGGTTCAATATTCAAGGAGCCATCGAAGCCTTCCCTGTCCATCAGGTGCCATCGTATTCTATCATCGGCGATAACAGGAGGTTCGATGATGCTGAGAATTTCTCCGGGTTTAAGCTCCTTGGGCTTTATGAAATCAGATGGGGGAACAAGTGACAATCCTTCAGTTTCATCCGCGATCCTGACGCACATCCTTTTTCCGCTGATTATGAGTTTCTTATCCTTTTCAAGCCCCTCTACCTGACAATCAAGTTCGATATTCTTTCCATCTATGGTTCTGGTCAGCGGTCTTTTTGCCATTTCCAGTTCTTCGCTCTGGGCAAATACCACTGTATCGCGCAACCCGAACCAGCTCAGGTGTTTCACCGTATCGGGCGTGATGCGCGTGGTCTTGGCAGTAAGCATGAAATCGGCAAGTGCATCTGTTTCAACTTCCTGAGCTCCATATAGTTCTTTGTAACCGGGCTTCACCAGGACTACCCAGCTGCCGGAAAGAATCCTGGGATAGACCGCATCCAGATCTATTTTATTCTTTTCATAAATTTTCAGTTTTCTTTCACTGTCCATCTTTGCGAAGAATACATCAGTCCTGCCATCAGAAATTGTCATGTATGCCCTGGTTGCTTTGGACTTTTCTTTGTTAAGCCGGATCGAGAGGAGATTTCTTTCCTGGGAAATATTTATTTCACTGCCGTTGTTTACGGGTGTAAGCGCACCTATCCAGTTAGTACCATAAGTCTGTATCAGATATTCTTTTAATTTCTCCCAATCACTCCCGGGAACATTATCCCATTTGAACAAAAGTTTTTTCCCGATCCTGATCTCAAAGTCGGGCCAGTCCGACCTCCATGTGCTTGAGTCGTCTTTATTGTATGAAGGATCGTAAGCCTTCTTAACCGTATCAGGCATCCCTTTCCAGTCGGGTGCGTTGTATCCAAAAAGCGCGGCACGCTGCCGGAAAGTAAAGACCCTGGGTTTGTCAGACGGATCGACAGGCGGCTTATCATGGCCCAGGCCGGTTTCCCAGGTGACAATGGTATAATTCTTTTCCTTTTCAGGAAAGGGTGTGACGGTCTTAAGGATGCGGAAATCCCATCTTTCGCTCACAAAAAGTTTCTCGCGCTCCATCCCCACAAGCAGTATCGCATCCCCCGGCAGCAGGCGGGTATTTACTCCCGCCAGATAGAGTTCAGTGGTGCCGTATATTAATTCCTGCTGCACCGTTAGCCCTGGTTTCAGCCTGTTCCACTCTTTCCGGGCTTCGATTTTTTCAACAGTCTCAAAGGTCTGGGGCTTTTCATCCTGTCCGGGAATGCTCATGACCTTGAGTCTTTCCTCGATCGTGGCGCGTCCGGGAGCTCCCGGGGCATCTTCCAGCGTGAATGCGAGGTATGCACTGGCTGCAACGCCGGGACTCAGTTCATAGCCTATTGCTCTTGACAGTTCGAGCACTGAACGGCGCTCGGTAGCAGTACGCAGGTAACCTTCGTTCGCGATGCGTTCCTGGTAGAAGGTAAGTACATCAGCTGCTGTAGCCCATGCATCCAGCATGGCGATGGCAGGATCGTCCGGGCTGCGGGTGGTGAGCCTGGCGAGGGTTGGCCCGTCCTTGATAATATTGAGCGACAGGCTCAAAAGCATCCGGCGCAGGAAGGTGGAATGTGTACCGATGCGGTAATCGATGGCAGGAAGACCCGGGCGGTTATGATGCTCATTCAGGGATTCCTTTCTCTCCCAGCATCCGCAGGTATCCATCTTCGTTTTATCGACATTTACATTTTCCCTGTCGTTCATGATCCTCCTTTCATTTTGAATTCTATCTTGCCGTTCTCGGGCCCGTTTGGATCGTTGTCCAGACGGCCTATTTCAAGCCTGCTGAAAGATATCTCCCCATCTATCAGTTCATTGCCCTGAGGCTGCCCCCAGCGGCGAAAATCCGTTACATCCACCCAGAGAACGCCGGGCACTTTCATCGCCTCAGATACTACCCTGCTAAGATATACCGGCTTTCCGAATGTGAAATTATCGGGGTGGAAAAAACCCCGCTTTCTGCCTGACATGTCAATATTGCTGAATGTTCGCAACAGGGCAGACTCAACGTCGGGCCTGAAATAGCCGGTTTTAACGCATACCGTCATTTTTATGTAAAGTGAAACAAATATCGGGCTTTCTATCTCCAGGTCGTAGCCTGCAAGCCTGAAACTTTCCAGAAAATCAAACAGTTCTGCCCTGAATTCATCATTTACCGGTCTTCCCCCTTTCCTGTCAACAGTGACGAACATGGTGTACCAGCTCCCTGTCCATAGGAGGGTTCCAACCGCTCTCTGGACATCCGGGTGCCTCTGGGCAACTTCGGCATAATCGTTTTCAGTGACTGCACGTTTCTGGGTGCGGAATGCCCAGGGGGCGTAAAGGCGCACCTGTTCAATGGATTCCGGATCGGTCCCGCCCTGTGAAGGCAGGGGATTCCATATCCTTCCGACACTATCGGAGCTCAGGGCGGCATCTGCCGGCATGATATGGTGGATCGCATTCGATCCCACGTTTCCCCGGGTACCGTTGCCCGTACGATAGGTAGCTTTCATGCTGCTTACCGGTCTTTTTCCCATTATATCGTCCCCGAAACGCAAATGGGCAAATCCCTCCTCATCCATTTCCACTACAAAACTCTGATCAAACCTGTCGCTGTTCAGAAGATCCCGTTTTGCAGTCCAGACCTCGGAATTCTCATGCAATTTTACGGCAGGCAACGCATCAAGGACTTTCTGTAACAACGCATTTGAGGCAGGCTCAGGCTTGCTGCGCACCGTTTCATCGTTGTAAGGAACACTGTGGGTTATGCCGCTTCTCGTAAGCCGGGGCCGATATCGCCCTTCTTGAAGCATTTCGAATTTCAATTCCTCTTCTTCAAGTTCTTCGTCATCGGTCATACCGTGATCCGCCAGTACGACATTTCCGTGTACTACGCTTACGTCCTCATACGGCACATCATTTATTACGGTAGAAATGCAGAACGGGAACGGTAAAGCATCCAGTCCTGCCCACTCAATTTCTACTATAGGTGTTTTTGTCAGGGGATCGATTTTCAGGCTGCCAGGAACCCTTCTTCCGTTCCCGAGAATTTCAGCTTCCGGCGTTACACTTGTGAGACGCACGGCATGCCTGTGGGAAATATCGACGTCTGACTGAAGCCCGGTGGCGGGTCCCAGCCTTTCTTCCAGGATCAGCACATCACCTTTGCACAGGCGCAAACGGTTGGCAATATTATCTTCAAGCGTGGCTTTCGTTGCGCCGCCGGGCAGGCAGCACAGGTCATCGCTCCAGGTATAGAATGATATCGTGTTATGAGCCCTGTATAAGGTGGTGCTGTGCATTGGTTCAAAAACTTCTGGATGATAAAGTGACAGCATCTCCCGTAACCTGTTCCTGTCCTCAAAAGGAGCATCCTCGAATCTGGTCAGGAACCTTGTCCTGCTTTTTGTTATTTCATCTTCCTTAGCCAGAAATACTTCATCGTCATTGATCTCAATGCAGACCCATGCTCTTGCATTGCATCCGTCATGCATTGGATAATCAAGAAGCCTGGCATGACGGCGCACAGAAATCCGTTTGCGTGCAGTACCAAGATAAGCTTCTGTGGCAACCGCATCCTGGTAATAACTTAGGTGATCAGCTGCATATGCAAGCAGTTCTACAAGGGTTATGCCCACATCTGCAAGATTCCTCTCTTTCCAGCCAGGCATTATTACAGCCATGCGGTCAAGCATAAGCTGCCTGAAACTTGCAAAATCCCTGGCAAGGTAATCGATGGGGGGTTCAGACAGCCGCTCTATAGAGCACTCTTCCTTCTGCCTGCAATCAAATCCGTCCGGGCATTCTACCTTGAAAGAGAATTCCACGCTTGAAAGCTGCGGGTCAAAACCTGCGAGAGGCTTCCCGTCGTTTGCAGTCAGTAAAAGAATATAAATTGAATAGTCCCCGTAACTGCTGGTTCTGACGACAAGTACGTTTCCGGGATCGGGGAGGTTTTCGAATAAATCTATTTCTTCAGCGGTGATATGTTCATTATCCGGCGGATTATGCCAGTCAGTAGGGTCTGCCGGATATGCCCATTCAACTCTTACCGGATTGATTCTGGGGTCGTCGCGCACGCCCCCCCTGATCCTTACATTATTACCGCTCAGGTCTGTTACGGGCTTGAAGCAGCGTACAAGGAGTGTGCGCTGGCGCGGGGTTCCCTGCGGGGCGTTCTTATCCAGTACTTCAAGATAATCTATCCCGTTTAGTTCCAGTTCTCCTTCGATTTTTGTTGAAAGGAGTTTATTCCTGCGATTCTTATTCCTGCACGAGTATTGTATTCCCATTCATACCTCCCTTGAAAATTGAGCAGTCTTCTGCTGCTGGTTGCGAAGGATAATATACTGGATTGTTACCTCAAGCTTGGAATCGATGTTCTCTACCTTTACATCCCTTACCTGGATAAGATCCGAAAGCCATTGCTGGAGCGCACCCTGTATGAGAAAACGAGTAGTAGCGGCAACTTCTGGGCTGTTGGGTGCGAAAACAAGCTGCATTATCCCGCTGCCGAAAGTGGGGCGGTTGACGCGTTCGCCCGGCGAAGTGAAAAGCACCTGTTCTATGAGGTCGCGGATATGGGCGTCCTGATCAGTGGTTGCAGTCCTTCCGCTGCCGTCTATTCTTAACGGATGATCTATCTGCGTCATGTCTCTTTGCGTCATGTCTCTTTGCATCATGTTCCCTTCACCCTTAATTGTGTAACAAGCACGTTAGGCGGTCCCTGAGGTATCTGCTCAGCGCTCTGGCACAGCCCTGTGCTTGCCTGGAGTATCACGGGCTGCCCCCCGACTTTCACACGCATAGCTGCAACGAGCCACTGTACTTTTACACAGGGCTGCGGTTTACCTGGAGGTATCGTGAAAGCACAGCCAGCCACCAGGTATGTGTCATTAAGGGTAGCCACAGGCTGGCTGCCCACAAGCACCCTTGTATTGGACGAAATAATGGAAACCTGACCGCCGTGGGGGCATATAGCGGTCGCCCCGACATGGATTAAGTAACCTGGCATCAAATCACCTCAAGTGCGCCGCCGTTGATCGATACCTGCGGCCCTGTGAGTTTGATGCTCCCGCCCTGTCCGTTGGTTATCTCTATTCCCTGTGCATTGATAACGATCTTCATCCCGGTTGCGGTCTCAATGGTTATGCCGCCTGCTCCGGGAATGTCGTTTACTGTAATGGTTCCGGTATCGGTCTTTAACACCTTCATCTCAGCTACCGCAGGCTGGGCAGGCACTTCCCCTGAACCCCAGAAGCAGCCGCTCCATACTGGATAATCAGGGTCTCCACCCTCAAACTCCACCCAGACATTCGCACCTACAGGTGGGATGGCAAAGAAACCCACGCCGCTCCCTGCATAAGGTACGCATGGCATTGCCCAGCTCATTTTACCCTCGCCAAGCACCGCAGGTACGCTTGCCTGTATCCTGCCCAATTGCATCGGATCGACATTATTTTCAACTTTTCCCCGGAATTTTCCTAAAAATTTTTTCATGGTATCACCGCGGGTGATATTGCACCCACGCCTTCCCTTGTAAGGGAAAACTGTTGCACGTATTCTCCTCTCTTAATCTTGTGTGTCACACTTTTAACGTAATATATCCCGTCGTAATTGTATCCGACCCCGCGAAGCCCTACAAGCCCCCGTGACTGGAGTATATCCCCGTAACGCACCGAATCAAGTTCACCTTCGGCTGTTACCGCGTTTGTTGAAGCATCAGTCATCGCCTGGGCACGCGCCATTGCCTGCATTGTGTTCAAGCCTGCTTCGGCACGGAATAATTTCTTACGCACGCAGGACTGGGTAAGAAGGGCTGGCTGGCTGGATAACGGCGGTCGCATGCTTGCTATATTTTGTACAGACTGGCTGCTATTGGTTGAGCGGTCCTGCACCTTTCCAGAAACCGTAGTTGGTGAGAGGGCATTGTTCTGGAAATTGACAGACCTGACATTTGTCATTGAGCCAAAGTTGAATGAAAGCGCACGCTGCGGCACGTCAAGGTGTTTGGGAGGGCCCCAGTATGCCGTGTTCATAGCAGGCACGGGACCGGGTGTTACATAGAATACGTATGCATAGCGCTGTGCCAGTTCAGTGAGATATTGCAAGTCGGTATCCTGCTGCACGGGTACGCGTTCTATGGGAATTGGAGGGTCTATTACAGGAGGCGGCCTGATATCAGGGATGAGCCCGAATTTTGCATAACTGGAAATAATCTTGGCAGCTATAATAGTCTCGTCCTGGGCAGGATGCTCAACTGATTTCTCTTCCATATCCATCATGACACTCACGTCCTCCCCTGTCACTGTAAAGATAGAAGTACCCGGCTCGCCGCCCGGCGAAAGCTGCTGATGGGTGATTATGCCGTCCATCAGCACTCTGGGCATGGCGCCAAAGGTGACCAAAAGGATGACGCGGTTGCATGGCTTCAACAGGGGACTTCGAAGAAGCGCATAATCCACCATGTCGGCCTGTCCGCTTCGCCCTGCCTGGAAAATTATCTGGAAACCCGAACGCCCCTCGTCCGAGTGGGTAACCTCCACGCTTTGCAGTGCCTCGATAATCATAGGGGGCGCAGGGACTGCAATCGCAGGTCCTATCATCAATGTCAGATTGATACCGAGCAGGCCCATCGCAACCTCCTATATATGCGGCACAGCCACACGGATTATCCTGCCTGGTTCTATCAGGTCTTCAGGTTTCATGGCATTGTTTGCATCGCATATCCGCCAGAACTGTTGAGGATCTCCCAGGGTACGGAATGCGATAAGGTCAAGGCGGTCGCCCTGGATCGGGATGACCTCGGCAAGGAGCGGCATATTTTCACCATGTGGCAGGAAACGCCTGCGCTTGTAAGTCATTTTTCGACCGTCCGCAGCTATAAATGCTGCATTTTCCAGGTCATAATATCTGCTTGTATGTTCGAACATTGGACCACCTTATAAACTGAGCCCTGCAGCAAGGTTATTCATGCTTCCTATCATAGCCATCGCTTCCTTGGTTATCTGATGTGCCAGGAAAAGGCCGTACCCTTTATGGGCGGGCGGCAGGTCATTGTAACTTAGCACTTTCAGGCCCAGTGAAACCTTTGCGCGGATGGGGTTAAGTTGTCCGTCATAGGCTTCTTCCGTGATAGTGAACTGGGTGAGTCTGACAGGAAGCACCCTTTTGGGTCCCCAGATAAGAAGCGTCAGGGGGGCCTCAGGAGCTATGAGTTCCAGCGACCCGGCAAGTGCCAGCGCCGCGTTGGCTATTACCACAGGGGTCTTGGGATAAATCAGCATCTCCAGGGCTGATAACTGGGGGTATATCCCCATGCTGATTGTTGTGGGGTCTCCTTTCTCAAGCTGGTCAGCAGCATCTATTTCGGTATCAAGCGTGATTGTTTCAGTCGGCGCCCCCTTGAGGCGCATGGGTTCTGAGCTGCTTTCACCTCCCACTGTCTGCGCATTGAGCGAGCGCGTAAGCTTTTCAGGATTGTACTGGAAAATTACAATGCTTGCAATAGGGTTAAGCGGGTCGATACCCACGATTGCGCCTTTAAGAAAGCGCCCGGGGAATGTGTTCATGGTTGTTTGTGTCCTCCTTTCCTTATGATGTATATTCAATTATATGAAAAAAGCACAGCAATGTGGTATAGAACGCGGATTTCACGGATGTACACGGATTTCAAATCCGTGTACATCCGTCCAATCCGTGTGAATCCGTGTTCCTTCCTGCTGTGTCTTTCTCATTGTTACCTATGAACTGGAAGTTCATAGCCGACTTTGCGGTGTCTATTTTATCCTTTTTACCTCCAACAGGGGCTGGATATTAAGATTGGGCAAATTTTACCGTCTCAGAATGAAATTCCTGTGCGAAGCGAAATATCCAGTGTTTTTTCAGAACCGCTTGAAAGCGGTATGACCATACCTACGCCAGCTCCCACATACAAGAAGTCAAACTCAAGCCCTGTCCCCATATCAAAACGGAAACCTGGGCGTACACCTGTTGAGCCGATCTCTACTTGGGGAGCAACATCCAGGTTGAATATGAGACCCTTTCTGTCCGTTACACCGGGGCGGAACTCCAGTCCAGCGGCAGGTGCAAGTTTCACAAGCTCACTGCCATAACGCATCTGGGCATCAGGTGAGAAAAGGTATTCGTATGAGATGTCCATCCCCAGCTTGCCTGCCAGATGCCCGTGAAGTGCTGTAAAGAGACTTCGCCTGTAAGAAAGTGTTATTCCCATGCCACCTCCACGGGTGGCCTCACCCTGCAGCCCGGCAGATACGGATGAGCCCCTCACAAGCGGGGGCATGACGCAATCAAGAGGGTTAGTGTTCACCATGGCCTGACCTGAGCGCGGGAAGCAGGCGGCGGTACAGGGTGTTACTATGCCTGTATGCTCCCCGATTATCCTTCCCTCCCAGTTATGCAGCGCCTCATGGAAGATGAGACTGGATAGGTGTTCGATTGCATCATCATCATTGCCGTGAATGCTGCCGTGGGTAAGATGCATGGTATTAGATACAACGAGTGCATGCGGCGGGCCGGATCTGTCCTTGTCGCATTGAATTGTAATGTCATTGAGGGTATCCAGAACCCCACGCCTGAATTCTTCCTCTTCCAGGCAGTGCGCAGGACGCTCAGATGATATGCGGGATATCGCCTTCTTCACAGCCTGCTCTATCAAGTCCGGACTATGCCTCTCATAGTTGTCCTTTGGGCAGCGGTTCGGCAGGGAGGCAAAGCTTAATTGATAGACCGTGCCGTTTGGAACAGTCGTGCCATCTTGGCATTGCATGTTGCCCCGCTGTTCGGCTGGGAACTTTTCCGGGCTGCTGCATGAACCGTCAATTGAATACCTCTGAAGCTGCAAATTATTCTGCCTTTCCTGCTGCACTACATGCGTTAACTCATGTGCCAGCAGTTTGCGTGTAGCCTCAGTGCCTGGTGCGAATTGCCCGGCACCGAATACCACATCCCGTCCAACAGTATACGCCAGCGCATTCACCGCCCGTGCAGATTCCACAGCCTTCTCATCCGTATGTACACGCACTCTGCTAAAATCGTGCCCGAAGCGCGGCTCCATAAATCTTCGTACCTCATTATCAAGCGGTTTGCCGGGTGACCGAAGCACATCGTGGACTATTGGAGGCGCATTAGTAAGTTCAGGTTTATTTGCTGAACTGCGGTTTAAGACCTGCTTCTTTGTCTTCTCTTCAACCTGTCTGCTTTCCATGCCCAGAATGTCGCAGCGTGAGCACATGCGATGCAACTGCTTAGCTGCTGCTGGATATATTGTTGGTTCAGGTTTTACCGGGGTTTGTAATCCTATATTCATAAATTTCAATTATATCTATGTATTAGGAATTCCAGCTTCAGGGGTTCCGGCTTCTTCGCAGGCCTTCTTCATCTCACACCCTTCGTGTCCTCGATGCTTCTGGATTTCATCCCTGTGCGGCGGTTTTGAGCAGGGGCTTGATGGATCGATAACCTTCAGGGTAAGGCAGGTAAAGCTCTTCCTGTAGGCTTCACACTCAGAGAACCTATTAACCTCCATCAGTTCGCGATTAGCCATTGCGTTGCATTTTTCTTTTTTATCCCAGTCGTTCCCGGCTGCTTCATCGCAATCGTGTATCTTTTTAACAATGGGCGTAAGGTGCTTTACATGAATGCTCTCGTGCAGTTCTACACATTCACGGACACATGGGTCTTTCAATTCAGCATCGTTGTACTTTACCACCAGTTTACCTGTGAATCTTTCTCCGCTTGAATCCAATTCCGGGCTCACTTCCCCATACCAGGTCGGGCTGCAATCGCTTTTGCCGTTGTATGCGATTCTTTGGATCCGCCCGGGCATATTAGAATATACCTGCACTTTACCAAAATCGTGCCCGAAACCGGGCTTTGTGAATTCACGTTTCGCCGGATAAACTGGCTGTCCTTGCGAACCCAGTAATCCCCCGGCATCAGGAGTTTCTATAGAAGTCATTGTTTCGCTTGCGGTACCGTGCCGCAGCATTAACCTTGTTTTCAGGTTATCTTCTTGTTTACCATCATTACCTGAAATACTATTGCGGGCACTTTTACGCTGTAAGGGACCGACCTTGACTGATGATTGTATCGGTGTCGTAGCTTTTGGCTCGGTTTGCAATAACATGTCCGAAAATCAACTCGCTGAAAAATTCTAATGCATAACTATTTCGGGTCATTTGCATTTTGATGCATCACCTGAGCCGTAGCCGAAACAAGATTTTTCGCAGGCATCTGCGAGTTCGCCATGTCCAAAGAGTCTCCATTCGGTTAAATGGACAATCTCGTGCAATATCGATGATGCTAATGCCCCGCACCTTGACGTGTCAAGTGATGGGGGGTAAATGTTGACTGTCTGGGTAAAGTATCTGGATGCCATACCGCAAGGCCCATCCTTATCCTGCTCGCAATCAATATTCAATCCATCGAATTCACTCAATATTTCATCCTTTAAAGACTGGCTTTTTACACAGTTGCTGGTTAAGACTTTATCGAATGCAGCTCTTGCAGCAGCGCGGACTGTAGCGTCATTGAATGGTGCTTTATCGCATCCATCAGTAGTAATCGAGAATGTGTATACCTTTGGAGCAGCCGCAGCTATGCCAGCATCCTGGCGCGCTATATGCACAGCATGCAAGGGTGTGGGAGTGAATATCTCATCCTTCATGATAGCCATTGCGCCCATCCTGGCTTCATGCTCTAAAGGATTATCAGGACTGGAGATAGTAAGCATGGTCTGGATGCCCCTTTCACCCGAGTCCTGTTGCACAACATGAATTAATTCATGAGCCAACAGCTTCTTCCCTATATCTGTCTTAGGTGCATATTTCCCTGGCCCGAAAACAACATCCTGTCCTACTGTATATGCCAGCGCATTCACCGCCTGTGCGGATTCCGCCGCCTCTATATCCGCATGCACCCGTACCTTGCTGAAATCATGTCCGAGCCGTGGCTCCATAAAAGCGCGGGTTCCTGTATCCAGCGGCTGCCCCGGTGAGTTCAAAACATGGTGCACAATCGACGGCACAACCTGTGGCACAGAGGAAGGTTCGGGCAGGTTAGCGGAACTGCGCTGCCGATTTAGCAATCTCTTGCGGCATTTGGGACAATCCTCATCACGTTCATTCTTACCTCGCCGCTGTATTTGCCATGAGTTCACCGGAGTAAAGGAAGAATCCGGTGAAGTCTTAACCATTTGCATATTCATTTTTTTAATCCTCCGTAGATAGTCCGCGCCAATTGTACACCAATCACATCATCTTTTGAATTTTCTTTTATATCAAACTTTCCTGTCTGTAAGCTCTCAATCTTACCACTCTGTTCCATTAACTGGGGTGACTCCTGTTCAGCAAACATCCGTGATAACTCGCGTTCGACAGACTCGCTGATAGCGAGATGATCTCCGGGAGAAAAACCATCCAGGACAAGTTCTTCTATATGCAGTTCAATACTCTTTGGTTTCATACCCATCCTCCAATCTCAGCCTCAGAAAGCGATTTCTCAAGTTTTGCACATTCGTTGCGGGCTGCGCGAAGAATATGCGACATCCGTACCGGCTCATCGCCATCCGCCGCAAGAAATGCTGCATTTAGGGCAATGTTGCGGATGTTCCCTCCCGCCACGTTCAGTTGCGCCAGCTTCTTCACATCTAATCCTTCTGTAAACTTTTTCTCAGGGAAAATGCGGCTCCATATCTCTATGCGCTGCGAAGTATCAGGGAACGGGAACCTGACTATAAACCTGATACGGCGGAGAAAGGCAGGATCCAGGGCATTTTTCATATTGGTGGTCAGGATTGCAAGTCCCCTGTATGCTTCCATGCGTGCAAGCAGGTAGCTCACTTCGATATTTGCATACCTGTCATGGCTATCCCTAACCTCGCTGCGTTTTCCGAAAAGTGCATCCGCTTCATCGAACAGGAGTATCCCGCCTCCTTCCTCAGCAGCATCAAACACACGCCTCAGGTTCTTCTCAGTCTCACCTATATATTTGCTTACTACCTGGCTCAGGTCGATGCGATAAAGGTCAAGCCGCAACTCATTTGCAAGAACCTCGGCTGCCATCGTTTTACCCGTACCGCTTTCTCCCACGAAAAGAGCGCTTATACCCATGCCTCGTGATTCCTTTTTCGCAAATCCCCATTTTTCATATACTTTCGTCCGGTGGCGCACCTGGGCAGCCATCTCCCTGAGTATCTGGCTTTGTTTTTCAGGGAGTACAAGGTCATCCCATTTAGCTACAGGTTTGATTCTCTGCGCCAGGTTCTCCATTTGCGGTCTTACCTGTGTAAGACATACTTCCCTGAGCGCATTACCTGTCTCATCCGGATTTTTAGAACCTCTGCCGTCCTGCCCCTTCACCTGTGCACAGGCATTATGTATTGCCCTGTCGCTCAGGTTAAACTGTGAAACAAGTTCCTCCACCTGACCGTTAAGTCCCTGTGCCAGTATTCCAAGTTCGCTCTTCCATATCTCACACTGCTCACCCGAAGTCAGACCTGGAATATCGAATATAATCATCGAACGCCTGCCTGCCGGCCGCCTGTCCCGGCATGTAACGATAAGGGCGCTTCTTATTCCTTCAATAAGCCGGCTAATCACTTTTTCCTGTGCTGCGTCGCCGGTTTCATTGCAATCAAGCAAAAGCGCAATACAACCCAGGGCAGCCTCGCGCTCACACAATTTGATGAAAGCATCCATCTCCCCCGGTGCGGTCGGAACGGCACTGGCAGAAATCACGTTCACTCTCATTCCCAATAAGCCGCATGCCGTTGCAGCGATGGCACGGCTGGCCGATGCATCATCCCCGCATAATTGCACCACCGGGAGACTCGAAGTGCCTGCACTCTGCTGCCATGTTCTGGCAACCCGTTGTGCAATTTCCCGGCGTGACTCCATATCAGTAGCAGCCCCTTCAAGGGGTTTGACCATGTCTGCAAGCCTCTCGTCAAGGTACTGCACTCCTGCAAGATAATGCAGTACCCGTTCATCTATACGGAGGGGACTCTGGGTAATTGTATCCCCTGGCCCTATCTCTATGAGACGGAAACGGCGCAGGGGTGAAACAGGTGTAATTGCGCTCCAGTGGGGTTCAGGAAGGGCTGCCAGTGCCAGGCTGAAAGTGGGGAAGGCGCGCTTTGGATCTCCCTGGGCACACAATGAAGCGAACGAGGAGTCAAGTTCCATGCCTGCGCATAACAGGAGCACATTTCGCTCAAACCTGGAAAGACCGAAAATCGCGCACAGGGTGTCAATGGCTGGCGGGGCGGGCATGGCAGAAGAAGATTTTTCCAGGTTCTCCTGGACTATCCTGCTCTTTTCAGGCCTGTCCTGTGAAGTGCCGTTTCGGGATTCGAGTGACTCACGAACGATGGCAAGTTCAGCCATCAGATATATCTTGTTTGCCTCATGCCAGTTGTTCATGGGATCGTCACCTTTGGTCCGGTATACTGATTGAACGTGGGACTGGCAGGATTGGTATCCACTATTAATGGACTTTGTGCACCATCCACCTGCACACGGACGAGATAATCGCCCGGCTCAACATTAGAAACACGGATAGTTATGGAATCCGAGTCTTCATTTCTTGATACCGCAGTAAAATAATATGATATTCCTTCATTGCCAGGCAGGGGATTCATCATCAGGGCCACACGTTGCTTCTTTCCAAGGGTGGGTTTAAGTTTGATTGTCAGATCCTGGCCGTCTTCGGGGTATTCGGTTACATCGATGTTATCTGTAATAGATGGATACAGGACAAATGGCACGATGGCTGACTCAACACCTTTATGAGGAACTGGCGGAGTCCCCATCATAATCTGGTGAAATACCTGGACACCCAGTATTCCTGCATGCAAACCTGGCGGCAGTTGCATACTGATATGTGTATCGCGTATATTTCCGGAAAGAGGCTGGATATCAATCCCTCCTATTCTAACCTTTGTGATATCTCCCCGAAGTTTTTTTCCATGAATCAGAATCGTGCTGTCAGAAAATATGGGTTTTTCCTCCCCATCCTTTGATACAATCCTTTCAATTACCGGCTGGCGGAAAGGCATGACATAAACATTTCGATCCCGGACAGGGAGCGCCTTTTGCGGCGAATCTTCGCTTTCTATCATGACGACCGTTCCCAGATAGGCTATTGACAGCCTGTATGCAGTCTGGAAGAAGATAGACCAGAGTTTCGACAGCTCTTCAAGGGACAGAGGAATGGGAGTGAATTTGATGCTCTCGATTGCATCCGCAAGGTTGGATTTTTCCAGATATGCGGTCTCCTGTATCGTTTGTTCAATCATTTTCCTTGTCAGAACCGGCTGCGCATGTAAAGCTTTTACAGCGCTTCCAAGAAGACGCTGTGGCAGCAACTCGCTCTCCTCTCCATAGAAGGTCAATAAATAATGAAGATCGAGGGCCACCAAAGGGCGCTGGACAAGCTCTCCTCCGGATGAACGGGTGGGCAGGTCCCAGCCGCGTAAGGATGCATTCGGGGTGACCTGGTAAAGATATACATTCACCCCTGTAGTGGGGGTTCCGCTATCAGTTGCGTTAGGACGGACTGATGTTGCACCTGCTCCTGTTACATCATTGATCATGCCAGCCTGCAACATCCGGCACAGGGTTGCAGTTACGGTAGCTATAGCAAGGAAATTGCTCATAATGTATTCCCATTTCTTTTTTTCAGATAATCATTCAACGAGAGGGCGGGGTTTTGCCTGGAAGGGACGCTCACCTGTGCAGGCTTTGTTGCAGCCCTGACTTCTACACGCCCTATGGTCACCCTGATCGCAGGATTTGTTGAATGTGATTCCTCAATATGTTTCTCAGGAGGGTTCCTGTTGGCCACAGCACTGGAATTCTGATAAAGCTTTCTTCTTGGATCAGGAGTTCCGGCAATGGTTGCTAAAGTCAGGGAATCCTGGATTTCACGCCTTTTTTGATTGGAGATGTACGATTCGCCTGTGCGATCTGTTTGATATATTTTCCTGTCAGGAAGAGATATTTCATGCTGCAACATTGTTCCCGGCTTTATGGCATGGTGATATACATATCCTGGTTTTGCAGGCTCCCTTTCGGCAGAGTCCATCAGATTAATCATTGCAGAGAGCTCGTGACTTGCGGCAATCTGAAATTCGCTTTGATTAATAGTTTCTATCGTTTGATATTTATCCCCCGGTTTCCGGAGGTGTCCCGGATCGGCGCTGTCGGTTTGCAGTTCATGAGATATGCGTTCCGGTTGAACCTGAAAAACGCGAGGGGTATCTTTCAAGGATTTCGTGTTTTCTTTGATTGCCTTTTTAGAATCACCGGGCACTTCATCCTCCGGCGTCCCCGTAATATTAAGGTTTCTCTCAGGCTGGTAGACGCTCTTTTTTTCTGCCGCCATAATCTCAGTTCTCCCGCTTTCAGGGCTGTTTTCATTTTCAATCGGTATTTCGGGGATCATTGAATTTGATTGGGGATGATAAATGGTCTTTTCCCCATTCTGCGCATGTTCAGCATGGATATCTTCGGGCAACTGTTGAGAGACATCAGTCATATTCCTGCCAAATCCCACTTTCTCAGCCATGGCTCCCGGGATCAAATCAAAACCGGGCTGTTCATGCCCTGATATCACCTGATGTCCGGCAGGCTTTACTTCAAAAAGACTACTCCCGGTACCGGTGATTGTACCATTTTCCTTTATGCCTGCATCGTAACCCGGATGCGCAACAGCCTGCGTAATACCGCGCGGCTGGGAGACACCCTGATGCATCCCATCCTTGATATCAAAGACCGGACTTTCCGTGTATTCCATGACAGATGCGGCGGCGAAGGATGGAGCGATTAATGGCTCCGCTACCTGCGTCAAACCGTAGGTTCTTTCAACCAGTCTTGATAGAAAATCAGCCAATTAAACACCAATCCGCCAATTAAACATCAATCCACCATATCGAGATAAAACTGCCGCCGCCTCTGGCTCATTGACAGTATATCAGACTCGCTCCAGCCGTATGCACGGGCAAGAGTATGTACCTCTTCAAGCAGCCGCCTGGCGTGTGAACTTATCTCTGCCCAGAAAAACGATACAACATCAAAAAGCATCTGCCAGGTGTGATCACATGCAGGACAGCGCAGGTCAAGCAGAACCTCAGCCCTCGTATCGCATTCAGCCATGCGCTTTGAGAGACGCCCTACTATCTCTTCAGGCAACTCCCTGCCAGGAATTTCCGTACCATTATGGAATGCTTGCTGCACACACAGCTCTACAAGCATCATACGCGCCGCGGCAACATCCCTGCATCCTGCGGTTTCTGCCAGGTCTATACTGTCGGGCAGGCGGAACCGCAGAACGAAATCACCTGCTGCCAGTTCAAAGATACTTCCCGGTTCATGCGGTTCCTTAACCGCGCATATATCTTTTGTTGACATGGAGAACTCAAGGCGTTCCTGGCACTGTGGGCACCTGGCAAAAAGATTTAACCTGCCTCCGAATACGAGTTCCCTGGCCGACAGGAGAAAGGCATCCCGCTGTCCGATAGTGAGCGTCGCCAGTTCATCCTTTGTTGAATCAGGGAAAGAAGGGAAAAGCAGGGTCAGCGCCTTATCCAGAGGATGCTGGTTCTGCCCCTGTTCCCAGGTATTAAGGATGTCCTGTGCCGACATGGGACGCATGGTTAGCCGCGTGGAGTGCATAGTTGCCGGGTAGAGCATGGTTAGCTGGGTTCAGTGAAGGTGGGTTCTTCAGGCTCGCTTACTTCGTAGTCACGTTCCCAGCCTTCATTTTCAAGCTTTAAGGTCTGTATCGCCACGGCGTTGCCGCTTGCATCAAGCCCTGGAAGGGCCTGGAATTCGGATACCCAGCAACGGTACAATTTATAGGCAATAGCAAGCTGTCCTGCTTCGTTATAGACTTCGATAATGAGATCCTTGCGGAAATCCTTGAGTGAGACCTCGATATTAGACCCGTAGTTCCAGACCTTGTTTGCCCACTGTTCAAAATCCTTGTCGTGAGTAACACCGCGTTCCAGTGTTACGGGATCGTATTTGGTCTGTCCCGGGGACTTGCGGACTGAGCTTGGATCCCCTCCCTCGCGGTATGTGACAACATCAGTTGTACGCTTGAGGGCGCTGACCTTATTGATCCCTGCCACGTATCGTCCATCCCACTTTACCCTGAATTTAAAGCTCTTATACGGATCGAACCTGGATGCATTTACGCTAAATTGTGCCATATTTTTTTCCTCCTTATGTCTGTATCTGACCTGCCATCTGCTGGATCTTGATGATTACGAACTCTGCTGGTTTTAATGGGGCAAAACCGACCAGGATGTTGACTATTCCGCGGTTTATATCATCCTGTGTCGTGGTCTCTTTGTCACATTTGACAAAGTATGCCTCTTTTGGTGTTTTGCCCTGGAAAGCACCCTGGCGGAAAAGGGAATGCATGAAAGCGCCGATGTTCAATCTGATCTGCGACCAGAGAGGCTCGTCATTTGGCTCAAATACCACCCACTTGGTGCCGCGATATAAACTCTCCTCGATATAAAGCGCAACCCTGCGGACAGGGATATACTTGTATTCAGATGCCATCTGGTCAGCCCCGCGCAAAGTGCGGGCGCCCCAGCCTACAGCGCCAAAGACAGGGAAAACACGTATGCAATTAACCCCAAGAGGGTTAAGAGTACCGTTCTCCATATCGGTCAGGGTGTATTCAACTCCCTGTACTCCATTGAGTGTGGCATCTGTACCTGCAGGAGCCTTCCATACACCGCGCGTACTGTCTGTGCGGGCATATAATCCTGCGATCGTGCCGCATGGAGCGCATGTTCGTAGCTTTCCGCCTTTTAATGGGTTGCCTATCCTGATCCACGGGTAGTAAACTGCACCGTAATCTGTTTTTGGAAGTGCGGTACCTGAAATAAGTTTGACCATATCCGATGGTTTCTTTGTTGTACGCGGTGCGTCGGCAATAAGGAAAGCC
Organism: Candidatus Methanoperedens sp.; assembly: GCA_012026835.1. GTDB lineage: Archaea > Halobacteriota > Methanosarcinia > Methanosarcinales > Methanoperedenaceae > Methanoperedens. The sequence goes on along the minus strand of VEPN01000002.1, from coordinate 13,036 downwards.
CTTCTTTCTTTACAGTACGCATCAGCATCCATCAGAATACCGCTATCTGTAACTCCGGGCAGGCAGAGCAGGTTAAAGATATCAACGCTTTCCAGAGCATAGATTCCTTTGCGGTCCAAACGGCTGGCTATATAGATATTATAAGCTTCAGCTTCTGTAAAGGGGAACTCATTGCCTTCCTGTAACATTATATTAGCCGGAGTGTTGGCGGTTGCACCTGTTAATAATTTCAAACCTTCAGCCAGGCCATCTCCAGAGACCCCGCTTACTACCACCGTAGAACCAGCTCCGCGGCTGCCTGAAGCCAGTACCAGCCGCTTCTGCAGGGCATCGGTAACAGTACATGTGAAGCTTGCGTAACCTGGATTGGCGGGTTTAATCTCCCGCACCTTGGTCTGGATGCGGCTTGCAATGCTCTGGAGATGCTCCAGGAATGTGGCACCGGCGGCGGCTCCGGTGCCTATGTCAACGGTGTCAGGGCCGTAACCGTCTATGCTTATATAGAATTTGCTATTATCAGCACCGGGCAGTGCCGGGGGGCCGGTGAGGTCAGCGGCGACTATGACGCCGCTGGTAAGGGTACCGTGATCAGGGCACTCAACCGGGCGGATGGTAGAAACGGCGTCAGTCTCAACACCTCCGTTAATGGTTCCAAGTTTCAAACGGCCCGCAGCATCATTGCGAAGACCCGCTAACACGCGTACACTGGATGATTCACCTGCTTCGCCTGATGCCATTACTATACGATTGTCATCATCATTGGGGGCGCAGGTAAAGCTGGAAAGTGCTGTATTACCATTAGCAGCTGCACGTACTTTCGCCTGGATTGCACTGCAGAGTGCGGCTAACCTGGCTGCCACGTCAGCACCAGCAACAGGGAGGGCAATCTGCACGCTAACCGGCAGAGAGCCGTTTACCGAGATACGCATCTGATCGTGAGTATTATCGAGTAAGTCAGCTATATCTGTAATTTCGCCACTGATGCTTGTACCTGTGCCAATGCCTGCAAGGTCGTGTTCTCTTTTAACTTCCACTAACTGGGATACGCCGTTAATAATGTCTTCAACATAACGCGGGTCCTGGCTGTTCATTGAAAGATCTAAAAATGTCTCATCATTAAAGCTTATGTTGAAGGTGCTTGCAGGGTTGCTGGCTTTATAATCTACGCGGACTTCTATATTATTACCCATCTTGCCCTCATCCAATGCAGTAATCTTCAATACATCCTCAGCAGTGCTATTTTGCAAAACCTTAAAGGCTGCTGAGGCATCCTTGGCAACTCTTACTACCCAGGCATCGGTGCCACCGTTGTTGAAAAACTGGCGCACTGCATAGCTCATCTCCGAATCTTCAGACAGACCGCCAAAACGGCGTTCATAGTCGCTGTAATTAAGGATGTGAACTGCTTTATTGATTGGACCGCTTTTTGCTGTTCCTATGAATCCTGCCACTGAGGTACTGACTCCCATGATGGTTCTCACGCCGCTGGGAATCTCCTCGATGTAAACGCCAGGATAGGTTGGTAGAACTGGCATTTTAAACCCTCCTCGTTAAGATATGTGATTTGATCGCGTTATAGTCTTCAACGATACTAACTTGAGATGCCGGAATTCCCGGTCTCCCACGGGCATCTGCTGCCCATTTATTCTTTTCTGACATTGGCTTGCCTCCTTTAATTTTTCGATTACAAAAACTACAAAGTTTCACATTTTCAGGTCATAATCGAGGCTGATGGATATGCAAAAGTTTTTATGTCATCCCTAATATACAACCTTGATTATCACTCCACAGGCTGTCGTTTTAGCCACCACCGTACTTATAGATATAGTGTACTGATTAAAGGAGTTTCATTGCCCTCTGCTCGCTCCTAAAATTAAATCATCATTATAATTAGAATCTACATGCGTATGCTTATATATATGTATTTTGGTAACGCAAAGTTTTATTTTACATCATGCCTATACTTCCGTAATAGGGGATTCTCTCATGGTTACATTAAATCTGGACAAGATATTTAGTCCAAGAAATATTGCAATAGTCGGGGCAAGCGATGAAGAAGGTTCTGTCGGGTATATATTAATGAAAAACCTCACAGAACCCGGATACAAAGGAAATGTGTATCCTGTCAACATCCGCAAACCTGAGATTCTCGGTTTTAAAGCTTACAAGACAGTAGAGCAGTTGCCTGAAGTTGTTGACCTCGCTATAATTTCCACCCCTGCTAAAACCGTTCCTGAAGTGCTGGAACAATGCGGAAGGGCAGGAATCAGCGGAATAATCATTATCTCAGCCGGCTTTAAGGAGATTGGACCTGCAGGTAAGGTATTAGAAGACAGAATTCTTGAGATAAAGAAGAGATACAATCTGCAAATTATAGGACCAAACTGCCTGGGCATTATCCACCCTGATATCGGTCTTAATGCAACTTTCATACCCAAGACCATCAGTTCAGGCAGCATTGCATTCATTTCCCAGAGCGGCGCACTGGGCTCAGCTATCCTGGACATAGCTACACATGAAAATATCGGCTTTAGTAATTTCGTTTCCGTAGGCTCGATGATTGATGTGGATTTCGGGGATTTGATAGACTATTTCGGCACAGACCCGAAAACAAAGAGCATACTGATGTATATTGAGGGGATTACTAACGCCAGGAAGTTCATGAGCGCTGCAAGGCACTTTGCAAGGACTAAACCTATGATAGTGATAAAGGCCGGGAGATTCATTGAGAGCGCAAAGGCGGCAGCTTCCCATACAGGGTCGCTCACAGGCGAAGACATGGTATATGACGCAGCCTTTAAACGTGCAGGGGTGGTACGCGTCGAGGAAATAGCAGACCTGTTCAACTGTGCCGAGGCACTGGGCAGGCAGCCCCTCCCAAGAGGCCCTAACCTTGTCATTATTACCAATGCCGGAGGTCCCGGGGTAATGGCTGCGGACGCGCTTATAGCCAGAGGAGGCAGGCTGGCTAAACTGAGTCCCGGAACAATAGAGACGTTAAACCATGTTCTGCCTCCTTACTGGAGCAGGGGAAATCCCATCGATATCCTGGGAGATGCCAGAGCCGACAGGTATCGGACTACAGTAGAGGCATGCTTCAGGGATAAAAATATTGAAGGTGTACTGATAATCTATACACCCCAGGGCGGTTCCGACCCTGCTGAAATTGCAAAAAGTATTGTAGATATATGTAAAGCCGAGGGTTTCTGCAAGACCTACCTCACATCCTTCATGGGTTATGAAGATGTAGAAGAGGCAAACCGTATTTTTACCGAAAGCGGCATTCCCACATATTATACGCCTGAACAGGCAGTTGCAACGTACATGTACATGTACCAGTATAAACGTAACCTGGAGTTACTTTACGAGACTCCGGCAGAACTGCCTGTGGACAGTACTCCACCCAGACGCCCACTGGTAATTATCTTAAAAGAAGCGGCCCTGGAAAACCGTGAAATATTGACAGAAATGGAATCAAAACAACTGCTTGATCATTATAATATCCCGGTTGTAAAAACTTTAGTTGCAAAAACTGCGGATGAAGCGGTTCTGTGCGCTTTGCAGACTGGCTATCCTGTGGTTCTTAAGATTCTTTCACCCCAGATAATCCATAAAACAGATGCTGGAGGGGTTATTCTTAATATTAATTCTGAGGCTGAAATCAGGATGGCATTTGATGAGATATTACGCCGGGCCAGGGAATATGCACCCAATGCACAAATCCAGGGCGTTACAGTTCAGCCCATGGTAAAAAAACGCGGTCATGAGATTATTCTTGGAGCCAGGACCGACCCTCTCTTTGGTCCTGTAATGGTATTCGGGAGAGGAGGCACTGATGTTGAGCTTTACAGGGACATTGCTGTCGGGCTTCCACCGCTGAATCAAACATTAGCCAGAAGGATGATGGAGGAAACTAAGGTGTATCAACTTCTGAAAGGCTACAGGGATATCCCGCCTGCCAATATTCTGCTTCTGGAGGAGATAATGGTGCGGTTTTCCCAGATGCTTGTTGATTTTCCGCAGTTTCGGGAAATTGAGATGAATCCGCTATTAATAGATGAAAAGGATGCTTTTGTTCTTGATGCGCGGGCAGTAATCGATAAAGAGCGCGTACTTGCAAAAACTGAACCTTATGCGCACCTGGTGATTAGCCCGTATCCGGAAAAGTACAGGACTTTATGGAAGCTGCGCAATGGAAAAACAATCATCCTGCGACCTATCAAGCCAGAGGATGAGCCCCTGTGGCTTGAAATGTTCCACAGTCTCTCAGAGGAGTCCAGACGCTTCAGGTTCTTTGAAACCATCAGAGAACCTCTGGCGCATGAGTTCAGCGTCAGGTACACCAATATAGATTACGACAGGGAAGTAGCAATCGCAGCAGAGACTGAAGATGGAGGGCGCAGAAAAATAGCGGGTGTGGTAAGACTTTTTGTTGAACCTGATGGAAAAAGCGGCGAGATAGTCTTTGGTGTTGCCGACCCCTGGCAGGGCATGGGACTGGGGCTGAAACTCGTGGATTACATAATTGAAATCAGTAAGGATAAAAAACTTGATGAAGTCCATGCTGTGATGCTGCCTAATAACTACCGCGCTATCAGCCTTATGAAAGAAATGGGATTTACTCTTGAGTTCCCAAATGATGACACGGTAAAGGCGACCCTTGACCTGAAACAAGAGGAACTTGGAAACATGGATGTGGAGCACAAGGGAATGGAAGGCTCACAGGTAACGCGGACGGAAGCCGAAATGGTGCGGGATTGAGGAAATCAAGCCGGCTGCTTCCTAAGATATCTTCCTACCTATAATCCAAAAGAGGCCTTAACTTGAAGCTCTCTTCCAGGTACTCGGAGGCTATTTATAGAAATATGAAAATATAAGAGTACAATGAGGACACTTATCATATGTATTGATAGGGACAACGATCTCGGGGAGAAAGCAGGTGTAACAAGCCCCATAATAGGCCGGGCTGCGAACCTTGATGCCGCTATCAGGCTTGCCTCAAGTGATCCTGAGGATTCTGATATAAACACGATTTTCGGCGGAATAAACTTATATGATAAATTAATAACTGAAAAAAATGATGTTGAACTGGTCTCAATAGCAGGGGACAAGATGGTCGGTATCCTTGCAGACAGGAGAATATCAGACCAGCTTGACAGGGTACTTGAAGACCTGCAACCTGACAGGGCAATACTTGTTTCTGATGGTGCTGAAGATGAATCGGTTCTTCCCATCATCCAGTCCAGGATAAAAGTGGATTCAGTACGCCGGATTATCGTCCAGCAACATGAAAACCTTGAAAGCACGTATTATATTATCAAACAGGCCTTTAACAATCCCAAAATCTCAAGTACATTCTTCATCCCTATAGGCCTTGCTTTCATGATATACGCCATTTCATTGTATTTTGGCAGCCCTGAAGTCGCGGTTATTTTTATTTTGGGGACTGTCGGGGTCTATTTGCTTTTCAGGGGCTGGGGTCTTGATGATGCGCTCAGCGATTTCAAGGAATCGATGATGAGTTCCCTGCAGGGCGGGAAAACCACTTTTGTCATGTATCTTGCAGCCATAATCCTGTCCCTGATAGGAACCTACCAGGGAGCAATAGAGTCCTGGTATTACTATGACCAGGCCGTCTGGCAGGGTGTGCTTGTACCGCTATTGGGATATGTAAATGCGTCTATATGGTGGTATGTACTGGCCGGGGTGCTGATAACCACAGGAAAGATTATAGACAAACATTTCGCCAAGGAAAAAATCGGCAAGAACTGGGCACATCCATTCTTTATTATAGCAGTCGGGATTTTTTTCTGGGCAGGCAGCACATACCTCCTGGTACTTAGCGAGGCAATGAAAGGTTTTCCTGTTATCGAGAACAAATCCCAGTTTTTATTTTCAACAGGCATCGGTGCGATTATCATAGCGACAATAGGGGCCTGGCTGTCAACAAAGTCTCCAAAGACAGGGCTTTGAAAGGCTAATGGCCGCTATGTCTTTCCATAGCTTCATCAAGGGTAAGTTCCCCTTTTGCCACGGCCCTGGCAAGCAGGCGCGGTATGGTGGTGCGGCCGTTTGAATATTCACGGCTGTGTTCCTGGATGACCCTCACTTCGCCTTGTGATGGTTCTATGAACTGCTTTCCCACATTTATCCCGTTGATCTTTGCGATATTTATCGCTGCTATGATATCTGAGATTACCTGGCCGTGAACCCCTTTCCCGAGGTGGGGCGTTGTTCCTGTCTCATCCACCATTTCTACATCAAGGCCGAGGTCAAGGATATCATTGACAAGTCTGGAACGGATAAGCCTTGCCCCGTGCCCTATCCTGACAAGGATTTTCTTATCCCTGTAATCCCGCATGATCCGTTTTATCAGCGGGCAGACTTCGCTAGCAGATACATGATGGACTGAAATGGTTTTATTGTTCCCCATCACGGCTATGCCCGGATACTTCCCCGGGTCGATTCCGATTATTATCCTGTCAAAATCCTCACCTATCAGCAGGGAATTGGCTTTATCCAAAATGGCCTGGGGCCTGCCGTCAGCGATGATGATCTTGTCGCGGCTATAGTCTATCTGGAAAAATTCATTTTCAGTCGTTATAATTGCACCTACATATGCCGGGATCGGCTCGGAGGGTGTTAGAACCAGTAATTTCAGCCTGCGGGACCGAGCCTCCTCTATAATGGAATGATATAGCTGGAAGTCATCCGTGACCAGTGCTATTCGCTTATACCTCTAAAGCCCCCCTTTGATGTAGATTCCTGAATTCAAAGTGATTCAATTCCAATAATATCATATTGGCATAACTGGTATAAAAAAGCTTATTCGGTTTCTTTTTTCAATCCTTTCCCTGAAATAAACCTGCCTCTGCCCCGCTTCCCAATTATTTCACCATCTTCAAAAATCACATCCCCTCTTGAGATGGTCATTTTAGGGAATATTCCCTCCATTCCGTTATATGGCGTCCATCCGGCTTTACTGTGCATTTTTTCTTTGCGGATTTCCTGCATATCATTCCGTATATCGCCCATAATTATCATATCAGCGTCGTAGCCCTGCGCTATCACACCTTTCCTTAAGCCGAACACGCCTGCGGGCCTGGTACTTGTGACCTCGATCAGCCGTTTCAGTGTAAGGAGATTCCGCTTGACTGCCATCAGCATAAGCGGCATCATGGTCTCCACCCCCGGAACGCCTGCGGGGGCGGTCCAGATGTCGGTCATTTTTTCGGATTCAAGGTGGGGTGCATGGTCTGAGGCCACCATATCAACAGTCCCGTCCCGCAAGCCCTCCCACAGGCTTTGCTGCGAATAGAAGTCACGCAGAGGCGGATTCATCTTTCCAAGCGTTCCAAGGCGCTTATAGTCCCTTGTGGAGAGAAAGAGATGATGAGGCGCGACCTCGCATGTAATATTTTTGTTTCCTGCTTTTGCTTCTCTTATGATTTCAAGGCTTTCACGGGCGCTGATATGGCAGAAATGGAGCCTTGTATTTCCGGCAAGCTTGAGAGCTTTCTCGACCGCTGTTTTTTCTGACAAAGGCGGGCGCGATTTTGAATAGGATTCAGGCTCAGTTTTCCCTTTAAGGATATGTATGAATCTTTTGCGTGTCTCCTCGTCTTCAGCATGGATACAGGCCACAGCGCCCAGATTTTCGATAATCTCAAGCGCTTCCTCAAGTGTCCTGTCGTTCACGTTCAGGGAGCCTGTGGATTCGGCCATGAAAATCTCGCCAAATGCTGTTGCTCCAAGCTCCCAGAGGTCTTTTAAATATTTCAGGTTGCCTGTTACCCCGGCGTTGATACCGTAATCGATTATTGACTTTTTCGCCTCTTTTTGTTTTTTCTTGAATGAATCCGGGTCTGTGGTCGGGGGGATCGTATTGGGATGGTCGATGACAGTGGTGACACCGCCTGCGGCGGCGGCACATGAACCCGTGTACCAGTCCTCTTTTTTTGTCATTCCCGGGTCGCGGAAATGGACGTGCACATCTATTGCCCCGGGCAGGATGAGCGAGCCTTTTGCATCGATCACCTGGTTGAATTCTTCTGCATTTATTATTTTTCCGATTTTTGAGATTTTGCCGTTATCTATTGCTATTTCAGCAGGCTGGATTGCATTATCTATGAAGATCCTGGCGTTCTTGATTACAAGGTCGGGCATGATTTGTACATAATTGTGCGCAGGTACTTAATATATTATGGGAAGTTCAATATGAAAATCCCCAATTTTAAATATGAATACTTACATTTTATGTTTCATGAACCATAAAAAAACAATTCTTTTATTCCTTATTATGGCACTTGTTATACTGATTTCAGGCTGCACATCATACAACAGCTCCTACACAATGCGATTCTTCATTAATGAAACAGACGAGCCTTTGGATGGTAATATTTTTAATAATGGCAACCTGCTTGGCTATACCAATAACGGGAATTTTACCACGAGTATTGAGAAATTAAGGCCAGGGCTTATTTCCTTAAACGGTACTTATGATAACCAGCAGTTTGAATTTTTCTTTGAATTCCCGGAAAGGGACTTGAATTACAGCGGCATTGAGTTCTCAGTTCACACAAATGAGCTTGCAAATGCCATATTTAACACATCAGTTCTTAATACTTTGGAACTTGAAAGTGAGATTTTCTCTCTCATAAATAAGGAAAGAAAGAAGGGCGGAATAAAGACCCTTAAATTGAACGATAAAATATCATGGATTGCCAGGAATTACAGCAAAATACTTTCTATTGAAGGATTTCACCATAAGGATATAGAAGGGAGAGATGCCGGGGACAGGCTGAAAGAGAACAGGATATTTTATACTGTGGCGGCAGAGAACCTGTATATGCTGTCTGGATTGAATGGTTCAACAGATATCAGCAGGACCATAGTGAATGGCTGGATGGAAAGTCCTGGCCACAGGTCGCCTATCATGGACAGGGACGAGTTGTTCAGCGATGGCGGCGCGGGGGTATATTGTGAAGTGAAAACCTGCTATGCTGTGATGGTTTTTGCAGGAATGGAGCATAATGAAAACATAGAATTGAATACAGGTTATGTGGCATTCAGGTATCTATATGACCCCACATATCCGTTTGATTTTGATGTTCCCGTATCTATAGATATCGATTCGTCGGAAAACATCAATATCTACATTGTATCAGGTAAAGAACAGTATGATAACTTCCTGTCTAACAGGAATTATAATTCTATTTTAGAGATTAAGCAAGTACGGGTATTCAGCCGGGCAATCATTGCCAAAAAAGGCGAGGGTATCATAATCCAGCCCGGGGATAAAAGTGCAAAAATCAATATCCGCTTCAGGTACACATGAAACAGGTCTTATGTATTTGTCACGAACACCGCGATGAATCGCGATGCATCTCGGGATCGATGCATGAGGGTTCTATTGGATATTCGCGATTTTGGAATTTATCAACAAATAAGAGCACAGGAGAAATTAAATATATGTTTAAACATATGTTGTATTATGACAGCCAAGACAATAACTATACGAGAGGATATATACAAAATGCTCCTCTCCCTGAAAGGAACCAATGAGAGCTTCAGCAATTTTTTCGAGCGACTTGTAAAATCTCGGAGCAATATTGATAAACTCAAAGAATTACGAGGCACTATTGAATTCAAGAATAAAGAAGTACTTCTTAAAGAGATATTGGAGAAACGAAAGGAGACCAGATATTGATTCTTGTTGATACAGATGTTCTAATTGAAATCCTTGATGAAGGTTCAAAAAAGGGAGAAGCTGCCTTAAAAAAGATCGTTGAAGCAAGAGAGGATATCACAACCACTTCATTAAATCTGCATGAAATTCTTTTTGATCTATATAAATATGCTAATAATTCAAAAATTGAGAAAATATTGTTATTAGAAGTCACAGAATTTACAAAAGGCGATGCGGCTCTTTCAGCAAAACTTGAAGTAAAAGCAGAGAAAAGAGGTAATAAAATTCCAAGGTTTGATACTATGATCGCAGCAGTAGCGATTAATAGAGGTTTTAAATTATTTACTTTTAATAAGAAACATTTTGAAGTCTTTGAAGATCTTATATTGTTTTAACCTGTGTCCTTATTGGATCTGCATTGCCTTGCAGTTCAGGATATTCTGGCGGATGCACAAGAAACGAGCGCGGAGAGCGCAGAGTAAAGCAGTGCCCTTTCAGGCACCGCCTCCTCATCAAACCGAACAGACCGATTTCCGGTATTCGGCTTTCGTCTGGCATATCCCATTGCAGGAGACGGACATTTCCGTCGATTTCGGTTAGCAGCAGTTATTCCACTATCTTCAAATATTGTAACCAGATGGCGTTTTATCGCTATTTCAGCGATGCATACCTTTCTGGCATTTTCTCTGAATCCGATTGGTGTTATCGTGCTGTTCACCTCTACTCTATCCAGACTGGAACTCCTTCGCTCGGCAAAGTTTTACCTCAACAGAGTCGCCCCCTGCATCCATCGACGCAGGTTCTCTATTTCATTGGCTTTACCGTCATCGCTACTATTGGTTCTTCCGACTTCTTGCAGTGCATTACTTTGGTTTTCCCGTAAGGTTATGCCTCTGTTACCTGTATCCCTTCAGTTGGATTCAGTGACCCGAAACGTGTAGGGTGTTAATCCAGCTTCAGGGAGGACACTGCAAGACCTCCCCTGGTCACGATAGAAAGCATTCGCAGCCATCCCTGCCATAGCACCCTAATGTTCATTACTCTGTCCAAGCTTCCGCATGTGACTGGAACGTCGCATCGCATTAAGGCCAATATTGGTTCACTGGTGTTCAGGGCTGTGGTTGCCGATACGGGAACTCTGCACAATGCTTCGCAGCACTGCCCTTCCCTTCTCTTCATCCGGGAACAGACCCGGAAGGCGGGATTTTAACCCTTTGGGCATGACACCCCAAGGGGTGTCTTTTTCAGATGTCCTGTTTGTTAGACTTTCTTTCTATCGCTTCAAGGCACGAAGTCAACGACCTCGGGCTGAAGCGCCGAGGCATCATTAGGATGCTCGATGATTAGCATTTCTGTCGGTTTGATTGTTTCTATTTTGTTCGGTTCAGGCGCAGGAATGTCAGGTATAACTGGTCATTATGAGAGTTTCTCTAAATTTTTCAAGTTCTGCTTTTGATTGTAATAGTTTATCTAAATAAGGATTCAATTCGTCACGTCCTATGACTTTATTATAAATCCACAAGCCTATATCATCCGTTTTTCTGAATTTCTTAGTATTAATTTCTATTTCCTTGGAATTTATAGCAGATCTTAATATAATTATATATATTTCTTTGATACAAATTTTTAAATTTTTTATTAATTCGGGTTTGAACTCATCAATTAAATTTCCAAATTCCCTTTCTAAATCAATTACAAGATAAAAGAAGTTTTTAATCCGAAATAAGATGTCATCCAAACTGTAGCTGAAACCACTTCCAAGTATGCAATTAAAGGTAATAAAATCCAAAGTACCTTCTTCGAAACGTTTGATCACATCTTCTATGTGCTCTAATTCGATATTCTTTATTTGCAGTTTTTTCTCTTCTTTTCCGTGTATTGGTTTTGATTTTTCTTCAACGTGCATCTCTATTTCAGTAGAAACATTGATTACATCATTTTGTTCGTCAAATGACTTGGAAACTATGCCTTGGCTCAATAACTGAATTTGAGTGGAGGCGTCTTCATCATCTAAAGGATCTTTAATTAAACCAATCACTAAATTTATGGATGGGATAATATCTTTTTCAAGCTGTTTTGAAAGCATTTTTAGTTTTTCTTTTTCCTTTATTCTTGCATCAAGTTCTCTCTGTTTGATTATAGAATAAACAGCAAGAATAACGCCTATAATTCCAGTTATGAATCCAGTGACCTCAATTATCATTCTGTCCACCAATATTTCTTGTTTTTAAGGCATCCACATTTTTATACCCTCTACTCTCTTGAAGTCACTATCACTTGTGGCAATATTCTTTATCATATTCCTGCGCATTATGCCAAGATGAGAAGCATCTCTTGGTAAGAGTTGATATTTCTTAGCAAGGTCTTTCAATTCAAGAGGGTCAGCAGTCTGAGTTATTATCTGAAGGACATTCTTTACTCTGAGCGCGTCAACAAAATCAATATGTATCTCCACAACCTCCCATGCCTCATCAAATACATTCTTATCATGGCGTAGGGATTCCAGGATTTTATAATGTTTATCCGTATCCAAGATCTCTGCTGCTTTGAATTTTAACAAAATATAAGCCGTTTCATCGATAGCGACATAGGAAGTAACTGCGTTAATCTTCCCCTTTTCAACACTATTAAGAAAAGCTGTGCATTCCTTTCTATCAACAGCGTCTTTACTGTGGTGACTTATAAAAATAGCAGAATCTATATATATTTTTTCGGAACTCTTGAAATCTTCAAGATTCATCCGATCACTTTTGATTCTACCATTCTTCCGATTTCTTCATCTATATCTATCTTCCCAATTCTGACCAGCCCGGCTGTTTTATTCGTAAGACCTTCAGACTCAAGGGTGATATGGTATTTACTTCTATGGATTGAAAACTCTGTTCCAGCAGGCAGATCGAGGAGTTCATGAGGAATAAAAATACCTTTTTCTGTTGATTTAACTTTTAACATTATTATCGCTCATGTAATATGGATAGTACATCAACATAAATATTATCATTGAAAGCATAGAATGGGCGCCTGAGTTATAGCATTTCGGTCAGTGTTCGGGTATCTATCGCCTTTCGAGAGCATGAGAACGAGTGCGGAGAGCAGTCACTATACCCCGTACTTGAAGGCAGGCTGTCCGATAATTACTTTGAATAATAATCCATGTCTGTTTTAATGAATATTATTAATATTGTCTACTGTACTCGAATAATTTTAAAAACATTTATATCATATAATTACTGTATTAATAATATGCCATTCATCAAATCTTTTAAAAATCAAACATGGTTGTTTCCGCCAAGCATTGAAGAATTAATTCCTGAAGATCATGTTTGCTACATGGTTGAGAGCCTTATT
>VEPN01000019.1 GCA_012026835.1 Candidatus Methanoperedens sp. | reverse complement strand
TATTATGCGAAATGAATTTCACGGCGAGTGGAATTACACAATAAAACCACAAAGTGCTCTTCTATAGATAGTCAAGTTATTTATGAATGCCCCCTTAGTTCTATTTAAGGTTGGTGCGCCAACTGGCTTTGTGTAAATAGTCCCTTTTGTGTAAAAAGTATCATACCTGTGTAAAAAGTAGGCTGTTATTGGAACTTTCTACACAAAGCCGAATCGTAGAATTATTTAATCCCCATCTCCCTCATCACATTCCTCACGCCAAGCGCCACTCCCTCAACTTCTATCCCGCCCTTTCCTTTGGCCCCGTCACCTACAACGTAAAGATTACAGACCGGCGTCGTGTTCCCGATATCGCTTCCCGAGGCAGCCCTGTTCACAGGCCAGCCTTTTGAATAGGATTGGATCAGGAGTACTTCATACTTCTTATCCGGGAACAACTTTTCCAGGTCATGTAATCCGATGCTGATTTCCTTCTCAAGATCATCCGACATCACTGCCTGGTGCGACATCACAAGATGTTTCCCCGGCGGAGCGAGGGATGGATCAGCATTTGTCACCTCATTTATCCCATTGATCCTTTGGGCGGAAGGTGTAAGAAAAACTCCGCTGTGTCCTATAAGCGGTTCATCAGACGACAGGCATATCTTGATTCCCCTTGAAGGCATGGTTTTTTTTATTTTCTCTAAATACTTCTCATCCCTGCAATCATACATCCTGCACGTCTCATAATGCCCGATATCACTGATCACAATATCGGATTCAACGGTTTTCCCGCCTGCAACGATACCTTTTGCGCGGTCTTCTTTGATTATAATCCTGTCCACACATGTTTTTTTGTTAATTTTCCCGCCGTTTGAGCTGATCACATCTGCAAGAGACCCGGTTACGGCACCACATCCCCCGACAGGGATTCCCGGTCCGCCGTAGCGGTATAGATTATCTATTATCTCAAGCATTTCCCCTGCCGGAACATCCTTCGCCCGTAAGCTCAATGCCCAGCCACAAAAAGAATCAGCCAGCTTTAAGAGGAATTCGTTATCAAAGTATTTCATGGCCCAGTTACTAAACGAAATGTTATCATCAGGTTTGAATATTTTTGAAACAAGAGCCAGATACGCAAGTTTGATTCTCTCAGGCAGCGAGAGTATCTTCCTGAAATCCCTGAATAAAATGTCTCTCCCGTCTTCAGTCCTGATAACGGCCATGGGATTTGAATTCTCTATATCAACATTCGCACCAACCTCGTGAAGCAGCCGGGCAAGGGGCCCCCGGGAGCCGTGAGGTATCATGTGGAGCGCACCTGTGCTGAGCTTGAACCCTTTATAATCAAGATTTGCAAACCGTCCCCCGATAAATGGCAGGCGCTCAAATATCTCGACATCGTATCCTGCCTTTGCAAGTTTTGCCCCTGCAAGCAAACCCCCAAGACCAGCCCCGATTATTACAGCTTTCATCCCTCCCCCGATATAGCAGAAAGCGGACAGTATAAAACGCATTTGCCGCACTCAATACATTTATCGTTCATGGCCGCACGCCCGAGTACTATTATTGCATCGCACGGGCAATAACAGGCGCACTGGCCGCAGCCCACACACTCCTGGCTCACTTTCATTTAAGTTCCTGCCATCCCTATCTTCTCTGCAAGTTTTGCCAGCACTTCCTTTCTCATCCCTTCCACGAATTTTATGCTGCCCACAACAAGATGGCCCCCTCCGCTCACTCCTGCACCTTTGATATCGCTTCGCAGTTCTTTTACTATTTGTGGGATGTTCATTTTAACTCCTCTTGAGCGCAGCACTGCAAAATCCGGCCCGTACCCTATTGTAACCACGGGCTGTCCATCGTATTTCGCACACAGGCGGTCATGTATCTCACCGCTTGTCTTGCCAGGCGGCGGGAAGGTAAACTTATGGGCAAAGTTCTCAACATCAATAACATTCAGTACCGCGCCATTTGGCAGTTTCTGCGTTTTTACATTGGGCATCGATGCCTCAAGCTGCTCAGTTATTGCCGCATTAGCCTGCTCGCAAAGCAATTTCACCATCTGCTGGTGCCTGGCATTTGATCCAAGGTTAAGTATATCGTTCATAATGCCGCGTCCGTCGTTGAATCTCTGCCAGAAGGCTTCATAATCAAGCGCAAGGGCCATGCTTTTCAGGTCTTCGATTTTATACTTATCCGCGACCAGGGATTTATAAAGTGCGGCTTCAGGCGCTTCAGACCTGTCGCCTACCGCAGAAACCGCTGGAAGGTGTTTGATTTCTTCCGTAACTTCGGGATTTATCATCCTTGCGATCTCGGTGCCTATCATGCCAGTAGTTATACCGAAGTCCCCGCCCGCATATGCGGGGTTGACATGCTCAAGCACCATTGAATCAATAGTACCGTCGGGGTGATGATGATCTATGACCATTATATCCACCCCGTATATGGCAGCCTGTTTCATGGAAGGCATGTCCTCCTCGGTTGCCCCATTGTCCATTAACACCACAAGCGGCATCTTCTGGGAGAATCGCTCATTGTCCTCAAGCGCAAACGTCAGGTCTTTTGTCACATCTTCAAGTTCGTAGAACGGGGCTTTGGATGGAGCGCGCCTGTAAAAGTGGCGATCGGCATCAGAGCCCCCGACCTCGCGAATCAGCGGCAATAGCGCGCGTTCAATGGCAATGGCCGAGGTGATTCCGTCAGCATCTGCATGGTGCCTTATAATGAGAGGACGGGACTTGAGAACCGCCTTCCTTATAAGTTTGGCAGCATTACGCATCCTTGGCTTGAGTTTTTCCAGCACATCGCTTTTTACGAGGAACTGGATGTCATGGGGTTCTGCACGTTTATCTATTGCAGATTCGATTTTTTCTTTTATGGCATTGGCGTCTCCACCCCATAGCTGTTTGATAGAGCGGATCTCTACCTGCATCGTGCTGTTCCTCATGGAAGGCTCACCCATGATTTTCACTATAGTCTCTGATTTTATCTCAGGGTATGCACGCTCGCCTGCCTTTTCAAAAGCGGCGCACTGGACTGTGCCGTCTTCGTCTGAGATCGTAAATATGGTGGGGCCGCCTGTCTGCTTTATCTGTATTACCTCGCCTGAGAGATGTACGAGCTTTCCCAGGTACTTTGGAAGTTCAGTGGTTTTCCTGCGCGGAAGCTGTTTTTCTACCTCTACCACCTGGTATTCCCTGAGACTCTTTTGCAGCAGTTCGATGTTGCCATTGGGGGCTATGTTCTTTACCTCAACAAAGAGCTTATCCCCTATCTCGGGGATGACGCTGATATTGCTTGCATGGATGAGACCCCGAAGCTGCGGGTTAAGGTCAACGAACACGCCGAAGTTGGCATGCCCCTGCACCCTGCCCTCGTATATCTTTCCAACCTCAAGCTCCCGGTTGTCGCATTCCGGGCCCAGGATATGCACCAGGGGTTTTTTCGAGCAGGTTTCACAGAGTTCCCCGTTACCTGTTATAGTTTTTCCGCAAACCGTGCATGTGAGGATTTTCCCCCTGCCTGCGCAGGATTTGCATGGTTCGGTGATAGATATTTTGCCTGTGCCTTTGCAGGCGGCACATTTCATATCCCCTGCCATGAGCTTGCTTAAGTCTTTTTCAGAAAGTTTGTCAAGGCTTATTGCCTTGGGCTTGCCGGAACCTTTGCAGTCAGGGCATTCTTTCTCGCTGAGGATGATGGAACCTGTGCCTTTGCAGGCTGTACATTCGATTGTCATAGATTGAGTGATAGATGCAGTGCGTGGTAAAATAAGTTACGCGGGAAATCAATTGACTGTCAGAATTCTCCAACATTATAAAATCACTCTTTCCACTTCCTCTTCAAACCTTTCATCCTGTCAAAATCCCTGTCCTCTGAGAAAATCGTTTCCGCGCCCATTATGAAAGCAGTCGCCGCATGTATGGCATCCCTGGGGAGAATCCGGTATTCCCGTATGATCTCAAGGGCTCTCCATATAACGGCATCGTTGACATCAAAAAATCTCATATTCGGCATGCTCAGGAAAGCCTCAAGGTTTTTTAATGCAACTTCAGTTCCTTTAACTTTGTTCACTTTATAAAAAGTCTCATCGAAAGTGAGAAAGGAGGTGCATGCGGGCATTTCTTCATTCTGTACTCTTTCCAGCAAACCTCTTGCCCAGTCTCCGGTGTCCGTTTCATCGAGGATCGCATATATTATAAGATTTGAATCCAGGTAATTCAATTTACCCTCTCTTCCAGTTCTTCTTCATACGCTTCGTGCGGATGGAACCTGAGTTTACCCATGCCTTTCGCAGTTTTCCTGAATACAGCAACAGCATCCTGCGGGGGTTTTTCAACCTCCAGTTTGTTATCTTTTAACCTGAACAAAACCTTAGAGCCAGGATAGATGTTGAGGGCATGCCTGAACTCCTGAGGTATTACTACCTGGCCTTTCGGGCCGACTTTCATTATTGCTTCCATTTTGAAATTCTCCAGAGGTATGTTTGGTATAACTCGTATTTATACTTGATTAAAAGCTTTTATTAAACAATATCTGGATTTAAATAATTTTAACAAAAATCCAATTAATGAAACTCGAAATTCAATTTATACAAAATAAAACAGAAAAGAGATCGCCCTGTGCGGCCTCTCTTCTGATGTACTTGTCTCTAATTTCACTACACAACTTGGAACGGGCGCATCATCTCATTCTCTTCGTGCTCCAGGATGTGGCAGTGATACACATATTCTGCCGGAAGTACCGTATTTGAACCCGGGATATTAATGTCGGCAGGGGGAAGCTCGTACTGTGCGATGACGCGAAGAATTTCACCCGGATAGGCTTTTGCAGTATCTTTCCATCCCATTTCTTCAGGCAGCGGCGGCACAGCAGGCCCTTTTGTCAGGTAATTCGCAAGAACTGGCTTAGTACCCGTACCAGCTTGATATGCAAGCCAGGCAGTCGTGTAGGCTTTGGCATTGAAAGGCTGGCGATTATATACCTGGAACTTGACCAGATGACTGTGCATCGGATGCGCGTCTACTGTCAGGTTTATGAATTGCCATATCTCAATGTCGTTCTGTTTTGGAGTTTCATCAATTGGTCTGTCGTCGAACCACCTTCCGTTAAGTTTCATATCGATCGGGAGACCAGTTACCGGATCGAGATCCTCTTTCATGACAATTTCACGTAACGGCGCCCCGGCAGTAGGAACAAGGCGGGGAACTGGAGGTAGCACAAGCGAAGCAGCTGGTGTTGTGGTGTCGGGACCAGCCAAAGGTACATTGACCCGGAACTGCATTATCTGGTTGATAGCTCCACCTCTTCCGCCCGGATATGGGGCTTTTGCATTGTTCTTCAGAGTAAACACTTGATTCTGCAAACCCGTAAAGTCGACGATGATATCAGCGCGTTCCCCGGGAGCAATCAACAACTTTGTCATCGGCACAGGTGCTGGCAACAGGCTCTGTTCCATTCCGATCAGATAGAATTGAATGGGTGCAACTCCGTTATCGAACCACAGATTGTAGAACCTGGCCTGTGAACCATTCACGATGCGGAACCGATAGCGCCGCGGTTCCACGTTAAAGAAGGGGTATGCTGTTCCATTAACGACTGGAGTATCGCCAAAGAACTCAGGCACCCAAACAGGGTGAACAGCAGTGATACCGGCGGTCGGATAGAATAGCGTGCCATTGGCATTGAATTGCTTATCCTGAATAACGAGAGGGACTTCGTAAGGACCAGCCGGGAGATTGAGTCCAGTGCCAGGTATGCCGGTATCATTGGTATCACGTACAAAGTACAATCCTGCCAGCCCCGCATAAACGTTCAGGCGTGTGATGCCCATCGCATGGTCATGATACCATAGGTTTGCGGCAGGCTGCTGGTTGGAATAAACGAATATTGCCTCATTCCCGGCTGCGCCGGAAAGAGTGCCATAATGGCTGCCTTGTTTCCCATCAGATGTGAACCATGCATGTGGGTGACCGTCAAACTGTGGCGCAGTAAATCCTCCATGAAGGTGTGGAACAGCGCGACCGCCCGGCAAAGGAGTGCCGTCTGGCGACTTGTACATAGTTGGATCCGGGACGGTTGGGTCAATAGATGCCGCCAGCGGATGGGCTGCTTGTGTCGGCGGCAGGTTATTGATGAATTTGACCACCACAATTTTTCCGTTCTGGGCTTCGATTGTCGGACCCAAATAACCAAGGAAAACAAGCGGTTTCGTTGTGTCAATCAGATCCCTTCCTCCATATCCCCACGTCGTGTTCGTACCAACCGCCGCAGTCACAGGCAATTGACTGCTGAACTGGAATCTGCCAGGTTTCATCTCTATCTCGTAGTAATCGGCATCGGGATACGACGGATTTGCCACAGGTTGAAGTTTTGGGATTGAACTAAGTAACGGGTCGATGAACTTTGTTATGTTAGGTGTACCTGCTGCAGCAGCACTTGCCTGCTGTATGAGCTTCCCGGATAAGCCACCAAAAGCGATCGCGCCTGCCACTCCGCCAGCTATCTTTACAAATGTTCTCCTATCCATTCTAATTAAAGCATTCTTTTCCATGTCAACTGAATCGATGACTTCGGTTTCCTTCAAATTTTTCATATCACTAACCTCTATTTTCTCTCATTTTTTTCAAAATGAATGTGGTAAATTGAAGCGTTTATTAACCACTGAAACAATTTTTACAAAGTACTCGTTTTGAGAAACGATTTTTTTAGCCAGTAACCCAATTCGCCACATCCTATCACACTTTTAGATATGCAGTTATGATATATATTTTTAACTCAGTTCATCTAAATAAAATAATAAGTTTATATTTATTTAAAAAAAATTGTATCGCTAAAACAATGCGCAAATATAAGTTTTTTAGTCACTATGGCATCTGAAAATCAATGGGAAAGTTATTTGGTGAAAGGCGGCCATAAGAAGATGAAAAGATATGTTGCAATATGAAAAACCCAGGATATACGGACAAAGCTCGATAGGAAAGAATGCGATAATCGCAGAGGGTGTGTGCATCGGTTATCCCACAGCGGATATTTTAAAGAAAGCCAGGGATTCGGGACTGGAGTTAGAGAACATGGACTTTAAAGGAGCCGTCATCGGGGATGAAGCTGTAATCAGGTCAAATTCTACTATTTATACAGATGTGGAAATCGGAAACTACCTCAGGACCGGGCATAATATTCTAATCCGTGAGGAGACAAGGATGGGAAACCGTGTGCTGATAGGCACAAATACCATTATAGACGGGCACACAACGATAGGAAACAATGTGAGTATCCAGGGAAATGTGTATATCCCGCTTAATGTCAGCATAGAAGATAATGTCTTTATAGGGCCGTGTGCGGTGCTTGCCAATGATAAATATCCGATAAGGGCAAAATCAGACCTCAAAGGGCCAACCCTGCGAAAGGGAGCTTCTGTCGGAGCGAATGCCACGATATTGCCTGGGGTTGAGATAGGAGAGGGCGCTATGATTGCGGCGGGCGCGCTTGTCACAAAGGATATCCCGCCATGGAAACTTGCGATAGGTTTCCCGGCAAGGATAAAAGAGCTACCAGAAGAACTAAGAACAGTAAATACTATTTAAAGTATATGATTCCAATAGCAAAGCCCTTTATAGGCGAAGAAGAGATCGATGCGGTCACAGCGGTACTTAAGTCCGGCACTATTGCAGAAGGCCAGAAGGTAAAAGATTTCGAGGCTGCCTTTGCCAGATATTGCGGGACATCAGATGCAATCGCTGTAAATTCAGGCACTGCCGCCCTTCATGTGGCGCTCCTTGCCCATAACATCGGGAACGGGGATGAGGTCATCACAAGTCCTTTTACTTTTGTGGCCTCTGCAAATTCTGTCCTTTTCACAGGTGCAAAACCTGTATTTGCAGATATCGATGAAAATACGTTCAACATAGACCCCGAATGCATAAATGAAAAAATAACCCCAAAGACAAAAGCTATTATCCCGGTCCATTTGT
This sequence comes from Candidatus Methanoperedens sp., assembly GCA_012026835.1. Lineage (GTDB taxonomy): Archaea > Halobacteriota > Methanosarcinia > Methanosarcinales > Methanoperedenaceae > Methanoperedens. Next base: position 43,798 of record VEPN01000019.1, on the reverse strand, counting down.
ACGGGCAGTCTGCGAACATGGAAAAAATAATGGAGATAGCCGAGGACAATAATCTTGTTGTTATCGAGGATGCCTGCCAGGCGCACGGCGCGACATTTGATGGAAAAAAAGTGGGCTCTTTCAGTACTGGCACGTTCAGCTTTTATCCTACCAAGAACATGACGACAGGAGAAGGGGGCATTATCACAACTGACGACAAAAGTATAGCTGAGCGCTCAAGGATGATCAGGTCGCATGGCTCAAAGCAGAGATATTTCCATGAAATGCTTGGATTCAATTTACGCATGACAGATATAGCCGCAGCCCTGGGCCTTGCCCAGCTTGCGAGGCTGGATGGTTTCAATAATGCCAGAATAAGGAATGCAAAGTACCTTGCTGAAAAGCTGAATAAGCTCAAAGAAATAAAAAATCCTTATGTAGATAGCAGGTGCGGGCATGTATTCCATCAATATACTGTGAGATTAGAAAGCAATCTTCCAAGGGATGAGATTGCATCCCTGCTGAATAAAAAAGGCATAGGAACAGGAATATATTATCCGCTTCCGATCCATAAGCAACCTTACTACAGAAGCCTGGGATATGATGATTCTCTACCGGTGTCTGAAAAAGCATCTCTTGAAGTACTTTCCCTGCCTGTCCACCCCGCGGTAAACAAAGAGGAGCTGGATACTATTTCAAGTGCGATGCAAAAAATCCTTAGCTGAATTTTTTGCGGAATCCATATAAGCTTTACAATTAATTATGTCATCATGTATGTGAACGCCGACCTCCACATCCATTCAAAATACAGCATGGCAACCTCTCCAAAGATGGATATCCCTACACTTGCTTTTGAGTCAGCGAAGAAAGGTATCCAGCTTGTGGCAACTGGGGATTGCCTGCACCCTACATGGCTGGCAGAGATAAAAAAATTCAAAGAGGAAAACGGCGTTTTCAAAGTTGATGATATCAGTTTTGTGCTTACTACCGAGGTTGAGGACATGACATCAGTTCATCACCTCATTATTGTTCCCGGTATTTCCAAGGCTGAAGAACTATACGAATCCATGAAAAGCAGGTCATCGAATATCGATTCTGACGGCAGGCCAAATATCAGGATGAACGGGGAAGAGATTGCAGAAGTGGCAAGGTCGGCAGGTGCGCTTATCGGCCCTGCCCATGCTTTCACACCCTGGACAGCCATGTATGGTTATCATGATTCACTTAAGAGTTGTTACGGAGATATGGCAGAACAGATTTATTTTATTGAACTTGGCCTGAGCGCGGACACATCCTATGCAGACAGGATAGCTGAACTTAGCTGCCTCACATTTCTTTCTAATTCTGATGCCCATTCCCCCTATGTAAATAAACTGGCACGCGAGTTCAACAGGTTTGAGATGGAAGATATAAGCTTTGACGAACTAAAAATGGCAATAATACGGGAAAAAGGCAGGAAACCTGTCCTCAATGTAGGAATGTATCCTGAGGAAGGGAAATATAATGAGAGCGCCTGTATCCGCTGTTATACCCATTATACTCTGAGTGAGAGTATGGCAAAAGGCTGGAAATGCTCCTGTGGCGGGGTGATTAAGAAAGGTGTCAGGGACAGGGTCAGCGAACTGGCCTCATATGATAATCCGAAACATCCGCCCCACAGGCCGCCTTACCTTCATTTAATTCCCCTGTCCGAGATTATTGCACTGGCCATGGGAAAGGGGGTAAATACAAAGGGCGTGCAGGGAATATGGGACAAGCTTGTCGGGCAATTCGGGTCTGAAGTAGCTGTACTTATTGATGCTAATATCAGCGGGTGTGCAATAGATAAGCGGGTAATTAATGCGATAATTGCATTCAGGCAGGGAAAAGTGAAAGTCCTCCCAGGCGGCGGGGGGCAATACGGACATATAGAGCTATCTGATATGAATTTTGAGGATAATGAAAAAAACGAACCCCAGAAATCTCTTTTTGATTTCTAAAATGTGGCAATATTTTATGGCATTAATACATGATAATGATTATAATAATTTAAATTTTTATGAAGAGATAAATTTAAATAAAAGAAAGGAGTACCTTAGGTTAGAGTAAAGAAAAAACGTAAATTATCATGACCGTGTCTACTGCGGCAGGTATTTTAACAAAGCAATATAGGATGGTGATTAAAAATGGCAATCTGGGCATGGATGCAACCTGTGGATAAGATGTGGAAAGTCATTTCTGATTCCAGGAAAGGTACTATACTTGTATATGATGAAAAAAGCGATCTGGTGCTTGAAAAGAAAGGACTCAGCCCTGAGGCTGTTTTGTTAATCGAAAAACACTTCCTGGATGTGGTCGCTACAAAGATGGCAGAGAGTAAGACCGATAATCTGCAAGTAGCCACAGTCACAAAATCCAGGTACGAATATAATTATATGTATGCATGAGTGGCCTAACTTGAAAGGGCATATACCATTGCATCTTCTATGGTAGCCACTTCCCTGACCTCTATTCCTGCATCTCCTATTTCACTTTTTTGTCCCGGCGGTACAAGGAACAGGACTGCGCCTGCGTCTTTTGCTGCAAGGGCTTTTTCCCTGGCCGCACCGATTCTCCCAATTGAGTGATCCTCTCTTATCGTGCCTGTTATTAACACATCTTTCCTGACGGTCTTTCCTTGCAGAGCAGCAATTGTCGCCAGGGTTATGGCCCCGCCTGCGCTTCCCCCTGAGATAATCACACCCTGCGATTCATCGGGTGACTCAATATTGATCTGGACATCTTTATCAGCAAGGCTTGTAAGCGTTATCTGGCGTGCAACAAGGGTCGCTGTCTGTACCGAGGATTGGAGTGTCTCGTCAATCCGGACGTTTGCTATATTAGGGTAGAGATTGCCTTTACCGCTTTTTATTATAACCTCAAGAGGTATCACATGGCCCTTATCGTTATCATCTACTGCCATGACATAGTACTGGCTTCTGGCTACGGTTGTAAGATTTATGATATCCTTTTCAAGTTTTTGTCTTGTTCGTGTCTCGTTTCTTAGCAGTTCATCTTTCATCGATAAATTCTGTTGCAGGCCGGTTATGCTTTTCTCAAGCCTGGATATCTCTGCTTTTTGATTTTCCAGGCTGTCAGAAAGACTGATGATGGTTTTCTCCCGGGCTTTTATTTCTTCGAGATTATAATATATAAAAAGGGATGAGCCTACCAGCAACACTGAGAGGATGATAATTATTATTTTTTGAAGCCTGGTACTATCTGGCAATTTGTCCACCACCTTTAATTATACATTCATATGTAAAAGTCTTTTTAATGACCTTATCTAATGTCAGCTTCAGGTATTTTAAAAATAACATGCAAAGTATCGCTGCCCTGAAGCCCCTCATTCCGGGTTCGGGTTTTGCGGACAGGCCGGCCGATGGCATCATGGTTTATAGTTTCGCATCTCCTCAGGCTAACTCAATTTTCCGTGAAGTAGGGCAGGCAAAAGGATGCCCGTTATTCATAGCAGGCGGCCCCCATCCTTCGGCGTGCCCGGAGGAGACGCTTGCTTATTTCGATTATGTTGTTATCGGTGAAGGTGAGGAAACGCTTCCTGAACTGATAAATGCGTTGCAAAATGCGGGAGATATTAATTCCATAAAAGGCATTGCATTCAAGAAAGACGGGAAAGTCGTTTTCACGGGGAAACGGGATAATATAGCCCTTGATAATTATCCGCCCTTTGATCCTGATGCGATGCACAGCAGCATTGAAATAACCCGCGGCTGCCCTTTTAACTGCGCTTACTGCCAGACGCCACAGCTTTTCGGCCACAATATGAGACACCGCAGCATCGACACCATCTTAAAATATGCAAAATACCTGAAAGATGTCAGGTTCACATCCCCGAACGCTTTCGCTTACGGTTCTGATGGTATCCGCCCCAGGGTTGAAAAGGTCGAAGCCCTTCTTAAAGCTCTTTCGGATAACAGGCTGTTCTTTGGCACTTTTCCTTCAGAGGTAAGGCCGGAATTTATAAACGACAGGCTCCTTGAGCTTGTGTCAGGGTATTGTGCAAACACAACCCTAAGCATGGGCGGGCAGTCGGGAAGCCAGAGAGTACTTGATATTATACACAGGAAACATACGGTCGAAGACATAATAACAGGGGCCGAGAAATGCCTGCAGCATGGTTTCATACCTGTGGTAGATTTCATATTCGGCCTGCCTGGTGAAACTTATGACGACCAGCATATGACCCTGCGGCTTATCAAGTGGCTCATCGGAAAGGGAGCAAAGGTGCACTCCCATTATTTTATGCCGCTTCCCGGGACAGCACTTGGAAATTCCATTCCTTCGCCGTTATCCGGGCAGGTGGACAGGGTAATGGGCGAACTTGCGCTTCTTGGGAAAACAAGCGGCAAATGGTCAAAAGGCCACCCGAAAAATTCCGAAGGAATTTAGTACAGGAATGCCAATCTTGGATTGATGAAAGAAATACTCGTTTCATTACTACAGAAAAACAGGAAAAATAATTTCTTAAAAAACAAGGTCGAGTTCAGGTGCAAATGTGGTTATTCGAATAAGATCAGTTATCTTGATTTTTTTTCAGGCGGCGATTTCAGGATAGGACAGCCCATACCAACTTTAAGCCCATTCATATCCGAATCCGTTTATGACGAGACGATAAATGTAACACCGCTTTACCTGTCAAGAAAATGTCCGGTCTGCGGTGAAGAGATAACAGCTGTTTTTCCGCTGTCACTTGAAAACCTTATTTCCATTCTACAGTCCCAGCCGCCCGATCCGCAAATGTACGGGTGATTTTATGGAAACCATTGAAGCCATAAAGACGCGCAGGAGCGTCCGGGGATTTGAGGCATGGGATGTGAGCGATGAGACAATCGTGCAGGTACTTGATGCCGGAAGGTGGGCGCCGTCCGGCCTGAATAACCAGGCATGGCGGTTTATCATAGTGCGAAGACCGGAAACGAAGATAGACCTCTCAGAACTTACGGATTACGGCCCGACTGTAAAAAACGCCCCTGTCCTGATAGTTGTTTTTCTTGACAGGGACCATATGTACCATTATGTGAAAGATGTGCAATCAATAGGCGCATGCATCCAGAATATGCTTCTTGCAATTCATTCCATGGGACTCGGAGGCGTGTGGCTGGGTGAGATATTGAAAAACAGGGAGATGGTAAACAAGGTACTCGGAGCGCCTGAATCCTATGAATTGATGGCCGTAATCGCTTTAGGCCATCCGCTAAGTAAAATAAGGAGTTCCAAGCGAAAAGAATTAAATGAGCTTGTTTTTCGTGAGAAATTCGGGGCAGGCTGGTAGTTTTTGAGCTTATGATGAGCATATGATTATAATGATAATAAGACTAATATAAATAAGGGTTAATATTATATACTTTAGGGTGTATAGGTTCTATTGTTAACGATTGTATAAAAAATCGTTAGTATAAGGAGGAATGAAATGATAGTATCACCTTATTGCGAGAAACATGATATGGCAATAAGACTTTTGACACTTTCGCACTGTGAAAGACGTCATCAGGATGACTGCGAAAGCGGCCAATGTGAGCACTTCGGGATGAGGTTATATTCCAAGGACGGATTCTAAGTTCCTGGCAGGGGGTTGTTAAAATTTCTCGTACTGAGACGTAGCCTTGAAAATACATACCATAATCTTTATATTTGATTATGGTTATGTATGATTTTGTCAAAACTAAGGATAGATCTATATGGTTAGCTTGAATTTCGTGAAGCAATATCACAGTTCTGTGATAAAAGCGCTGGGAGAAGATGCAAAGCAGGTAAATGCGAAAGTCGGCTCAATATTCGCTGACAACTGGGCAAACACAGCAGGGACATTTAAAAATAATACCGAATTCGCAAAGAGTTTTGAGGATTTCCTGAAAAACCAGATTGAATTCGCAGAGTTCGTGAAAGTTAACTGTGATGAGAAAAATTACACGCTTGAAATAAAAGGGTGTGCCATCTGTCACGGGAATGAAATACTGAGAAAAGAAGGTTTATCATCTGCATGCCCTATTGTCCAGGCAGCCAAATACGCGGCAGTAAAGAAAATCAAAAGGAATGTGATCACAAAAGGGGTGGATAAACCTGGTGTCGTAGGCGAGTGCCTTATCAAATTCGAACTGGAATGAAATAGATTTTTTGGGGAAAAACATAAGATCTTATATAAGATTTTATGCAGTAGTCAGAGATGCGCCTTAAATAATCCATTCTCCATCTCTTCTATGTTGAATTTAACATCGAGGAATTTCTCTGTTACCCATATATTGGTCTTTGTATGAGGTGTGATCATTCTCGTTGTAAAGGAACCACCTCCTGCCAGTGCCATATACGGGATCAACTGGTCAGCCAGGAAAATATCAACCCCTGAGCCTGATTTTAACTCCGGTAGTATTGAATGCGCTGCGTCCTGGCCGACTTTTTCTGCTCTCAGGCCAGGCATCCCAAGCCCTATCCCGCCAGCCGCGAAGCACCATAATGTAATCCCGCTGCCAATGGATGTATATTCGTTTATTTCAAGTGTAATTTCAGTCTTATATCCTTCCTGGAGCAGTATTTTTTCAGCCGATGCCGCCTGTCTCTGTGCCACATGCGGGGGCAGGCCTGATGAGTGGGAAATACCCTTCATAAGATTGCATGTGTTCTCATTAAAATCCACTTTCTCAAGTGAAGAGGGAGAGATTACAGCCCTGACACATCCTCCCCCCCTTGGATAATACCCCCTCCGGATGAGCCTGATATCGCATTTATATCCAAGACGAGAAAGGACCCTGAGTGTAACGAACCTGAGGTAATCTATTGAAGGCGACCATGCAACATCCGTTCCGCCGGAGACTACAAGTTCAAGGGGTGAAGATGCATACATGGCAGCAGGCATAAGACATTGAAGAAGAAGGGGTATGCTTCCGGCAGTGCCGATATCGATCCTGTATATCCCGCCCTTGATTTTTCCAGGTTTAAAACTCAGGCTGGTGGAGCCAGGGAAGCAACCCTCAACTTCGGCGTCGCATATCTTCCCCATTATCTCAACAGCCTTTACATGCTGGATTGCAAGACCGGGTTTTGGCCTTCCTTTTCTGATGTTAATTATCTCAACCGGCTCTCCGGTTACAGCAGAAAGCGCGGCTGCTGTCCTTAGTATCTGTCCCCCGCCTTCACCGTAAGAACCATCAAGCAACATAATTTCATATTAAAATTATTTCAGGATTAAAGCTTCGCTTTATTAATTTTTGACGAGCGGGTGGGGGAGTGGGAGTGGGGGTTAGTTAAAAAAGTCGTACCGACCCGCTCATCAGTAGTAATTATTATCATAATGATATATATAGTTTATCCCTTTCCAAAACACAGATTTTGGGGAAATTTGAGTATAATACCGCTAAAATCATTTAAATAATCAAAATGTTACTATTGTTGGTTAATCAATCCCCTGATTAGTGTAATGTGGCAAGGATAGGATAGGATTTCAATAAAAACAGACCATTGCCACCATACACCGCACCTAACTTCTAAATCCTGATTCTTAAATTTAACGGTGCTGCCATGCAAAAAATAGGGTTCTTCTTAAAATCATGTATATAAATTGAGTTGTGAGAGGCGTGCCAATCATACTTAATACTGTGGCAACCTGATAAAAAGTAGAGGAAAGTATGAGATTTGTACATGTCCAATCAGTACTCCCTGAGGAAGATGTAATCGCTCTGAAGAAGAAAACTCGTGAGACCTCTATTAAAGAAGCGATCTCAAAGGCCGTATACCATTATTTAAAATGCGATATGGATACCTGACAAATGCAAAATGCAAAATGCAAACTCTTAAGATGAATAGGTACAATGAGAAGGCCGAAGGGCTCGTGGTCTAGTCGGCTATGACGTCGCTCTCACACAGCGGAGGTCCTGAGTTCGAGTCTCAGCGGGCCCATGAAATACTATTTTCAATCTCTTGCAGCATTTTTGCAGCTATTTCATGTTTCATAAATAGCTCGTGCAATTCCTCAAGCGCCCTGTCCCTGGCATAAGCGTCGATATTCCATTTTATGCCTTCGTATTTCACATCTTTCAATATCAAACCCTGCGCATCCAATGGCTCAAGCTTTTCATCTAAAGAGAGATCAAGCATTTTTTCAAGCCATCTCTTATCCTTTTCCCCTTTACCGATAAGTTTCAGGGCAGTTGCTATTTTCCTGACCATGTGCCAGAGGAACCTGTTCGCTGCAATATCAATATAGATCCAGTCGCCCTTTCCCTGGATAGAGACTCTTTTTATATCACAGAACGTTGACCTGTCTTTTTCAGCCTGTATAAAATTCCTGAAATCGTGAGTGCCAAGAAGAATCGCCGAAGCCTCCTCAACTCTGGAAACATCAAGTTCTTTACCCCACAGCATATACCTGTACTCCCTCTCAGTGGCGGATCTCCTTGCGCTAAAATCGCTATCCACATCTGCCCATGCATATGCCCATATATGTTCAAGTTTGCTGTTTAGGGCACGCGGCATCGAAGAAGCGGGATTTTCAGTATCAAAAACTATCACCTGGCCGAGCGCATGCACTCCCCTGTCAGTCCTTCCGGCAGCGCTATACCTTGCCTTTCCAGTGTTCTTAATGGCGCCGAGTTCCCGAAGTGCTTTCAGGATTTTACCTTCGATCGTAGGTACGCCTGGCTGTATCTGGAATCCGTGATACTCTGTGCCCATATAAGCAAGTTTGAGCGCTATTCTCTTCACGTTACCTCATGAATGCAGTAATAAGCTGGCTCTCCCTTTCTAAAAGGTCTATCACCTGGATGTTCCCAAAACCTGCTTCTTTAAGCCAATCCCTGTATTCGGCCTCTGTCCAGGTATTCCCCCCTTCTGTGTTTGCCAGCATGTTCACCCCGAACATCTCAGCCCCGGGGCTCCTCCCGCGCACCAGGTCTTCGATAGCGACCATTCCCCCTTTATTTAAAAGCTGACTGACACGCTTTATTAACAGCCTGTTCTCATCAGCAGAATATATGTGGCATATGTTGCCCATAAAGACGATATCAAATAATTCCCCTTTGAAATCCTTCTCGAATCCCTCTTCTGTGAAATCGCCTTTTTTCAGGTCCAGGTTCTTCATTTTCCCAAGGCCAAACTCCACGCTCACATAATCTACTGTTTCAGGCATGTCATATAAAATTGCCTTAAGTCCTCTGTTAATGAAAGCGCGGGCATATTTTCCCGGCCCGCCTCCCAGGTCAAGCACATTCTTTGCATCCTTTTTTCTTTTAAGGCAGTTGCTTACCACCTCATCAACGAACGTATCAGGCTTGGATGCCATGGCATGCATAAAAGCAGATACATCCCGTGGTGTTTTCCTTTCAGGTTTTTCGCCCTTGATTATTTCAGGAAGCCCAAGCCATGATTCCAGGATATTCAGGAGATGAGGAAGATAGCCGCCGATATAGTCTTCGCCATGTTCGATAAACAGGGGCCGTGCATTCTCAGAGATAACATATTTATCAGCTTTCTTATCCACATACCCCAAAGAACAGAGGGCTTCAAGCACGGTATATAACGCACGCTCATCGGCTTTGAGCAGCAATTTCAGGGCTGGTATATCTTTTTCTTCTGATATGGCTTCAAATAATCCTGTTTTAAGCACCGACCCAAGCAGCACAATTTTTCTTGCACTTTCACCTGCTTTCTCAAAGTCAAACTCTTCACTTTCTACCGGGTTATTCATCTTTCCTCTTCTTACTGAAAATATCAGATGATGTCAAAGTATTTATATCGCCTTGTTGCATATCTATTGTTGAGGGAAGTGTGTATCGGGAGTAAAATTATGATTGGATCCTCATGGGTTTATGCAATTGATGAAAATAAATTACAGGAGAACATTAACATGGTGTTCCCGAAAGGGCTGCCAGTCCTTCTTATCAAAAAAGCCGGGGAGATATACGCCATATCGAATAAATGTGCGCATATGGCATGTACGCTGGCAGGGGGCACTTTAAAAGATTATACAATTAAATGCCCGTGTCATGACTGGAAATTTGATATCAGGACAGGTGAGTTCCAAGATGCCAGAGAGATCAGAATACCGGTTTATGAATGGAAATTATCGGATGGAAGAATCTTCATAAAAATCGAGGAGGGAAAAAAGTAATGAAAGTATTCATGTACACTCTCAGTACGTGTCCGTGGTGCAGGAAAACAAAACAATTTTTCAAGGAAAAAAACATTCCTTTTGAATTTGTGGATTATGACCTTCAGAATGAGGAAGAACAGGATAAAATAATGAAAGAGATGGAAAAACTTAGCACCACCAAGGCTTTTCCATTTGTAAAGATTGATGACAACGTAATTGTAGGGTATAATCCCGATAAATATTCTGAATTGCTGGGGGAAAAAGGTAAACAAAAATGAATCCCGGATCACGGAAAAAAGCACTCAGATACTTCTTTCAAAAAATAATAGATCCGCTGGGCTATAAATTCAGCCCTGATGAGGAGATGGTTGATTTCCTGCTTGAACAGGAGGTCCTGCTGGAACAGAAACACGGCATCCCTTACTGTCCCTGTCAGGGGCTCACAAAAAAAAGAGAAGAAAACATGAAAATAGTCTGCCCCTGCATACCTTTTCACAGGGAACATTTCGATGCTATCAGGAGATGCTGGTGTGGACTCTATGTTCATAAAGACGTGACAGATCCGGATGCACTGAAGCAGATACCATTTAATGAGATCAAAAGAGGTCAGGATGTTCGTTGAAGTGGCAAAAATAGATGAAGTAGCTTCAGGGGGAATGAAAGCCGTTGTAGTGGCCGGAAAAGAAATCGTTCTATGCAATTATGATGGCAGGATATATGCTATCGGGAGAAGATGTGGCCATATGAATGCACCTCTTGAGATGGGGACCCTTGATGGCTATATTTTAACCTGCCCGATGCACCATTCACAGTTCGATATAACAACTGGTGAGGCTTTAAGCAAGCCTGTTCCCCGCGATTTCGGAAACGAGCCGTTCCCGGAAAGCTTGGATAATTATTTCCAGTATCTGGACACGCTTATGTCTGATATCAAGACTTATGATCTGGAAACATTTCCAGTTAAAATAGAGGGAGATTCTGTAATGGTGGACGTGAAATAGGAACATGATGCATTAATATCCGGATTTTGAAATGCAAGACCAATACATTCCCGGGGCATGCAATATAGGATACTCGGTATTTATTGGCGCAGTAGCAGCAGCGGTGGTATATTACCTGCCGCCGTAATTGAACTGAGGAGTATGATTACGAAAAATAAAATCATATGGGTGGCAGTAATAGTATTTGTAATAGCGTTAGCAGCCGCTATGTCTGCATTATACGGATCCAAACCCGCCTTGAAACCAGATTCGTCCGGTGAGATCAACCTGCCGGATGGATTCAGGATAGATGTTTTCTCAGAAGACCTCGGCGGGAGCCCTGTATCGAACCCAGGGCCGAGAATGATGCTTCTTAAAGATAATGTTCTATTTGTCACTGTACCTAACCAGGGACGAGTTATCGCTCTCCCTGATATGAATGGCGATAAAAGAGCAGATGAGGCTGTAACATTTATCGATAAACTCAACAACCCGCATGGGATAGATTACTACAACGGCTGGTTTTATATTGCTGAAGAGAACAGGGTAATACGGGTAAAAGCAAAAGATAATAGCCTTACCGCTGATATGGGTTCTTTAGAAGTCCTTATAGATAACCTGCCTGCCGGCGGTCACTTTACAAGAACAGTAAAAATCCATAATAACAGCCTGTACCTTAGCATTGGCTCTTCATGCAATGTCTGCAACGAACAGGATGAAAGAAGGGCATCGATTTTGAAATGTAGCCTTGAGGGAACAGGTTGCAGCATCTATGCAAAAGGTTTGAGAAATGCAGTTGGTTTTGTCTTTCACCCGGTAACAGGTAAGATGTACGCCACTGATAACGGGCGCGATTATCTTGGTGACGAACTTCCGCCCGATGAAATCAACATTATTGAAGAGGGAAATAACTACGGCTGGCCGATATGCTATGGTAAGAACATCCACGATACTGATTTTGACAAGAACGTTTATGTAAGAAATCCCTGCATGGAACCTTTTGAAATGCCAAGTATCATAGACCTGCAAGCCCACTCTGCACCGCTGGGACTTGCTTTTTATTACGGGGGCAGCTTCCCCGCAGAGTACAGGGGCAACCTGTTCGTCGCTTTCCACGGCTCGTGGAACCGCGGGGAGCCGACTGGTTATAAGATTGTCAGGATAAATATGAATGATTTTACAGTAAATGATTTCGCTACCGGGTGGCTTTCGGGAGGCAATGTGACCGGCAGACCGGTAGACATCATCGTTGCAGATGACGGATCGATTTTCGTAAGTGATGATAACTCGGGGAAGATTTACAGGATTTCATACAAAAGCTCATAGATAATCTGAGGTTTATGGTTCTAACTGCATCCCGATCTTTCTCACCTGGAAGCCGATCTTGCGGTCCAGAGTTATCAGGAATTCATTTTTTGATTCCTTCGGTATGAAAGCCCCTGCGGCGATATCATGGCCGCCGCCTGTGCCGCCAACTTCTTTTGCAGCCTCGCTTATTGCCAGTCCCAGGTTCAATCCTTTTCTTATAAGGTTATAATTCCCGCGTGAGGATACCTTAAGGCCGCCCTCGGAGTCAGCAAAGGCGATTATGGGGAGGTCTTTGTTGCTGACAAAAGAAGCGCTCATGCCTGCCACTATACCTACGATGGTTTCCTTTATTTTGCTTCCTGAGTCAAAATACTGGATGTTTTCCATCTGGATTATCCCTTTTTCCTTTATCAAGTTAAGGCCTTCAACAAGATTCCGCCTATGTTCCTCAAGCAGCCTGGATGCCTCGTCATAGATTTTACCGCGGTCCCCCATGCATACCGCAAGCCCTATATCAGCATGGTCATAACGCGCTGTTGCATTAAGCAGCGTTGAGTACTCTGAGGCATCTCTTACTTCCGTACCTTCACGCTCGCACAATAAGGTATAAACTTCACCCACAAGCCTCTGGACATTGCTTGCCTGAAGGCCGGATGAAAGGCAGCGCTGCATAAGAGCTGAAACAATCCCCTGTTTTTCCCGGGTTTCAAGATCAATCCACCTTCTCCATTTCTCCCCGTGCTGGCGTATCCCGATTTTCTTCAGGAATTCGATACTTGCATCTTCACTCCCCGTAATTCCGGGAAGGTATGGATCTGAGGAATACTGAAGGAGCTTGAATATCGGGCGCGTCTGCTTTCCAAATAACAGCAGGTCTTTCTCATAATGCAGGACGTTATTTTTTGCCCCTTCTTCCAGTATTGACCTGTTAGTCCCGATCAGTTGTCCATACTTTACATGCTGCAAATCCCCGACAGCCCCCACTACAGCAAGTGCTGCAAGGTCCCCGTTGTCTCCCAAAGCCTGTGCCAGAGAATAAGTGACACCAGAGCCGCTTATCTCCGTAGCTCCGTTGATCCCGAAAAGATGCGGATTAAGATGGTATTCATAACTTCCCTGGGGCTGGTGGTGGTCAGAAATTACAGCATTGATTTTTAGTGAACCTATCGCATCAAGCATACCGCTGCCAAGATCAGTAAATATGACAAGTTCGGGGTTGCGGTCTGCAATATCTTTGAGCGCTGCCGAGTCCAGCTGTTTGACAAAACAGGTCTTGTACTCGATACCTGTCCGTTCAAGGGCTTTTCCAATGATTGCAGCCGATGTCAGGCCATCTGCATCAATATGCGAAACAACGAGTGCAGCCGCATGCTCTTTGATATATTCTGCACAAAGCTGGGCTTTTTTTTGAAGGCTCATAGGCTTTCGTGGTTTTTCATGTTATATATACTCAATTGCCTGCATGGTGAAAGTGATGTAATATTCTGTAACATTAAAGTTAATATAGTTACAAATATAATATGTCGAATATAAGCAAATGAATGATAAAAATTATATAGTAACAATGGCGCTGTCAGGAGTATTACTCGTTATGAGCCTGGCATATCTGGCAGGAACGACGGATGCTTTTATTCCGAAAAATAATAGTGTTCAGGAGGATATCCAGATTCCTGAGTTTGAGGCTATACCTGAACAAACAATAGAATGTACCCTGTGCCATAAACAGCCTGAGAAACTTATAAAACACATAAACGGAGGGAATTATTGTGCATCATGCCACGGAACCGAACTGCACGACCTGCATAAGAAAAGTTCAAAGCCAGACCTGACATGTAAAACCTGCCACGGCAGCAGCACTGTAGTAGAAATACCTGAAAAACTGCAAGGCCATGAAATGATATGCGATACCTGCCACGGCTATCCTGATCCTTTATCACCAAGCTTTGGGAACCTGATCACCATACATATCACAAAAGGGCATACTTGTGATATCTGCCATGTACAGGATCTGGAAAGTCTTCATAAACAAGGGAAGTGAAATAAAGAAGCCTTCCGGGGAGAAAAATATATATTGGGGCCATGAGCAATTACATTGGGTGAGTTATTTTGAGCGATATTATTGAAGTAATTAAAAACAGGCGCAGCGTACGTGAGTACAAGGACGAACAGATTCCACAGGAAGAGATGGAATTTATTATTGATTGTGCAAGGTATGCCCCTTCGGGTTTTAATATGCAGCCATGGAGCTTTCTTGTCATAAAAAACAAAGAGGCATTGAAAAAAATCTCAGAGGGCGGCAAGAAATCCATGATCCCGATGCTTGAACCGATGAAGAATGCCTCCCAAAAGGTAAAGGATTTCCTTGTTTTTCTTAAAACAAAAGGCACGGACATGTTCTATAATGCCCCTGTGCTTGTGATAGTTCTTGGAAATAAAAATGCGCCAACCGTCGATTTTGATTGTTCAATGGCTGCCCAGAATATGATGCTTGCGGCCCACTCAAGGGGTATCGGGAGCTGCTGGGTAGGCGGCGTTCTTCCCGCGCTTATGGATGAGAAATTGTTAAAAGAACTCGGAGCGCCGCAAGGTTATAAAGCTGTCGCGCCGTTGATTTTCGGGTATCCTAAAGGCGAAACACAAATGCCTGAGAAAATCGAGCCTGAGATAAACTGGTTAAATTAGGTTTATCAGGGGTCTTTGGAGTCTTCCTGCTAATTTTTTCCTCAACCCTGTAACGTACTCGTGCGCAAGCCTCACAGGTTCAGGAAGCTTGTAATTGCGAAGGCATGATCTTACAATGGAAAGTGAACTGTCAAGTGAGACCCTGTGGCCGGGTGCAACTATTATCGCCCTGCTTCGTTTTGAGGACTTGAGCAGCCATCCGACTTTTCGGCCTTCATATACAAGGGGATTTGCTTCACCCGGCTCTCCGGGCTCATCACCTCTGCCACACAGGATCTTTTTTGTAATCCCGATCGTGGGTATATCCAGCTCCACACCGATATGAGTGGCGATACCGGCTCCGCGGGGATGGTTTATCCCTGCGCCATCGACCAAAAGCATATCCGGAAGTGTCTTTAGTTCTTTAAAAGCTTCCACAATCGCAGGGCCTTCGCGGAAGCTGAGGAATGTGGGGATATAGGGAAAGCTCACGGGCCGGATCGAATGGACGCACTCGACGACTTTGAACGAACTATAATCAAGAACCACAATACCTGAGATTATTTCGTCACCAGGGAATGCCTGGTCCACGCCTGCGATGTATCGCAGCTCATTGAAAGCATCTTTGATAACTGCTCTTTCTGAAACGAGGCGCTGGGAGGCAAGCAGGGAAGAACGGGAGGTGTCAGAAGGGAAATAATCTGAAATACCTGGCATGTGTTATCTCATCATCTGCGGATTCTTTGGAAGCAGCTTCACTTTGGATGCTGCCTCCCAGTCCGCCTCATAGATATGCATCGAATTGCAGAAATCCACGACCTTGATAAGAGTCAGGTTATTGGGTTCAAGCACTTCTCTTCTTATCATCGTAAGCAGGCCGACCATATTGCTGTTCCATGCTGCAAAAAGGTCGCGCGAGCGCCACATGCAGTGCATCTCGGCATTCCCTTCCCCCAGCGGCCTGACCCAGAGCCTCTGGAGGCAGGGCTGGTCTTCTTTCACGAAAAGGTCGCGCTCGGGTATCCATGTTATCGCCTGGCGGCGGCGCGACACTCCTTGAGGGAGCAACTCCCTGATAGCTTTTAGCTGATCAACATCCTGGTTGCGGGAGGGATAATTAATTAGTCGGTCCATGTAATTATACTCAAAGCCCTGTTTTTTCCAGTCATAATCCCTTTCCCACTGCTTCAAGTACTCTTTTACATGCATTTCCCTGGTAGGGAACTGGGGATGTAACATGGGTTCCGTATAAGGCTTGAGGATCTCAATAACAGAACAGATATCTTTTGACATCGGGCCGTACTCGGTCTTTATCTCCATGCCGTGTTTCATCACAAAATTTACTGCCTGCGACCATGCATCCGCAAGACCGACCGCATTAATCAGGTTAGTTGGAGGATATTTCATAACTTTTACTCCGGACCCCGTATTTGAATATAGGGACTAATGGCGTGCTCCTTCGACAGCACTAATTTTATATTGGTCTATTAATGAATGCATCGGATTAAAGGTTAACGATGCAATAACCAGCCATTTCCAAAAACCTTATAAACTTGCTTTGCCTACTATGTTTCGTGTGGTGAATTAGTTTGTTAAGCGTTAATGAAAAAGCGATGGAAATCGCAGAAGAAATGATGGATTGGTCCGAGGAACTGAAAGTAAAAACCATGGAACTTGATAATGGTTCAAAAGTCGTAGATTGCGGGATAAACGTTGAAGGGGGGTACGAAGCAGGACTGATGTTCACAGATATCTGCATGGGTGGGTTTGGCGCAAGTTCGATAACAGTTCATAAAGTAAACGACATACCTCTTGCATTCATCGATATTTTCACGGATCACCCTGCGATATCCTGCCTCGGCGCACAGAAAGCGGGGTGGCGGGTAAGTGTTGATAAGTATTTTGCCATGGGCTCAGGTCCTGCAAGAGCGCTTGCCCTTAAGCCCAAGAAAACATACGAGCGTATAAAATACGAAGATGATTACGATTATGCCGTCATAGCGCTTGAATCAAACCAGCTCCCGGATGAGAAGGTAATGGAGAGCATAGCTGTGGCAAGCCATGTGGAACCTACCAATGTGATAGCCCTTGTTGCGCCAACTGCAAGCATTGTGGGTTCTGTGCAGGTCTCAGGGCGCGTTGTAGAGACCGCGATATTCAAACTGAACGAACTCGGATATGATACGACCCAGATAGTCAGCGGTTCAGGATGCGCCCCTATAGCACCTGTGGTCAAGGATGATCTGAAAGCAATGGGAAGCACTAACGATAGCGTTATATACTATGGTTCGGTGTTCCTGACTGTCAGGGGATTTGATGAGGCATTATTCAAGCAGGTTCCTTCCACCACATCCAGGGATTACGGCAAACCGTTCTACCGGACTTTTAAGGATTCAGGATATGACTTTTTCAAAATAGATGCCAATGTATTTGCGCCCGCCGAAATAACAGTGAATGATCTTGAAACAGGCAAGACATATCATACAGGCCACCTGAACGGCGAAGTTATTATGGAGTCTTACGGGATAAGCGGGATTTGATATTCAAAAATGGGGGAAATTATATTTTTGATCTGGTTTAATGTGGACTATCAGATACTATAGAGATTAAAAAGTTCTTTTCTCACCGGGCACTGGCAAATGAAAGAATAGCCGAATGGCATCTTATAACTACAGGGTTTATTTGTCATACAGTTCACGAAATGGATTTTATCCTCAACATTAAGTTCAACTGTGCAGAGTTCATCCATTCTCCCGGACAGGCAGGAAAAATTTTTATTGCATTTAGTAGTTTTCTCTAAAGTCTCTCTATTTATCTGGATATTCATTTCTCTCCTGATTGGAATATTTACATATTCAGGTATTTATGTTTTTGCTGCTCAATTGTTGTGGTTTTTCTTAACCGATAAGTAAGTTTATCTTCATTTTTAGGGAGAGACCATAAACCATATATTGCTTGAATAAATATCTACAGCCTAATATGCGGCTGTGGTCCAGCGGCTATGACAGGGGCTTCCCAAGCCTCTAACCCGGGTTCGAATCCCGGCAGCCGCATATGCATTTTGATACTTCCACTCAAAAAAAATCGTTATAAAGGATAGCCATATTCGCCGGGGAAGTTATTTTGAGGCCATCTCCAGATTTATTCTTTCTGCTGTTTTATATGCGTCATACATATTATATATCCAGAATATCGGAAACAATATGAATCCTATCAATATAATCATTGATAGGGCAAACAGGAACCCTACTATTATGAACAATACACCTTTTCCAATTTGCCCATTATATATCTGCCCAAGACCTGGAATGAAAAAGGATAATATTACAGCAATCCCCGAGCTTTTGATATCTCTGTAAACAGGAATTTGTTTAACTCGCACTCCACATTTTGGGCATATTTCTGCCTTTTCGTCAATTTCACTACCGCAATTTGCGCAAAATTTTGACATGATTACCACCGATTGTTCTCTCTCAACTATCGTATATATATCTTTTCAATAACGGTTCTGTCAAGTCTGCGTTTGTTTGCGACACGTGTAAAAAATCGTTTGCTATGATCAGTACTTCCGATCGGTCGTAGTTCCGAATAGCATTCTGAATCATACTTGTGCTAACCGAGTTCGAAGTGTTTGAATTCTGCTCTCATTATATTCTCGTAGCTTGCTCAAGAATTCTGCTATTGGAACCGAACATAGCGATTTAAGCCCTTTTCTAATATACATTAATACTCCACACCATTGATTGCTGATTTCAGTTCATATACCGTGGTCTTAAGACCTGATTTTAGCAGATTTAATATATTATATAATAAACATTCATTGATTTTCTTATTTGCAGTCGCTGCAATGATATATTGAGTGTTTAGCTTCTGCAGAGTTGAAATTGTAGAAAGGCTAAAAAATTCCCTGTCCATAAACAAGGTTTTCACAAGTATGCCCATTGATTTTATTCTTTGGAGTAATGATTCAATGAGCACTGAATAGTTTTAGTTAATCCATTAATATCAATTGCATCGAGGGTTAATTTTGTTTCTCCAATTATATCCAGTGAACAAAATGAATATCCCCAGCATGTCCCATTCTTGGGTTTGATACCTCTTACTCCATCTGTGTTCTTCTCACCATAGTAAGGTATATCATGGAAATCGATTGCGATATCGTGGACAGTTCCTCTAAGATTTGCCAGTTTAATTATTTCTGTATTTATGTTTCTGAATGCGAACATGATGTAGTCTATACTGTTTGAATTTATATAGTCGTGAATGGAATCGCCAGATGGTACATTATTATATGGATTCTTCAGTCGGAGATCTGTGCTTGCAGATTCTAACGAGTTGGTAACTGATGTGGCTGCGTGCAGAATCACATTCAGTGTGTCTTGAAAACTATACGTTGTACCTTCAGGTAATTTTATTATGTTTGTCTTACTCAATAACTCTGAGGTCATGGACATTATATCAGTTGCTTGAATATTCATGATCATGACCTCAATATCAACCACTTAAAAGCATTATCTGAGGATGATTCACTTCAAGATAGATGCGTTGGTATTTCATTCACTCGGAAGTAGGGCTATTCGGAAGTACTGATATATGGATAAAGTTTATAAACCCATATCTATCTTATTTACCTGCGTGATCCTTTGACAAAAACAAAAAATCCCTATGTTACACTTATCTGTACCCATTGCGAATTCTTCAAGGAAGATGACATCGAGCTTGAGTGCGCCGCGTTCAAAATCTTAAAAAGCATGCTCCAGAAAGGTATAATCACACCCGATGAGATAAAAGATGCCTTCTGATAAACTATTTCCAGCGCTTGCACCGGGTTATGTGCTGCGAAAGCTTGAGTCCCCTTTTGCCTATAACATATCAGATGACCAGTTGTATGAACTGGATGATGAAGCATTTGAGTTCCTGAAAAAATGCGACGGCAGGCATCCATACTCAGACCTGATTCTCGATGTTGACGAGGGCAGCCAGGAATCTATCGACTATATGATAGAAGAAAGAATAATCAGGATGTATAAAACTCCTTCTCCACGAAAGACAGGAGCAAAACAATCGCCTGTCCCGTCTCTGCGTTATCTTCTGCTGAATATCACGGACAGGTGCAATCTTGCATGCAAACACTGCTATCTTGGAGGACAGGGAACCAGCGAGATTAAAACTGCTCTATTTGAAAAAGCCGTCTCACAATTTGAAGAAATGGGGGGCCTCAAGCTCATGATATCAGGGGGAGAGCCGCTCCTGCACCCAAAATTCTGGGAACTTATGGAAATTTTGCCATCCTTTGAACTCCGGGTAATTCTTCTTTCAAACGGTACACTTATAGGCAAAAAAGAAGCAAGTAAACTCTCAGGATATGTTAATGAGGTGCAGGTCAGTATCGACGGTGTCAGCGGGCATGACCTTTTGCGGGGACAGGGTTCCTTTGATAAAGCCAGACGCGCGATTTGTGCGCTGCGGCATTTTAACATACCGGTTTCCGTTGCAACGATGGTTCACAGGTACAATATGCAGGAATTCGAAAAGATGCAGGAATTGTTTTCCCGCTATGATATCCTTTCATGGAGCGTTGATGTGCCATGCGTTACAGGGAACCTGAAAGCCAACCCGGATTACATCCCTGATGCCGGGGATGCCGCAAAGTTCTTAAAATACGGCTTTGGGGCTGGAGCCCATGAAAGTTCAGGTGACAATACCTGCGGCTCACACCTGTGTTCGGTCTCACCTGACGGCGCTGTCAGCAAATGCGGTTTTTTTGGAGACGAACCCGTGGGGGATGTCAATGACCTGAAATCAGCATGGGCGAAACTATGCAAAAATTACCTGTGGACGCTGGATAAGCTTGAATGCCATGATTGTTTGCATATCCGGGAATGCAGGGGAGGATGCCGCTTCAGGGCAAAGCAGTATAAAGGAATATTAGCCCCCGATCCTCTTATGTGCCATTCACTCGGCGTTCCTATGTCGATTCGGGAATAACAGCCGGTATTTCCTTGAAAAGCTTTTTTGTTTTCATGAATTCTCTTGCTTTCTTCATTGCAGTCGCATATACGAACAACCACCCTTCATTGACAAGAATCGTCCCGTCCCTTATTGTTTCTTTATCAAGGGCCCCGCCTCCGAATTCCATCAGCAACTGGATTGATGCCACGCAGGCAGCCGAATATTCATCCCTATCCTTTGATTCGGTTGCAATATCATGGAGCAGCATTTTAAAGATGCTCCTGAACTTGTTGGTCGGCATGAATTGCTTTTCCCCGGTCTTTATTAAAACATTGATCTCCACAAGATCGCTCATCAATTTATTGACCTTGTTGTCATCCCAGTGTTCAGTAGGGCTATCCGTGACCTCATATTGGGCCCAGACATCGCGGAGTATCTCTTCAATGTAATCTTTGTTTTCAACTCTTTTCAGTGCATATTCCGACGACTTAAGTTCAGGTATGGTAGATACATAAAGCCTGAAAAGGTTTCTCAGTTTATCACCATTTTCTCCCTCCACTACCTTCATCTTTTTAAAAATCTCATATTCAAGATCAGTGAGGGTAACCACAATATCTTTTGACATATCTATTATATCATCTCAGCTATGAAAATGCATTCATCAGAACCTTCAATGGCACACTCCGCACCTTTTTTACAATAATATCTTGTATCAAGATGTTTGCGGGCGATCCCACCATAAAATCCCCTCAGGATATCACAGTATTTGCATTTTTTCCCGCTCAATGGCAATCCTTTGACCCTGAATATCACTTTTTTCTCTGCCATTTCCACTGATACCTTGATACCGTCTTTTTCAAATTCCGCAGATATGTCCTCGATTTTTGAGGTTTTAAGGTCCATGGCGGCCTGCTCCCCGGCCTCAAACATCAACACGGAATTGGCAGATTCGGTCACGATATTATTGCAGACATCGATGTATGAATCAAGAAATCTCCTGAACAATTGCTCACAACCTTTTATAACAGTCGCTCTCCATACTTAATAAGTCTTTCTTTTGGTGCGACCGTTACATTGCATGTTGGTGCAATGAAGGAACACACAATACAGTAGAGATTCGGATATGGCCATCAAAAAATAGGAAATTCTCGCTAATTTAATAGGAACTTCCACGCAGGGATTATTTCAATACCTTCAACAACTCCTTCTTTTTCCAGGTCGATAATCATGGCTTTTTTTATCCTGCCTTTAAATTCTTCCCTGAATTTTCTTATTTGCTTTATATCTTTTTCAGTTTTCTTGACCTCTATTGCTATCAGTTCATCATTATCCGGAATTACGAAATCAATTTCAAAACCGTTTCGATAAAAGAATTTTGCGTCAATATGTGCTGCAATAATATTTTCCAGTAAAAATGGAAATATCCTATCTATGTCCTGATTGAAAGCGAATGCGATATTCGGAGCAGATAAATATACCTTTTTCATTTTCCGAAGACTTGCCATCGGGCTTCCTCGATAGTTGAAAACAAATCTTATCAATAAACCGAATTCCAGATATTCGAAGTAATTTGCAATAGTTCTCTGGTCTTTTCCGAGATTCCTGGAAATTTCCCTGAAATTTACGATCATTCCGGGATTTTTTCCCAGTAGATATATCAAATTCTTAAGGAGTTCCACATCTTTGATTTCAAACTCTTCAGGCAGGTCTTTATAGATTATTCTCTCTATAATATTGTTTAAAATATACTTTCTTGCGAATTCCTCATCTTCTTCATTTACAAGCTCAGGGAACATGCCATATTTTATATACCTGTAGAAAAGCGGGAGAATTTCGCGCTTCCAGATATCCGGATTTTCCTTTATTCTGGCAACATCCTTCCCATTCATTTCAAGGAATTCCGGAAATGAAAGCGGTTTCAGGAGAAAATCCAGTACTCTTCCGGCGAGGCTTTCACCTGATTTTTTTCGTAATGCAACTGAAGCTGAACCTGAAGTAAAGAACTTGATGTGCGGATACAGGTCATAGTATGTTTTGAGCTTGTTCTCCCAATCAGATACTTTTTGTATTTCATCAAAAAAGATATAAATGGGTTCCCTTGTTTCATCAAAAGTCCTGTTCAGGATGAGTTTCTGGTAGCTCTCAAGGACATTTTTCAGGTCAAAAGCTATCTCGTCAAAAGAGAAATATAAAACGTTCTTCGGATGTGTTTTTGTTAAAAGGTCTGAAATTATCTGTAACATCAGGGTTGTTTTTCCAACTCTTCTTAAGCCCCATATTAGAATGATCTGCCTTTTATCCAGGTATTTTGTTATTTCAAAGTAGATCTTTCTCCTGAATTCCTTCAGCAATCCTGCCCTGACCTGTCCTGTTTTCCACCAGGGATTAAATCTTTCGAGGTCTTCAAATTGCATGAATTACAGTATGAGGTTATAGATATTTAAATTTAATCACGTCTTGAAGTTATAAAATTTAACTTTTTATGACATTGTGATGTCATTGTTTTAGATTTTTGAATCTTTTTATTATCTTGTGATTAAATAAATCCCCCTTATATAATTTCTTCCTGAAAGGTTCTATATATTGTATTTAAGATAATTACCAAAACGAATTGAAACGGTCACTTTTTGGCTTTAATCTACATGTCGATCCTCATAACTGCCTGCCTGCAAATATCAAATTTATCGCAGTCGGCACAATCCTTCCACAGTACCTTTTTCTCTTCATTTTCCAGTCTTTTAAACCCTTTTTTCTCAAAAAAACCAGGTGATGTCGTCCTGGCATAAACCGTACTTTTCAAACTTGCAGCACGGTCAAGAATTGCCTCCACAAGTTTAGACCCGATGCCTCTTTTGTGGTAACCCGGCAGTACCGCTATAGACCGCAGTTCTAAAATATTACCTGTATCGAGGCATGCGCATCCAACAATCTTTCCGCCTGAGACCGCTATTATGAACTCAGGAAGGTTTTTTTCTATGGTTTCAGTATCGAGAATATAAAATGAAAGGAGCTTTTTTATATCCTGAATATTTTCCTTTGTGGCTCTTCGGATTTCAATTCCCATTAAACATCTCTTTCCCAGAAAATATCCTTTTTCCGCTGTGCAAGCATTATCATCAGCTTTCCTATTACCAGCCCGACTATCACACCGGCAATTGCATCTGTTGGGAAATGCACACCTACATACACCCTGCTTAAAGCCACGATAAATGAGAAAGAGTATAGATATTTGCCGTATTCCGGATGGAATCTTGATACTACTGTGGCAGCAAGGAAACTCATCTCCGTATGGCCTGAAGGGAATGACGGGTCAGATTCGCATGGTGTCAGGACCCTTGACGATTCAAGAAGACACGGCCTTGCCCTGTCAATTATGAATTTCAAAGGATACGTGAACATAGCGCCAGCGACAATACCTGCTGCCAGGAGCAATGCCAGTTTATTCTCTTTCTTTACCCAGAAATAAATGATGAGAAGAAACCAGAAAACATATGTAAGTTCCCTTAAGCTTGAAAAAACCACATCAAAAAAAGGGTTTGTGATGCCATGATTTATATTCTGGAAAAGGGAATAATCCAGGGAATTAATATATCCTGTTGTATCCATAGGTGGATTAATTTCTCTTAAGTCTGCTTGCCACAAGGATTATCGCCAGGGCAGCAGCGGCTGCTTCAAACGCTGGAACTTCTGGTTTTGTCCCGGTTGTAGAGGAAGCGGGAGATGGCAGGGTTTCGGGTACGTAAGGCGGAAGTGCAGGCTTGACCGGGGTCTGGTTAGTTGTTACAGAGTGGGAATTAAGCACCATTGAAGTCTCTGCGACCATTTTTGCATATGAATACTGGAATATCTGGTCATAGGCTGCGGTCATTGTTTCTGCCCATTCGTATGCGCTGACCGCAAGCGTTGGTTCGGTACCTGCAAGCCTGGCATCATTTATTGCGGCTTTTGCTGCATCCCTGCTCTGTTCGCTTTTCTTTGCAGTATCCACTTTCCCGAATAACCCGATAGTAGTGCTGGATTTCACTGTGGCCTGGAGCGAATCGAATATGGCGCCTGCATAATACCCGCGCTGTAGCTCTCTTTCAGCATTATCAATGTCCTCAGATGAACCTAAGATTCCGCCGGGATGCCCTCCGCTTTCAGAAACCAGTTCAATCATATAAGTATTGATTGATTTGGCCTGGCTCAGGTACCAGCCTGCCCTGTCCTTTAAGATATCTTCAGGAATAACTTTACCACCCGGGACTGCAAGCGTTAACCACCACTGTGCCGTACGCGCCCTCTCATGGGCAAAAGCAAGTGATGCGATTTTTTCATCCGAATTATTGTTCTTTTTTGCCTCATCGAGTTTTGCCCTTGCGGCCATTATCCTGGATTCCGCAGCACCTATGGCTGAAACATCGCTAACGCCATAGGATTTAAAGCTTTCAAGAGCCGTCTCCGAGGAATTGATCTGTGTTTCCACTTTATTGATAAGTTCCATAAGATATTGCTCTTTATCAGCCGCTCCTGCATACCCGCCATTCCAGTTTGAAGTGCGCATGTTGAACATTGCCTGGAAATATAAAGAAGTAGCTGCATAATATTTCTGATCTTTATACATGGTTTCAGCCCGGTCCAGGATATCTCTTGATTGCACGACCAGGGTACTCTGCGGATTTGAAGCGGCTGACCCTTCATAGATACCGTTTGCCTCCTGTTTCATGCTTGTAGCAAGGGGTTCGAGCAAATCCAGATATTTTGAAGTAAGAACCGTGCCCTTGAATTCGGGCGCTGTAAGCGTATTCCCCGTAAAAGCAAGAACAACATCCTGAATTGTGCTAACTTCTTTCACTTCGACATTTAATTTTTTTCCAAGTTCTACTACATCGATGGTCTCTTCCTTTACATCAAAAAACTCAAACGCCCCCTTTTTCCTGGTGATAGTTTTCTGTACTGTGACCGTACTCTGTCCCTGGGGTATCAGGAAAAGAGTAGTATTTTTAGCTGCCGCAGCTTCAAGCTTGAAAGGAATTCCACCGACAGGGCCTATTGACCCGTCAGGATTTATCATGCCTGTCATCACCACTCCGGGTTTTAATGTCCAGTTATTCATTGCGGCGATAGTAGCAACTGTTAAAGCCCCGCCTGCTGAGGGCCCTCCGATTATGGGCGAGCTTATATCAATGATATAATAAAAATCATAAGCCTTCTGGTCCACCCCCAGCTCGTCTGATGCCACCATGGCCGCAAGCCTTGCAGAACCCTGGAGGTCAACCTGAGTATAGGGGCTTGTATCCACGAAAACATGACCTGTACCGTTCTGGACTATGACCGTAGCGCTAAGTAAAACCCCCATATCGCCATCAGCCGTGCTCCTGTCAGCCACGAGGGGAACAGTCACCCCGTCTTCAAGGGCATAGATACTGCTGGTGCTCAACAAAAGAACTATTATCGCAAGAAAAGTTTTGTTAATCATCTGAATTTCACAAATATACATTATAAGATAAATACTTAAAAGCTATGTTATCAGCCTTGAAGAAATAGCAAAAGAATTAAATGATGTACACACATAAATAAAGATGATAGCACATCTCAGGTTCGCATGCCAGGCATATGCTCTCAGCATAATATATTATGATAATCAGATTCTTGCCGGGGATGTACTTACAGTCTTCCCCGTGGTGCGGACGGGAATCTTCACTCCGGCATCTGTGGGAAATATCTGGCTGTCAAATATCAAAATATAAAGGTGAAATGGTTTCAACCGATAGAACATGTAAGGTATCGGATACAAAGTGTTGATAACATCGCCCGGTGGGACATGGAAGATGGCAGAGAAAGAGGGATATAAAATATGAATAAAATAACAACAGTGATATTGCTTCTGGCAGCATTTGTGATCCTTACAGGAATACCGGGGTCATTTGCACAACCCCAGTATCTTACAAATCTCAGCGCAGTGTATGGCGATGGTTCATGCGGTACCTGCCATATCAGGGCCTCAGGCGGCGGACCGCTTACTTCTTACGGAACGTTATTTATGAACCAATCCAGCTATGCTACAGACCCAAGTGCAGCACTGAGAGCTATAGGGGCACCATCCGAAACACCGGCAGTTACCCCAATTACCCCGGTTGCCACAGTAACGGCGGCAGAAACCAGGGGGACTCCGGGATTCGGGTTTGTAGTCTCTCTGATCGGATTATTTTCATGGGCACTCCTGAGGAGGCACAGTAAATGATCCGTCTTTTTTTTAATTAAGAAGTAGAAAGACAAGATATGATATATGAATGGGAAAGCTGCGGTTGTCTTACTTCTGGCGCTATCAGCAGTTGTTACAATATCACAAGGTTTGCTAACGTGAATTATCTGCGGTATCTTTCCTTCAGTTCCCCGGCGCTGATGTTGCCTGTTATGTTGGCAAAGCGTGATATGATTTTATCTTTATAATTGTGTATATAAGATTTTTCTCTTATTTTTATATTCTTAAGATTTTTCCCTATTGGCCAGCCACCTCCACTACTACCATTATCATTACCATCAGGGGAATTTGGTGTCCCGATTTGTGAAGAGGTATAGTTAACAGTTACAAACGTTTCATTGGAATTTCCTGAACTATCCTTCGCTCTTGCATATATCGTATTCCAGCCTGCTGATAATGTTACCGGGCTTGTCCACGAAGTATTACCTGATGCGGTTTGCCATGCCCCGGCTCCGATTTTTACTTCCACCTTGCTAACCGCAGCGCTATCTGAAGCAGTACCTTTGATCACAATGGATCGGGTCGAGATTACCTGACCGTTATTTGGAGAAACGATTGATATCATGGGTGGTGGCCACCCGACTATCAGATTGGCAGTCATGCTGGCAGACGAAGCGCTGATATCCGTTAACCCGATGCCGCTTGGGCTGTTGTCATAGAGATTTGAGTTGGGTGTTGAGAATTCAAAAAATCCTGAAGCCGAGTTACTCCACGGGTCAAATGCATCTCCACTATCTATTTTATTATCCAGGCCATCTTTTCCGTCCGCCTCCTCTAAATCCACAAGCTTATAGTTTTTATCGTTATTATCCGGTGCTGACTGGTTTATATGCCATATCAGGAGGCCTTCTCCTGGCAGGTATGCATCATAACCTGTTTTTCTACGGTTCTCAATCAGGAAATATTCTCCCTTTCCGTTTCCTTTTGCGTCCCAATCCAGGTTACCGGGACTATCACCCGGATTATCCAGAAGCTTATAGATATTATCTTTTCTTTCGCTCTGGTCTATTTGTTTATTTAAGAGAGTAGTTTTAACCTTTATAGGATTTACCCACCCCAGGAAGTATTTGCTCCATGCCGAGAGATGCCCGGGCGTATTGCCGCCGTCTAACCATCCTCCAAATCCCATAATATCCCAGTATCCTACCCCATAGGAGCCGCCACTACTATCATATAAATCAGGAAGCCCGAGATTATGACCAAACTCATGAGCAAAAATGCCAAGAGGAGAACTCTCGGCTGCTACGATTCCATTATTTACTTTCATCCCGTTAAAAGTCGAAGTGCCGCACAGGTCACCTGGCCAGTACACTGACCATATATCATCACCATTATTTGAAGATTCCTGGCCATTGCCTGCATGAATAACTAATATGCTATCAATGTATCCGTCCCCATTACTGTCATATTGTGAGTAATCGGTATCTGCGCTTGCAAGACTTACAGCCTCACAAATGAGTCCATAACTTGCATCATTATCGATGCGGCCATTTAAATCCTTACCATAGTAAGCCATATCATAAGAACTGCTGTACCATTTTGACCCGGCGATGGTCCCATTTATATTCATTTTTCCATATGAAACCTCTTTGTAATAACTATTCAGGCTTCTGGCATCTTGAGAGGAGTTAAAAAGTAAATTATCGAAGTAAGCAGGGCTATGAGTGGAATTTTGAAGTGTGTCCGTAAAATTGATTAGTATGACCAGTGGTTTCTTTGTGCCAACAGCGGGCGCAGGTTTTAAAGTATTTGATGCTGCAAAATCTTTGCTCACTGCAGGTGAACTTTTCATAGAACTCGATCCAGTTGCAGCAGTCGCTTTCTTCAAATGCTTCTTGAGCCCCAGAAATCCAGGTTTTATTTCTCCAACTTTACTATCGGTCGGCACGAGTTCTTCGGTTTCATCATTTCTGGCGTATTTCCATGCATCGATCTTATCTTTTATTATGGTATAACCATCAAGAGTTTCAATATGCGTTCCCCTTTCATCTCCGACCTGCACAGCCTGAAAAGAAGTATTATCCGGCTGGGTCAGGATAAATGGAGCAGGATTTGCAGGAACTCCCAGAGCAGTTCCTGAGACCGTCACCAGTAAAATCAGAAAGGCCAGAGTGCGTGTTTTCACACTCATTTATCTCACTCCTTCTGACACTTCAAAATAAAGTTCGGTGGTATTCCAGGTTTTTTCGTATAAAGGGACTCTCTGGCCATCCCTCACTTCCCATGAGACCGGCTTAATTGTAAAATCAAGGCCCCTGTCTTTCCAATAAATCCCGCGCGGGCTGCCTGTTGTTTCCTTTTGGATTTTTTTATCAGTCCCGTCGACACTGACTTTCAATGTCTGGATAGGATAAGCTGAAGTGTAATTAATTGTGATGTTATGACCACGGTAGGTGAATTGTTCAGCCTGCCCGGCTCTGATATAAATCTGCCTGGGCGCAGAGGGAACATTTATCTGAGGATTCGTATCTGATGTTTCATTCTTTGTAGTCGCTTCCAACTTTGAGATGCAACCCGTTAATATGGTGACCATTAATATTAGAAAAACATTCCCGAAAATCAATACATTCCTTTTTCCGTACAGCGTTGCTAATTTCTTCAGCATAAATTTCTAAACCCCCATCCAATGATGAAATATCAATTTCTTTTCATGTTTTCATTCATGAGTCTCCACAACCGCTATCCGATACCTCTCCCACAATGCCTAATAACGGATGTGTATTGACATGCTCATGTATCTAATGGTTCTCACTATCACACGATAATATATAAGTTTTATGTTTTATTTTCATTTTGCATTGTAGAGATAACGAACGAAACCAATCCTATTCAACACAGCAATCCAATCCAAACATTTATTTAGAAACGGTAAGAAAACTAATTTGTCATGAAAAGTAAAATTCTGGCAGTTTTACTCATAATCTCGATTTTAGGTAACATTTACTTCCTGTTCTTAGCCCAGCCCGCGCAAAAGGATCTTCAGGAACTTGAGAACAGGACAAATTATCTTGAAAAAGCGAATGCAGACCTGAGTATGCAGGTGAACCAGGATAATGTCTCTGAACGAAACTACATTTCCCAGCTTGAAATCTACAGGCAAAGAGTAGCATATCTTGAGAGAAACCTGAACAATACTCCAACAAACATCCAGGGATTCGCAGCGCTCCAGGCACCAGCAGTTATGCAGAGAATTGAATATATCCAGGATTATCCGTTTGTGAGGCAGCAGGTCGTTGAAGAAGGTTCCCTGATTAATATGTCTGTGGAGATAAGGCCGGGAGAAGGCAGGGTGCTTGTACAGACAAAACCGCTCATGGGTACTGTGTTCCAGGATACTGCAAACACGGCTGTCTATGTGGCCCAGAATAAGACCGGAATGCAACTTTCAGGCAGCGATGTGATTTTCAGTATAGAATCGCAGAAAGAGCTCCCCTCGGTAGATGGCCCAAGTGCTGGCGCACTGATGACCCTGCTTGTAATATCAGCACTTGAAAAGAAAGAAGTAAAAAATGATGTGACATTGACAGGCACAATAGACCAGTACGGTCATGTGGGAGCAATTGGAGGGGTCATAGAAAAAGCAAAGGCTGCAAAGGAGGGCGGAAAGACCCTGTTTCTTCTATCAAGGGAAAATAATGAACTTGTGCAGTACAAGGAGACAAGGAGAAATATAGCCGGTATGACTATAATACAGCAGGTGCCTGAAACAATTGATGCCAGGCAATATGTAGAAGCGAATGTCGGGATAAAAATCGAATACGTTGACAATATCGATGATGTCCTGAAGTATGCCACATAGGTTCTTGGATTAAAGAATATATAAAGGGGATTAGATTCAAAATTTAAAATGTTGGGAATATCAGTTTTAATTTTATTGTCGGGATAAAAAATGGAAACAATAATGGAATTGCAGGACGTCTGGAAAATTTATCGTATGGGTGACGTTGAAGTACCTGCGCTTTCAGGGGTGGATTTAAAGATCAGGATAAATGAGTTCGTAGCCATAACAGGACCCAGCGGATGCGGAAAATCAACCATGTTAAATATGATAGGCTGTCTTGATATGCCCACGCGGGGAAAGGTCTTGCTTGAAGGCAAAGATATATCAGAATTCAAACGTGATGAACTGGCGCGGGTAAGAGGTAAAAAGATCGGGTTCATATTCCAGACTTTTAACCTGTATCCTACCCTGACAGCTCTTGAGAATATCCAGCTGCCGATGAGGATTCATGAAATCCCTGAAAAAGAAGTAGAAAATACCTCAAAAAAACTTCTGGCTACCGTTGGGTTGGCTGAACGGGGGGCTCATTTCCCGGCCCAGTTATCAGGCGGGCAGCAGCAGAGAGTGGCAGTAGCCAGGGCGTTATCCACCGGCCCTTCTATTCTCCTGGCAGACGAGCCAACAGGGAACCTGGACACAAAATCAGGAGGCGAAGTAATGGATGTTTTTAAACGTTTGAACAGTGAAGGGTTGACTATAGTTATGATAACGCATGACCCCAGAATTGCAGGATATGCAGGTAGAATTGTAAAAATGCTTGATGGAAAAATAGTAGGTGAAACATGAATAAATCCATAGTAATTTTGATAATCGTATCGACATTAATGATTGTACAGGCTGCCTCCGCGGCCTCTAATTATCTTGTTACCGAAAGCGCGCCGGTATATCCAGGAGATACGACCTATGTCTATGTACCTATTAAGAATACAGGATTTGGATTGTTCATGGAAGATATATCAGTCAGGCTTGTGCCCAAGGATAATGCTTCAATCAGGGCTGTGACTGTCCTTGACGACGTATACTCGCTGGGAACTATAAACGACTGGGGCGAACAGAGAACAGCAAAGTTCAGGATCCATATAAATCCCGACGCAGTAGAAGGAGATTATTATTTCAATGTTTATATCACTTACAAAGGCCAGGATACCGGCGGTTCTACTTCCCCAACTCCACAAACGACCAAGCTTGATGACCAGATATTAACCATTAAAGGGAAGCCCAGGTTAGTTCTGGCCAATTCAACTCTCGGTATCGTAGCGCCTATGAGCATTAATAAAGAAACGCTAAAATTTAAAAATGCAGGCACAGGCACAGTACAGAACGCTGTAGCAGAAATAAACCTCGCTGGTACAAATGTAAATTCAGTATTTTCGATTCTGGGAGGGGGGACTCAATTTTTTCTCGGCAACCTTGATGCAGGCGATGAAGCAAGTATCACATTTGACCTGGCTGTAGATATTGCGGCGCATCCGGGTGTGTATAATCTGCCCTTAAAAATTACCGGCCTGAATAATTATTCATCAGATGATTATGTTGGAGTGGTTGTTGCAGGCACTACTGATTTTGAGATAAGCTATCAGGAGACCCTGGGTTCTTTTTCGCTCAACGTTGCAAATGTCGGGGTAAATCCGGCCAGCGCCGTGACTGTCAGTATTCCACGCCAGAAGAATTTCTCATCGACCGGGAGCAGCTCTTCAGTGCTCGGGAATCTGAATCCGGGAGATTATACATCCGCAATATTCCAGATTGAAAAAACGCCCGGTGGCGGCAATGACCTTGATGTGGAGATACAATACACCGACACAAGCGGAATGAGAAACAAGATTACAAAGTCTCTTGTAGTAGTTTTATCCTCGACAGAAGCGCGTACAGGGGCGGGGAGAGCAGGAAATACAAATTATACAATCTGGCTTCTTCCGATAGCTATTCTACTTGTGATATTCTGGCAGCGAAAGAGAATAATTGCCTATTTCCAGAAACGAAAAGGAAGTATATGAAGGCTTTTGATATCTTCAAGCTGTCCCTGAGCCACGTTAAGAAAAGCAGGATGCGAAGCTGGCTCACTATCATCGGCATCGTAATAGGAGTGGCCGCAGTTGTAGCTATAATTTCCATAGGGCAGGGCATGCAAGAAAGCGTTCAGTCACGACTTGGCAGTCTCGGCGCAGACCTGATAACAGTCACTCCGGGTTTTTCACGGGCATTTGGTGGTGGCGGCTTTGGCGGGGGGTCGGCAGGCAGTGCCAGTATCAACCTCACTGATAAGGACCTGAATGTGATTAAACAGGTACCAGGAGTGCTCTATGTAAATGGCATGGTTTCGGGAAGATCGGATATGATACTGGGTACTGAGAAGACCACGGTATCAATAAGTGGCGTTGATCCAGTAGTCTGGAGATCGATGGTTACAACGCAACTTGAAACCGGCAGATACCTTCAGCCGGGTGATTCCAACGCCGTAGTCATTGGCTATTCTCTGGCCCATGAAACTTTTCTACAGCCGATAACCCTGAACAGGCCAGTTACCATCGGAAACAAGACTTTCAAGGTCGTGGGAATCTTCGTGCAATCAGGAGGTGGTTTTGGAGGAGGGGGTGATAACGCAGTGTTTATGCCGGCAGATTATGCACGGGATGTTATAACGTCAAATGTACCCAGGAACACATTTACTTCGATCATGGTAAAGGTAGCGAACCCTGAACTGGCAAACCAGGTGGCTTCAGATATTGTAACAAAACTTATGCCTGCCAGGCATGTAAATCCAAGAACAAGGGATTTTACGGTCACTGAATTCGCAGTAATACAGCAGCAGATAACAGGTGTTGTCCAGACCATATCGCTTTTCCTGGCAGCGATTGCAGCGGTCTCGCTTCTTGTGGGTGCGGTAGGCATAGCAAATACAATGTTCATGTCTGTCATGGAACGAACAAGGCAGATAGGATTACTCAAAGCTCTTGGAGCTACTGATAACGAAGTGATGGAACTTTTCCTTATGGAGTCAGGATTATTCGGATTTGCCGGGGGAGTTATCGGGATAATTTTCGGAATACTTGTATCTTTCCTGATATCTGTTGTGGGCCTGCGGACAATAGGACCGGGTGGAACAATGAACGCAGTTGTCACGCCGCAGCTTCTGATCTTTGCACTTGCGTTTTCCGTATTCGTGGGGATAATCTCAGGCGTCGTGCCAGCACGGACGGCAGCTAAAATGAACCCTGTTGATGCACTGCGGTTTGAGCAGTAGGTTCTATCCCATAAGAAAAAATTATAGCTCTTCGCACATATGATAGCACCATGTCCTCAAATCCCGTGGTCTGCCTGAGAAATATCTCTTTTATCAGGAACAAGAAAACTATCCTTGACAGCATTTCCCTGGCCATCAATTCAGGTGAACACTGGGCAGTAATCGGGCCGAACGGTTCCGGGAAAACGAGCCTGATAAGCATCATCAGCGGCTATCACTGGCCCTCGCAAGGGACAGCAGAAGTGTTAGGAGAAAAGTTCGGCTCAATCGACCTTCGGGAACTCAGGCTATCCATAGGTGAGTGCAGCAGCCAGATACGGGAGATGATACACAACTGGGAACCTGTAATGGATATTGTGCTTTCAGGGAAATTCGCAAGTATCGGCCTGTATGAAAAACCTTCTTCTGAGGATTACAGACGTGCGGGTGAATTGCTTGATTTCTTTGGATTATCTGAAATTCAGGATAAACCATTTAGCAAACTTTCAACAGGCGAACAGCAAAAAACCATCATTGCAAGGGCACTGATGCCGCGGCCAAAATTGCTTGTGCTTGATGAGCCTTGCTCAGGGCTTGACATTGGGGCAAGGGAGGAACTTCTGGATACTGTGCAGGAAATGAGCCAGTCGCCGGGTGGCCCGACCCTGATATATATCACACATCACATAGAGGAAATCATTCCCGGGATAACACACGTACTGGCGCTGCGGCAGGGAAGGATCATGGCCTGCGGCCTAAAAGAAGAT
The DNA here is from genome assembly GCA_012026835.1 of Candidatus Methanoperedens sp. GTDB lineage: Archaea > Halobacteriota > Methanosarcinia > Methanosarcinales > Methanoperedenaceae > Methanoperedens. The sequence goes on along the minus strand of VEPN01000019.1, from coordinate 8,783 downwards.
GTACTGACAGGAAAAGTGCTGAGTGAGGCTTTTGATATGTTCATCGAAGTTCATTACAGGGATGCCCGTATGTGGCCGGTTGTTGTGAAATTCGGGAAAGCATAGAAGCAATCTTCATTGTTATCTATGAATTTCAGTTACTTCATATACTCCCTCAAAACCGTTGTTGCATAACTCCCTTTTTGCAAAGAGAAAACGATTGTAAGTTTAGTTTTCCCGGCATTGATTTCATCTTCTGCGGCACTGAACTCAGGCTTGAGAGGAAGTACTATCTCCCTTCGAAGCCCCCTTGAAGCTAACTCAGGCATAGCCGGGACTTTAAAACCCCCGGTATCGAAATTCATCTCATCGATTACGGCCTTTTCAATCTCTCCGGGCTTTCCCTCCCCGAATGCTGTATCATACCCTACAAGCGGCGCTGTGACAAACGCTCTTCCCCTGCTAATAAGATTATTGATACCATCCAGGTTACCAGCATTAACTTTCTGCAAACGCGAAGTATCGGGCATACCCATTTCGTTCTTGAAACATACTATGTCCCCATCATAAGCCTCATGTATCGACATTCCTGACTCGATGCGGCGGCTCAGGATGATATTGAAAATATATGATTGGAAGGCATGCAGGAACATCTTCTGTAAATTCGGGGATAACACCCTGAAGGCCCCTGCATAGTCATCAGGATGCCCGGCAAGGTGGTTCATCATTGCCCTCTCGAACTGGAGACGGACAGGATATATCTTCAATCCCTCTTTGAAATCTCCTGTATCCAGTACGTACTGTCGCGCTTTTTTTATCTCATCCGGTTCTTCCGGGAATGGCCTTGCTATATAAGTAATCGCCGCCTCTTTTAAATCCCCTCGCAGGATTGCCTCCCCGACCACATGCGTTACGGGCCTGTTCTCACCGAACCGCTGTACCCCGAAGAAATTAGGCGCACCTTTTTCAAGCTCGTAGCTTATTGATTTCATCCGTTCCATCGTTTCATCCACGTTCAATTCGATGTTCCTCACAGTTATCCTGAACTTGTTTCCCCAGAGGTCTCCAAGGCTTATTTTCCTGTTCAAGCGCCCGATAATCTTCATTTCTACGTCTTTTAGCCGCACCCGGCCCAGTTCCTCTTCTTTCATGTCCCATATGCTTATTTTCTGCCTCGTAAGCGCACGCTTGTCCTTGGTGCCTGCCCAGCCGAACCTGTCCTGGCTCACTCTCAATATGCGCGATAGCTCCCTCACAAGCCGGTGGGTATCCCAGTTGCGTTTTGTGAGATCCACGATAAGGTAATTGCCGTTTGTGGTTTCAACCCTGTTAGTGAGTTCCTCAACAGCGAAATCCTCTATCTGCTGGCGTATGATACCTCCAGTCCCCGGCGTTTTTGAGTAATACAGGCTTATCCCTATTACATCATCATCGCTAATGACAATCACCACATAAAAAATTACTGTTTATTAAGATATTTATTAACATAGTATTTCCCGGCATAGGATCTATAATGCCCTCCTAACTAAAAAGCAACTGGTTCAACTTGTCATTACATTCAGGGGGATACGGTGATCGTTTCACCCGGCTCAAGTATGATAAACTCTCCTTTGTCCACACCATTCTGCCTGAGGTTTTTCTCCAGTTGCTCACCCGGCGCATCAATACTTTCGTCCGCCAGGTGAAAGGTCTTGATATGGATACCAACGCTGAGCCCGGGTTTTAAGATTTGATGCGCCCGTACGGCATCAGCGGGGTCCATATGTATCGGGCTCATGAACCATCTCGGCTCAAAGGCGCCAACGGGCAGCAACGCAACCTTAATGTTAGAAAAATTCTCATGGATCTGTTCAAAGAACTTCCCAAAACCTGTATCTCCGGCAAAATAAATCTGCACATGGGAACTTTCGATTACAAACCCACCCCACAGGCTCTTATCTATATTCCAGGGGGTACGGCCCGAGAAGTGCTGCGCCGGGACAAAAAAGACGCTCTTGCCATTGGAAAGGGAGGTTTTCTCCCACCAGTCGAGTTCATTCACACTGTTTAATCCTTTCTTTTCAAGGAATTTCTTATTGCCCAGCCCCACTAAAAAAAGCGGCGAGTATTTATTTTCCAAAGCTTTCAAAGTTCGTATATCCATGTGGTCATAATGGTTATGGCTCAAAAGAACAGCATCAATACGGGGAAGTTCCTCAAATTTAAGTCCCGGGGTGCGGACGCGTTTTGCTCCTACAAAAGAGAAAGGCCCCGCCCGGTCTGACCAGATAGGGTCGGTGAGGATATTCGTTCCGTCTACCTGGATCAGGAATGTGGAATGGTTAACAAAAGTCACCCTTACCTCGTCTCCGGTAACTCGGGAAACCGGTGCCGGGCCGGGCTTTGAGTCAATCCATGCTGGCCAATCGGCTCTCTTTCTGCTGAAAAACCACTTAAGGACACCTGCAAATCCGTGTGATTGTCTTTCCGGATTCTTAAATCTGCTTCCGCTGCGGATTGAGGGTGTTTGGGCTGGATGTTCCATTGATATCACTACAACATCGGTTTGATTAAATAAACATAGTGTTATCAACCCGCAGGTTATAGAGATATATGGTCGAAAATATGAATATTCTTGAAGTTACAGAGGATAAAATTTTTCAGGTACTGGGTAAAGGCAGGGATCCAAAATATAAACCCATAGATAAAGCAGGCTTAAAAAAGGATGTTGAACCTTTTGATTTCAGCCGATTGTTGGAATAACAAATTTCGTATCAACAATCCTCATAAACTCAAAAAACCCAGTAAACTATCGATTTAAATTTATTATCCTAAAGAATATAGGTATTATAGGAGAGCTTCGTTAATACCTGTCATGGAGGATATGCAATCTGTTCTACAAAAACCTCTTTTTTAGCTCTCCTTATAAAGGACATGATCATTTTTATACAAGGCATTTCTCAACTTATTTATATATTTTATAGATAAAACGGCATGGAAAAGGCCTTGGTATATATAATATCACACGTTTTTCTCACCATAACTTATACCTGTGTGTAGCAGTTAATTTTAAAAGTAATATATAATTCAATAAAAAAAGGCAAAAAAAACTGGAGAAAATAATATATGCAGGTACTAACAGGATTCAGAATATTGCCTGGTATTTATAAATATAAAAATACCTGGTGGTACCTGGCGATATTTGTCTTTGTAGTCCACATTTTTTCGGTCACATCTATCCTTTTCGCGATAGCCAAGGAGGAAGATGATGCTCCTGTCATACTCCAGAACACTTCCAATCCGGCTCCAACACCGATGCCTGCCAAAACATCTACCCCTGTATCATCATATTCCAGCGGACCAATCCTTTCTACAGATAAGGATTTTTACATAAAAGATGAAAGTATTCTAATAAGTATCCATACCCCTGCGAATACACCAACCCTATCACTGTACGACCCCTCCGGGGTAGTGTACAGGTTTTTAGAAGAACAATCCCTGAATGGAAGTTATAATTACATATATACAGCGGATTCCGAAGGGAATTACACATTAATAGCGAATTTCGTATCAGGAAACGAAACCATGGAATTGCGGACTGATTTCACAGTTACGGAAACTGGATCAAGCCATCGGGCACTATCCCGGGTATCACCTGAGATAGATGCAATGATACCTGAAGATGCCATGAATGTTGAATTTTTCATTGAACTGGAGGAGGAAAAACCGCCTGCCTCACAGCATGGCCCGCCGGATAAAGCCAATGGAAGAAGCATAGAGCTAAGGCAGGAAACTGCGGTCATCAACCAGCCCGTGAAATGGGTGCTTTCAAACGGGAGCAACATAGTTAAATACAGGACTCCCCCGGTGCGTCTGGTCGAAGAAAACAGCAACGATACCATAAAAAGGGTCATAGTGGAAAGTACAGCCTCGATTCATTATTACAATATAACATCATTCACGAATATCACGGAAACAAGGAAGGAATACATAAGGCTTTTCTGGTTCGATAACGGCACACGGGTAGATGTTACCCCTGACCCGGCATATAACCTGACGTTCTTTGATACTGACGGGAATGGATTGATTAACCGTGTGCAATGGACTGTACCGAAACTGTCCTCCCAGACCTTTGAGATAGAAACAATTACTATAATAAACGTGCAATCTTATCCAACCCTGGGTGGTAACTGGACTGTGCGCTTTAATACCAGTGGTACTTCAAACCTCAGTATCACCCCGGTGAATGGCACGCTTTTCGGGAATGACCTTGAGTTCTCTGGCTTATGGTGCGGAACCACAGAATTAAATGCAATATACAACGGCACTTCTGTTACATATCCAGGCTGGAATTGTCCTGACGAAGGAAGAATAGTGAACAGGCCCATCACATCCGGCAAGCATACTCTTGAATTCGTGTTCGGCAACAGTGTAGAACATGCCTACAACCTGGTAGATTCAAACCTTAACCTGACACCTGAGAACATTACTTTTGTTTATTCTGCAGGACAGCGCCCCGATGTTATAGAGATTGGAGAGGCAAAGGAAGGAATTAACCTGACGGTTAATGCAACCATCTACAACCAGGGAGTGTCGGAATCCGGTCAGTTTTCAGTACTATTCTATGATGGCGGCATTGAATTCTACAATACATCCATAGAGAATATACTGGCAGGAGGTAGCGCAAATGCCACTGCATACTGGAAGACCCTTGCAGGAACGCATAATATTACTGTCAGGGCTGACCCTTCTAATATTACTCAGGATTCTGACCCTGGTAATAACAATGCCTCAAAAAATATAAACATCTCTGCATGGCAGAAGTATTATGGCAATGTCTCAGGGAATATAGCATTAGCTACAAGTGAAACTATCAACCTTACAAAATGGGGTTGGAGCAACACTTCTTCAGGATATATCTACCTTGTGAAAAAAGGCGCAACAATAAACTGGAGCAGCTTATGGGCCCTTGGTTACATAAAAGACAGTACAACAAAGGGAACTGCGGATTTTCTTGATGCTGATACTGCGCTTGGTATGAAACCCGGAGTTAATAATGCCACAGATTTTACTGGTAATAATATATCTTCTTTATTCAGCAGTGACGGGACAAGCGCAATATCAACGCTGAATGTTACTGTTCGCGGAAAAATAATAGAAAATGTTGCGGTAACCAATAGCACGAATCTGACAAACATAACGAATGTGGGAGGGGCTGACTATATAACAGGACTGCTATGGGATACGGGTGATGCCGCAGGGGCTGAATATACAGGTGCAGAAGACCTTGTTTTTATTGCGAAAATAAATCATAGCAGTAAAGGTCTTGTGAACATTTATCATGATTATGAAATTGCCATTCCCAATGCTATGCGTGCAACGGTAAGTGGCGACGTTGATTTCTACAAGGAGCTGAGGTAAATGAAGTTTAGATCGAGGTCACGGCTCAAAGAGCTTTACGACATTGTATATCGGAGGAGATAACATGAAAAAATTAATAAGTCTGCTTGCATCATTGATGCTACTATCAATCCTTGTAGTTATCCAGGTAGGTGCAGTGCCGACAGGCTGGACGCCTACGAATGTTTCAAATGCAACATTCGCCAATACGTCTGGAAGTGCAGCCGCAAGAGGCGGAAATATTACAAACATGGATTTTTATAATGTCCTTACCCAGACGAGCAAGTGGCAGGGATATTATGGAAATGTATCAGGAGAGATAATGCTGGGTACATCAAGCACAGCCAAAATGTACAACTGGACTTTAAACACCATAGCCGGGGAAGTGTTTGCAACGCAGGCAAGCACCATGAACTTTACAGCATGGGAAGATCTTAGTGCCAGGACAGGTGCCCAGGTAGATACGGATTTCGGTTTTACCGGAGACGAATCTGATAATGCCAGTGAAACGTTCACATCTAATCCGCCTATGATCAATGTGAGCGGAAGACAGATTGACGGCGGTGCAAATACAGCCGCAAAAACATTCAATGCAACCGGCGCTGCAACATGGTGGACGATAGCTTTAGCACGGACTTCGGCAGCCGAGTCCAACTATGTGTTCGCGGGCGTAATCAGCAATGACGGAGAAGCATATGATAACACAACCAAGGACTTCCAGATGATTGTCCCGGAAAATGAGAACTCAGGAGCAGATACATATTACTTCTATGTAGAGCTTACATGAGCAAGGGGCATGGAATGATCCGGAATAAGAGGTTCTTCCTTCTTATTCCATTTTTAAGGAGTGAGTGAAATGACAAAACATCTGATTTTACTGTTATCAATAATATTACTGACTACCGGGGCCGTACATGCAAGAGAAGGACAGGTCGTGGTGAATTCGGCCGACTGGGTTGATGTCTATTCCTCCATAATGTATGCAAACCTGGAAGGCATGCCTTATTATTTTGTTGTGGATGAACCTCATGCACGTGCTCTTCCATTATATATGAACAAAGAAATCGAAGTGTATCTTGTGGAGTCTGATACCGTCCCCTATCTTCCTAATTACAAAAGCACACTTACAGATAGCGGTTATAATGTCGTAAACCACACATTGTCATCCGGCGGCAGGAAATTAAACCTTGAACTGGCGAGGGAACTTAATATCAACAGGTTCATTGTTTTAGATGATGAATACGGCTACAATGCCATCTCTGTTGCGCCGTATGCTGCTAGGTCAAAGTCATGGGTTCTATTTGTAAATCGCAATAATATTGATGAAGTTTATGCGTTTCTAAGCGAAAGGAATGTAGAGAGCATATTGATATACGGTCATGTTGACAGGGCAGTGAATGAGAGGCTAAGTGAATTCAATCCCGAGAAAATAGACAATGGCAACAGGTTCGATGATAACATTGCGATCATAAAGAAGTATCTGGAGATAGTCCAGTCAAAAGATTTGATTTTGACCAATGGTGATTTCATAGAGGCCACAATAATGTCAGGTGAAAGCCCCGTCATGTTCATAGGCGTTGATACAGTACCGCCTAATGTTATTGAATTTCTCAAGGGCACACAGATCCAATTAGGAATGGTAATCGGCAACGACCTTATCGGCTCTGCAAAAGCGCTTAAGGATTCTACAGGGATTAATGTAATCATAAAGTTCGGGCAGGGCAGGAAAAATACCGGAGGAACGACCCTTGTTGAAGAACTGGATAAATTCTACCTGCCAAAGTATGAACTTACACTTGATATTGCCCAGGTGCAATATAATGAGGGCTCAAAGCAATTAGAGATGATATACCAGAACGATGCTAAGCTTGGTGAGTTCTTCAAGACCTCGGTAGCCATTTTCGCAGACGGGAAAAGGATAACTACTATTGGTGATGAGACGGTTCAGTACATATACGCTGGAAGTGAATCTGGTATTGCATACAACGTCGATCTGACAGATTATGCAAGGACAGGTAATATATCTGCACAGGTGTCAACCGAGTTCGGGGAAGCGCCGGGATCGCTTAACCTGCTCCTGAAAAAAGAACTCCCTGTAAGCGTAATATCCGTACAGGACAACTCTGAGATAAAAGTGTCGGATCTTATATATGATACAGGTACACAGCGGATCAGTCTCCTCCTTGAGAATACGGGTAAAGTGCAGGTTTATGCCAGCCCGGATGTAAAACTCCTCATTAATGGAAAGGAAGAAACGTTGCGTCTTGGGAATGCTATCCTTCTTGCAGCAGGTGAAAAGAAAGAACCTTCATTGAGGGTGGAACTCACCCAGGCAGATCTTGCCGATAATCCGCAGGCTAAAGTCCATGTAACATATGGTGAGCGCCCAAGGCTCCTGATAAAAAGCCTTGATGGGGTGTACCCGTTGAGATTATCGGGAGACAAGAACGTACCGATTATCGTGGCCATAGCCTCTGTGATTGTGCTGCTTGGAATAGTGATACGGCAGAGAAGCAAAACCAGGTTAAAGACAACGCCCTGCGCCAACTGTAGCGAGGCAGTTCCTGATGGTGCAAAGTTCTGCCCCAAATGCGGGAAAGAAGTTGAGGAACAAAATGCACAGGAACAAAAATAAACAAGGGCATGGTGAAACTACAGGTCTTAGATGAAAAACAATACAGCCACAAGGATTCTGGTGGCAGCATTGTTAATCGCAGTATCAATCCATATATTTTCCGGGTTCGCCGCGGCTGTAGAGGGTAGCGGGGGATATATAACCCGCGCCGATTTCCCGGGCATTTTTTATAATTACACAAGGTTCTGGCAGGGTTATTACAGCGTCATAATATCAGGTTCATCACCGATATTAAATTCAAGTTATAATTACAGCTCAGGTTTGACCAATTATACCTTTAACCAGTCAGGTATAGGCATAAACACTATCAGCGGCGTCCAGCTCGGCGCAAATATCAGGGAAGGCGATTATCTTTTGATTACAACATCTCCCGTACCCCCGGTATTGACAAACCTGACATCAGGGAATATCTCATCCATAGATGCTATCACTGGCCAGGGTGATGAGTCAGGGACAAATACCTTCACCAGCAGTTCCTCTTATCGCATTCCATATACAGGCGGTACTATCCTTACAGATGTGCCTACCCTCTATACTTTCACGAACAGCCTGCCGCAATTCAATTATTTTAAGGAAGGGCTGCTTCAGGATGAGAACGGCACGATAGTGTTCGCTGTCCCTATAAGCAGTTCTCCTGTTCCGGGTTATGATGGTTCAAGCTATTATTTCCAGTTCATGCTTCCCAACAATGAATCAAACCCGCTGACATATTATATGTTCTATCTGCCTTCTGATCTGCCACCGGGTGGCGGGGCTGTAGTCCCTGGTGGCGGGGGAGGCGGTGGAGGAG
>VEPN01000018.1 GCA_012026835.1 Candidatus Methanoperedens sp. | reverse complement strand
ATATTATGCGAAATGAATTTCACGGCGAGTGGAATTACACAATAAAACCACAAAGTGCTCTTCTATAGATAGTCAAGTTATTTATGAATGCCCCCTTAGTGTATGGATTATATTTTGCAGTATCTACGTTTTCCCTTCACCAGTAGCCAACATCTGTGTTTTTTTAGGCAATTCTGCTTTTTCCATATTTGCGATAACATATGTTATATTATGTGCCTCACAAACACGTTCCTCTATTTGGAGATAACCAGGTTTATGTACAATTTTTAGAGATTTTTGCTGATTATTTGTTTCTTCCATTGTTTCATCCTTTAAATCAAATCGGTTCGCTAAGCTCATCCGAAAAGATTATTACCCCATACCGCATACAAAAGAGTGCTAACGCTTTTGTGTGTTGTAGGGTAAATTCTTCATTGATTTTACTTTACAATTCAACTTCTTTTTCTCTCAACTCCTTCGATTATAAGATGTAAGAATGTATCCACTTCTATTTAATATTTCTCTGAAAAAAAGATTTTATTCGGCAAACGAATTTTGACAGCCTATCCGAGCAAACGTAGACTTGACAGAACCCGGGAATAGGGAACCCATCCAATAAATCACATATATTCCACCATATCTGCATAAATTTTCGTTTTTGTAATGTAAACTGTCGTGGCAGAATTTTATTTAACTGAAGGTAAATAACAATACAACAGCTACAATAGGGAGGGATTTTCTGGATGAGCTTCCGTTCTCGATAACATATAAATATCATAAGTTATTTAATATTAAAGATAAGATTTGAAAAAAGGTGGTAGTTATAGAACGAGAGATTTGGTTCTCCCATAGGGAAAGTATTTATGAGGTAAAAAATAGCGAATTCCGCTGGACAGACAAGAAAAAAGTATGGAACTGGGATCACTGTACAATCAGCTTCGCCCGCAGCTACAAGAACGACCAGTTGATAGGTGTAGTCAGAAGCAGCTCAAATACGAACAGCAAATACATGGGGGATATACCTGTGAATGTGAGATACATGCTGGGATTTGCCATTAAGAATGTTGTCTTAGAACCAAAGATTGAAAGAGCAATCGAATGGGGCGGTCCAGGGGACAGATTGATATTACAGTTGGGTCTTGACCACTGGATTTGGGACTGGACAGAAGAAGGAGACGACACAAAGAAATCTTACATATACGAGCTTTACGAGTACATCGGCAAAGAATTGGCGAACCAGACTATAGAGAGGGATAACCTCTTCAAAGTGGATGTGGAAACAGAACAGGACATAGTCCCGGTGATATATCAACCTGCTGTGGACTCCCTTAAAAACTTCGTCAGAGAAATCCATTGCTCTAAGCCTGAAAAGAGAGAAGATGGATCCTATGAGATTGAGGTCACGTTGATTTTCAACAATGAGGAGTTGCGCAAGCATTCCTACAATGGCGTTCTAAATCAAATATACGAGAAAATTCGCCGTGAGCTTTATGGCAGGATATTGGATGTAGAGAGCTTCAAGATGGTCATTAAGCCCAAAGTCGATGATATTTCCGATATAGCTGATATTTCGCTCATTTTCAAGGGTATCTATAGCGATTATCCGGATAAATGCCATAACTTGGAGGATGACAATATTCATTGTGACGTGGATAATGCACCGCAGCATAGTGTAGCGTACTACTTCAAAGATAAGAAGCATCCAGTGATATTCATCAACACGTCGAACCATGCCATGGCAGAGGATGATAATAATCTTCGCCTATGGAAATGGGAGTATATCCCCTGGGTAAAGGATGCGCCGGTGAAATTCGGAAGGGAGAGCCGAATGAGCATTAATGAAAGATTCATGACCTGTATACAGTGTTACTTCTTATTTCTCATAGCAAATAAATTATAAATTCATATGCTATAGTTTTATCACATTATAGCGACATCTATCGACCTATGGTACGCATCGGTAACCTGGAACTCAATCGATCAATAGTAGCGTCTATAGGGGAAGATCCTGTTGATTCTGCGACCAGGGCTAAAAAACTTGGCGCAGATATACTGGAGCTTCGGATTGACCTCCTGGATGAAGATCCGGGCAGGATACTTAACGATGTGAGGAAAACTGGCTTGCCCATAATTATCACCAACAGGGCAAGACAGGAAGGAGGGGCATGGAACGGGACTGAAGATGAACGCATACGGCTCCTGCTTTCCCTCATGCCCCTTGCCGATGCGATCGATATAGAATTAAGCGCGAAGTTGAGGGACACTGTTGTTAAAAAAGCCAGAAGTGCAGGAATAACGGTAATCATATCCACGCATGATTTCCGGAAAACGCCTGATTCTGACAGTATGATCGGAACGATCAAAAAATCCTTTGACGCAGGCGCAGACATTGCAAAACTTGCCGTAATGCCATGTTCGCACGATGACGTTTTGCGCCTGCTTTATGTCACTTTGCATGCAGGGGAGGCAGTATGCACAATCGCCATGGGCGAAACCGGGAGGCATTCACGTGTCATTGCTCCAATTTATGGATCTATGATGACTTACGGATATGTCGGGAAAGCCACTGCTCCCGGCCAGTTAAGAGTCGATGAACTAAAGACCATCCTTAATTTGCTCTGAAACAAGCCTTATGAGGTTCTCCCGCCCTTTTTTTATTTTTTGAATAATATTTTTATTATAAAGTTCGTTCAAAGCCGTACTCACCGTTGATTTTGGAAGACCCAGTATTTTCCCTATCTCGGACTGGTACACAGACCCGCCTTTTTCTTTCAGGAGTTTTACTATCCTGTCTTCCAGGTTCATCATTTCGGTTTCCGTAATATCCGGAACAGCCTCATTTGAATTCACTTTCCGAATCCATCTGATATAAATAAATGCGCCGGCCCCGATAATGAAAATAACGATAACCAGGGGTATCCAGGGGAACTGGGTCTTTAAAAGGACAATCCTGGGTTCACCTGCCCCGAAAGAGCGAAGACCGTACCATATCATCCCGTCGCGGACATGATCAGGCGCAGGTGTTGCCGCTTCCACAGTATAATCTTCAGGGTACTTGATTATCAGGGTATTGTCCCTTGACAGGTACAATCCGCCAACGAAGACATCTCCGATGTTAAGATTCGACGAATCTGCCTTTGCGAAGTTTGTCCACGTAAAAGAATAATGCACAACCCCGTATTTGCCTGTAGGGGTGGATTGCATTATCGCAGTTCCTGAAAAATCCTTTGCAGCCATCCCTCGTAAAGTTGCTACAGAAGCCTCAGATACCGAGTTCTGCATCAGGCCTGTGAAATCATTGAGATAGACCGACTGCAATTGCTTTGTATAATTATCAAATGAACTAAAATCCTGGTCTGAAACAAGCGCAGTCCTGTATTCAACATTCCAGACAGCAGTCCCGTCATCCTTAACATCGATCGTATAAGTAATCTTATATTCATTTTCCAGCGCCGCGCCTGCGGTAGAAAGGAATAACATAGTAATTACAGCTAAATACAGTCCTTTCGACGCCATATTTACCACCAGGATCATTTGTATGTCTTAGTATAAAAATAATGACCAAAAGAAAAAAGATAAGTGAAGTTCACCTACCTGAAATTTTATTTTTAATCATTTTCTTTATCTTCCTCATTTACTCTGCGATTTACTGTCTCTCTTGGCTCCATGGTCTTGTTTTTTTCTTTTGTGTCGTCGCGTTCTTCCTTGATCTCACGTTTCTCTTCTTTTTCTTTTATTTCTTTTCTATCTTTCTTGACCTGTATTTCCAGAACATTTGATATATCGGTCGCTGTCAGGGCCGACAGCTTTTGGTGTACTCCATCAATGATTCCGGTCTCATTGGTTGTGCTCAGGAGGAACATGAACTCAACGTCAACTTCAGTATAACCGTCGTCAATTTTAGCCATGGCTTCAAGTTTTTCCCTTAACTCATTATCAACTGTTGGCTTCGGGGTTACAGTTAATGTAGCTGTTGGGGTTCCTTTGACAGTCACTGCAGGCTCTGGAGTTTCATATTCATCGTCTTCTACTTCAAGTTTCAATATATCGCTGATATTGTTTGTACTCAACTGGAGTTTATCCAGAATTTCCTGTGCTATCGTAGCGTTGTCTGTGCTGTTAGTCTCGAATTTAAGGCTGACTTTGACCTTTGTTGCATTGCCGATGACCTCAGCACTAATTTTCAATTTGTCTTCCTTATGATTTTCGTTGTCTTCCTCATCCCTTTCCTGTATCTTGTGCCTGAATTTTTCTTCAAGTTTAAGGCTGTTATTGTATGCCCTTGAAATACCGGTGTTATCAGGATGGGATTCAAGAAGCCTTAACAGGACTGCCTGGTGTTTTCTCGTCATATTCTGGGCATTGAGTATTCCTGTATCAGTACCTTTATACCCGGCAATCGTAGCATTGAGTTCATTAACCTTTTCCATATATTGCTCAAGCGCCCTATCTGCCTCCCGGGTCTTTTTCTCGATCAATTTTGCTTTGGCTTCAGCTAACCGCTGCTCCTGGTGCGATATTTGTTTTTTAAGCTTTTCAGTTGCATTGAAGGTGAAAGTTTCATCAATATCTTCAAATGCTATCTTCAATCCATATAAAGCACTATCCGGGCCTATTGAACCATTATAGGGCTCTATATCGTCCATATCGTCTTTTACATCCAGAGATGCCTGATCCGACCTTGCTGCGACAATACTTACTGGCAGCATCAGGACGAGCATGACCATCCCTGCAATCATTATATTTCTCATTTTCATATTTTCACCTCATGGCTTTTGCCGTTATTCTACAATAGGCCTTGCAAGGACTTAAGCACTCCTACTGTCTTAATTGTATTTGAAAGTTTGACATTATTCAGGAAAGTACTAAAACGTTCATAAAAGTCCGGATTAGTTTAAAAAGCCCTAATATGGGAGATCAGGAGCTTCTTAATAAAGGGTTTAAAAGCGGTATATAATCGATAATTCTAAATATCACAACCACCGTTTAATTAAAAGCTGATTATAATAACAAGGGCACGATAAAATGGAGCTTAAAGTACAACAACTTCAAATAAAGGCAGGAAAGTTCAAGATAGTGCTGAACCCTGAGGATGCAAAAGAGCTCGGGGTACTCGAGGGGGACCGCGTGCAGTTAAAGGACCACAGTTATCTTACGGCAGTGGTTGAAACGGGCAATATGATCCCTAAAGGTACCGTCGGTGTTTACCAGGAATGCTGTGAGAAGATGGGACCGGTATGCCCTCTTGTAGTAAATATCATCCCGACCTCAAGGCCGAGTTCTGTGGGTTTCATCAAGAAAATGATGGATCGCCAGAAGCTGACGCAGGAAGAAATATACCAGATAGTTCAGGATATTGTCAGGGATAACCTGACAGAGATTGAAATGTCGGCATTCGTTACGACCTCTTACATACATGGGATGACGACGGATGAGGTTGAGTGGCTTACAAGGGCTATGATAGATACAGGTGAAAAGATCGAATTCGATACCCATCCCATCATGGATAAACACAGCATCGGAGGGGTTCCGGGGAATAAGATATCATTGCTTGTCGTGCCGATTGTTGCGGCAAACGGCCTTCTTATCCCAAAAACAAGCTCAAGGGCGATAACAGGTGCTGCCGGCACCGCTGACTTGATGGAGGTACTTGCACCCGTAGAATTCACTGCCGATGAAATAAAAACTATTACTGAGGAAATCGGGGGGGTAATAGCCTGGGGAGGAGCTACAAACATCGCACCCGCTGATGATAAGCTTATCCGCTCGGAATATCCGCTCTCAATAGACCCGCGCTGCCAGCTTCTTGCCTCCATTATGGCAAAAAAAGGAGCAGTAGGCGCAGATTGCGTTGTTATCGATATCCCTACGGGAGCAGGCACCAAAGTCCCTTCCATGCAGGAAGGAAAAAAGCTTGCAAGAGACCTAATCGAACTCGGTGAGCGCCTCGGCATGAGCGTGGAATGCGCAATGACTTACGGTGCATCGCCTGTAGGCAGGACTATCGGGCCGGCGATTGAGGTGAGAGAAGCCCTAAAGGTACTTGAAACCATGCAGGGACCCAACAGCCTTATTGAGAAGAGCACGGCGCTTGCGGGAATCCTGCTTGAGATGGGAGGCGCTGCCGCCAAAGGCCGCGGTAAAGAGCAGGCTATGGAGACATTGCGTTCAGGCAAGGCGCTTAAAAAGCTAAAAGAGATCATCGAGGCCCAGGGCGGGAATCCCAATATAACACATACTGATATTAAACCAGGTGAGTATAAGGCAGATCTTGCCTCTCCGGCCGATGGGTATATTATCGAATTTGGCAATAAACGCATCGTAGAGATAGCACGCATCGCAGGAGCGCCCAAAGATAATGGTGCAGGGGTCTGGATACATAAGAAAAAAGGCGAGATGGTCAAGAAAGGCGAGCCGTTAATCACTATTTTTGCAGATAAGAACTGGAAGCTCTCAAATGCCCTGAAGAGTGCTGAAAAGGATTTCCCGCTAATCGTTGAGGGAATGCTTCTGGAACGGGTGCAGACTTTTAAGGTGGTTTAGAGCTTATCTCAACTCTATTTAACAAAATCCTGTTCAAGCTTGAGCGAATAAAAAAATATGACTTCCCCCTCGTTCACATCCTTCCAGAGGCTTTTGTCCACGCAGCCCTCGCCCAGTTCCTTGACAAGGCCCTCGTAGGTGACAGCTCCTATTTTATCAATGTTCACTGCTATTGTCTCAAGGCGCCCGTTATTCGTATTTCTTACCCTGTAAACCCCTTTATTGAAAAACCTCGAAGATATCAGCGTGCTTTTCCCCTGCTCTCTCGCTTCTTTTATTTTAAATTCATCAAGGTCAAGAGTATTCCCTATTCTTTCAATGTCCAGTCTGAATGTCAGAGTTGTTTCGTTCAACACGTCTGCTATTATCATGTACTTGCGTGTATTTAATATTTATTTATCTAATCGAACCCGATCAGACATCACGCAATGGGACTTCTATCTCCATCAGGTCTCCTGCAATCTTAACACTATCAAATACCCGTTTTGCATCGTTATAAAGCAACTCTGTATTCTCAGAGTACCTTGAACTTATATGGGTCAGTATCAACTGCTTGACCTTTGTCTTTCGTGCAATAAGGGCAGCCTCGCCGGATGTTGAATGCTTTGTTTCGACAGCCCAATCTCCAAGCTCATCGGCAAGCGTCCCGTCGTGGATAAGAATATCAGCCCCGTAACATTCTTTTTCTATGGATTCACATGGCCTGGTATCGCCGCTGTAAATGATCTTTCGTCCCGGGCGGCTTTCTCCCATCACATCGGCTGGCAATATTTTTTTTCCATTTATTGTAACTGTTTCCCCTTTCTGGAGTTTTGAGAAAAGAGGACCCACAGGAATGCCAAGTTCCATAGCTTTTTCCCTGTTAAACTTTCCTGTGCGCTTTTTTTCTTCAAGTAGATACCCAAGGCTGGGTATTCCATGATCTGTATCCAGTGCTTTTATAAAGAAATCGCCTTTATCCACAATATCCCCACCCGTAAGTTCATGCGCGTTTATTGAAAAACCCAGTTTATAGTAACCAAGTTCTATTAGTAATTTTACCATTTGTTTTGTCCATCTCGGCCCGTAAATATCAAGAGAATCCGTACGTCCGTTGAACGACATTGTTTGTATAAGCCCGGGAATCCCGAGGAAATGGTCTGCATGGAAATGAGTAATAAAAATAGAACTCAGCTTCATGCCCGTCTTTGCGCGCATCATCTGCTGCTGTGTGCCCTCACCGCAATCAAAAAGCATCATCTCGCCTTCCCTGTTGATGAATATTGCAGACGGGTTGCGGTTTATTGTCGGGAGGCTTCCGCCTGTGCCAAGAAAAGTTATGCGAAGCATAAGGGCTTATTTGAGGTATGGATTTAAATATTTCACTTCGTTATGAATGGAAGAGTATGACCCGGAGTAAAAAAATTTTTAGTAAAATATATATACCACAATGAGCAACCATAACATCAGCAGGTAAATGTGAAATTTCCATGAGCAGGTTTGATGCATAAAGCAAGAAAAACTGCGGTGCTTGGGCATGTAATTAGTTATTCATGAAAAGGATAGGAGGTTGGCTGGAAAATGGATGGAAATACTATTTATAAATACATGGAATTTATAATTTTTTCTTTATATCTACTCTTCGTATATTTATCAGCCCAGATGTTATTCATGTGGGTGGACGTTGATAAAATCAAATTAAAATCAAGAATATTTGAACAGGGGACTTTTCTGAGGAACAGCATAATATTTGTATTTCTTGCAGGCATATTTTTTATCTTCCATGAATTGGTTGAGGAAATAATCCCACGCAATTATTTAAACCTTGAATTCCTTGAACTGTTGACCTTTGTTTTTATTGAAATTTTTATGTATAAGTGGTATCTGAACCTGAAGTCATGTACTTCCAGAAAACCTACATACGATTACATTCTTGAGGCATGCAAGAGTCCAGACACAAAAGTTGTACATTCTAATTTGAATAAAGGTATTCTGTCGAGATCTGTTCTACTATTTGCATTCGGTTTAATAACCCTGGTTCTTGCATTTTTTGTTCCGATATCCTCAATATTCTTTATGCTGGTCATAGGTTTTCTTTTTATTCCACCATTCCTGGTACTGGCATCAACACTCATCGGCGCTTCAATGATAACAAAGGAATTAGGTCTTGGAAAAATGAATCATTTATGATGATGTTTAAGTAATCGAGTATTTCTTAAACATCATCGCTTCAACCTGGCTTATTCCCAGGAGTTTGACAAGCATCCTTATATCGGCTGTATCTGCTGGAATGGGCTTAAGCATGGCTTCACCTTTAAAAAAAATCGTTCCCCCTTTCATATTCGCACCAACATATCCTTTTGCTTTCCCTGTAATTATCAGGGTTCCGTTTCTCATATATGCACCCGCGAACTCTTCAGTATTATTAACAATCACCATACCTCCCCTTTGCAACACCCCTGTGTTCATCCCGGCATCTCCATCGACTTGAACTAACCCCTGCTTCATCAAAATCCCCGTACTCATGCCTGCGTTCCCGGCCACAATGACTTTTTTATCAGAATCAAGCCTTGCAGCAATAGTGTCACGAAGCAGGCCATCACTGATCGTAAGCGCATTTCCTTCCAGTAAATCAGGTGGAACTACTGTTTCTTCCAGCTTCTCCTGGAGCAATCCCGTGATTGAGCGGAATTTATGATATCCCGGTTTGTCAGACCCTACTTCGATGATATTGCCCAGTGGCTCCCTGATCTTGCCCCTGACATAGATAGCCCCTGAGACCATACTGATCCCCATCCTGGTATCAACATTTCCATCTACAATAATGGAACCGACCTCCAATGATTTTCCAGAACCTCCAAAGTATTTCAGATCAACACCAAGACTGCTGCCAAGCCTCCGGCCGGCATTTGCTTTAATGTGTACATCCTCGCCACGCTTTAAACAATCAACAAGCTCTGAATATTTATAAGACGTTCCTTCCTGATATGGGATTATGTCCCGGGGAGAGATCCTGCTTCCTTTATGCTGCCAGTAGAAATCATATGTGAAATCACACAGGCAGTCAACCAGTTGTGAAAATACGATATCCATATGGTACTATTACCTCACGATTCTCATAAAATTTGGTGGTAATTTGGGTATAATCTTGGGAAATTGATTTAAGTAGTCAGCCACTTAGTAGATATTGAGGAACCCGAAATACTTCCTATCCTATCCAACTAAATTCTACTTTTTTGGTTCCTCAATCCAATTAATACATTAGTTTATCTGCTAATATACTTTTTGATTTACCTCCGAATAATTTACTCGCGGTTACACACGAATAATATTATATTCACGAATATAATTTTTGGAGGAAATTGTTTGGGAGTTCAGACCAGCAATGTAACAGCGATTGTCATGAACACGCCAGATAATAATGGAATCAGCAGGTTGTCATCTATGGCTCTCCCCATGAAACGTAAAGGCACCGAATCTCCAATTGTGGCTCCTATTGCCCCTGCGACATATACAGGAAGAGGAAAGTAAACCATATCCTCTCCGAGTGGCATGCTTGAAAGAAGAATACCAATCATGAAGCATACAAAAAATATCACGGCCATTATTGGAAAAGGTTTGATCGATGCCCTGTTATTTGAGTGGCGAATATTCCCGCCCCTTATTATCGCACCTGCAATCCCGGATGCGGTATCACCAAAAACAAGCATCAATAATGCGGCTATTGCGATTGTTTTATCAAAAACCAGGATAGAGATGAGCGCTGCCATCTGGAAATAGATATACGCAGCTACATGCCCATTTTCATGAGGGCGAAGTAATTTTTCCGGGATTTTTATTTTTCCCTTAATCCGCAGCCATTCGATGATTAAAAGTACGGCGTTAATAAGAGAAAGCAACAATACCACAGTTTCCTTATTGAGAAAGTAGTACGCAACGGGTATCAGGGAACCTGTTACATGAAATGCTTTTCTTAAGAATTCCCTGAATAATAGTTCCCTGTGTTTTATAGGCTGATTCATAATTCATTTTTTGAGACTATACCTTTTTCGCGCTCTTGTTATACGTAGATTTCTAATATTTCCTATCGTTCCCAGGTCAGTACCATCAAGAAGGAAAGCCCTGGCTTTTTCAAGCTCGATAGCATGGCTGGAAAAGACAGGCCCCAGCAGTTCTTCGTGAATTGATTCATTAAATGGTATGCCTCCACTCAATTCATTAAATGCAGGCATTATAATAACCTCCGGATCATTCCATTTCCCAGGATTATCATAATGTTCCCTGAAAACTTTTTCTATAAAACGCGTCCGTATCCATACAGGCTCGGAAACACCGTGCCCCAGAGTATCCGTTAACCTTATTGCAGGGTGGTTATGCGACATTATCACATGCGATACGCCAAGCAACTCAACAGCCGGCCAGGTATGGCCATGAAAATACCCTGCGCCATCAAGCACAAACCCCCTCATATCGCGAACCGTTACTCTCTCGGGTATAAGATATTCTATATCGCCATCATGGTTCCCAGGAACTATATCGACCGGGGCAAAAGATGCCAGTGTTCCAAGAAATCCCGGAATCTCATGTTTTTCCTGCCATGACGTTTTTGGGACATTATGTTTGATATCCCCCAGAAGAACTATCCTGTCAGGTTTAACCTTATTGATATATCCGCATATGCGGTCCGTTCTCTTTTCAACCTGGCTCGGGATGCTTATCCCGCTGAAATACAGGTTCCACTCTATACCAAGGTGAATATCAGCGATCACAAGTGTCCTTATATTATTCTCAACAACAAGGGCGGGTTCATCCAAAATAGGGTTTAGTATCATTAACTGGTACACCGACTACGATCAAACTTTCCGCAGCACCCCGATTTTAGGTTCATAACACCTGCCTTCTGCCATAAGTTCTTTGATACCAGATTCAACAGATTCACCATCGACACCTGCGGATAGTGCTGCTTCAAGTATTGCAGCATACGACGTACCCTTGCCGGTGTCCAGTCTATCGATTATAGCTGCAAGCATCTCTTTTGGCTCTGTTTCAATTTCTTTCTCCTCAGGCTCAGGTTTTAATACCACCGGGGTTTTCTTCTCTTCAATATTTTGTTCATCTCTTTGGGGCTCATGGATTCCAGCAGGTGTTCTGATTTCGGATGATATTGTTCGCACTGCGTGGATTATCGCGCCTTTAAGTTCATCAAGAATCTTATCCATGTTCCTGTAATGTGCGACGGCAAGAACCGCCCCGTCTGCAAGAACTGAATTTATATTTTTTTTCCGCAAAAAATCCTTCAGATCATTCCCGGACACGCCGGAGCTTAAGGCATCTTCAATTATCTCGATACGTTCCAGCGTGCGTTCAGCCGTGTCAAGTACCCATCTGTCTCTCTGCATTTCATCGGTAACATTTATTTCCTCTGGCCTGATAGATACATAAACGCTTCCTTCTTCAGGCTCATATTTTCTGGCTTTACCAACTACGGCCACATATGAAGGCACTTTCAACCCTGATAAAAAGATTGCGGCCTCAGGCTGGTACTGGCCCGCATACAGCGTGAATACGCCTGTGGGATCGGCGATGCGTGCTTTCCACAGGTTATTATCGTGACTGATATTTTCTACCTCTGTGACCACACCCATGATAAAGAGGCGGTTGCATTTCACGCCCGTAGGTGTTACTATATAATTCGGTGCCCGTTCGCTCCCTTCACTGATATAGAGATTCGACCTGTTGAACTCGTGGGCGAAAACCCGCCATGCAACTTCCCTGTCAGCGATCTTTTCCATTGTATCCCGCCCTCTCAAGCAATTCTTTTGATTTTTTATTAGTTATATCAGGCGATTCCCATACTTTACTTGCAACAAGTGTAATCCCGAATTCGCCTTTTGACATATTGCCCCGAGCACCCAGCATTTTCCCAAGAAGTTTTTTCTTAATCTCCTCTTCAACCGCGCCCTGGGACATTGCTGTCCTTGCTATCAGTGTTGCATCTTCGATCGTGAAGCCGCATATTTCCTGTGTTAACCCGGCATCAAGTACGAGCGTGAGTGCGCCTGTCCCATCGTCGATTATCGCTTTTATCCGCATGTCTATTTTTTCATTCATCTTGCCATGAACCCGGCACACGCTTTTCTGTATCACCCGGTTGCATTGCGGACAGCGGGCTATCAGCCCGGAGCCCGGTCTTATTGAAAGAATATTTCCCTCGATCACCACATCAAATGCCCCTTCCTTCTCTACAATGTCGCCAATCATAACTTTAGGGGGTTCTTTATACTGGATTATCCTGTCAAGCTTTTTCACAAGGCTCTTTTCATTCATGTGCAAAGTGGGAACACCACGGAAAGATCTTACGTATGCGTTCTTCACTTCGATCGTATTCCCGATAGCCAGTTCAGGGAATAATATCCACGAGGTAAATGGGATTTTTGTAGCCTCATCAGCGCCGATGCCTGTAAGGATTTCCTTGCTGCCGTCTTTTGTGCTGATTTCTCTGGATTCAAGCTTCAAAACAGTGAATGCAGAATGGATATTTATCTCACCGTCCCTTAATTCAGACAGTTTCTTCTGCTGTGCCTCCTCTTTGATCACTATTTGGGTTGGGAGTTTTTCAACTTTGGACCTGCCCCCAAAGTTTACTTCCGGACGTTCCTGCCAGTTCCTTACATACGCCTGTGTGACCCTGATAGTATCACCGATATTTAAACCGAAATCTTCCCATGCAGTAAAACTTCTTGCAGATGTCTCGTCACGGATAATACCTGAAAAAACAGTCTTCTCATTGTTTTTTACTGTAATCGTTTTTTTGATGATATCCAATACCAGCCCCGTTACTTCAATATTGCGGTCTCCTATCTGGATATCCAGGAGTTTCTTTACCGAACTTTTCTCCACTCCGCCATATTTCCTTATCAGGCTCCTTTTTGCTTCGGCAAGCGGTACCCTGTATTCAAGCAGTTTTACCAGATCCGTCCTGATGCGTTCATCATCTATTTCGTTATCAAGCGCCCTTTTTATTTCTTCTATGTGAGGCGCAAATTCAATTTCCATAAAGCCTCCTTCAGACTGATGGATAGGAACTATAGGGATAGTAGAAGATAAAAACCCATCGGATTATTGAAGTTTTTCACAAGGATTATACATGGAAAACACATATCCATAAAAATATGCTATGTGATAATTATGGCCGCGTCATAACCAGTCTTCGTATCTCGATAACAAAACGATGCAATCTGAATTGCATTTACTGCCACCAGGAAGGGGATGATTTTGAACCCCTGCGGGAGATCTCCCCGGGAACAATATCCAGAACTGTAACCGCTGCAGCCGGATTTGGTGTTAAGAAGGTGAAGTTCTCAGGCGGGGAACCGCTGATGAGAAGTGATTTTGAAGATATAATAGCTATGTTACCTCCCTTAAAAGATATATCTGCAACAACAAACGGCGTGCTTCTTGCAAGGCGTGCGACATCGCTTGCCAGTAGCGGTCTTGACCGCGTGAATATAAGTCTTCCCGCGCTGGATAAAGAGAATTATGCAAAACTGACAGGTTCATCGCTGGCTTTTCCGCGTGTGCTTGAAGGCATCAGCGCTGCTATAGATGCCGGGTTAACCCCGATAAAACTCAATATGGTATTGCTAAAAGGTATAAATGATGAAAGGATCGAAGATGCCATTCATTTTGTATCCGGCTATGAGGGGAATGTGATACTGCAATTGATAGAGCTTATGAATTTTAAAAATATCGCTGGCTATATGGTTGATATAGACCGTATCGAAAAATTGCTTGAATCAAAAGCTTCCTGTATAAAGGAGCGCCAGTTGCACCGCAGGAAAAAATATTTCATAGATGGGGTTGAGGTTGAGCTTGTAAGGCCCATCGACAATTCGGGCTTTTGTGCAAACTGCAACAGGCTGCGTTTGACCTCAAGCGGGAAATTAAAACCCTGCCTCATGAGGAATGATAATCTTGTAGAGATCGGCGAAAACGCCACTGTTTGGGAGATCGGGGAAATGCTTAAAAGAACAGTGGAAAAAAGAGAACCGTATTATAAAGATAAACTCAAACAGACTATTTGCAGAGCATGAGAAGGTTTTGACACCACAATGTTTTTAAAGGTATTCATCCATTTATAAGTGGTGCATAGATGTAATTACATCCGTGCAATTATCATCCAGAGAAAAGTAGTTAGATATTCATAATTACACAGGGTAGACAGGACAAATTGTTACCCAATATATGTTGACAGTCATTTCCGTTACCGGACTTAAAAAATGAGGGCGAATCCTAAAAAAGAATTTATTCATGAGGATAAAAAAAGTCGAAGGTAGCTAAGCCCAGACGGATAGAACTTTTTTCTAACTGCTGATCAAAGGGAGGGTACTATATATGCAAAATGCAGATACAACAAAATACATAATTCATGCTAAAATAAAAGCAGACGGAGTCATAGAGCGCCCGGACGTCATCGGGGCGATATTTGGACAAACTGAAGGCTTGATCGGGGCAGATCTTGACCTGCGGGAACTCCAGAGAAGCGGGAGGATTGGACGACTGGAGGTTAATATTAAATCAAACATGGGAAAATCACTTGGAACGATAGAGATCCCTTCAAGCCTTGATAAGGTCGAAACCGCAGTCCTTGCGGCCAGCCTTGAAACTATTGATCGGATCGGCCCGTGCATTTCCAACATTAATATCGCAAAAATCGAAGATGTCAGGACCTCAAAAAGAAAAAAAGTAATCGACCGCGCAAAGCAGATCCTTTCCGAGATGTTTGATGAGATGCTTCCTGAAAGCCAGGAGATCACGGATGAGGTAAGGCAATCCCTGCGCATCGAAGAGATTACCACTTACGGGAAAGAGAATATCCCGATGGGGCCGAACGTGCTTGATTCAGATGCCATAATCGTAGTTGAGGGAAGGGCTGACGTCCTGAACCTCCTGCGTTATGGTATCAAGAATTCCATTGCCGTTGGCGGGACAAACGTTCCCCAGCCAGTAATTGAGCTTTGCAAGAAAAAAACAGTAACTGCGTTCACAGACGGCGACAGGGGTGGAGAACTGATAATAAAGGAACTGCTCCAGGTCGCTGACATTGATTACATTGCACGCGCTCCTGATGGCAAGGGTGTCGAAGAACTTGTCCAGAAAGAGATACTTAAATCATTAAGGCAGAAAATACCTGTCGAGCAGGCATTTGATTATTACCAGGTCAGCAAGAAAAGAAGAGTTGCGATAATGGACGCAACACGGAAAAAGACGGCAGGAAAGACCACACAGCCCACAATTTCCGAAGAAATGGAATCTGTTAAAGAAGAGCAGGTTGTATTCGAGCCGGTTCTTGAACCCGAAAAACCCGTGCCAATCGAGGAGCCCAGGATAGAGAAGGAAAAAAAGAGCGCTTTCCAGGAGCATATAACCCAGCTGAGCGGAACGTTGTGCGCCCGCTTCCTTGATGAAAGCAGCAATATCATCAATGAGGTTCCTGTTCGTGATCTTGCCAACGCATTAAAGGACTCAAATGGCAATATCTCAAGCATTGTATTTGACGGCGTGATCACCCAGAGAATAGTAGATATTGCAGCCGAAAAAGGAATCGCAAACCTCATAGGCGCAAAGATAGGGAATGTAGTTAAAAGCCCGGCAGAAATGCATATTGAGGCTTCAGCCGATTTGTAGGAACCAAGATGTGGGTAGAGCCCTGCCCGGACTTCGCTCCCAAAAAGCCGGTTTTCCTGTGCGTACTTGCAAACACAGAGACAGCCAAAATTCCGAACATATCTGCTGCAGGAAAATCCCCGGAGCTTACGGATTTCACTCCTGCTGCCGACGCTGAACTTGTTGAGACCGGTCGCCCTATTAGTATTAAAGAGCCTGCGATGACGCCTTCGGGTGCCCCTACTCCTGCCGTTCTGACACGGGCATCCATGCTTCTTACAGGGATCCCATGCCTTTTTATCAACGCCGGCCTGAACATCAGGCCGAAGGTACCGACTATCGATATCAATGCAATGCCGGGAGGGGATATCCGTAAAGGACATGCTGTTGCAGATGCTAATGAAATCTATGCAAAGTCCGAAGCCCTGGGCAGAAAACTTGGCAAGCTTTCGGATTTTGTAATAATAGGTGAGAGCGTTCCGGGAGGGACTACCACGGCACTGGCTGTAATGAAGGCACTGGGATATAATGGCAGGGTTTCAAGCAGTTTTCCAGATAATCCTCTCGGTCTTAAGGATAAGGTGACAATAGAGGGAATGAAAAGAGCCGGAATCTCCTTCGGGGCTCTTAAAGATAAACCCATGCGCGCTGTTGAATGCCTGGGGGATCCAATGATGGCTGCGGCAGCAGGACTTGTGGACGGGCTGGAAGGGACAAGAATAATCCTTGCAGGAGGGACACAGATGGTTTCGGTCTTAAGTATTATAAAGTGTATCGGGCTAAAAAGGGATGTCTCGATAGCTACCACGCATTATGTTGCAAGCGATCCCTCGGCAAATTTCAGGGAAATGGCAGGACTACTTGATTACAGAGCTTACGCCGCAGACCCGGGTTTTGGAAATTCCAGGTTCAGGGGACTTCGGATGTACGAGAACGGGGATGTAAAAGAAGGGGTAGGCGCCGGCGGGGCGATGTTTGCTGCTGCAATGATGGGTTTTTCCCAGAAAGAATTCAGGGAAAAAGCCGAAGAAGTATGTGATAGTATTTTTACGGTTTCATGATATCCCTGTCGATATCAGCCACCAGTTTCTTCATTTTATTATACCATTCATCTATGTTTCCCTGAACCAGATCTTTCATCCTGCACGGGTCAAGTGCAACATACTCATAGTAGTAGCCGCCTGAACTGATAGTCCTGGTTTCACGGTGGGCAAGGCCGCATCCTATCAGGCTCTGGAGTGACCTGTAAGCTGTACTCCTCTCCCTGTTCAGGAACTCCCCCAGTTGCTCAGCGGTCATCGGCCCCTTTGTGACAAGTGCTTTATAAGATTCAATATCTATATTCTTCAATCCCAGGATACACTTTGCAATGTCATCGCATTTAAAGTCTCCTTTAATCATTTCGGGAATCGATCTTGGCATAATTTTCACGTGTTTTGCACATTTTGTACAAAACCTATCTATACCTCTAAGAATAAATAACTTATGAATGAGCCCTGATGGTTTTATTACTGTAATCGGATGCAGGAAATGTGGGAAATGCGATGGTGTATGTGAAACAGGAGCCCTGTACCATGTCGATGGTCTTGCGATGATAAATCATGAGAAATGCAATCTATGTATGAAATGCGTAAATATATGCCCCAACAAAGCTCTCAAACTTCTTGATTGAGATTGGCTCATTTCTTTTCTATTACGAACTTGCAATGATCATACCCGTTCCCGAAGCACTCGGTTTCCATGACACCGTAGTCAAGCTTCAGCCTGCTTAAGAAAACACCTTCTAAAATCCCTTCATCCATTGAACATAATGTTTTCCCTACATCAGGCATCCTGCAGCAATGATGACAATTTTTTACCTGGATTACAGGTTCGCTGTTGCGGATTATAATCATGTCTCCCAGCTTATGGTTTCTCCAGAAAACAGGAAGCTCTTTTAGTATTCCTTCAAAGTTATCTGCTTTGAATTTAGGCCCGATCTTTATTCCAATATCGGTTCCGAGTCTTTTCAGGATGGGTTTCGGGTCAAAGCCATAAGCTTCCATACCAAAACGGATAGTATGGAACAGGTGTATTATAAATGAATTATCGTTCGATCTTGAAAATGCAATATCATCCAGGTGTCTCTTGTACTGGTTACGCAACGGCGTCTCTGAAAATGCCAGACAGAGAGAATTCAGTACGAAGTATTTTTTCCGCTTATCACCGGGGTGTGTTTTTTCCTGTATAAGATTTAATCTCTCAAGATCATCAAGATGCACCGATATTGTCGATTTTGCCTTCCCTGATTCCTCCACAAGTTCCTCAAAAGCTATCGTTCCATTTCTCAGGAGTTCAAGGATTTTCAATTTAACCGGGCTATCGATGGCGACAATACCGTTATCAGTCGAAAAAATCATAGTAGTATGATCGCAACCCATAGTTCCTAAATTGTTTTAGTAATATAAATAATGTTCGTTTTTGTACGAAACTTTGCATGAACTATTCAAATAACCTGTCAAGGAGCCAATCGGGGTCAAACTTCACAAGGTCTTTATAACTCTGGCCTACACCCAGGAACAGTATCGGCTTACCTGTTGTGTAAGCTATGGATATAGCCGCCCCGCCTTTTGAATCTGCATCCGCTTTTGTCAGGATGCTGCCATTAAAAGGTACTGCGCTATTGAAAAGCCTGGCCCTTTCCACTGCATCGTTCCCTGCCACGGCTTCATCAACAAAAATAATAAGGTCCGGTTTGTTCACCCTGCAAACTTTCTTCAACTGGTCCATCAGGTTGATATTGGTATGCATCCTGCCCGCAGTATCTGCAAGCACGATATCCTTGTGCCTTGCATTTGCATACTGGACAGCATCGTATATTATAGCCGCAGGGTCTGCCCCCTCCTGGTGCTTTATGATCTTTATCCCAAGGGCTTCGGCATGTTTTTCTATCTGCTCAATAGCCCCGGCGCGGAAGGTGTCACCGGCAGCTATAACCACGGAATAGCCCTGTTCTTTGAAACGCTCAGCCATTTTCGCGATGGTCGTTGTCTTGCCTGTGCCGTTCACACCGACGAAAACGATCGTTACAGGCTTTTTAGAATTCTTGATAAAAACATCAAAATCAAAAGAATCAACTGAGATCACTTTTGAAATCGCGCGCCGGAGGGCTATCCCGACTATCTCCCCTTTATCAGAGCCAATCTTCCTTCGTGTCCCGACGAGTTCTGATCTTACTGACTCCACGATTTTTTCGGCCACAGGTACGGCCACGTCGCTCTCAAGAAGTGCCATTTCAAGCTCCCAGAGGTGGTCCTTCAGGCTGTTCTCATCTATTATGAATTCCTGTTCAAGGACTGCTGCTTTGATCCTGCCAAGTACACCTATCTTTTCTGGCTGTCTGGGAGGCTGTTTTAATGACGCCGCCTTCTCTCCATTAGTTACAATTTCTTTTTTGGCGGGTTCTACTATTATGGCTTCTTTTTCAGTTTCTTCTATTGCCCCGCCAAGGATCTTTTTAAAACCGCCCAGCTTTTCCTTGAGTTTTTCAAACATATCTATTCGGCATGCATGGGCTTCTGATGTGACTGCTCGAATCTTTGTGCTATCTTTTCTATATTTTGCAGTTCCCCGGCAAGCTTTGCAAGCGCATTGTTCATCTGTTCAAAATATTTTGTCAATTCTTCTTTTCTTTTTTCAAGGAATACCTTTGCATCATCGATTTTCTTTTCAATGCTCACGCCAGCGCCAACCCCTATCACTACCCTATCAGGATTCGTAAGTGTTGCATTGACAAACGAACCAAATCCTATGGGCACAAGTGTTTCTTTTCCTTCAGGCACGTCTTTTAAGGCCGCAATGGTGATTAATGCGGTCTCAACATCCCTGATGGTTATTTTCAACATGTTCATCTGCTGTGAGATGGCCTCGGCCTGGTACTGGTACTGCTGGTGCCTTGCCGCCAGGTCCTGCATCTGCTGCTGTGTTATTTTCTCCTCACTCATGTTTTCCCTCTTCCACTGATTCGATCTTAATAAGGCGGCGCCTTAATCCATGTTCGCTTCCTATCAATGAATATGTCTTTTCAGTTGCATTCATTTTATTCTGGGATTTAACGGTTTTTGTAAATCCTTCCCATTTTTCTCCTGCTTTGAAAGTTCCTTTCACGATAAAATCCATGTTATCACCTGATTTGGACTTCGTGTTATACTCGCTCCGATATATATCTACTGGCATCCAGGCATTTGAGAAAAGATGCACTTACTTTGAAACAATCAAAAATTTAACGCCTCCGCAACCTTTATCCGTATTAGATTAAAGAGTATATAATATTATCTAATCAAGCCCATATTCATAAAGAGGAAAAAATGAATCAAGAAAAAGTTCTGGCATACATTAAAGGAAGCCTCGAAAAAGGACGGGTATCTGAAGCCATAGAAACATCTAAACTTTCGGGAGTGACACTATCGCAAGAAGAACTCAAAAATTACATTTACAAATATCTTGAAAACGGATGGATGGCAAAGGCCGTGGAAGGCGCAAAAGCCGCAGGGATAGAACTCCCGGATGATGTCCTTACCGGCTACCTCAATAAATATCTCGACACCGGGCGGATATACTCTGCCCTTGAAGCATCAAAAATAACAGGCGTGCCTCTCCCGAAAGAAAAAATCATCATGATCGGCAGGGAGAGTTTATTGAAAGGCAAACTCAATCCCGGCCTTGAAGCCTACAAGCTAATTAATGAAACCCCGGCCCCGGAAGACCTCATCACCTGCGGCAACCTGTGTTTTAGCGAGGGGCAGCTTTATCCTGGCCTTGAAGCTTACAAACTGGCGGGCAGGACACCGCCTGAGGATGAGCTTATTATGTGCGGCGACAGGTGTTTTGATGACGGGTGGACAACTCCAGGCCTTGAAGCCTACAGAATAGCAAATAAAACACCCGCAAAGGAAAACCTCCGTGCATGTGGTGAGAAATGTCTTATTGAAAAACGCCATGACGATGCCAGGAAAGCTTTCGTGGCTGCACAGAAGATAGATGAGATAACTGCGGAGCCAGAGTAAGTTATTTGAGAGAAATTTTTCGAAGAATTTATTTACACCTGCGTTATGTTCAACTGAATATAATGCGGTGATAATATGAAAAACCTGTTTGCAAAGATAATAATAGTTTCAGTTTTGCTCACATTATTTGCTGGCTGCACCCAGCAGGCAACGCCCGAAAATACGACAACTCCGGCCCCGGCCGTTTCTGCACCCCGGGAATTGCATCTGGCTACGACAACTTCCACATGCGATACCGGATTGCTCGATGTCCTTAACAAAAAATTCGAAGATGAAAATAATGTAAAAATATCAACGCTATGTGAAGGCACGGGCAAGGCCATTGCCACAGGAGAACTCGGGGCCGCTGACGTTGTGATGGTGCACGCGGTCCAGTCTGAATTAAAAGCCGTGGCCAACGGCAGTTTCATCAACCGCACTTACATGATGTATAACTATTTCGTTATCATCGGGCCTGAGAACGACCCCGCAGGGATAAAGAATGCCACCAATGCTTCGGATGCCTTCAGGAGAATCGCGGCAAAGCAGGCTCCTTTTGTCTCAAGGGGCGACGATTCGGGAACCCACAAGATGGAATTATCGATATGGAAAGCGGCCAACATCACGCCTTCAGGAAACTGGTATCAATCTATAGGCAAAGGCATGGGGGATACAATCTCAACAGCGGATATCAAGGAAGGTTATACCCTGTCAGACAGGGGAACGTATCTTGCCATGAAGGATAAAATAAAACTGGCAATCCTTTTCGAGAAAGACCAGAAGTACCTTTTCAATCCTTATCATGTCATGGCCGTTAGTCCTGTGAAATTCCCGACCGTGAAATACGACCTTGCAAAAAAATATATCAACTATGTGACATCCCCGGAAGGGCAGGATATTTTAAGGAATTATGGAAAGGACAAATACCGAGAAGCTCTTTTCGTGCCTGAGGAAGATGCGGGCAACGTAACCAGCCCATGAAAATATATCACCTGAGGCGACTCGATTGGATCACGCTGCTCGCAATGTCTGCATTCGTGCAACTTATGGTAACCCGTTCAAAGAACCTGATGGAAGGGCTAATTGCATGAATGATGTCCTGAAAAAGATTAACGATCCCTATCTCCTTTTCCAGATAGAACGTGTGAGTTCATTCCACGGATATCTCAGCACGGGCGCCTTTATCGGCATCCAGATGCTCAATATTGCAAAAAGGGTGCTGAATGCTGACAGCGGGGAGCAATTGTATGTCACATGTGAAACGTATAACTGCCTTCCCGACCCGTTCCAGATACTTGCCGGATGCACCATCGGTAACAAGAAATTGAAGATCAGGGATTATGGCAAGATGGCAGTCCTTGTCAACAAGAGGGCGCCGGATGGCCAGACGCTCATCAGAAGCGTCAGGATAGTGCTTGATCCTGCAAAGACTGCACAATATCCAAGACTTCATGATTGGTACATGAAAACAGGGAATATCACTCATAAGGAAGCTGTTTCTATTTTGATAGATGCCGGGGAGAGCTTGTACAAGTACAAAATCATTGACATCGAATTACAGGAAAAACCGGAAAAACGCATTGCTCTGTGCGATAACTGCGGTGAGAGCTTTGTCCGGAAAAACGATGGGCCTTTGTGCCAGGAATGTATGGAAAATATTGGAGTATTAAAGGAGTAATATATGAAAGAGGTAGTGTTCCAGACAAAGGAAGATAAGACTCTTGTGTATATTCCGGAAAAGTGTATAGGATGCGCAACATGTACAATGATATGCCCAAAAGAGAAAATAGTCATAGGCTCGGTGGGAGCCGTAGCGCGGGGATTGATCAACAAGGACTTTCTCCAGAAAGGGACCGGGGGATGCACGATATGCAGTATGTGCGCGAAAGTTTGCCCGACAGGCGCGCTGGAAGTGCGAAAAGCTGGCAAAGTGGAGATGGATGACTCTTATCTCTAAGGTGCCTTAAAACCCACAGTGGTTGATAAAAAATGCGTTCGCTGCGGGATGTGCGAAGAAGTGTGCCCGCAGGAGTGTATAGATGTGCAGAAACGAAAGCTTGCTCAGGATGGAAGCCTCAGCATGGATGGCAAAACCACAATCGATCTGAAATGCTGCGTGCACTGCGGGTGGTGCGCCTCAATATGCCCTGTTGAGGCAATAACAATGGAGAAACCCTTTTCCGGGGAATTTTCAAAGAGATGAGAATGTTTGCCAGGCATGCCGTACATGCGTTCAGACATGTCCATGCGATGCTCTTTTTAATAAGGAGTGGAAAGCTGGCGAGAGGGTTGAGAAAGTGACACACAGGAAGGATGCCTGCATATACTGCGGCGCATGCTCTGTAGCCTGTCCGGTAGGGGCGATAACAGTCAGGAAGACCGCTATCCTGCCCGACATGAAGAAAAAGCAGGTATTTGAGAAAAAGCTCACCGCAGAGCCGACTCCAAGACCTGTTCTGACCTCAATACTTGTCACAGACGAAGAGGCGTGCCTTGGCTGCGGCAATTGCGTTATCGCCTGCCCTGTCAATTCGTTGTCAGATCCTTATCTTGCAGCAGGACATCTCAATGAACTCGATGAAAAACCCCTGCTTGAGGTTGAAAACGGCAAAGTGAATGTGGTAAATCAGGAAGTATGCGGCTCGTGTGCTACATGCAGCCTGATATGTCCAACTGATGCGATACGGCTTGAGAAAAGGGAGGTGGCATAATGCTTGGTACAATGGTTATAAGAAATGGATATGTTTTCGATCCATTGAATGAAATTGACGGGGAAATAAAGGATATTTTTATCAAAGATGGAAAGATCGTGGAAGACCTCACGGGCGCAAATCTCCGGGATGCAAAGATAATTGATGCGAAAGGTAAGACCGTGATGCTTGGGGGTGTTGACTCGCACTCCCATGTTGCAGGCGCAAAGGTAAACACAGGAAGGATGATGTGTCCTGAGGACCGCTATAAATGGGTGACAAAGAAATGAGATCTCACCCACAGCGGCAGCGGGAATACCGTGCCTTCGGTGTATGTCCAGGGCTATGATTATGCAAAAATGGGATATACTACGGTCTTTGAGGCTGCAATACCCCCGATGGAAGCACGGCATACCCATGAAGAGATGCGCAACACACCGATCCTTGATATGGGCGGATACCTGGTGCTTGGCAATAACTGGTTCATAATGCGCTACCTGAAAGAAGGGAATATTGAGAAAGCTGCGGCATATGTCGCCTGGATGATGAGGACGCATAAAGCCTACGGCATAAAATGCGTCAATCCCGCCGGGGTTGAGAACTGGGGATGGGGAAAGAACGTGAGTTCTCTTGATGAGCCGAACATCCACTTCGGGATAACTTCAAGGGAAGTTATTCACGGCCTTGCAGAAGTGAACGAAATGCTGGGAATGCCCATGTCACTGCACCTTCATGCCAATAATCTGGGGCATCCGGGATGCTGGGAAATCACAAGGGATTCTCTAGACGTGACACGTGATGTTAAGGTCGAATGCAATATGGATGTAGAATGGCAAAAGACAAAGAGCGATCCGCAGAGAAAACAAAGCGTATATCTTGCGCATGCCCAGTTCAACGCGTTCGGCGGCACCTCATGGATGGATTTTGCCTCCGGGGCAAAAGGTATTGTAGATTATGTGAATAAATCCGATCATGTCGTGATAGATAACGGCGCCGTTCCTTTCGGGCCTGCAACAGTAATGACCGGAGATGGGTCTGCGATACATAATCTCTATAAGCTCACGGGCAACAAGTGGTCTAATAAGGACATTGAGCTTGAGTGCGGTTCTGGTATACTCACATTCAATTACCTGAAAGCAAACCCGGTACACAGCGTGGAATGGGCTATCGGGCTTGAACTTTTGCTGCTTGTGAATGATCCCTGGAAGACTATCCTGACCACCGATCATCCTAACGGAGGTCCATTTACCAAATACCCCCAGTTGATCGCATGGATAATGTCAAAGAAAGCAAGAGAAGCCACTCTTGCTGAATGCCACAAGTGGGCGCGGGACAGGAGCAGCCTCGGGGGCATCGAGCGCGAGATGACATTGTATGAGATAGCGATTCTCACGAGGGCGAATCCTGCAAAGACAGTGGGAATAGCTCACAGGAAAGGTCATCTCGGAGCAGGAGCGGATGGGGATGTTACGATATACGACTTCGATCCGACGAAATTTGATGTAAATGACTACACGAAGATCATACGAGGATTCCAGAACGCCGCCTATACAATCAAGGATGGTGGGGTAGTAGCACTGAACGGGGAGATAATGTCAGTACCATATGGCAGGACATACTTTACCGAACCGCATGTGGATGATGGGATCGAGGAAGAAATGTTAAAAGACGTTAAACAGTGGTTCAAGTACTACACCCTTGGCTTTGCGAATTACCCCGTGCCTGATAAGTATATTCGCAATCCAGCGCCGATCCAGGTAAACAAACCCCTTGAAGCGATCGTTGGGAGGTGAATGTGATGGGCGAAGTAATACTAAGGCCAAAAGGCAGCTTCTGAATTCTTTGATGTTGAAGGGAATTCAGCCAGTACGGCCGCAGATACGAAGATCATTATCGAAGGCGATGTGCCCAGGGTGAAACACATCGGGCACGGAATGTCTGCCGGAGAGATAGTGATAAGAGGCTCAGCAGGTATGCATGCAGGCTCTGAAATGATAGGAGGAAGCATCCTCGTGAAAGGTAATGCAGGCTCATGGGCCGGAATGGAGATGAAAGGCGGGACTCTGCACATAACCGGGAATGCCGGCGACCATGTTGGATGTGCCTACAGGGGAAGCTGGCGCGGAATGAATGGAGGGAAGATACTGATAGACGGTAACGCCAGGAGCCAGCTCGGAGGCGGAATGAGTGGCGGTGAGATCCATGTTGGCGGCAGCGTTGAGAATTTCGCAGGGATAAGAATGAATAGCGGTCTTATTGTGGTAAAAGGCGATGCGATCCGCGGGGTGGGCGCGCAAATGTCAGGCGGATTATTTGTCGTAGGCGGGAAGATCAGGCAATTATCGCCAGGCTTTGAGTATGCAGGCACTGAAAAGAACCCGAAAGCCGGTGAAACGGTAATATCAGGAGAATTCATGAAATTCACCGGTGACTATGCGATAAGCAAGGCACATAAAGGAATTTTGTATGCATCAGCCAATGAGGGGGTGTGAAGAATGAGGATCAGGGTATTATTGAACTCAGGAAGCACGATAAACGAGGGGAAGTTCGCCAAGGGTGGTGACAAACTTTCGCCTGGATACCAGAAGGAGTGCGCGGTGGCGGTGATCCATCCCAGGATATTTAAAGAACTGGGTAGCCCGAAGTGTGTGAAAATAATTTCAAATGATGGAACGCGCGAAGTCGTTGTTACTGCAAAGTGTGAGGATTCGGTGACAGAGGAACAGATATTCATGCCAAGATCGATATGGCCGAACGTGGTTGTGGAACCTGAGACTTTCTCCACAGGGTCTCCACTCTACAAGGGAAGTCCGGTGTTCATAGAAGCAACGGATGAAGAAGTGAAGAGCGCAGAAGACATAGTATTGAGAGTTTACGCAGGGAGGAGATAATATGGTCAGCAAGAATATAATCTGCCCTGTGTGCGGGGCATCATGTGATGACATACAGGTGGATTACGATGGTGAAAGCATCAATGTTAAGAATGCGTGTAAGATGGGAAACGCCAAATTCCATGAGCTTGTGAGCCACCACAGGATAAAAGAGCCGCAGATTAAAGATAATGGAACATTCAGGAAAGCGCAATGGAATGAAGCGCTGGACAGAGCTGCCGAGATCCTGGTAAACGCAAAGCGTCCTCTTCTTTTCATGGGTAGTGAGACCTCCTGCGAAGCAATGGAGGTGGGTCTGCATATTGCCGAGTATCTGGGTGCAGTGGTGGATTCCAACGCCACCGAATGCCACGGTCCGACTGCCATGGGCATACAGGAAGCAGGAAGAGTAGGATCCACAGCAGGCCAGCCAAAGCAGAGGGGCAGCCTTGCGATTTACTGGGGAACCAACCCGCTTGAATCCATGCCCAGGCACATGTCACGGTACAGCGTTTTCCCGCGGGGATACTGGACAAAGCGCGGGAGGTTTGACAGGACGATAATTACTGTTGACCCGAGAAGAAGTATCACGGCTGATGCTTCCGACCTGCATGTACAGCTTCGGCCTAACACTGATTATGAACTGCTGTCCGCTCTCCTGACACTCCTTCATGGGAAGAAGCCCCATTCCTCGGTTGAGGAAATAACCGGCGTTCCCATCTCTACTATGGAAGAAATGCTTGGGATGATGAAAAGCACAAATTTCGGGGCGATCTATGTGGGCCTGGGTATCGCATCTTCATACGGGAAGCACAGGAATGCCGAGCTTGCGTTCAACCTCGTAAAGGAACTCAACAACCACACCAAGTTCGTGATTGGTGCGCTTCGCGGTCACTGCAATGTCGCAGGTTTTAACCAGATTGCTTCCTATCTCTACGGCTATCCTTTCGGGATTGATTTTGCGCGATTTGTAATGTCTGCTGACCTTGTTTCTCATTTCCCTGCAACATGCGCCGAATACCTGAAGAAAATACCCATGGCATGCATTGACATCGCCCCGTGCCCGACAACGCTGGCTTCTGATGTGGTATTGTCCGGCGTTATCGATGCCATGGAATGCGACGGCACGTTCTACAGGCTGGATGATGTGCCTGTGTATTTCCAGCCATTCACGAAATCGCCTTTTGAGTTCACGCAGAGCAATGAAGATACGATGAAGCAGTTATTTGAGAGGATCAAGAAGCTGAGATAAACAGCGAAATGATACGAACCTGAAACGCACTCTGGCTGGAGGTTTGTGGGTTTGTTTCGGGTTCGGAGGTGACTTTTATCTTGTATTTTTACTTTCACCATATAGTCTTTACTGGCCACTTGTTTTTTACCATCACAGATGGGAAAGATGATAAGATCATTTCTTGGCACTGACTTGTTTCGGTGGATATGTGGGATGTCGTCAAAAAGTATATTTCTGAGCAGGATACATTTGAATATAATTGAGAAAAATAATAAAATTATTTCATAATGAAGGAAGATTATTGAATGTCCACAGTGAATGAACAAGGAAAAAATTATAACTTTGTGGCAATAGCAGACAGAAGGTTTGATTATGGAATGTTAAGTGAGGCACCTGTTTTTAAAATTGATGAAATTGGAAAGATTGTCGCAAATGCATCAACTGAGACTAACATCAGCGCCGAATCACGAACTGCATTTATTTTAATAGATAGCTGTTTATATAAATTACAGGGGGTGTTATATCATCTTCGTAACATAAAAAACATCAAAGAAAATTTACTAACTGGACTAAAAGAGCAATTGAAAAATAAAGATGTCCGAGGATTAACTATTTGTTATTTGGAGAAGG
This sequence comes from Candidatus Methanoperedens sp., assembly GCA_012026835.1. Lineage (GTDB taxonomy): Archaea > Halobacteriota > Methanosarcinia > Methanosarcinales > Methanoperedenaceae > Methanoperedens. Next base: position 30,057 of record VEPN01000018.1, on the reverse strand, counting down.
AGCTTGTTTTCGAATTCGAAGCACTTATATTACAGGCAAGGGCATGTTTGGACGCCCTTACATTTTTAATTACCAAGAGATTACCAGGTCATCAAGTAAATTTCTTTTCAAAGCTTAAAAACGCGCTTGAAAATTCCAAAAAGAGTGAATCCAATGAAAAAATAATCGGACTGCTAAAAGATAGCAAGTGGCTTTTTGAAAGTGAAGTTCTAATGGGGAAATCTCCGACCAGGAGCTATGTAGCCCATTATGGCAGTTTATTGACAATGCAAGAATGTTGTATGACAATATCAGGAATAGAAGAAGGAAAGGTACTGATATTTGATTTAGAGTTTCGTAAATCCATCCCTGTAATGAATACTGCCTCCAAAATATTAGAGTTTGTTCCATACTTTGTCATCAACACTTTATCTACACTCTGCGAATTAATTCCTGTTCAAAAGAAAGAGTTTTCAAATGACTTGTGTAAAGAATTTATTATCCTTTCAAAAGAAACTGTTGAACAAGAAAAAGGTGTCAAAGTTGGAGTTATAAAAGAAATGGATCGTGTTAACTTTATAATCAATGATTGCTATATATCGAAGGATGCTTTATCCAAGGCATTAGATATGACATAGACAACAGATAATCCCTTCACCCCGTAGATGTCTTCGAATTCATTTGGGAGTCGGTGACTCTCAGAAGAAGCGTGCATCCTCGGATATTAAACCTTAACTCCGCCTAATTTAGGTAATATGTGGATATATTCTATCGCAGCAGTTCGAAAGCACAAAAATATCATATTACGTAAATAAACACGAGTAACTCATATTCAAATAACTCACCGCAAAGTACGCAAAGAGCGCAAAGGTTATAATAATTGTTCTTTGCGAACTTTGCGCTCTTTGCGGTGTTAAAATATACAAAAAGCGTCTAAAAATACTTTAATATAAATATAAGTTATTTTAAATAAACATTTTATTTGGATATTACGTAAAATATGCTGAGTTACGGATTAAATTTGCACGACTCCCATCGACAGAGGGAAATCCCGGCATGCCTGCCATCTATATATGGAGATTAAAGATGCCCGATACGTATCAAAGTTACCCTGCCGTGTCCTGCATCTGAGACCCTTTATGCGGTCGAAATGCTCGATATCCCTGGTCATAAGCTCTTCTTTATTTGCCAAAACAATCCCTGCTATGAGGACATCCATAATATCAATAGGATTTCCTGAATTCATGAGGTTTGCATGAATATCCCCTGCTTTTTGCGCGGCAGAATGATCGAATTCAAGTACATCAATGGAATTCAATAAATTGCTGACCTCCAGAACGGCTTTTTCCGGTTTTGCAGAACGCCTGGCTCCATAATAAAGTTCAAAGGCATTTATGGCAGTAGTTTTTGGATCTTTCAGGGAATCCGCTGCTTCTGAAATACCTGCTTTGTTCCTGAGAAGATCAATTAAGAAATTTGTGTCAAGTACCGTCATAACATCACAACTTTATATCCAATCTTGATGTAACCGAGTGTCTCACTTACTATTCTAAAAGCTCCAGATTATCTTATGAATGTTTCTGCAAATGAAAATCAAATCGTAATAGGAGCACTCCTAATGTTAATTTTATGCTTGCAGTATGCCCGTGTAACGGTTACAATATATGAAAATAAGTCAACAGCTTTAGTATTCGTTCCCCCATTCTTATTTTAGCAAAAAAACAAACGGGGGAATGAACATTGGAGTTTGATGTAGATAAACATGTAAAAAGCTATTGGAATAGATTCATCGGCTTGACTGGTATAAAATTTACTCTGTCAAAGAAGGTGAAGAGAAGTATCCGAGAAGAGCTATGTTTAAGACTATGGTCTGAAGGAAAACCAAGAACATCAAGTACTATACAAGGACCGAAAAACTATACAAGGACTGAAAATCATCTTAATACACATTCTGATGAGGCTATAGAACTTGGTTTTAATATCGACCAGAATGGGAATGTCATAGAGAATGAACCTGATTTCAGAAAAGATGCTTCACTGGAAGATATGATGCAATATCTTGTAAAGAAGGGAATTCACGAGCCTGTTGCTATGTATTTTAGGAATCCCTACGTCCAGAAATACGAAGAATGCCCGGATGCGGTGCTTGATGTGTACCATTATAGAAAATCTTTCTTCAGTAGCCTATTTGACATAAGGGGGTGAAACAAAGTTACCAATGGTTTTATAGGGTCTTGGTAACCACCGATAGATTCCTTTGTGAAAAGCGTTATATACTCATAACCGGAATAATTAATATGTTGATTTAGGGGGTAAATATGCCAAAAGAAGCACAGAATACTTTTGAACAGAATATGGAAGCAATGAGCAAAATGTCTCCTGAACAGGTACAGGACAAAATCAAGGAGTTGAACAAGATCTGCATTTGCAGGAACTGCCCTACATATGTTGGAACAGGAGAAAATAAACTTACGTTCTGTGCGATCGGGAAAAGCACAATAATTAAAATAGATAGAGGTTGCCTCTGTCCCGGCTGTCCAGTCCAGAAGGCTATGGCCCTCAGGTGGGACCGCTACTGCCTCAAAGGTTCCGGTGTGGAGCAGTCCAGAATGAGTTAATCCTGAACAGGATATTCCTTTGAATTAGTAACGTTTATAAGCATGCACATATTATAAAATATATTTGTATAATTTAGTAGAGTCGAAGATGATTTGTCCGTACTGTAAAGAAGAAAAAGATGTCATAAAACGTGGAACTCGCAAGAATAAATTCGTCAAAAAGCAGCAATACTGGTGCAATAAATGTAAGAAGTCATTTATAGAGCATGATGGTTTTGAGGGGATGACCTATCCGAAGGAGATCATAGCAAAGACCCTTCATTTGTATGTGGATGGTTTATCTCTCAGTAAAATCAGAGGGGTGAAAAAATACGCAAATTTAATTTCAAAGTTTGAAAGTAACCTGAAGCCAAAAGTAAAGGGTAGAGTACACACAGATGAGGTTTATGTAAAAGTGAAAGGCAAAGGTTACTACTCAATCAATTCAATCGACAGTAAAACCAAGTGTAATCTTGTCACCACTTTCACAAGAAGCCAGTCAAGGAAAGAAAATTGATGACCTCTTTGGCGTGCCAATCGCATGTAAGAAGCATGGGCTAAATTATAACAATAACGCTATTGAGAGGCATGATGATGACTTCAAACAAAGAAGTAATATTATGAGAGGTTTCAAAAGTAAAAATTCTGGAAGTGCCTTTACAGAACTGGGAAGAATTGTTTACAATTTTGTCAGAACACATCTGGGACTTGGCAAAACACCTGCAGATGAGGCTGGATTAAAAAACCCTATGTGTTACGGATTTTGAGGAATAACAATAATGAACAAACTTATTATAGATAATAAGGCTATCTCGTTCATAAAAAAGACTCTGGCAAGAGAGAATACAGAATCTGTGCGTGTTTTTGTGAGCGGGGGCGGATGTTGTAAGCGGTTTGAAATTGCCCCTGTAAAAAAACCACTTTCCGGGGATTCTACTTACAGGCAGGATGGAATCATTGTGCATATAGAAAAATATCTGGTAGATAATTCATCAACGATAGAGATAAGATTCGAAGAGAATAAAGGATTAGTTATAAATTTATACTGACTATGTTAATAAAGAAAATCTTTATATAAAGTTAATTCGTAATATGTCGAACATATATCAGGAGAAAAAGGATGATAGGAATTTCTAAACTATACTGCGGGACAGTCGAACCTTCCGATGCCCTCAGATACGGGCGCGATTCGGGCAAACTACCTTCGCACTTATTGCAATTCTCAAAAGATAAGAAACCTGTTGTAGTATGGAATATGGGGAGGCGATGCAACCTCCGCTGCGTACATTGTTATGCCCAGTCAAAGGACATCGAGTACAAGAACGAACTGACAACACAACAGGGCAAAGACCTGATTGATGATCTTTCACAATTCGGGGCTCCCGTCATACTATTCTCGGGGGGCGAGCCTCTTATGCGTCAGGATCTTCCCGAACTTGCCCAGTATGCCAGGTCAAAAGGTATGCGTGCGGTCATATCAACGAATGGCACGCTCATCGATAAAAAGATGGCAAAAATCTTAAAAGAAATAGGGCTCTCTTATGTTGGTGTGTCGCTGGACGGCATGAGAGAAACAAACGACAGGTTCAGGGGAGTAAATGGCGCTTTTGATCTTGCACTGCAAGGCATGCGTAATTGTCTTGCCGAAGGCATCAAGGTCGGCCTGCGTTTTACGATTAACAAGAAAAACGTGAAGGACGTACCTGCCATATTCGACCTTCTTGAAAAAGAAAGAATCCCGCGGGTATGCTTTTACCATCTTGTTTATGCCGGGCGGGGCTCAAAACTTGTAAAAGAGGACCTGACCCATGAAGAAAGCAGGAAAACACTTGATCTCATAATGGACAAAACAAAAGAAATGCATGATAAAGGTTTTCCCATGGAAGTTTTGACCGTGGATAACCATTGTGATGGCCCCTATATTTACTTCCGCCTGCTAAGAGAAGACCCAAAACGCGCAGCCGATGTTTTCGAGCTTCTCCAGATGAACCAGGGCAATTCTTCAGGAATAGGCATTGCATGCGTCTCGTGGGATGGTTCAGTGCATGCAGACCAGTTCTGGAGACATTATTCCTTTGGGAATGTAAAGGAAAGGAAGTTCAGCCAGATATGGATGGATACGAGCAATGAACTTATGGCTGGCCTCAAGAACAGGAAAAACCTTATAAAAGCGAATGCGGACAGATGTGCAAAATGCAAATGGTTTGATATATGCAATGGGAATTTCAGGGTGCGTGCAGAGGCTATTCATGGCAATGTATGGGCAGATGACCCGGCGTGCTACCTGACCAGGGAAGAAATTGGCTACGACGAAAATAAATAGCAGCCTTTCTCTTATAAAGCATACCGTCTCAGACAGCCTGCTTGGATCTGTTCATGAGATAATGCACAAGGAAAATGAAGATCCAGAAAAAAAAGGCCCCTGATACTGCACTTTGCCAGTCCAATGTTTTATTTTGTAGAAAATATTTCAATATTATAAATATAACAAAATACAATATCGCTGCTGTTGAAGCCGTCATAATCGGGCTCGTTTTTGTCATAGTGATATAACAACTATTTTATTATTTAAGTTGTTTTTCCAAGATTATACCCAAATCTTGTTGTTCTGACACGAAATGATTATAAATGAATAAAACTGTAGCAATACCTATGGATAGATTGTTAGGCAGCATTATTGATGATTATACCTTATATAAAATCATTGAAGGAATGATAGCAATACTTTCCTTGGTGCTGGTTTATCTTGGTATCCAGGTAGCCCTTTCATGGAGATCCATAAGAAAAAGCAGGGAGAATCCGAATGATCTAATCGGGCAGAGAGCAAGTTTTTTTCGAAGTAGCATATTTATTTTCATCGCAGGCTTTTTTTTTGTAATCCATGAATTTTTTGAAGGTCTTGAGAAAGATGCACCGGATTATACAACATATGAATTGCTGGAACTTATTGCGCTCCTGGGATTAGTCTCTTTTTTCTATGAGTGGCATAGATTATTGAAAAAAATGAAGAAAAGTGAAGAAATGAAATAAAATGAAAGTTTCTATAATAACTCCTTCCTTGAATTCAGGGAAATATATTGAAAATAACCTAAAAAGCGTCCATCTGGGTCAAAAGGATGATTTCACAGTAGAGCAAATCATTATCGATGGTGGAAGCACCGACCAGACAATTAACATCATAAATAATTTTAAAAATAAATATGATGCGAATATAAAACTTATCCAGGGCAAAGATAAAAGCATGTATGATGCCATCAATAAAGGACTAAAAGCGATGGATGGGGATATTTGGGCATGTCTTAATACTGATGACCTGTATTATCCTGGAATAATTAATCTGGTTATTAAAGAATTTAATCAGGATCCAGAACTGGATGTCGTGTACGGTTACCCGGACATGATCAACGAAAACGGAGAATTTATACATACATTATACTTACCCAAATTTGATCTTGAGTTTCTTGTCCTGAGAGGGTATTGCCTGACAATACTACAGCCGGCTTCTTTTCTGCACAAAAGGGTTCTGGATAAGGTTGGTTATTTTGATATTGCATATAAATATGCATCTGATTATGACTATTTTATCAGGGTCGGGTCAAAATGTAAGATGGAATTAGTCCGGAGGAGTTTCACACAATTCAGGGAGCATCCCGCAGCTATAACCTGCAATGAAAAAACAAGGAGTGTGCAGACAGAAGAAACCATTTCAATTTCAAAAAAATATATGGATGAGTTCAAAATCAAGCAGAGAAGCCTGCTTCTTGATAATTTAAAATTATATCTCAGGCAGGTAAGGTTTAAGAATATCAGATATATGCTGGAAAGAACAAGTGAACTTACAAGAGCAGGTTCGTGGAGATGGTTCCTGAAAGAGCGTATCATGTAGAAATTAAATCACTATTGATTAAATATAAATATGATATAAGCATCGCATGAATCATAAAAACCAGGGTTAATTATATGGACATCTTTTTAGTGTTATTATTTTTTTCTCTTACAATCACTTTGTTAACCTGCATCTATTTCCTGTGGTATTATAAGAAGCTGGCTAAATATGCAAATGCAGATTTCAAAGTTAACCTGGATTATTCTTATCTGCCGTTGATATCGGTAATTATCCCCACTTATAACGAAGCTGCCACTATCGAAGATAAAATAAAAAATACTCTTGGATTGAATTATCCGCCAGAAAAAATTGAGATCATAGTTATTGATTCCGCATCAACCGACGGGACGCCGGATAAAGTGAAAAGTAATGAAAGGGTAAAACTAATAAAACAGGCAGAGCGCCTTGGAAAATCAGCAGCTTTAGCTGAAGTATTTAAAATAATAAACGGCGAGATAGTGGTAATTACGGATGCCGATGCTCTCCTTGATAGGGACGTACTGGTCAAATCACTACCGTATCTTGCGGACAGTAAAGTAGGCGCAGTGACCGGAAAACAGATACTTGTCAATCCCAATGAGGCAATATACCAGAAAAGCGAGCAGTCATACAGGGATCTTTTTGACATGATACGGTCAGCTGAAAGCAGGCTTGGCTCCACTATGGTATTCAACGGGCCGTTCATGGCATTTAAGCGGGAAGCCCTGGAAGCGCCCCAACAAAATTCAGTCGCAGATGATACCGAAATGGCGATCCGTGTGATAAAAAAGGGATACCGTGCTTTGTATGTTGCCGATGCTTTATATTACGAGAACATTCCACAATCAGGTAAATCAAGGTTAAAACAGAAAGAAAGACGGGCGCAGGGTTTAATTCAATCTTTCTGGTGGCACAGGGACATACTCTTCAATAAAAAATACGGCAACTTCGGGACTTTGATTTTCCCGGCTGAATTTGCTGTACATTTTGTACTTCCCTTTGCTTTATTCCTGTCTGTTATCACAATTGCAGTTTCTTTATACATTGATTTCATCTCAACTTTGATTTTAGCAGGTGTGTATTTCTCTCTAATTTCAATATATGCAATTGCGGTATTTTTATTCATTGGAAAATCGATGAATACGCAGCTTGAGACTGAAAAAAAAATAAACCCCAGAAAAATCATTATCACTTTCCTGTCATTTTTACAGCTTGAGTTCGCGCTATTCAGCGGCGGGGTGAAATTAATGATGTTTGGGACCGCACATAAATGGGAGCAGATATCAGATGCCCGCTCAAAAATCGAAGTTAAAGTTGATAGAAAATAAAGAAATTCTCTGGCAGGAGCTTATAATTAGTTCGTTACATTACGAACCATAATATTTAATACCTCGTACATCTATTTCGTACATCTATCTAACGCATACCAATTTCCATAATCTTTATAAATCGTGACATCCACTATAATCCAGTCCTGAGGTGTACTTTGGCTAAAGTAAAATCAAATAAAAATTATAAAGGAAAACCTGAAAAAAAGAAAACAGAACCAGATGGGAAAAGCGGTTACAAAGGGAATATCCCAATAAAATATGTATCGTATGTCCTGCTCACTGCAATATTCCTGTTCTCGTTCTATATCAGAGGAATAATACCTATTAATGCAACCTTTAACAACGGGGTAGCTACGGGTTTTGCCATCGACGACGCTGTCTTCCATATGAGACTTGTGGAAAACACAATCAACTTTTTCCCCCACAGGATATTTTACGATGCGTTCACCTTATACCCTCGTGGAAACCAGTTGCACTGGGGGCCGTTATTTGACCAGATGATCGCCTTTTTTGCCCTGGTTGGGGGTTTATTCATAAACGGCGGGATGCCGTCCCAGACAGTCATAGATACAGTTGGCGCATTCTTCCCTGCAGTGCTGGGTGCGCTCATAGTATTCCCGGTTTACTTTATCGGCAAAGAACTCTCAGGAGAGAAAGCAGGATTAATAGGGGCTTTCTTAATTTCCATCCTTCCCGGCCAGTTCCTCAACAGGACAACACTTGGATTTACAGATAATCATGCTGCTGAAGTATTTTTCCTGATAATTACAATTATGTTTTTCGTTATGGCCGTAAAAAGATCAGAAAACGTCACATTTGATCACCTGCGCAACAGGGATTGGGCAGCCTTAAAGAAACCTCTTGCATATTCGGTTTTAGCAGGAATATTTTTCGGGGCTTACATGCTTAGCTGGACCAGCGGTGTGTTCTTCGCTGTCGTGATTGGTATTTTTTTTATAATACAGTACATTATTGATTATTCCAGGGGAAAATCCACGGTATACCTCGGGTTTGTAGGTATTGTTGCCTATGTAATTGTAACGATTATGGTACTGCCGTATATTCAATTAGACTATGGATTTAACCCCATGTTTTACTCCATGCTGCACCCTGTTGTATTTGGTGGGTTTGCGGTTTTTTTTGCATTCCTGACACTGGCTTCAAAAGAGATAAGCAAGCGGGAACTTAGCGTTTATCATTATTCATTGTTTGTCGCAGCCGCGTCTTTAGTTATTCTGATTGCCATGAAGATATTGACACCTGATTTATATGGCGCCACTGTAGGCAATTGGGAATTCATATTTACGCCGCATGTGGGAGGCACAGCGACAATTGCTGAAGCCATGCCTTATATGAGAAACTTTCTGAATTTTTACTCTGGTATTGGATACTATTTAGTTTATATAGGAATCCCGATCGGTGACTATAGTGGATATATTCTAAACGATATATTTGGAAATTATGGTTATAATTTTTATATTGCTTATATTGCAATTATAGTCCTCTGTTATAATATCATAAAAAAACCCAGGGCAGAATATACATTGATAACTGTCTGGAGCGTTTTTATCCTTGCCATACTATTAGCCCAGGACAGGTTCGCTTATTACTACTCAATAAACGTGGCAATACTTTCAGGCTTTCTTGTTTCAAAAGTTCTGGATATGGCAGGGTGGAAAAACTTTAATTCGAACAATGTTAGCGAATCTGCAAAAAAGATCGAGGTACAGCATGTCCTTTCCTTAATAATTCTGATCGCGGTGGTCGGATTTTTGCCGTTTGGCGAGTCCCCTTTCAACATGTCTATGCAATATACAACAGTGGGTTCACTCAGTCCGGGTTTTTTTGAATGGCACGATGCCCTGACCTGGATGCGCTACAACACACCTGATCCTGGCCTGGATTATTATGCCATATACCAGAAACCCAAAAACGGTAGTACATATCCTTACCCTGAAACCGCTTATGGCGTGATGAGCTGGTGGGACTACGGCCATGTAATTACTTACTGGGGACGCAGGATCCCTAACGCGAATCCCTTCCAGGCAGGTATAGGTGGAGGCAGTGGCGGCCAGCATCTACCCGGTGCTTCAACTTTCCTTATAGCGCAAACCGAAAATGAGGCAAATAAGGTTCTCGATGAACTGGGTATAAATAGAAAACCCGGTGCAAGATATGTTGTGAGCGATGCATATATGGCTTATTCGATCATGTCAATTTTTGGAGATTGGGACAATACAGGGGAGGATTATTATGTACCTGCCCAGATCTCCGGGAGGACAGTTGCCATTCCGTCACCGAAATATATGAACACTATGGAAGCAAAGCTTCACATATTTGATGGCAATGGCTTGAAGACTTACCGTCTTGTACACGAATCCAATGTAAATAATCAAATACGAGGAGGCAATGTGGAAGTAGGATTGGCTAATGATGGCAATGGCAAGCCGACGGCTGTATGTGCTAATAATTATTATTGCACAGGAAAATACTGGTACAATCAATTCTATGGAGGGAATTTGCCCCTTGAATACTCAGGTTTTGTCAAGATATTCGAACATGTGAAAGGTGCAGTTATCACAGGGCGTGCACCATCAAATACTACGGTTACCCTCTCAAATACCATTAAAACCAATATCGGAAGAGATATCCAGTACTCCCAGACAACCACTTCGGATGGTACGTACTCCTTTACAGTACCTTACTCAACACTGGGCCCGATCTCTGAAAGCGGATACACGCGATTTGATACAAAACCGCAAGGCGCTTATAATGTGACAGCAGGTAATGTATCAAAGCAGATCGATGTTGGCGAAAGGGATGTCATGGAAGGAAACACTGTGAGACTTGATCTTGTTTAGTTTTCACAATTTATGCCTTACAAGATTCAGCAAAATCATACTGAGAATGATGCAAATCGACAGGGCATAAACAAGTGTATCCGTACCAAGACCTGTGAAACCTTTCTCCCATATATATCTCATGCCGCCAAGTGCAGCAGTAATTATGAACGAAAATATTGCCGATACTATTGCGCCGCCTAAAAGCGACCACGGATAGACGGCATCCTCCCTTTTTTTCTCAATGTACACCGAGAACAGGACAAAACCGATAGCAAACATCAGGAGGATATAATATGGCTCAACAGGAAATCTGATATTTCCGCCTACAAACATGTAAGTAATGCCGTAAGCAACGGAAATCATAGCAAAAGCCATACCTGCCACTACTGCAAGTACCCTTACGAAATCATTTGATTCAAGCTTTATAGTATCCCTCAGCGAACAGAATATAATTAACAATATTTAATACTTACTATTCAGTTCCTCAGTCATATCCTTCAGGCAATAGTCTATATCTTATAAAAGCCTGAAAAGTAGAAGTAATGTTAATCGGGTCGATGGTCAAAATACGTCAGGTAACCGGAGAAAGGATGGCATCCTGGGGAGTCTGTAATATATGAAATTCGCTGCAAGCGATGCAATGCTGGCTTATTTCAACAGCCTCGAATCCGGGCTTTCCCGTGCCATCGAACTTGCCAATCGCGCACGTGCTAACGGCGCAGACCCTGTTTCGTCCGCTGAAATACCGATAGCTAAGGACCTTGCAGACAGAGTTGAGAAGCTCATCGGCGTCGAGGGAGTGGCAAAACGGCTGCGGGAGCTTGAATCCACCATGTCACGCGAGGAGGCTTCGTTGCAGCTTGGTTTTGAAGTGGCAAGTGGTAAGATAAAACAGTTTGAATCAAAGAGGGATGCCATCGAAGCCGCTGTCAGGATATCTATGGCCGTCCTCACAGAAGGGGTGGTGGCAGCGCCCATAGAAGGCATAGCAAAAATAGACCTTGCAAAGAACGACGACGGCACGGAATACATAAGGATATATTACGCAGGACCAATACGCAGCGCAGGCGGCACGGCACAGGCGCTATCCGTTCTTGCAGCTGACTATATCAGGGGAAGCCTGGGTATCAACCGCTTCATTCCGCGGCCTGAAGAGGTGGAAAGGTACGTTGAAGAAATCGGTGCGTATCATAGGAATGTCCATCTTCAGTACCTGCCCACAGATGATGAAATAAGGCTTATTGTCAGTAATTGCCCGATCTGCATAGACGGTGAGCCCACGGAAGAAGCTGAAGTAGAAGGCCGAAGAGACCTCCCGCGCATCGAGACGAACAGGATACGCGGCGGCATGGCGCTTGTCATTGCAGAAGGAATTGCCCTGAAAGCGCCAAAAGTGAAAAAGCATGTGGATAAATTGAAGCTTGCAGGCTGGAATTTTCTTGAGAAATTTGTGGTTACAGTAAAAACCGACGATGCCTCGGCGCAGTTAAAACCAAAGGACAAGTACCTGCAGGACCTTATAGCGGGACGGCCAGTATTCTCATATCCCTCAAGACCCGGCGGGTTCAGGCTCAGGTACGGCAGGGGCAGGAACACAAGCTTTGCCGCCGCAGGTATCAGCCCGGCCACTATGATATTGATGGACGATTTTATTGCAGCAGGCACACAGATAAAGGTCGAGCGGCCTGGAAAAGCCGCAGGTATAGCACCCGTGGATACGATCGAGGGGCCGACAGTGCGTTTATTTAACGGGGATGTTTTGAGGGTGGACACGGCAGAAGAAGCTCTCAAAATAAGACCTGCAGTCCAGAAAATCCTTGATATCGGTGAGATATTGATAAACTTCGGGGATTTTCTTGAGAACAACCATCCCCTTGTCCCCTCATCTTATTGCTATGAGTGGTGGATACAGGAACTTGCAGCGAAAACTTCCACAAAAGAACTCGGAGATTTGAGAAATCCGGACCAGGAAAGCGCACTTTCCATATCCGACACATGCAAAGTACCGTTGCATCCTAAATACACCTATTTATGGCATGATATCAAACTTGAAGATTACGCAGCGCTTGCCGAATATATCCAGAATTACGGTAAATACGCCGAAGAGTTGTCTTTCCCGGTTGATGATGAGGTAAAAACCATCCTTGAGACTCTTCTTATCCCGCATGTCGTCCGCGAAAAAAATATTCATATTGATGAACCACTGCCTTTATTAAGATGCCTCGGACTTGACACCAACCTGAAAAAGACGTGGACTTTACCTGGCTCAAATATCATTGACACTATATTGAAAGTGGGAAATATAACTGTCCGAAACCGCGCGCCTATCAGGATAGGGGGCAGGATGGGGCGGCCCGAGAAATCGGACAAGCGCGAGATGAAACCTGCGCCGCATGTGCTTTTCCCGATTGGCGAGGCCGGGGGGCGCAGGAGGTCGATGCAGAGTGCGAAAGACTACGTTGATGATGACGATAACGGCGGAGAGCGGAACAATGAGTTCAAAACCGGGCTGTCTGTCCAGAAAGGAAAGGTTGGTACGATAAAAGTCCAGATAGGGCAGCGCATCTGTCCGTCATGCAAGATAAGGACATTCAAGAACAGATGCTCATGCGGCAAATTCACCCACCCTTTCCTCAGATGCGAATCATGCGGAATAGAAGTAAACAAGCCGGTATGCCCGAAATGCAAAAAAGAGACGACATCGGTCACTGAGATGGATATAGATTTCAAATCAGAATGTTTGAATGCCCTGAATAATGTCGGTGAGAGGGATACACTTGAAATAAAATGCGTCCTTGGCCTGACATCAAAGAACAAGACGCCTGAGCCGCTTGAGAAGGGGGCGCTGCGGGCAAAGCACGATGTTGTTATGTTCAAGGACGGCACGGTGAGATACGACCTTTCAGACCTCCCTCTTACCCATATCAGGCCGAAAGAGATAGGTGTTCCTGTTTCGAAGCTGAAAGAACTCGGCTATGTGAACGACGCATACGGGAAACCACTTGTTGATGATAACCAGGTGCTTGAATTGAAAGTCCAGGATATAGTGGTCTCAAAAGACTGCGGTGAATATCTTCTTAAGACCGCGCGGTTCATTGATGATCTTCTTACGAGATATTACAAAGTCGAACCTTATTATAATATCCAGGACATCGACGGACTTATCGGAAAACTGGTGATAGGGCTTGCGCCACATACTTCTGCGGGGGTGCTCGGGCGCCTTGTCGGGTTCACAAGTGCATCTGTGGGCTACGCGCATCCCTTTTTCCATGCGGCAAAGAGAAGGAACTGTTTCCATGGAGACGAAAAAATACTGGTTTACAGGGGAGATGGTTTTGAGCTTTTAACAATACGCGAGCTTGTTGAAGGCAATCTTGCGGGCAAAAACGAAAAGGATGATTTTGGAACCGAATACCGGAAAATACACGGTCTCAAGACATTTGCTTTCAACTTACAAACCAAAAGATTCGAACTGGCTGAAATAACCTACGTTTCAAAACATATTGCCCCTGATAAGCTGATCGAAATAAGAACGAAAAGCGGCAGAAAGATAGTCGTGACTAAAGATCATATGTTCCCGGATAGAACCGGGGGAAAAGTGAGGGCTCAGGATGCAAATGAATTATTGATCCCCTGGAATCTCAAAAGACCTGCTGTCAAAAATCAAGAGAATATAAACCTGCTTTCGATTGCGGATACTGAAGATATAATGATAAGGACGGATAGCGAGGTTTTTGATGAGGATATACCTTTTTCGCAGATAAGTAACAGTCTTGGAATGAGTTATAAGACATTTACAAATTATATTTACAGGAAGTCATATCCGCTTGAGATCGTCAATAGATTTAATCCCGATGTAATCGATACGGGAAATTACATGCTGGGGAGCAAGAGAGATAAGGTTTCTATAAAGCCCGGCATAACTGTGGATGACGATTTCTTATTACTGTTAGGATTTTATTTAGCTGAGGGATTTATCAAGAGGAATCAAAAAAATTGTCACCAGGTATCTATAACAGCTACCAAAGAATGGGCAAGAGACATATTAAAAGAAAAAATAAACGATGTTTTTGGATTGTCCCCCAATATTTCAGGAAACCACGTAACGATATGCTCAAGATTTGTCTTAGAACTTTTCGAAAATCTGAAGATCGGGAAGGATGCAAAAACAAAAAGGGTTCCGGACTTTGTGTATGCCCTGCCGAAGGATAAGATAAGTGCATTTTTGAGAGGTTATTTCGCCGGGGACGGATCGTGTTCGCTTCAAAGCACACTGGAAGTCAATGTAACTTCAGTAAATAAATGGCTGATAGACGCTGTTTCCTTCCTTCTGATGTTTTCAGGGATCAAGCACTCTATTTACGAGGAGGAACGGAAGATAAAAAGCGACCTCATTCTAAAATTTTATGGAAAGCCGAAGTTGCTCCATTCGTATAAAATCAGGATATATGGCAGTGAAGCAGGAAAATTCATAAAAGAAATAGGCTTCCTGGGTGAAAAGCAGAAGCGTGCTGAAGAATTACTTAAGAAATGGCTGGCCAAAAAAGGAAGTTCAAGAACCAGTTTTGATGAAGATGTGTTCATTGACAAAGTTATAGAAAAAAAAGAGATAAGCTCTCAGGATAAGTATGTGTATAATCTGACGGTGGATACTCATCACAGCCTAATTTGCTCGGGAATTACCACCTTCCAGTGCGATGGTGATGAGGACTGCGTGATGCTCCTGATGGACGGCCTTCTAAATTTCTCGCGCTCATACCTTCCAGACAAGCGCGGCGGCCAGATGGATGCACCGCTCGTCCTGACCACGCGCATCGATCCCAACGAGGTCGATAAGGAAGCGCATAACGTGGACGTACTTTTCCAGTATCCGCTTGAATTCTACGAAGCCACAACGCAATTCAAGAACCCGAAGGACATCGTGAAGCTCATGGACACTGTGAGCGGGAGGCTTGGCACTCCGGCGCAGTATGAGGGCTTCGGCTTCACACATGATACCGCAAATATCGCAGCAGGGCCAAAGAACAGCGCATACAAGACCCTGGGGACGATGATAGAGAAGATGGATGCACAGCTTGCCCTGGCGCGAAAGATCAAGGCTGTTGATCCACAGGATGTTGCCGAGAGGATAATAAATTCTCATTTCCTGCCCGATCTGATTGGGAACCTGCGCTCGTTCTCAAAACAGAAGGTGAGATGCACGAAATGCAATGCCAAGTACAGGCGCCCGCCGCTTCGCGGGACGTGCCCCAGGTGCGGGGGGAATATCGTGCTGACTGTGCATGAAGGGTCGGTGAAGAAGTATCTTGAGACGAGTTTGAGGATCGCGGATGAGTATAATGTAAGGCATTATACGAAGCAGAGGCTTGAGTTACTGGAGCTTGAGATGAAGTCGCTGTTTGAGAGCGATAAGGTGAAGCAGAAGGGGCTTGCGGATTTTATGTGAGGGATGAATAAAATTCACCCTATATGGCAAAATGGAAATAATAGAAATTTATTGACTTTTGCTATGAATAAATGTTTATTTGTATAAAATTAATTTTTATTTAAATGATTGTTAGGCAATAAAAAGCCAAAAACAGCAGAAATATATATCTGTATGAGAAATAAAGATTTGAGAATTAAGACCTCATCGAATTCGATCTTAAAAGAGGCTAGAATAATTAAGATCAAAAGGCTGGTTAAATGTAGGAATGACCATGATATGTCTAAAATGAATGAAATAATTAAAACAACAGATTTCTCAGCAAAAGAACCAGCGTTGGGATACTATTATCAAATACGATATAGTTTATATTTACTGCTAAAGGCAAAGGAAAAAGACCATGATACTGAACTATCTATCGAAGAATTGGATGATATTGTTATTGAAGATATTAGTTCAATAAATTTACTACAAACCAAGCTTCATATAAAATCTGTTGCAAACCTAACAAATTCAAGTCCAGATTTATGGAAGACCATTAGAGTTTGGAGCAGCGCTATACTATATGGAAAAGTTAATCCTGAAAAAACAATTTTTACACTTGTGACAACCGCTAAGGCTTCCGACAGATCAATTGCTTATGAACTTTGCAAAAGTTCAGAAGAAAGAAATAACGCCGAGATCCTAAAAACTTTAGAAGGAATAATTGATAATTCTGAAAGTAAATCAAATAATCCAGCTTATAATGCTTTTAGGATGCTGTCTAAACCACAAAGAGAATCTCTTGTAAAAAATATGAGAATTTTAGATTCATCATTGAATATAGAAGAGGTAAAGCTGAAAACTCTAAATGAACTGAAAATTTTAACTACAGACAAGTATTTAATGCCATTCTATGAGAATCTTGAAGGGTGGTGGTTTAATAAATGCATTGAGCAGTTATCTATAAATACTGAAAACATAAAATTTTCAGACCTTCGGTGTAAAATACTCGATATTATTGACCAATTCAATAAAAAGAGTCTTCCAATAGATTTTTTCGAAATAAGCATTCATGAAGCCGATTACGATAATAGAAGGTTTGTAAAACAATTAAAATTAATATCAATTGGTAGAGAAACTCTTAAGAATGCTATAAGCGATTATTACCGTGCGTTTGAACAACGTTCTAAATGGGTTAGAGAAGATTTACTAAATCCACACGAAGAAGAGCATTATGAATCAAGATTACATGATGATTGGAAGGCCAAATTTGACTTAATGAAAGAAGATTTAAATTCAGAATTGGAAGAGGAATTAACAAAAGAAGGGAGAAAATTTTACACATCATATTATATAAAAAGTATGCCACAGGTTTATATTCGTGAAAAAGTCACAGATGGTTTTCTTATTAGAGGTAGTTGTCATATGCTTTCAGATGATGCTTTCAGTAAGAATAAAATCGGTTGGCATCCTAATTTTGAAAATCAATTAAAGGAGAAGTAAAATGCAAATTTGGGAAGAAAGACCTATTACGACAGCAAATTTACTTAACCCAGCTTTTTGTGGCGAAATAATAAGGCGTTGCGCAAAATCGTATTCTGATGAAATCCATAAACCATTTCCATTCGTTTTAACATTTATCCTATTACCTATTGTTTTGCATAAAGCAACTCGTGAATCTTTACCAAGAAGTATTAGGAAGTCTCTTCATGCTTGGTTAGAAGAAAATCCTTCTGTAAAAATTGGTTTTGCAGCCCGATGCCAACAAATGATACCTTTTACAAAAGAAGCGCTTGCATTTCTTCTCAAACATAAAGCGATTAAATTTGATGAAAAAGGAAATATCTTAATCAGTAGTTTTAGAAAAAAGGGTATGAATTGTATTGAAGGGGGAGAGATTAATGAATGCTTCAATAAATCAGAATTTACTGGTAAATGGTTCGCCAAATCGGGAACCTCATACACCATATATTCTTTTTGGGGAATCAAACCATGAACATGCAAATAAATGATATTGTATTGTACGGGAAAAATAACAAAACCAGAATATTGCCGTTTAAAATTGGAGAAGTAAATGTTATTACTGGAGACCCTAGTTCCGGGAAAACAGCGCTAATTGACATAGTTGATTATTGTCTTGGTAGATCAGATTGTCCTATTCCTGAAGGAAAAATTCGTGAAAATGTAGAATGGTTTGGACTAAGAGTACAATTTGAATTTGGTCAAGTTTTTATTGCAAGGAAAAATCCGTCACTCATAGATAAGTTATCAACAACGGGCATATATTTAGAACAAGGAGATTATGTAGAGATTCCTCAAAAATCAGAGCTGGTAATAAATTCTACAACTGGCGCGTTAATTAGTTTTTTGTCCAATAAACTTTCAATATCGCCAAATTTAAATATTCCACCTCAAGGACAAACAAGGACCCCACTAGAATCCACTTTTGATCATAGCAAACTGTTTTGTTTTCAAAGGCAAAATATCATCGATCAACCTGGACTTTTATTTCATAGGCAATCAGAGCAATTTATGCCTCAAGCAATAAAAGATTCCTTGCCCTATTTTTTAGGAGCAATTAGAGAGAATAATTTAAAATTAGATCAGGAATTAGCTATAAAGAAAAGAGATTTAAAAAAAGCTGATAGAGAGCTTGAAGAAGCATTAAAAATTAAGGATAAAGGAATAAGCAAAGCATTTGAATTAATTGAAGAAGCAAAACAATTACAATTGCTAAACTTAGAATATAGACCAAAGGATATTGGAGAAGCAATAAAGTTATTAAACGAAGTTTTGAAATGGGAAAAAGAAGACGAAGAAATTACTGCTGAAAATGAAAACTTGTATAACCTACAATCTGAGTTAAGAGATTTAGAGAATCAATTAACTGAAAAAAATGAAAATCTAAGGGCTACTAAAATTTTTGCAAATGAAGCTGAAGGTTATACGGATGAATCAAAACAACATGAATTGAGGCTTGAATCGATCAATCTCTTCAATAATGGTTCAGATAATCCAGAAATTTGCCCACTATGCTCAAATAGCCTTCAAGTACCTGTTCCAACTGCATTAGAGATAAATAAATCAATAAAAAATTTAAGGAATAATCTTGAAATAACCTCAATAGAACGTCCAAAGTTGAGAGAATACATCAATAAACTTGAGGGAGAAATAAATCAGTTAAAAGAAAAAATTACCATAATCAGAAATAAAATAAAAGCTATAAATCAAGAAAAAGAAACGGCGAAAAAACTCAAAGACCTAAACATTAGAAAAGGAAGAGTAATTGGACGAATTAGTTTATTTCTCGAAAGTATAGATTTAACAGATCATTATTCAGAGTTACAGAAAAGAGTCGAAACATTAAAGTCAGAAATTCAAAAAATAGAACAACTAATCAGCCCAGAAGAAAAAGATGAAAAATTAAGCTCAATATTGAATAAAATAAATTATCAAATGAGCGAATTAGCAAAATCTTTGGGTTTGGAATATAAAAATTATCCTTTAAGGTTTGATATTAGAAAATTAACAATAGTTGTTGACGGGGAAAAAGGAGAAATTCCCTTGCAAAGGGTTGGTAGTGGTGAAAATTGGGTAGGCTCTCATTTGCTAATACATTTATCTTTGCACAAGCATTTTATTAATAATAATAGACCCGTTCCAAATTTTCTTTTTCTTGACCAACCATCGCAAGGATATAATCTCTCAAATGATGATAAAGGGAATATTTCAGAAAGTATTGATGAAAAACAAAAACACTATGAGAATATGTTTAGTGTAATATCTGATGCAGTAAATTCATTAGAACATAAGTTTCAGGTAATTTTAACAGATCACGTTAATTTAGAAAATAATGAGAAATTTCAAAAATCAATAATTGAAGAATGGAGAGGTGGAAAGAAGTTAGTTCCAACAGATTGGTATGAATAGCAGCATGAGTTGGATAATCCATATCCTCGGACAAAGAGAATCCGTGCGTATCCGTCCAACCCGTGTCATCCGTGTTCCGTCCCCTGACCGCCGACCCCGCGCGCACAAACAGGGTTAGGCACATCCCTTCTGATATCTCCGGCGCGCCCGCGGCAGGTTTTCAGGGCAGGCCGCCGCTCCCGCACGGCGCCGGAATTTTAATTCATATTATAGAATATAATCCTGTCACAGTTTCTTCCTTTTTGCAATTGCAAAGAATTATATCAAACCTATTACATAATATTAAGATACATGTCAAACGTTCAAGTCAAAATATCCGCAGCATCATTACTAATAGATAAAATAGATAAAATAGTTGAAGAAGGGTATTTTCAAAACCGGACTGAAGCGCTAAACGAAGCAATCCGCCTCCTTATCAAGAAATACCAGCTTGCGAAAATAAAAACCAGGATCGAAACCATCAGGGAGGATACTGAAAAGTATCCCGAACTTTCTGGAATTGTGGAATCAATGCATTCTGAGGAAGATAAATGACCGAATGCATCGATGCTTCCATAATAGTAAAATGGTTTCATAAAGGTGAAGCTTTTGATGCCGAATCACATATCCTGCTTGAAAAAATAATTGAATCAGAGCATGATTTTGTTGTAAATTTAGCAAAATCCATAGAATTGAATTATTCGTTATACGCTGCGGACGCTGTTCACATTGCAACTGCTATACATACAAACGCATCGATACTATGGACAGAAGACCATCATATGCAGAAAGAATCTTTAAAAGAATTATTCATAAGTCATTCGATAGAAGTAAGATCATTAAAGGGAATTTTGAAGTAACAGTTGCGTGATACATACGGAAGAAACTCTGAAAAGGATTGCCGAGATAAAATACAGGAGATTGAAGAATATGTTGAAAAACATAGAATTGATTAAACAACAGGAATATTATGGGAGTGTAATCGTATTTGCTGAAACTTCATATACGGGAGAATGTATAGGAGTTAGCAAAAATGGCACAACTATTTACAAAACAACAAGCAAGGACATGGCTCAGGGAGAATAATCTGAAAACCGGGAAAAGCATAGAAGAAGCTTTTATTGCCGAGATCAAAGATGTTCTCCAGGAGGCACTGGAAGAAGAGATGACAACCGAACTTGGCTATTCCAGGTACGATTGGAAGAATAAAACAACGAGCAATTCTCGCAACGGGCACACCAAAATACTGTACTTGATAGTGATTGACGCATATGAGAAATGGACTATGCCTCTCCGTGACTGGGGAATTATCCTGAATCAATTGAGGGTGTATTTCGGTGAACGAATGGATGTGTATATATAAACGGGAAAGTAAATGATTATAGGAAGTTTCAGCAAATTATGTTACACTCCCGAAGAGGCTATACCGTATCAGTTTTTTCCTCTCTCACCTGTTCGGATGTGGTTTCAATCGTGCGTTTCAATCGTGCGTTTCAATCGTGCGTTTCAATCGTGCATATCATGCCGTTAAAATCCCCATCTTTGATGCGCGGAATCAACCATCCGGACTGATTGATCTGATGTCCATCCTTTATATTAAATGGGATATCCTTGTAGTATAATGGTTTCATTGATTTTTTGGCCTTTAAATAATATGGCTTGAAGGGATCAGGAAAATCTTTCAAAACCCGGATACCCACTACCTGCTCCAGGTCCTTTCTCATAATTTTTAATGCGCCTTTATTTGCATAACGGACAAAGTCATTCTTATCTGTTGCCCAAACACCGTTAATAATCTCTTCTAATACATTTTCGTAAAACTCTTTGCCTTCTTTTAATTGTTTCTCTACCTTGTGTTTGTAAAGAGCTACCACAATGTTAATCTTTAATTCCCGTTCTTTGAATGGTTTAATAATATACCCGAAAGGCTCTGTCAATTTTGCCCTTTCCAGGATCTCCCCGTCTGAGTACGCAGTAAGATATACGACCGGGATGTTGAATCTGGTACGTATCTCTCTTGCAGTTTCAATCCCGTCCATTTCCCCCTGTAACACGATATCCATTAAAACCAGGTCAGGCCGCAACTCATCGACTTTTTTGAGAGCTTCCTTCCCCGAAGAAGCAGTTGACAGGACGATGTATCCCAGGTTATGTAATGTCCTTCTTATATCTTCAGCAACAAGCGCTTCGTCCTCAACAACCAGTATCTGTGACTCTTCCGTTATTTCACTTCCCTTTTGATTTTGTCCTTTTATCTCGATTCGAATTAATAATATTTAATTGTGCACTATATAAATCGGGTTGTGAAACCCGTGTGAATACGGATGTTTTATCTATAAGTGCATCCTTCCAAAGCCCCGGTAACATTTATGAGCCTGATCACTGAAGCAAAGAAAGGCCGCCTGACAGAGGAGATGAAACAGGTGGCTGTAGATGAGAATGTAGAACCTGAAATCATACGCCGCGGGATAGCAAATGGAAGGATAGTAGTTCCTGTAAGCCCGTACCGCAAAACAAAGCCCTGCGGGATAGGAAAGGGTCTTCGCACAAAAGTGAATGCATCCATAGGGACTTCTTCTGATATAACGGATATCGATATGGAGATAGAGAAGGCAAAAGTGGCAGAAGCAACAGGTGCGGACACGCTCATGGAGCTTTCAACAGGCGGTGATTTTTATGAAATCAGGAAAAAGGTGATAGGGGCCACAACACTCTCAGTGGGTAGCGTGCCGCTGTACCAGGCCTTCATAGAGGCTATCAGGAAATACGGAAGCGCAGTTGACATGAAAGAGGATGAGCTTTTCAGGATAACGGCAGAGCAGGCAAAGCTCGGCACGAATTTCATGGCCATACATACAGGAATTAACCTTGTTACAGTGGAACGCCTGAAAAGACAGGGGCGGTTCGGTGGCCTCTGTTCGCGCGGAGGGGCGTTCATGACAGCTTGGATGCTGCATAATGAGAAAGAAAACCCCCTCTACAGCGAGTTCGATTACCTGCTTGAAATCATGCAAGATCATGAGGTCACGCTCAGCATGGGAAACGGAATGAGGGCAGGCGCGATACATGACTCTACTGACAGGGCGCAGATACAGGAACTCATAATGAACTCGGAACTATCAGACAGGGCCCACGATGCAGGCGTGCAGACTATCGTGGAAGGGCCGGGTCACATACCGATAGACGAGATAGATGCCAATGTTAAACTCATGAAACGCTTAAGCGGCGAGAAGCCTTTCTATATGCTCGGTCCCCTGGTCACGGATATTGCGCCTGGTTATGACCATATCGTGGCAGCCATAGGCGCATCATTATCAAGCGCTTACGGCGCTGATTTTATCTGCTATGTGACCCCGGCTGAACACCTGGCACTCCCCAATGTTGAGGATGTAAGGCAGGGCGTGATAACTTCAAGGATCGCTGCCCACATCGGCGACATGGTAAAGAACAACGACAGGCAGCGCGACCTTGATATGGGAAGGGCGAGGCGCGATTTGCAATGGGAGAAAATGTATGAACTGGCAATTGACCCTGAACACGCAAGATCAGTGAGGGACAGCCGCTCGCCTGAGGACAGCGAGGCATGTACAATGTGCGGGAACTATTGTGCTCTCAAGATAGTTAAGCAGAATTTCAATTTTGAGCGGTGAGAATTTCCGTTTATCCTATGTTAAGATAACAACAATTGAGATTTTAAACGACAATTTTATCAACCTTAAAATACGAATATAAGATTATCTTAAAATAGGGTGATCCGAGTTTGAGTGAACAAATTCTATTTGGAAAAGTAACAAAAGCCGGGACAATAACAATACCAAAAAAACTGAGAATGAAATATCATATCAAGGTCGGTGATATCGTAAGATATACTGATACTAATAAAGGGATAGAGATTGTTCCTGCTGAGCTTACGAGTATTCCTCCTAAAATAAAAGAAATATGGGTGGAAGCAGAAAAGAAAAAAATCAACATTAAAGAAATAGTGGAAAAAGTAAGAAAAGTACGGTCAGAAATATATAATGAAGAGTACGAAACTTAAATTTTTTATAGATACGACCGTTGCTGTTTCTGCGCTGGCAGGAAGAAACGAGGAGGCATGGGTGCTGTTTGAGAGTGGTAGAAGAGGACTGGTTTCACTTTTTGTAAATATGTTTGTCTTGAAGGAGATACGAAGAACATTGAAGGAATTGCAAATCTCACAAGAAAAAATAAATTATGGAATTGAATATGTTAAAGAATGCTGTACTGTAAGGAAGAACATTCCAAAACTTGACCTTTTAAGATATAATATCCGGGATAAGAATGATAGACCTATAATAGCCGCTGCAGTAAATGAATCGGCGATCCTTGTAATAGAAGATTCTATGCTCACTGAAGATGCCCAAAAATATATCGAATGCGTGACCCCAAAAGATGCTTTGAAAAAATTAAGTTAAAAGCAGGAGTTACCTCCTACTTTTCCTTGCTGAAAACCGCAGCCTTGGAGATCGTTTCGCGCGGCAGCTCTTCCTGGGCTCTTACCATATGCTCCATTGCCTCGCGCAGTGGTTTTACGACTTCCTTGGGTATCTGGGGCGGCTCCTTTTGCTTTACTTCCCCGCTGATGAACGGGCATGTGACTCCTGTCAGGACAGCCATCACGCGTACCCTTCCAGCAATATCCGGATCCACTTTCGCGCCCCATATCACACGCTTTGTGTTGGGGACTTTATCCATTATCTGTTCCCCTGCAACGGCTACTTCCTCAAGGGTCATGTCCTCTCCTCCTACTATATGGATGAGAACGCCGTAAGCTGTAGAGACATCCGTGATATCAAGAAGCGGGGTCGAAAGCGCCTGGGCAACAGCTTTTTCAACGCGGGTCGCGCCGTCTCCCTCACCAATTCCGATCGATGATATCCCGCCCCGTTCCATCACTGCCCGAAGATCCGCATAATCAAGGTTCACAAGGCTCGGCTGTGTTATGGTATCTGTGATATTTTTCACAAACGCTCCTACAAGCGCGTTTGCAACTGCGAGTGCATCTTTAAGTGGCAGGTTGCCTGCAACTTCCCTGAGTTTTGAGTTATCTATGACAACTATCGAGTCGCATGTCCCGGCAAGCGATCTTATGGCCTCACGCGCTTTTTCACGCCTTGCCATTTCAATCGTAAAAGGTATTGTCACGCACGCGATAGTCAGCGCACCAAGTTCCCTGCCGACACCTGCAAAAACCGGTATTGCTCCTGTGCCTGAACCTCCTCCAAGTCCCGCTACAAGGAACAGGAGGTTTGTGTCTCTTAGTCCCTCCTTTATCTCGGCCAGGTTCTCTTTTGCTGCCTCTGTGCCTCTTTCGGGGAATCCACCGCAGCCGTGGCCTTTGCACAGTTTTTCACCAAGCAGCATGATAGTATCTGCCCGCGTCATTGTGCTAAGATGCGCAGCATCCGTATTGGCTGCAATTATCTTGCCACCGGTCAGTTTCTTATCCGCTATCCACGTTGTTATGTTACAGCCAGCTCCACCCAGGCCGACGACGGTCACGGATGGGCGTGAAGTCTTTACTTTTGCCAGTAATTCTTCTTTAGTCATAATCAGCCTCCGATAATAACTCGTTTTGTTAGTATTTAAAGTCTTTTTTTTGAGATAAGAAACTATATAATGTATAAATTGTAAACCTCATATCAGGTATGAAATACACCAGTATAGAAATATCAGCAGATTCAGGCGCCGGGGATATTGCTGCGTTTGCTATGGCAGTACATGAACTCCTGGGGCTTCCGGTCACTATGAGAAGCCTGAATAAAAAAGGTGTGAGGATCGAGAAGAGAAAAATACTTGATACTGATTATACAGGCCCTGTACTGGAGCAGGTCTTGAAAGAAAATAAGGTCATTCGTGCGATCCCTACAAGCGGTAAATATACGGGAATCCCGGTTATCGTAGTTCCCATAAGAAACAAGGAAGGATATGGAATCGCGGCCATAGGTGTGGTGGATGTTGTTGGCACTGTTGACCTGGGTCTTATATTCGGGGATTATCCGGAAGTCGTGAAACAAGTGCAGGAATGCGTAAAATCGCGAGTGGCAGTTCCTTGAAACCGCATATACGTCCTGCAGGAAAAGAGGACTTTGATGACCTTATGGAACTTGAGAATATATGTTTTAAGGAGGAAAAGTTCCATAAAAAACAGCTTGAATATCTCTTATTCAAGGCCAGGTCCATTGTGTTCGTTGCATCCACCGAAAACAATATTGTAGCTTCGATTATTGTCCTGACCAGAAAGAATATCTCACATGCCAGGATTTATTCATTGAATGTACACCCTGATTACAGGCGCCAGGGCATAGCGGGTCTGCTCATGGACACGGCTGAACAATCGTTAAAAGAAAGGGGATTTAAGAAAATAAGCCTGGAAGTGGGTGTGAATAACAAGGCTGCACAGAGCCTATATATATCAAAAGGTTTTTCCACGGATAAAATTATGAAAAAATATTATAAAAACGGCGATGATGCATTGCATCTTATTA
Organism: Candidatus Methanoperedens sp.; assembly: GCA_012026835.1. Classification (GTDB taxonomy): domain Archaea; phylum Halobacteriota; class Methanosarcinia; order Methanosarcinales; family Methanoperedenaceae; genus Methanoperedens. The sequence continues at coordinate 3,617 of VEPN01000018.1, read as the reverse complement.
AAGAATTATGATACCAGCGCATTGATTATCTTTTCATAGATATCCCTGTCTATAGCATCCTCGTACCCTTCATAGATACTGGGATTATCGTTGATCTCGATGACCCTATACCCGCCGCTTGTTTCCTTCACATCCAGGCCGTAAAGCCCGTCACCGACGCATTTTGATAGATTTATGCATATCTCCTTTAATTCTGGTGAGATAGATTCCCTGGGTACTGCGATTGTATCTCCCCACACATTTTTCCCGTTAATCTTTGATTTTACTTTCCATCCTCCGTCCGGGATACAGTATTTACAGAGATAAATTATTTCATTTCGAAGTATTCCGACGCGCCAGTCAAAATCTGACATGACATACTCCTGGACAACCAGTACTTTTGATTTTCTCAGCAGTTTTTTTGAAATACTGATAAATTCCTGAATACCATCTGCTTTCTCAACATGGGAAGAGAAGCGCGTGTAGGGCGTTTTGATGACTACTGGCGTTCCCAGTGTTTCAAAGATGTTATCCAGTGACACGCTTGAAAAATCCCCTGTAAACAGAAGCGATTTTGGCGACGGTATGTTGTTCTTCAGGAAAAGGTCGTGAAGTATTGCCTTATTCGAACATGTCCTTATGGAATGGGGGTCATCAATAACCTTTAATCCGGACTGCTCGGCAAGCCTTGAAGCTACATACGCTGAGTTGCTCGGGTCAGTTGTAGCCCTTATAAATAACGCATTGTACTCAGCGACCCTGGAAATATCTTCCTTAAAAATAAAATCGAACGTATGCCCCATCGATTCTGCTGTGGATTTGAATTTCGAAAGGGCTTTCCGTTCGGATTTATCCTTAAAGTTATATGCTTCGACAAAACAGGCCAATTTCATGATATTGTTATATCTTCTGCCTTATCTCATGCAATTTATCATGAACAATGTCCCACTTCACTTCCTTTTCCATGGCAGGTTCGCAGTGGTTCAGGATAACTTTCCCATCATCGATCTGCACGATCAGCTTACATATCGGGATATTAAATATCTCATAGAACTTCCGTGCAAAATCCGATGTCTCATCACTGGTTGATTCCCCGAACATCTGTATTATTTCTTTTACTTCCCCGGTTACAGGATGCAATGATACAGGGAACCTGGCATCAAAGCTCATTTTTTTTATTATTCCAGGCAGTCTCGAACCCGACTTTACCACTTTCATCGAGTTGTTGGTAAAAGGGTTCACAGCAAACAACATGGCAGGGATGGTCAAATTCTCATTTGGCCTCGTTACCAGCCTGTATCCGTTTGTCGGGAGCCCATTCCGTCTCGCTTTTTCTATCAAAAGCGGGTTTCTGTATGCATCCATTATCTCCGTACAATCCGGTGTGACCTCTACTCCAAAGGTTTCAGCGTGCGCAGATACGTAATATCCCATCCGCAGGTAGCGGTAATCATGGTTAACATTAAGTACGCTGTCACGTACTGGTTGCCCTAAAAAAAACAACGGACTAGAGTCACTATCATCTTCGTCTTCACTGACTATAATCATTTTAGATATCAGTCCAGCTATTTGTTATTATAAGCTGAGTATAAATAGGTAACGAGTGCAAAGGTCAGCTTCCTATGAAAATCAATTTTCTGTTCTTTTGAAACTGATAAGTTCCTGCGGCAATGATTTTTTATTCGTACATGTTTTTAGTAACTTATACCATCCAATTTCAAACATTACGATACTGATAAAGCCGAGCATGTCAAAGAATTTAAAAAATAACATAGAATCAGGGATACCTATTCCTTCACAAATTGCAGGTATTATAAAAAATATAGAAAAACCAAAGAAATAAATACAATTTTTTCTGAAAAAACTTTCATTTATAAAATGTTCCATATTTAAAGTTCCCTTATCAATATCTTTCCACAGGAACCATATCTGGATAGATAAAAATATGAGAATCAGATATGAAGAAAATATTGCAAATTCCATGAATTTATAAAGATAATTTGTATTCAAAGTTCACCACTTTCCTTCCTATCTTACTATCCTTTATCTTTAATAATGATAAAGCTTTCGGAATTATACACCATGAATCGTACCCCTTAAATACCATCACTCCAATCCCATTATGGGGAAATGAGCTTCTTAATCAGGTTTGCACGCCAATGGATAGCAGGCGAGATTCTGGATGACGCTATTATAGCCGCGAAAAAAGAAAACAAAGCCGGAATAGGTGCGATTATAAATTTTCTCGGTGAGCATGTCAGGGATGCTGCCAGGGCAAAGAAGAATGTGGAAGAGAATATCCGGATACTGGAGAGAATAGAAGAATCCGGAGCCAGAGCTTCCCTTTCGATCAAACTCACCCAGATCGGGCTTGAGACAGGGAGGGATATTTGCTTATCCAGAGTGGAAAAGATTGCAGGCATCGCAGCTTCGAAAAATATCTTTGTATGGGTGGATATGGAAAATTCCCCTTATACTAAAGATACTATCGAAATTTACCTGGAAATCCTTAAAAAATACAGGAATACTGGCATCGCCATTCAATCCAACCTTAAAAGAAGCGAGAATGACATAACCAGAATAGCGGCAGCAGGAGGGACCATCCGCCTTGTCAAGGGGGCGTACAGGGAGAACAAAGAGATAGCATATACAAGCAGGAAAGATGTGGCAATCAATTTTTCGAAACTTATGGGTTACCTTTTATATAAAAGCCCATTTTTTGCAATTGCAACCCATGACGATTTACTTATAAATGAGGCCATCGAGGCAAATAAGGCTCATCAGAAAAGGGTCGAGTTCCAGATGCTTATGGGAGTCAGGGAAGAACTTAAATATAAGCTTGTAAGTAATGGTTTTACTGTTGTCGATTACATCCCTTATGGAAAGAACTGGCTCCCTTATTCTGTACGCAGGGTCAGGGAGAGGAAGCGGAATATCCTGCTGATATTCAGGTCTATCTTTGATTTTTAGGGAAGAAATCCAATTAGCTATTTGACTTAAAAAGCTATCTTTTTGTTAGCTATGACCTGATTTTCACAAAAATTCTATCGACATATATAAATACTTTGCCAGGACTGCCTCTTATGGCAGAAACTTCAAAAGTCTTTAAAGGAGTCTCCTTCACAGACTCCCTTAAAAACTATATGGGCTTAAGAAATGTTTCGCTATGTCAATTTTTATTTTTCCTAAACATAGCGGACATTGCACAGCAAATAGAAAACAACTTCTACAGCGATAAAGATTGGCATTTCAGATATAATGTATCGGCAATGATCAAATTTGCTATAGTAAAATTCTTCAGGCAGCAGCCTTTCAAGAAAATCGTTTTATCACAGGATGAGGCATGGCTCCTTGGTTTTGAAGAAGGAAAAGATGGGGGAATCTCAATACCATCAGGTGGAACGCTTCATCATTTTGTCAAATACCGTTTAGGAATTGAGGGTATCAACAAAGTCATGGAAATGGTGGGTGAACGAATTGTTAAACTCATAGATTTGAAAGATGCCAAGTTGGATTCAACTCCGCTTGAAGCCTCAAGATACGACGTTCATAGCGATTTCAATCCGCATTATGAATGCAAGATGGATAAAGCCCATATCACAATGATTGGAACTTATCCTGTGTTTATGACACACACC
>VEPN01000017.1 GCA_012026835.1 Candidatus Methanoperedens sp. | reverse complement strand
GAAAGTTTTCATGGCTGCCGCACAGCCAAGCAGCAGTATCAGCACTGACTGGGTATTCACCCGCAGGCTTGCGGTTCCTGAGCCTGCATGGGGGAATTAATAGAGTTCTTGTAAACTTCCAATTTGCAGCCATTGGTAGATATCGTTTTTTACGTTCGGTATCTCGATGGCTACACTTCTTTTTTCAATAACATATATCTGGGAAATTGCTTAGATGGCTACAAAATATCGTTAAAATCGAGTGCAGTTAACGCTGTAAACAAAATGTTAACAATTAAGTATATATAGACGAATATTTCATACATTTAGTATGGTTAAAAATAATGGGGGTGAATATATGGCTGAGACATTAGAGGAATCAGAAGCAGTCCGATTGCCGGGATGGATGCGGTTGCTGGCTATAATCAGCGGCATCATTTCCATAGTAGCCGCTATTATGGCTATTATCAATCCGTTGCTTGCGTTGCGCACGCTGGTTATACTCTTTGCGGTGGCGCTGCTTTTTATAGGCATAGAAAGGCTGGTCGTCGGGGTATCAGGGAAGTCGTACAGGTTCATAACTCATAGAAAAGCGGCAACTGCCTGAAATACGGGGAAAACGTCAGTAAATTTCGTGAAAGTTTGGGAGGAAATATTATGAAAAGTAAGTACTTTATAATAGTCGTACTGGCTGTCCTGTTCGTAATTACAGGATCTGGCGTGGCTTCTGCACACTGTGACACCATGGACGGACCTGTTGTCAAAGCTGCCAGGGACGCACTGGAGACCGGGAACGCGAACATGGTTCTTATCTGGGTGCAGGAGAAAAATGAAGAGGAAATAAAAGAAGCTTTCAATAAGACACTTGCAGTCCGGGAGCTTGATCCGAAGGTAAAAGAACTTGCAGACTACTGGTTCTTTGAGACATTAGTTCGCATTCATCGAGCCGGGGAAGGTGCAGCCTACACGGGTCTGAAACCTGCGGGGAGTGAATCGGAACCTGCTATTCCTGCCGCGGACGAGGCGCTTGAGGAAGAAAAACTGAAACCGTTACTGAAGTTTCTGACAGAATCTGTGGAAGAAGGGGTCACTGATCAGTACAACGGCGTCATGGAGCGAAAGGATTATGATGCCAATGACGTAGAGGCCGGGAGGGATTATGTAAGCCACTATGTAGAATACATACACTTCGTTGAACGTATCTATAAAGCTGCCACGGAAATGGCAGAAGGACACTATCCGGATGCAACGAAGACAACGGAGAACAACACGGAGTTAGAGGCTCACACCAGGTAACAGGAATACGTATCATAAGGAGTAGATTTATAACCGCAAGTTCGGTTGATTCCCCCTCTAAGAGGGAAGGCATAATTGGAGGAAACGATAAACATGGAAGCTGCCACTTCCGGGGAGAGCGATGTGCGCGCCCTCAAGCTGAGTGTGGGGATATATATCATCGTGTTTGTCATGAAGCTGGCTGTTTACTTCATGACAGGAGTCATGGCTATTTTTGCTGAAGCCCTGCACACTCTCAGCGATATTTTTGTTTCAAGTTTTCTTCTTGCAGCTTCGATATGGTCCCGCAAGGAGGCGGATGAAGTCCATATGTTCGGCTATGGCAGGGCGCAGAATGCGGCTGCACTCGTGGCTGCGACACTGTTCATATCATTTACCAGCTTCAAATTGTATGAAGAAGCGATTCCCCGGCTTTTCCGGCCTGAAGAAGCGGCCTACGAGAACCTATGGCTTGCCGCCGGCGTACTTATAACATCGATGTTTGTCGCCGCAATTCCCCTTTTCAGTTTGTACACAAAAAAGAAAAAGGGGGCCGCAGCAAAAGCCCAGCTCATGGAATTGTTCAACGATGAACTGGGCCTGCTGGCTGCGCTTGTGGGTACATTGTTCATTATGCGCGGGGAATATATCGCCGATCCCCTCGCTTCCATTGCCGTGGCCACGATCATTGCCTTTAACGCTATCGGCCTCTTCAGGGACAACCTGAGCTTCCTGCTCGGGCGCTCTCCGGGATCCGAATACTTGAATAAGATTGAAAATACGGCCCGCTCTGTGGATGGAGTCCTGGGGGTGCATGACATGCGGGCAGAGTACATAGGGCCCGACACTGTCCATGTCGGGATGCATATCGAAGTAAAGCGCGGGCTTCCCATCGAAGAAGCTGACCGCATTGCCGAGGAAGTACGCGAAAAGGTGCACCAGTCCATAAAAGGAGGCTACTGTTTCATACACACTGACGCGGAAGGAGGCTAACATCTAAATGATAATACATAGAATCATTTAAATAACTATATATAACCAAGAAACAAACCTGAATAATAAGGTTAGTAAGATGAGTGGAGTGGTTATATTGCACAAAATGTTTTCCATGTTATTTTGCCTGTTTATTTTAATTAGCCCCGTATCAGCCCAATACCCTTTGGAAAAACCTTCTGTCAATTCGGGATATGATGTTTACCGCATGAGCTGTGCGGCCTGCCACGGCGGAAAAGGAGACGGCTCAGGCATGAACGGGGCATCTGACTTCACGAACAGTGAGATAATGATAGTCAGGAATTCCACACTCCTTTTCACAACAGTCACAAATGGAGTCCCCGGAAAAGCCATGCCATCCTTTGGTAACCTCTCCCTGTCCAAAAGATGGGACGTTGTGGCTTATATCTGGACATTCTGGGCCGACAGGACGGGCGTGGATAACGGAAAGGATATTTTTAATAAGAACTGCACTTCATGCCACGGCGAAAAAGGCGACGGGTCAGGTCTTCCCGGCGCATTTGATTTCACGAACCTGAGCAGGATGGCATATGTGCAACCTGCCGTTTTCTTTAAGAGTGTAAGCGAAGGTGTGGCCGAGACAGCAATGCCCCCGTGGAAAGATTCTCTTGCACAAGGCGGGCGCTGGAATGCAGTCAAGTATCTCTGGACGTTCCAGTTCAGGGATTACCCTCCTCAGGCGACATCACAGGCGGCTGTGGACCCTTCACCATCGATAGAAATCCCAAAAGACAACGAATGGTACATGACATCAGGCGGCGCTGTCATAATTCTCATCTCAATAGCAATAGCCGCCTGGACAATTTACCTGTTCGGCAGGGGGCTGCTTGAAAGATGAACAACACAAAGCTCATGATAATCGGGCTTCTTGTGCCCGCGCTTCTTTTAATCCCGTTCAGCATAATCTCGTTTTACACAGACTTTGCAAATAAGAACCCTGACCCCTTGCAGGTCACCGTAAGCTTCAACGGCAAGAATTACGATGCAGTAGAAGGTAAGAAAGCCTTTGAACAGTACCAGTGCATGGATTGCCATACCATTGTCGGGAACGGGGCATATTTTGCTCCGGATTTGACCCGGGTCTATAAGAGGACAGGCGGGAACGGAGCCTCCCTGGCGGGCATCATCCAGTCAGGCTTTCCTTCAAAAGGCATGCCGCCGATGAGGGACAGGGGTATGGGTAACGAGGATGCATATCGTTTGGTCGCATTTCTTAAATATACCGATATGCTGGATACCAACGGCTGGCCCAACAACGGCTCGTGGGACCGCGATGGCGGACTTGATGGGACGGCCGCTGAGAATATCCGGCCTATGGGTATCTGGCAGGTGGTAGCTGGGATCGTATTCTTCAATCTCATAATATTTGCGCTGGTCCTGGCATACGAGCGCGCAAAGGTGGGAAATAAGACATGAATGGCGAATTATACCTCTCGCGGGCAAAGACGCGGAAATACTTCATTGCCGCAGTCCTGCTTTTTGTCCTCCAGATGATACTGGGTTTATTAATGAGTATCCAGATGGTATCGAGGAACACAAACCTTCTCTTTCCGTTTGACATCTACAAAGCCCTCCATCTTAACCTCATGATACTCTGGATACTTCTTGGATTCATCGGCGGGCTGTACTATCTTTTGCCCGGAGAAGTCGGAAGGGACATAAAACATCCCCGGATGATCGATTTCCAGTTCTGGTTCCTCATACTTTCCGGCGTCGGTATAATAATCTCTGAATTTTTCTTTACAGGAGCGAACTGGTGGCTTGTGGAAGGGCGGGAATACGTCGAAGCCGGGAGATTCTGGGACATTTTGCTTACTATCGGCCTGCTAACTGTAGTATATAATGTCGGGGCTACAGTTGTGGGGCGGAAGAAGGAGATGAGCTCCCCCATGATAGTCCTGGCCTGGGGGGCTGTCGGCTCGATACTCATGTATATTCCGGGAGAGATATGGTTCAACAGCCTGGTAGCAGCCGAGTACTTCAGGTGGTGGGTCGTGCATTACTGGGTCGAGGCGACTTTTGAGCTTATAGCCGCAGGTATCATTGCGCTTGTCCTTCTTTCCATGACCGATGTGAAGCGTGGGATAATCGAGAAATACCTCGCTATTGAGGTTGCACTGATTCTCCTGACCGGAATAATCGGCCAGGGGCACCATTATTTCTGGATAGGCACACCCGGATTCTGGCTTTTCCTCGGCGGGCTCTTCAGCGCACTTGAGCCTGTACCTCTTTTCCTCATGGTATGGTCGGCTTATAAGGATTTGAAGGAGAACAGAAAGCCCATTCCTAATAAGGTGGCACTTTACATGATAATTGGCGCAGCTCTGGGGAACGTGCTGGGGGCAGGCGTCTGGGGCTTCATGCACACCCTCCCTCAGGTCAATTTCTTCACGCACGGCACCCAGATAACAGCATCCCATGCCCACTTTGCAACTCCGGGAACGTATTTACTGCTGGTGCTGGGGATAGCCTACATCGCGGTCCCCGAGCTTGCGGGGAAGTTCTCTTTCTCCCAGTACAGGGGCAGGATCGGTTTCTGGGTTCTCGTGCTTGGTTTTATGAATATGATAATAGCACTCGTTATCGCCGGGATAATCCAGGTTTACCAGCAACGGATGCAGGGAGTAAGCTTTATGGCAGTCCAGAATATGCTCTTGCCTTTCTATGGCTGGCGGACCATAGGAGGGGTCATCGCTCTTGTCGGGGGGATCATAGTGGCATATGATTTGATAGTCTTGAGCCGGCCGAATACCGGGGGTTTTATTGATGAAACAAAGGAGGTAAAAAGATGAATAATCCGTATCAAGAACGTTTAAGAAAATGCAATAACCTTATGAAAGAGGCAGGACTTGATGCCTTGCTTCTTGCTAAACCTGCGAACATGTTCTATCTTACCGGTGACGGGCGTTTATGCGCTTTCATGATAATCACCGGTGATGGAAAAGTCGGGCTTGGAGTGCCCCGGACAGATGTTGATGATGTAAAAGCACTTGCGCATTCCGATAACATTACAGGTTTTGAGGACGAGGTTGGAATGATCCATTCCATAGCCCATTATTTTGAGCATTTTGGAATAAAAAAGGGCTCAGTAGGCCTTGAGTACACCTTTCTCACGCAGTCTATGATGGGAATGTTCACGCATCCCCATGCAAAACCGGAAGGTGTAGTGGCAAAGGATTGCACCCATATCATGTCTGAACTGCGGATGGTCAAGGATGATGAAGAGATAAGACGAATACGTGCGGCAGCGAAAGCGGCAGATACAGGGATGGAGGCCGCTGTTGATGCTGTGGTTCCGGGGTCTACTGAAAGCCAGGTAGCTGCTGAGGCCGAGTATGCCATGCGTAATGCCGGGGCTGAAGAGTTCTGGCGGACATATGTAAGCTCCGGGCCGCGCACCAGTATCGCACACGGACTGCCTACCCTGCGAAAGCTTCAAAAAGATGATCTTGTGATGATTGACATCCATCCCATAGTCAACGGTTACAGCGCCGATATATGCCGGACAGTATGCGCCGGCAAACCTTCAGGTGAGCAACAGGCAGCCTATGACCTCTATTTGAAGGCCCAGCAGGCCACTATCGCAAAGGCGAAGGCGGGAGTCGGAATGGAAGAACTTGAAGAAACACTTCATGGTGTGCTTAAAGAGGCAGGTCATGAAGAACATATTTTCGGGCCGCCCATACATGGTGTGGGTATCGAGTTCGAGGAGTCGCCGCTGCCCCCTGGCCATGCTTTCTTCCACGGCGAGAAGGAACCGCCACCTCTTGCATCCAATGTCGTGATCTCGGTGGGCAACTGCGGGCTATATATGGGTTCGTGGGGCGTGAGGGTGGAAGATACGATCGTAGTCGGCGCGGCCGGACCGAAAATTCTGACCGGATATCCGCGCACGCTTATTCCAGAGTGATAAAATGGCCACCAATATAAGCGACTTACTGAATATTATCTGGATTTTCTTTCTAATATCATTTTTTATTCCTGTAATGCAGAAACGCCTGCTCGCTGCCAGACGTTTTTCTATCATACAGAACATGGAAAAAAAACGTGCGTCAAGAGTAATTACCATGATACACAGACAGGAAACCATGAGCTTCCTTGGCATACCAATAGCCCGCTACATCGACATCGAGGATTCTGAAGCTGTGCTGCGGGCAATCCGTATGACGCCGCCGGAGATGCCCATAGACCTCGTGCTCCATACACCGGGCGGGCTTGTCCTTGCATCTGAGCAGATAGCCTGCGCCCTGAAGCGTCATAAGGGCAAGGTCACAGTATTCGTTCCTCACTATGCCATGTCCGGGGGAACGCTTGTTGCACTGGGGGCAGATGAGATAGTCATGGACCCGAATGCGGTTCTCGGCCCGGTCGATCCCCAGCTTGGAGGGCAGATGGGCTACTATCCTGCGGCCTCCATACTCAAGGCTCTGGAACAACCCAATCCGAACAGGGACGACCAGACACTCATCCTGGGCGACGTTGCGAAGAAGGCCATTGATCAGGTATATAATACAGTCCATAATCTGCTGCTTGAGCATCTTGCACCTGAGAAGGCCGCAGAACTTGCAAAAATGCTGAGCCAGGGACGCTGGACACATGATTATCCAATCGATTTTGAAAAAGCCCTGGAGATGGGATTGCCTGTGAGCGGGCTTGTGTTCAAGGAGATATACGACCTGATGGAACTCTACCCGCAGGCAGGGACGAGGCGGCCTTCTGTGGAATTCATTCCCACTCCTTACATGCCGCCCTCACGGACTCCGGGAAAGGGAAATAACAGGTGAGAAAGTCAGTTTTTTTCTTTTTTCATCAGGGGTAGTAAAAAAGTGAAGGTCGTTCCTTCACCCTCCTTACTCTCTGCCATGATTTTTCCCCCGTGGAGTTCAACTAACTGTTTTGAAATTACAAGCCCCAGGCCAGCTCCGCCATATTTTCTTGCGCTTCCGGAATCAAGTTGTTCAAAACTCTTGAACAATCTCTCCATCTTGTCTACGTTTATCCCAATGCCTGTATCTGAAACAGAGATTTTTACCATGTCTCCTTCTTTTTTCGTTTTTATCGTTGCGATTCCGCCTTCTTTCTTGCTGAATTTTATAGAGTTGCTCAGAAGGTTGAAAAGTACCTGCTTGATTCTCCTCTTATCTGCCTCTATTATATCCAGTTGCGGATCAAGTTCTTTTATCAAACTTATATTGTTCTTCTGGGCATTGTCTTTAATTAGGGATACAGTTTCATTTATGATACCAATCAAAGATGTTTTTTCTATTGTTAATTCAATTTTTCCTGCTTCAACTTTACTAATGTCAAGAATGTCGTCAATAAGTTCTAACAAGTGCTTGCTGCTTTTAAGAATATTTTCAATATAATGCTCTTGTTTCTCATTAAGGCCACTTCTCTGCTTCAGAAGCTCTGAAAACCCGATGATCGAGTTCAGAGGTGTTCTCAACTCGTGACTCATATTAGCTAAGAACCCGGATTTTGCTTTGTTCGCTACAAGGAGGCGCATGTTCTCAAGATGCGTTTCTTCCATTTTTTTGCGATCAGATATATCCTTAAAAACCACGACTGCACCTATGAGGACATTTTTCTCCAGTATCGGAGTGCTTACATATTCAACAGGGAAGCTCGTGCCATCTTTTCTCCAGAACACATCATTTTCTTCATGGCGAACAACACCATCCCTGTATGCCGCACATATCGGGCAATCATCTTTAGGGAATGGTGTTCCATCCTGCTTCAAACGGTGAATGAGATTGTGACTGTTTTTCCCGATAAGTTCTTTTTCATCATAACCTGTAAGGTTCACAACAGATGGATTGAGAAACGTTATATTCCCCTGCAAATCCAGCCCGAATATCCCTTCACCTGCGGAATCCAGTATCAGTTTATTCTGGTGGCTCACTCTCTTAAGTTCAGCTTCTGTCTTTTTGAGTATAGTAATGATGGTTTCTACATATATACTGAAAGCCAGGAAAAGGAGCATTACAAATGACCGTATATAAATTTCAAAGATACTGGGATTAAAAAATGTCTGTGCAAAACTTTCTTTACCGAAAAACGAAGCATCTATATAAGAGTCAAAAATCCAGAAAAGAACACCAAGTAAAAAACCCAGCAGTACCAGACGATTTGTCATTTTTCTCATTTTCTCACCGAGATCGGCAATACAAAGGTAAACGTGGTTCCTTCACCGGCCTTACTTTCTACCATAATTTTGCCTCCGTGAAGTTCGACCAGTTTCTTTGTGATAGAAAGCCCAAGCCCGGTACCCCCGTATTTTTTTGAGATGCCTGAGTCAAGTTGTTCAAACTCGGTGAATAGTTTCCTTAAGTCATCTTCCCTGATACCTATGCCTGTATCCGAGACTGAAATTCTTGCCATATCCCCATCCTTTTTCGTTGTTATGGTAACAGTCCCTCCTTCTTCTTTACTGAATTTCACGGCATTACTGAGCAGGTTAAAAAGTATCTGCTTGAATCTCTGCTGGTCTGCCTCGATTATATCCAGTGCGGGGTCAAATACTGTTTTCAGGGCAATATTATGCTTTGATGCTTTTTCTTTTATAAGGTTCATCGTCTCATTTATTACCGACGGCAGTGAGATCTTTTCAATCACCAGTTCTATCTTCCCTGCTTCAACTTTTGACAGGTCAAGAATATCATTAATGAGGTTGAGAAGGAATTTGCCGCTCGCCAGGACATTATCCACATAATGCTCCTGTTTTTCAGTCAGTTCCCCGTGCACTTTTTGCTTGATAAGCTCGCAAAAGCCAATTATGGCGTTAAGAGGTGTGCGAAGCTCATGACTCATATTGGCTAAGAACTCAGATTTTGTCCTGCTTGCAAGGTCAAGGCGCAGGTTCTCAAGACGGATTTTTTCCGCCTCCTTGCGTTCCGTGATATCCAGGGAATATTCTATAACCTGCACAACATTGCCACTATTATCGAAAATGGGATAGCAATGAACTTCCACGTTCCTGGGATCGCCTTTCATATCAAGGTGGACATGCTCTACTATTGCAGGCATCTCTGTTCTTTTTACCTCTTCAAGCGGACATTCATGTTCTCCGCCCTTGCATGGTTCACTTCTTTTATGGGTGAGAGCATAACAAGTGGAATCTTTCCCCATGTTGCCGCTATAAGCCGCTGAATTCGCAAGGGCTATGGTATAATCCCGGGCATTAATAACGTAGAAGGGGTAAGGAAGAGATTCCAGTGTAGTCCTTACAAATTCATTTTTCTGTTTGAGCTGTTCCATCATCCGTTTGCGTTCCGTAATATCAAGAGCCACGCAAACCAGCCCCTGGACTTCGCCGTTATCATTACGCATTACGGAACCTGTGAAAAGCATGGGTATTCTTCTTCCGTCTTTTGCCAGGTATGTTTTTTCTATATTGCTGACATAATTGGTTTCAGTCAGTTCATCAAACCACGCAGCTTTATGCTTTATGTTCTCATCGGCAAACAGGATATCAACCGGCTGCCCGACCAGTTCTTGCGCTTTATATCCAAGCATATCGCATGTAGCCTGGTTCACTGTCTGTATCTGTCCATCCGGGGTTACGACTACTATTGTGCCGAACATGCTCCTTATTATATTGTCCACGTAATCTTTCGAAACAGTTGTTTTCCGCAGGTCTTCGGTCATTTTTTTGAAAGTAAGGGCAAGTTCCCCAAGTTCATCCTTTGAGTCGGTCTTTATCCGGTGATTGAGGTTCCCTTTACTGACTTCCAGCATACCTCTTGAAAGCTCATTGATTGGTCTGACTATGAATTTGCTTAAGAAGAAACTTAAAATTATTGAAGAGGCCATTAAAATGACCAGGATGGACACCATTGTGTTTATATTCCGGGAAATAATGTTGTCTATATACTCTTTCTTATATCCTACATGAAGATGCCCGGCTTCGTATGCGCCTTCTTTTACCGCTATTACTATTTCTATTACAGGAACATCATTAATGATGAATTCAGTGGCAGAAAAATCTTCAACTTCGTTATGAACACGGTTTTTTATATTTCCGGGTATTTGATCTAAAAAAGTATGTGCCAGTATATTCCCGTTGTTATCGTTTACAAATATATAATTTATCGATTCTTTCCTGACCGCCTTATCCTCAAATAAAATGCTTGTTACTTTATCATATTCCTTATTTGCAATATACGGGAATATCCTGTGTTCCAGGACTTCAGACCCGGTTCTTTCTCTTACTATCAGCGTATGTTCTAATTCTTTTTTCAGGATCATTGAAGTTGATACGATAGTGGCAGAACCAAATACCAGGATCAGGATTGCCAGAAAAACAAATAATTTATATTGTAATCTCATATTAAATCAATCTAATTCAAATAACAGGAATCTTCCATTATCCAGGTGGGAAAGAAACACTTTATCAAACGCCTGATGGTCATTTGGCCCGTAATTGCCAGGGAATCCTATGCCTGCGCTGTAATCTTTAAGAGACTCCGCTGTCCTGATAAAACTATTCCTGTCCAGGTCCCTTCCGGTATCATTCAGCACCTTTGTCAGGATCAGGGAATTCATGTACCCTTCAAGGCCCACGTAATTGGGTTCATCCTGCGGGAAATGTTTTGCCAGTTGTCTCCTGTAATTCTGGACAGTCCTCAGGTAAATGGCGGCAGCTTCATATGGGTCAGGAACGACCTGGGTTACGATGATCCTGTCAGACGTGTTTATCCCCTTGCCTGACAGTTCCAGGGCAAAAGCATCCGCGCCCACAAAAGACACGCTGTAAAAATATGGATCGCCGCCCTGCTCCTTATAATTTTTTATAAACGTTGCCAGGGGCTGGTACGTGCCTAACATGACAATAACATCCGGATTTTCTTGTTTAATTATTCGCCGGGCGTTTTCCAGGTCCTCTGTGCCGCTGATGTATGTGCTTGTAGCAACCGGCTTCAGGCCATATTTGTTCAACGCGATTTCCACGCCCCTCAATCCCGCAAGCCCGAATGCATCATCCTGGTAAAAGACAGCGATTCTTTTTAAGCCCAGGTTCTTTACAAAATAATCAATTGCAGCGTCGGTTTCCTGGTAATATGAGGCGCGCACATTAAAAACATATGGCTGAAAAGGAGTTCTCAGTTCTTCAGCGCCTGAAAATATTCCCATGACAGGAATTTTTGCTTCCTCAGCCATGTCGGTTATTTTAATGCTTGTAGGTGTCCCGACATAATCGAACAAAATGAAGACCTTATCTTCCAGTATCAATTTTTGCGTATTTGCTACGGTTTTTACCGGGTCGTACTGGTCATCGTACTGTATGAGCCTGATCTTACGGCCATGGATTCCTCCCTGGGCATTTGTTTCATTTATCAAAGCCAGGGAGCCGTGAGTGTATTGTGTCCCTATTACACCGGAATCCCCGGTCAGCGGTAATGAAGAGCCGATGATAATCTCCGTATCTGTAATGCCGTTAGCATTGTGTGGTTTTGCAGGCTCTTTCTCGACTTTATCCAGGCAACCTGCAATTATTATTGATACAAACAGTATCGACACTATCAAAGAAAATTTTTTCTTCATATTAATCTCCCCTTGTTATTTTATTTTTATCCCGCGCTTTTGCCTCTATAGGCAGGATAAATGTAAACATGCTACCAACGCCGTATTTACTCTCTGCCATGATTTTGCCGTCATGAAGTTCGACCATCTTTTTTGATATCGCAAGCCCAAGCCCCGTACCTCCGTATTTCCTGGAAATCCCTGTATCAAGCTGGTCAAAAGCCTTGAATAGTTTACCCATATCTTCTTCCATAATACCGATACCTGTATCCGATACCTGGAACTTTGCCATATTACCTTCCCTTTCAGATGTAACAGTTACAGTTCCCCCTTCAGGTTTGCTGAATTTTACAGCATTGCTGAGGAGGTTAAAAAGAATCTGCTTGAATCTCTGGGGATCAACTTCGATAAAATCCAGTTCAGTATCCAGGTTTTTTATCAGGTTTATATTACTCTTTGCTGCTTTTTCCTTAAGGAGCATGACAGTCTCGTTTATCATTGCAGGCACAGAAACTTTTTCGATTGCCAGTTCCATCTTCCCGGCTTCAACCTTGGAAAGGTCAAGGATTTCGTTGATAAGGCCGAGCAGGAATTTGCTGCTTGTAAGAACATTATCCAGATAGTGTTCCTGTTTTTCACTCAATCCTCCCCCCATTTTCAGGAGTTCCGAAAAACCGATTATCGAATTTAACGGGGTGCGCAGTTCATGGCTCATAATCGCTAGGAACTCGGATTTTAACTTGCTGGCATAGATGAGGTGCTCGTTCTCGTGGCGTATTTCTTCTGTACGTTTAAGTTCAGCAATTGATCTCTGCAAATCTTGCGCCATTTTATTAAATGCTTCTGCCAGTTCACCTATCTCATCATTTGACCGGATTTCTATTTTTGTTCCAAAATTTCCTTTAGCAATTTCAAAAGAGGCATCCCTCAGGCCTATTATCGGTTTTGAGATGTTCCTTGAAATGAAAATATCTATGGAAGCAACAACAAGGATTATAAGCGTACCAACTGCCATAAGTAGAACAATAAGGTTCTGTAAAGCCCTGTCAAGCTCATTTAAAGAATAATCTATCCTGATTATCCCGATCTTCTCGTTGATAATTTCGGGAGTGGAAATGCGGATGATATTATCTTCAATTTCAATGTAAGTACCGTCAGATATTATGGATTTTTTACTGAATTCATCATCTAATATTTGATTATAGAATTTATTTTCAGGCGTACCATCAGTAATTACCCTTCCATCAGGTTCCATAATGTACACTGCCAGGATGTTAGGATTTTTCTTAATATTTTTAATAATGCTGTTGAGCTTGCTTATATCCAGGAAATACAGCGGATTCTTGATTTCCTGTGAAGATAAATCAATCAATGATGTTGTCTCTTCTATCCGTTCATTTATCAACTGCTCCTTAAAAATAACGTAAGATATACTTCCGAAAACTACCATCGATAAAATTACGGGCACTATCGCAAGAACCGTCAACTTATAACTTATTTTCCGGATTGCCAATATATCCTCTTTATTATTCTAATGAGTTAAAAATTTTATTAATGTTATTCATTTCATCGCCAGTTATCTCATCATATTTTTTTGTTTTTTCAAAATCGTTCATAATACCAATTCCCACGGGGTCTTTATCCATATCCAGCAGTATTTGCCTGATTTTTTCCACCATAACCGGGTCAAGATCCGACCTGCGGGATACTATATGTCTTGGCAGGTCGGTCGTCCTGTCAATTATTCTTAACTCGCTTTTCTGGGTATCGGGGAGTTTTTTAAAATCGATATCTGACATCACACCGGCATCTGCTTTTCCTTCTATCACCCATATCGGGGTATTATCATCATTTCCGCTAAAGACAAAACCGATACTATTTTCTCCGGCCGGCTGGTTCAATGAATAGCCTTTCTGGCGCAGGTATGCTTTTGGCAGTAAATATCCGGAAGTGGATGCCGGGTCTTCAAAAATAACAGTTTTCCCTACGAGATCATCCGCCGTACTGATGGAAGAATTTTTTCGTACAATAAATACCGAGTAATAGTAACCGATTCCATTCTTCCATCTTCTCAAAAAAGGCACCGAACCACTCTTATTGGCTATCACAGCCGCTGTTAAAGGACTCTCAACGAATAAATCCACTTTCTGTTCTTTTAAGAGGTCGCTTAAATTATCAAGTGTTTTTGCAATAATGACTTTACCTTTATAGGTGGTTTTATTATCGCTTAACTTTTCGGCAATATAATCCGCAGTAGGCTGGAAAAGTTCTATTTTACGGACTGCATCATCCCCGATAGTACCAATGCTTATTATCTCTGTATTTTCCAGATTTTGTTTTACTTCCCTGCCATTATCAACGCCTGAAGAATTTATATTATAAACTAACAGACCGGCAAGTAAAACAACTGCTAAAAGAATATATATGGATTTCCTGTTCAGTTTCATTTTGACCTCATTGTTTATTTTAATAATTTAATCCAATAAATTTGTCAGTCTGCTGATATTGTTAATTTCCTCTTCTGATATCTCGTCATATTTTTTAGTTCTTGTAGTGAATGAACTGATCTGCGGGTCTTTGTCCATGTCCAGGAGTACCTGCCTGATTCTTTCAAGAAGCGAAGGGTCAATATCTGACCTGTAAGACACTACAAGTCTTGGTACATCGATGGTTCTGTCGATTATTTTTAACTCATCTTTACGCGATTTTACAAGCTTATCAAAATTAAGGTTGGATAATGCTGCTATGTCTGCTTTTCCTTCAATTACCCATAAGACTATATTTTCCTCTTCCTCTTCTGTGAAAATATATTTGACGCTGTTTTTTCCGTCCGATTGGCTCAGGTTAAGGCCCTTCTCCAGAAAATGCGCCCTGGGCAGCAGATATCCTGAACTGGATTCCGGCGTCTGGAACGCAATGGTTTTTCCCAAAAAATCCTGAAGCGTTCTTATGGACGAATCATTCCTGACAACAAACAGCGAATGATACTGTGGTACCCCGTCTCTCCATCCTCTTAAAAATATTATTGCTCCGCTTTTTTTTGAAACCAGATAAACTGTAAAAGGGCTGGCTATATACAGATCGATTTTCTTTTCCTTTAATAGATCGGTTACATTATCAACTGTCTTTACAACTACTACCCTGCCTTCATAAATTGTTTCATCATCACTGAGCTTTAATGCGATATAATCCGCAAGAGGCTGAAATTCTGTTAGCTGTTTGGCTGCATAGTATGAATCTGTTCCAATTGTTATTGTTCTTGTATTCCGTGACAAACCTGTTTTTTGCTGTTCAGGGCTATTTTTTATATCATCGTTTAAATTTATATAAGTGTAATATCCGGCAAGTCCGGCCACCAGGGCAATTGCCAGCACTACGTATATCCATCTCATATTCATTTTAATTCCACACCTGCGAAACTGGGATTGAAAAAGTGAACGTGCTTCCCAGCCCGTACCTGCTCACCACCGTTATCTCCCCTCCGTGCAGCTCTACCAGCCTCTTTGTGATCGCAAGCCCAAGCCCCGTACCTCCGTATTTCCTGGTTATTCCGGCATCGAGTTGTTCAAAAGCCTTAAACATCCGCCCCATATCATATTCTTTTATCCCGATACCAGTATCAGATATCTGGAATATCCCCGTGTTACCTTCTCTCCTGGTTGTTATTGTAACAATTCCCCCTTCGGTCTTGCTGAATTTAACTGCGTTCTCTAGCAGGTTATAGAGTATCTGGTTGAATCTCTGCCTGTCTGCCTCAATAACAGTAAGTTCAGGGTCTAACTCAGCTTTAAGGGTCACGTATTTTCTTGAAGCGTTTTCTTTTAATAGTTCGAGTATCTTTTTTATGGTTTCAGGAACTGGTAATTCCTCGAATACAAGATCTATCCTCCCTTCTTCTATCTTATTGAAGTCGAGGATATCCTCAATGAGGCTTAACAGGAGCTTGGAGTTGGTAAGGACATTCTCTACATAGCGATCCTGTTTTTCATTGAGTTGCCCGGCTACTTTCTGCTTCAGGAGTTCGGTAAAACCGATTATTGAATTCAAAGGAGTGCGAAGCTCATGGCTCATGTTTGCAAGGAACCCGGATTTGGCCTTGTTCAGATACACAAGCCGCTGGTTTTCAAGCTGTATCTCTTCTGCTTTTTTGCGCTCCGTAATGTCCTTGACTGTCCCCATGTTAGCCCACATGCCGCAGTAGGTAATCCTCCCGATATTCATATTAACAAAAATTCTTGTCCTTCTGTCCCTGTGCAATGTACACAGCTCGAACTCCCCAGGTGCATCGTCCCCTGCCTGTATCCTTCTGAATACATCGGCTACCTTGTCTATATCCTGAGGCGTGATAATTTCCCATATATTCTTTCCGATGATTTCTTCAGCCGTGTATCCATGGATCTTTGCAAATGCCTCATTTGCAAACTTGATTATATCATCCTGGCTGATAAAGATTCCATCCTGGTTGTTCTCGATAAGCATCCGGTATTTTTCCTCTGATTGTAAGAGTCTCTCTTCCGCCTCCCGGCGCTTTGTGATGTCAAAAAAAGTCATTACTGCGCCCACGACTTGATTATCCCGGCGTACAGGATATGACCAGTATTCTGCCGGGAAGCATGTACCGTCCGGGCGCCACAGCACCTCATCATCAACATGTATACCTTCCCCGTGCTTAAAAGCCTGGTCAATACGGCAATCTTTCGCCGGGTACGGGCTACCGTCGTGCCTGCTGTGGTGGATCAGGCTATGCATGTTCTTACCTATAAGGTCATCAAGGCTGCTGTATCCAAGCATCCGGAGGCATGCGGGGTTGCAGAAAGTGCAGTTTCCGTTAAGGTCGGTCCCATAGATTGCCTCTGCCGTGGAATCAAGAAGATTCCTGATTTGCTCTTCACTTTCCCGCAGTGTTTCTTCAGCATGGGTACGCTCTGTGATTTCAAGCTTCAGCGCTTCATTGGAGGTCGCAAGCTGTGCAGTTCTCTCTTTTACCCGGGCTTCAAGGTCATTGTTGGATTTTTGCAATGCCTCTTCAACCCTTTTGCGCGTTTTAAGCTCACGATTGGTATCGAAAGAATATACGAAGAACAGGAAAAACGGGACGAACAGGATTTCGAAAAGGCCAAGATAAGGAATAAAGTAATCAGTGATCGAAAACCATTGCAGCAGTTTGCCGATACCTGTTAGAAAATATATTCCCATGCTTGCGGAAAGGAACGTCCTGGCCGCTGTATCCATTAAGCTCTTTCGTATCTGGAAGCAAAAAATAAGTGCAATGCCAAAGCCGATAGTTGAAATAACAGCAAAAATAACATCAGTATTCATGCAACCTCATCAGATTCCGGATGCAGCACAAGCGATCTGCAACCTGCTGCAAATAAAACCCCGGATAACGCGTATGACACTTGTTCAAGCAGGTTGAACAACCCGCCCCAGAAAATACCTTCAACCACAGTGAAGATATAAGCGCAGATAATGAATACAAACCCCGCATAGAACAAATGGAGCCTTTGCATCTCTTTTTTCCAGAAGACAGACATTAATGTCAGGATTGAAGCAAACCCCAAAACAAGAGTAACTACTTCGCTTTCCTGGAGTTCCATAGATTATTTCCTGTATTTTTCCATTCTTTTCATGAAATCGGGAACATCCAGAGGTTTTGATATATAATCATCAAAGCCCGCTGCAAGGAATCTCTCTTTATCCCCTTTCATCGCGTATGCAGTCAGGGCTATCATGGGCACGTTCTTATACTGCGGCCTGCTCCTGATAATTTTTGATATCGCAACGCCATCCATGCCCGGAAGTTCTATATCCATCAGCACCAGGTCATAGACATCTTTTTCCACATTCTTAATCGCTTCAGCCCCGTTCACTGCCCCGGTAGCCCCGAAACCCATACCATCCAGTATTTCAAGCACCAGTTCCATGTTGAACGGGTTATCTTCAACTACAAGCACTTTTGTCATATTTTTATTTTCCTCCATTTGCCATGATCGGAAGTGAAAAGGCAAAAGTACTGCCTTCTCCATACCTGCTTTCTGCCATGATAATACCCCCTTGCAGTTCAACAAGTTGTTTTGCGATAGAAAGCCCAAGCCCGCTGCCCCCGTATTTTCTTGAGCTTCCTGATTCAAGCTGGGTGAATTCCCGGAATAATTTTCCAATGTTTTCTTTTTTTATCCCTATCCCGGTATCTGATATGCGAAACTCTGCCATGTTGCCCGCTTCCCTTACTACCAACGTGACAGTTCCGCCTTCGGGCTTGCTGAATTTAACGGCGTTGCCAAGCAGGTTAAAAAGCACCTGCTTTAATCTCTGCCTGTCGGCCTCTAAAAACTCAAGCTGTGGATCTATTTCCGTTTTCAGTGTCACCTTACTCTTTGAAGCAGCTTCTTTTATGAGGTCAGTTGCTTCTTTGATGATCTCGTGCAAAGGGATTTTCTCTATTTTCAGTTCTATTTTCCCGGCCTCCACCCTGGAAAGGTCAAGAATATCGTTAATCAGGTTGAGGAGATGCCTTCCGCTTGAAATGATGTTGTCAAGATAATGCACTTGCTTTTCCTCTAATTCATCCTGCACCTGCTGCTTTAAAAGTTCAGAGAAGCCGATTATCGAATTCAGGGGGGTACGGAGTTCATGGCTCATTATTGCCAGGAACTCTGTTTTTGCCTTATTTGCAAGCATGAGGCGTGTTTTGTCGATCTGTAGTTCTTCTGATTTCCGAAGCTCAGTTATGTCCCTTATTACAAACGAGATGCCGATTTTATTCTTGCTGATATCCTGCAAGACGGACGTAGTCAAGTTCACATATATGCTTGAGCCATCTTTGCGAAATAGCACATTTTCAAGCCCTGTAACAGTTTTTCCTTCCAGGGTATCGCGGGCTATCTGCCTGTTTTCTTCTATAAGCATGGAGGGGGCGATCAACTGGAAAAGCCCTTTTCCTGTAACTTCCTCTGCTTTCCACCCGAAAATCTTCTCAGCGCTTTTGTTCCATGATGTAATGTTATTTTCAAGGTCTGTCGTCAGTATCGCATCGCTGGCGTTATCAAAGATGTTGCGATATCTTTCTTCCAGGCTCCTGCAATCAGTCATGTCTTTAGCGATACATATGATTCCCTGGATATTGCCAGCATCATCGTGCATCATCGAGGATGAGAAAAGAACAGGTATTTTCCTGCCATCTTTTGAAAGAAATACTTTTTCAGCATTATTAATGGAACTTTTTTCAATCAGGTCAAGAAATGAACCTTTTAATAGTATGTCGTCCTCGGCAAGTATTTCAGTAACTTTCTTCCCTACAAGTTCCTCAGTCCTGTACCCAAGCCCATCGCATGTGGCCTTGTTCACGAGCTGGATTGTACCCTCAGGTGATGCCACAACCAGCATGTCGAACAGACTTCTGATAATATTATTCATAAAATCTTTTGAAATTGTTGTTTCAGCAAGCTCTTCAGTCATTTTATTAAAAGCAGAAGCCAGCAATCCCAGTTCATCATTAGAGTGAATATCTATTTTTGCATACAGATTGCCATGACTGATCTCATTGACAGAAGTCATCAGTTTAGATATAGGTTTCAAAATAGACCCGTAGAATAAGATAACTGAGACAGCCAAAAATATTGACGACAGGATGATAATTATTGTAATTGCTTTTTTGTCATTTTCAACCTTGATTCTGGTATGTTCTGTTACATCAGATACTGTCTTTGTAGATGCTGTAAGTGCTTCATCATATTTCTTCCCCCTCATCTGGACATATTGCATCAGGCCTGACTTGTAAATCTCTTTTTGTCTCCAGTATTCCTCGCTCTCTAATAATTTAATTGCTTCTTCTTTTTGTCCATTATCCACATATTCCATGGATTTATATTCCATTTTTACAAGAGCGATGTTCGCTTCATCAATACTTGAGAAAAATTCTTTATCCGCTTCCCCTCCAAGGCTGATTGCTTCTTTTATTATCTTATCCAATTTTGGCTCGTTTTCAAAATATCGTTCTTTCCATTTTTTATCCTGGGTGAAAGCATAGTTTCTTGCAGACTGGGTCAGGATTTCATCATAATAACGTATGAACTGGGCTAATGAATCAATGTATGAAGTTTCCAGGACATCTTTTATACTCTGTGGTATCTCATTATTCAGGGGTTCAGCGATATTATTTAGTTCCAGAAAAGAGAGAACGCCAGCAACCAGCATTAATAAAACAAACACTGAAAATCCCACAGCCAGTTTCTGCAAAATTTTCATGATAATTTCCACCCGAAAATCTTTTCAGCGCTCTTGTTCCATAAAATGATATTGTTATCAAGATCGGCCGCTATTATTGCTTCACTGGCATTATCGAGTATATTATAGTATATATCCTTCATATTTCAATTTTACATCATTTAATATATACATTTTTATCATTATGATTATACTGATGATATATAGTCATATTCCTCAGTGTTTGCCATAGGATTTATTTTTGCCTGGCTTTTGTGCAATTGGAAGCAAAAAGGTAAATGTACTGCCTTCCCCGTATTTACTCTCTGCGGTAATCGTGCCGCTGTGCAGTTCTACCAGTTTTTTCGTGATGGAAAGGCCAAGACCTGTTCCTTCGTATGCCTTTGAAATCCCGGCTTCAAGCTGTTCAAAGGCCATGAATAACTTCCCAAGGTTTTCTTCCTTTATCCCGATACCTGTATCTCTTACCCGGAATTCCGCCATAGCCCCGTCCTTTTTCGCGGTTATGGTTACTGTCCCGCCGTCCTTACTGAATTTTACGGCATTGCTGAGCAGGTTGAAAAGTACTTGCTTGAACCTTTGAGGGTCGGCCTCTATGTAATCGAGCCTTGGATCAAGTTCTTTTTTCAGGGTGATATTATGTTTTGTTGCCTTCTCATTTATGAGCGTGATAGACACATCTATGATCTCAGGTACAGAGACCTTTTCAATAATAAGTTCGATTTTTCCGGCTTCTATCTTGGAGAGGTCAAGTATATCGTTAATAAGCGAAAGAAGGTGTTTGCTGCTGATAAGAACATTTTCTACATAATGTCCCTGTTTTTCAGTGAGTTTTCCGGCGGCTTTATTTTTCAGGAGTTCTGAAAAACCGATTATAGCATTCAGTGGCGTGCGAAGCTCATGGCTCATATTGGCAAGGAATTCAGATTTCGCCCTGCTAATCTCTGCAAGGCGCTCTTTTTCGATACGTATTTTCTCTGCTCTCTTTTGTTCGGTGATGTCCCTGCCAAAGCTGACTGTCCCAACTACTTCACCTGATTCAATGTTCGGGGTCGTATTCACAGATAAAGTCCGGATTGATCTGTCTTTTTTATAGATGTTTACCTCGTACTGCTGGGGTTTGCCTGACATCGTACCCAGGAAAATCTTATTTACCCGGATTAAATCTTGAGGAATTATTAAGGGTGCAAAGCTCTTTCCAATCCATTGTGACAGGTCGTGCCCGCTCACTTCCTCAGCCCTCTTATTATAATATACGAAATTCCCCTGTTTATCAAGAGTCCATATCATATCATTGGAATTCTCGATCATAGTCCGGTATTTCTCTTCTGATCTGTGTAATGCCTCCTCGGCGCGCTTGCGGTCAGTGATGTCACGGGAAATGACTATCACCTTTCCGGGCTCAACATTATCAAGGAGACTTTTGCCTACGGATTCAAAAAAAATCCATGAACCGTTCTTATGAAGGAAACGGTACTCTGCTGTTTTTATGGACTGCGGATCCCGGATTCCTTCATTGAATACATTGAGAACATACTGTAAATCATCAGGATTAACAAGTTCAAATACATTTCTGCCTGTTAATTCCGCAGGTTTGTATCCGGTTATATGTTCGATAGAGGGACTTTGATAGCTTATGGTTCCATCCTCTTTCAGGATCGTTATGACATCAGAAATATTCTCAATAAGCAGACGGAAATGTTCCTCCTGGCGTCGCAGCTCCTCCTCGGCTTTCTTGCGCAGGGTAATATCCCTGAAAACAACAACCGTACCTGTGACGCCACCCCGGTCATCTTTTATAGGGGCACGGCTGCCTTCAATGGGTATTTTTGCATTGTTCCTTGAAACCAGTATGGTTCTATATTCGAATCCCATACTTCCGGGTACAGCCACAAGTTCTTCGAGTACAATATTGAATATCTCTTCAAGGTATTTTCCTTCCGCCTCTTTCAGTTCCCATCCTGTCATCACCTGCGCCGCAGGGTTCATAAAATTCACACAACCTTTCGGGTCAGTTGCGATCACGGCGTCGCTTATACTTTTCAGTGCTGTTGTGAACCAGTCCCTGCTTTCTTTTAATTTCCTCTCCATGTCATGTTTTAAGAGAGCTATTTCAAGGGCTATTTTCAATTCCCTCTCTTTAAAAGGCTTAATGATATAGCCGAAAGGCTCTGTTATTTTTGCCTTTTCCAGTACTTTTTTATCTGAATATGCCGTGAGATATATCACAGGAATATCAAAAAGAGAACGCATTTGCTTCGCGGTTTCAATCCCATCCATCCCGCCCTGTAACACAATATCCATTAAGACCAGGTCCGGAATATATTCCCCTGCTTTTTTTATAGCAGCTTCTCCGGATGATACTATTGCCGGGACTGCGTATCCGAGGTTATTAAGACTTTTTTGTATGTCGTCAGCAACAATGACTTCATCTTCAACTACAAGTATTTTCGTGTCCGCCATTATATCCCCGTCAGCCCGTTCGTTTTTTTGCAGCAAGAGGAAGCTTGAAGGTAAAAGTGCTGCCTGCTCCGTACCTGCTCTCTACAGTTATTTCGCCTCCGTGCAACTCTACAAGGTTTTTTGAAATAGCAAGCCCGAGGCCTGTCCCCTCAAATTTCCTTGAGCTACCCGTATCAAGCTGGCCGAAAGTCCTGAATAACTTTCCGATGTCTTCGTCCTTTATACCAACACCTGTATCTGAAACCGAGATCTTCGCCATTTCCCCTTCTTTTTTCGTACTTATTGTTACTATACCCCCCTCCTGTTTGCTAAATTTCACAGCGTTGCTGAGAAGATTGAAGAGTATCTGCTTGAACCTCTGCCTGTCTGCTTCTATAAGACCAAGTTGGGGATCAAAATCCATTTTCAGGCTTACATTATGTTTTGCCGCCTTTTCACTAATGAGTGTTAGCGCTTCATTTATGGCATCCGGTACTGATATCTGCTCGATGGAAAGTTCAACTTTTCTTGCTTCCACCTTGGACAGGTCAAGGATATCATTGATAAGGTTGAGAAGGAATTTGCCGCTCGTAAGGACATTATCCACATAATGCTCCTGTTTTTCGGTCAGTTCCCCATGCACTTTTTGTTTCATAAGCTCGCAAAAGCCGATTATCGCGTTCAGTGGCGTGCGGAGTTCATGGCTCATATTGGCAAGGAATTCTGATTTGGCCTGGCTTGCATATGCGAGACGTTCTTTCTCGATACGTATCTCCTCGGCTTTCTTCTGTTCGGTGATATCGCGGAACACAAGAACTGTGCCTTTGAAGTTTCCATTCTCGTCCCTGATTGGAGAACTTCTAAGGTCGATGCACGTTTTTGTTTTGTTCCTGGAGACCAGTGCTGCCTGACATCCCTTAATAGAACCGGTTTCACCGCCGATCAGGTATATAGCGCTGTCTTTGCTTTCACCTGAAATGTAAAATACATCCATCAGGAGCTTCCCCCTGGCTTCCTCCTGCTCCCAACCTGTCATGAACTGGGCAACCGGGTTCATGAATTTCACAAAGCCTTTTTGGTCTGTGGTAATTACGCCGTCACTGATGCTCCGGAGGGTCGTATTAAACCATTCCCTGCTCTCATTTAATTCCTTCTGCATTTTGTGTTTGAAGAGCGCCATCTCTATGGCAATGCTCAATTCCCTTTCTTTGAAGGGTTTAATGATATAGCCAAAAGGCTCTGTTATTTTTGCCCTTTCCAGTATTTTTTTATCTGAATATGCCGTGAGATATATCACAGGAATATCAAAAAGCGAACGCATTTGCTTCGCGGTTTCAATCCCGTCCATCTCTCCCTGCAAAAAAATATCCATTAATGCCAGGTCGGGATTGTTCTCCTTTGCGTTTTTTATCGCATCTTCACCAGAAGTTACTGTTGAAGGGACATCATAACCCTGGTTCTGCAGAGTCCTGCGTATGTCTTCTGCCACAATGACTTCATCTTCAACGACCAGTATCCGTGTTTCTGCCATTTTTTTCACATCCCCAATATCTTAATTCAAATTATGGTCATTATTATCATAATTACTACTGGTTTATATAATTATCTATAAAATAGTTTATACAGCTAAAAATAACTTCTCATACTTTTGCCGTGAGAGGAAGTTGAAAAGTAAAAGTACTACCAGCGCCGTATTTGCTTTCTGCAGTTATTGTACCGCCGTGTGACTCAACCAGTTTCTTTGAGATAATAAGTCCAAGTCCTGAGCCTTCATTTTTTCCTTTTCCGGCATCAGGATTCTGGTTAAACAACACCGCCAGCCTTTTCTCATCAATCCCGGCACCAGTATCAATTATCCGGAACCTTGCCATTCCTTCCTCCTTTTTTGCGATTATGGTCACAGTTCCCCCTTTTGCCTTGCTGAACTTTATCGCGTTGCTGGCAAGGTTAAAAAATACCTGCCTGAACCTTCGTTTGTCAGCCTCAATAAAATCAAGCTGCGGGTCGATATCCTTTAATAAAGTCACGTTTTGTTTTACAGCCTTTTCTTTTAAGAGGAGGATTATTTCATTTATGACCTCAGGAACTGAGACTTTCTCAATGACAAGGTTGATCTTGTCTACTTCCACCATTTTTAGCTCGAGATTATCCACAAGGTTAAGCAGGTATTTGCCGCCTGTAAGTACATTGCTCACATATTGTTCCTGTTTTTTATTTAAGTCCCCCTGCATTTTCTGTTTCAGGAGTTCTGCAAAGCCGATGATAGAATTCAAAGGCGTGCGGAATTCATGGCTTATGCCTGCAAGGAATTCTGATTCTGCCTTCCCTGCAAGTATCAGGCGCATATTTTCAAGAGATATTTCTTCGGCTTTCCTGCGGTCAGTTATATAATTTGCATTGCTGCCGATATCCGAGAGGCGCTTCTGGCACTCAATGTCAAACATTATTTCTTCGGCCTTTTTTCGCTGTGTGGTATCCCGGACAATACCGCTATAAAATGACGTTTTCCCTTTTCGCCATCTGGAAAGAGCAAGGTCTATGGGAAATTCACTTCCATCTTTGCGAAGACCGTATAATTTAACGATTTTTCCGATTATGTGGGATTCGCCTGTAGAAATCACCCATTTCAACCCGTTTTCGTGAGGTATCCTGAAGCGTTCGGGTATCAGGATCGTAAGGGGCTTACCCAGCGCTTCTTCTTCAGAATACTGGAATATCTTCTGCGCGCCAGTGTTCCATGAAATGATCTTTCCGATGCTGTCTGACAGGATGATTGCATCAGTCGTAGATTGCACGACTGAGCGGAATTTTTCTTCACTTTCTTTTAACTCCTCCCTCATCCGAATGGATTCATCTAAATCCTTAAATATATACATAATTCCAATTATATTATAATCCGCATCCCTGACAGGAGAAGTAGTCATGCCCACGTTTATTAATGTCTCATCCGCGCGAAGGCGCTGTGTATCTACGCCTGCTGTCACAGAGCCGGATTTAGTATGACGGAGCACAGCATCCCTTTCATCCCAGAGTTCAAACGGGACTGTTAATTGTGAAAGGTTTTTCCCTATGACATCCCGGGCATTCCTGCCAAAGATTTTCTCTGCACTGCGGTTCCATGATGTTACGCGATCTTCAAGGTCGCTTGTTATCACTGCATCGCTGACATTATTGAACAGGCTGAGATAGTTCTCCCCGGTTTCGTTGTCATGGAATGGCGCCCGGTTTCCAGATAACGGATCTGAATTGCTTTTTGTTTGGGTCATTCAATAGTCTGTATTTATTGCCTGAATTCTATATTTACTTTGTGCTTGGAACTGCCGCCTGGAACTGCCCCTGGATAGGAGGTGAAAGTGTACCCGGAAACATCAAAAACCGCACGGATTTTTCCATACCGGGCAGTTTGGCACTCATAGATTCTTCACCAACCTTTATCTAACAAGCAGACAAAATTACCCACCATGACATACTTATACACAGCATTCGGAATCGTATGGATTATATTAATCGCATATATCCTGAACCTGATACGGCTGCGCAGGACCTTCAATAACGAGCTTGAGGTTTTAGGCAAACTGAAATAGCATGACAATAGAATCTGTTTTGAAGTATAAGACAATAGCAGTGGTAGGCATATCCGATGACCCGGAGCGGCCAAGCCATATGGTGGCAAGTTTCCTGGCCGGGCACGGCTATAACATCATCCCGGTCAATCCCAATCTTACAGAGTGGGAAGGAAAAAAATGTTACCCTGACCTCCTGTCCATTCCTGTGAAGGTGGATGTGGTGGATATATTCAGGCGTTCCGAAGCTATCCCTCCCATTGTGGATGAGGCCATTAAGATCAGGCCAAAGGCCATCTGGATGCAGCAGGGCATCATAAATGAAGAGGCTGCTGCAAAAGCCCGCGCCGCAGGGATAGAAGTCATTATGGATAAGTGCATGAAGGTCGAGTATAATAATATGAAAAAAGTACAGTAATGTGGCTCATAGTTGACTTTGCGGTGAAATCTACTACAGCAGGTCTGTGAGCACTAACTCTAATTCTTTTTGGCCTCCGCGTCATGTTTTATACGGTAACAAGGTAAAATATTTATAGTTTGTTTGCCATGCAATTATCAGGGAGAGTTTTTTATGGCAAAAAATAAAATAAATATCCTTGTGGTGTTTTACAGCATGACAGGGAATATCGCAAAGCTTGCAAAAGCCGTGGCAGATGGTGCAAAAAGTTCCGGGGACACCGAAGTAAGGATAAGGCAGGTTGATGAGCTTATCCCGAAAGATAAATGGAACGACGTGATGAAAAAAGTAAAAGAGGAGCTTAAAGACATCCCGATTGCAACAATGGATGACCTGGAATGGGCTAATGGCATAGCTTTCGGTACTCCCACAAGATACGGCAACATGTCTGCCCAGATGAAAAATTACATAGATAAGACAGGAGGTCTCTGGCAGAGGGGAGCACTTGAGAACAAGGTGGCAGGGGTATTCACAAGCACAAGCACGCAGCATGGGGGCCAGGAAACCACGATAATAACATCAATGGTGCCGCTGTTCCACCTTGGCATGATAATTGTCGGGGTCCCGTATTCCGAGCAGAGGCTGTTTTCGATGGATCCGGTATCAGGAGGTTCACCCTACGGCGCATCCTCGGTTTCAGGACCGGCGGCTGACAGGAGTCCTACGGACAATGACCTTGAAATTGCAAAGACCCTGGGCAAAAGAATTGCAGAGATCACAAAGAAAGTAACCTGAAAATTATTTTGTAAATGAGAAGCTTGGATTTTAAGACGACTTTTTCCACTTTTTTCCCTGCACGTACCAAATTTTTACAAGCCTGCCAGGAATAGTATCCCGAACAGTATGAATAACGCCCCTGCACCCAGCTTTATCTTAGGCAGCGGCACTATTTCGCACAGTTTTTTCCCGACTATTATCCCAATCAGGCTTATCAAAGCAAGCGCAAGCACAGCCCCGATAAATACAAGATAAGGCGAATCGTATTTTGCCGCAAGCGTGATCGCAGAAAGTTGTGTCTTATCTCCCATCTCGGCAAGGGTTATCATGCTGAATGTTGAAACAAAAACATTGTTTACCTGTGAGCTACTTTCGTCGTCACTTTCTTCTTTAGACATCAATATCCTGATACCAAACACTATGAACAACAGGCCTGCCATAATTTTGATATAATTCTCAGGGATTATTTGCAGCAATCCCTCGCCCACCAGTACTCCCAGTCCTGTCACAAGAGCAAAAGCGAGCACGACGGCTGAAAAAACCTTGACCCTGTCGTATCCTGCGGATAATGCGATAACCGTAAGCTGTGTTTTATCGCCAAGCTCAGCCATTGCGATAAGCCCGAAGGTTGTTAGAAGCGGTGTTATGTCCATGTTCTCAACTTTTCCTGTATCCTTTTATCTCATTAAGTATTTCCTTATCGATCACGCCTGGCTCTGTCATCTTCGCAGGATCAAGTATCGCGTTCAAATACTTCTCAGGAATAATATCCTTCTCAATTAGCACCTGCTTTAGCGGCTTATTCTCTGAAAGCGCGGTCTTTACAAGCCCGGCCACGTTCTCATAACCGATATAAGGGTTGAGCACGGTCGCCAGGGCATGGCTTTCCTCGAGAAGCTCCTTGCACCTTTTTTCATCCACTATTATCCCGGATACGCATTTTTCGCGAAGCATCCTGATAGTGTTTGTCAAAAGCTCAATGCTCCACAGCAGGTCAAAAGCGATAAGAGGCGTCATCACATTGAGTTCAAGCTGTCCGGCTTCAGAGGCAATTGCAACTGCATGGTCGTTTCCCATGACCTGGAAGCATACCATGTTCACGGCTTCTGGAATGGAGGGATTAATCTTTCCCGGCATTATGGAAGAGCCGGGTTCGACCTCAGGAAGCATTATCTCAGAAATCCCTGCTTTTGGCCCTGAATTCAGGAGGCGCAGGTCATTTGATATCTTATTCAGCTCTATCGCAAGCATCCTGAACGCGTTTGATATCTCAACAAAACCTGCCATGCTCCATGAAAGCGCCACGCTGTTCCCCAGGAAAAACTCACGGCCTGTAATTTCCCTGAGTTCAGAAATCACGTTCTTCTTGAAATCAGGATGTGTATTGATACCCGTGCCTATGGCTGTACCGCCGATTCCAAGCTCAAGCATGCCTTTTTCTGAGCTTTCGATCCTGTCAATGCATCTTTTTAAAGAATACGCGTATCCGTCGAACACCTGGCCGAACCGTATCGGGACAGCATCTTCAAGATGGGTTCTCCCGGTCTTGATGATGCCGTTGTATTCCTTCGCCTTTCCCTGGAATGTAAGAATGATTCCTTCCAGTTCCTTAATAAGGGCAGGCAGGGTTAAAAGCACGCTCACTCTTATCGCGGTTGGTATCACGTCATTTGAGGACTGCGCCATGTTGACATGGTTGTTCGGGTGGACGATATGGTAATCGCCCGGCTTTCCCCCCAGTTTCTTGATCGCTACATTGGCTATGACCTCGTTTGTGTTCATGTTGAATGGTGTCCCCGCGCCTGCCTGGAATACATCAAGTATGAACTGGTCCCTGTATCTTCCCCGGATGACCTCATCTGCGGCCTCAACTATTGCATCCCCGATTTTTCTATCAAGGCTTCCGACTTTCATATTCGCCAGTGCTGCCGCTTTCTTTATGATCGCTATCGATGTAATGAATTCTGTTTTTGCCCTGATACCGCTTATCCGGAAATTACCATATGCGCGGGTTGTGAATGCGCCGTAGAGTGCGGCTTCAGGAACTTCTATCTCACCGAGGCTGTCTTTTTCTCTCCTGTTCATTTTGTATCCCCCGTATTATTTTCCTGATGATTCATAGGTTTAACGCATTATCCACTGACAAAACATTAATGAACACCGGCCATAAAAGGGAAAAACAATGACAATCCTTGAGATGCTTTTCATAGGCTTCACTGTGGGACTGACAGGAGCAATGGCTCCAGGCCCCATGCTTTTTGCCACAATCGAATCATCTTTGAGGGACGGCTGGACAGCAGGGCCGAAAATCGTTTTCGGTCATGCGATTCTTGAAATCGCTATCTGCGCATTTATTGTTATCGGGCTTGTTTCAGTCGTGAATTATGAAACCACAGGAGCAATATCACTGATAGGCGGTATTTCCCTGTGTATCTTCGGGGGTCTTATACTCAGGGACAGGAAGAATGCCAGGCTGGATACCGGAAAAAGATCGCAATCCGCAGGCCCGGTTATTGCAGGATTTGTGACTTCGGCATCCAATCCTTATTTCTGGATATGGTGGTTCAGCGCAGGCAGCGGACTTATCATGGAAGGGCTAAAAGCAGGGCTCATCGCTGTAGGATTCTTTGTTGCAGGCCACTGGATCGCGGATGCGGGATGGTACACCCTTGTTTCGGCTTCGGTAAGCCGCAGCAAAGCATTCATGTCACAGGAAGCTTACAGGTACTTACTGACCGCCTGCGGGTTGTTCCTGGTAATATTCGGGCTATGGTTCATTGCCCGCCAGTTTATATGAATCCATTGCCATTACCACAAATTATTTATGGTAGTAATACTTCATGAGCTTAAATAATACTACCAGTAATAATCGGTGATAAGAATGTTAGGCGGATTCAGCGAAGAACAAATAAAAAGATACTCGCGCCACATCATACTGCCCGAGGTGGGGGGGAAAGGACAGAAGAAACTCCTCGACTCAAAAGTGTTATGCATTGGCGCAGGCGGGCTTGGAGCGCCCATAATAGAATACCTTGCTGCTGCTGGCGTGGGAACGCTTGGCATCATGGATGATGATACTGTTGACCTGAGCAACCTCCAGAGGCAGGTCATACACGGGGGAAAAGTGGGGATTCATAAAGCAGAATCCGCAAAGCAATTCGTTAATAATCTCAATCCCGATATAGAAGTAAAAACGTACATCGAGCGATTGAACGCAGGCAATGCCATCGATATTTTTAAGGAATATGACATCGTGGTTGATGGCTCTGATAACTTCGCAACGCGATACCTCGTCAACGACGCGTGCGTCATAACAGGCAAACCACTCTCGCATGGCAGCATCTACAGGTTCGAAGGCCAGGTGACAACCATAATACCGCACAAAGGGCCGTGCTACAGGTGTCTTTTTGAGCATGCGCCTCCACCCGGAATGGTCCCAAGCTGCCAGGAAGCTGGCGTTCTCGGTGTATTGCCAGGGATAATCGGTGTCATCCAGGCGACAGAAGTTGTAAAATACCTTCTCGGAATAGGTGAACTGCTCGTGGGGAGGCTTATTTACTATGATGCGCTCAACATGAGCTTTGATGAGATCAAAATGCGGTGGAACAAGAACTGCCCTGTATGCGGTGAAGAACCCAAAATAACATCAATACAGGAAGAAATATATGGAGAATCATGCAGGATCTGGTGAAAAAAATGGCAATCGAACTTGACCTGAAGGGCGAGGTATGCCCTTATACATTTGTAAAAACGAAACTAAAACTTGAAGAGATTGAAAGCGGCGAAGAACTCGTCGTTACATTCGACCATGCCCCTGCGGTGGAGAACGTGCCACGCAGCCTGAAAAACGAAGGGCATAAGATAATGGGGATTGAACAGAATGGCGATCATCTCTGGAAAGTGAGGATACGCAAGGCATGAAACTCGGGATTCTCCTGACCACAAGCCCTGAGAACGAGAATACCAATACAGTTATTGCGATAAGCACAGCAGCGCGGAAGGCGGGTCACGATGTATCCATTTTCCTGATGTACGACGGCGTGTATAACGTGAATAAAAAAGAATTCGCGGAACTGGTGGACAAAGGTGTAAACATAGCTGTTTGCGCGCTCAATGTCGAGCAGAGAAAAGTGAACAGGGTTGAGGGAATACTGTTCGGGAGCCAGTACGACCATGCCTGCATCGCATCCGATGTTGACAGGTTCATTTCTTTCGGGTGAACATGAAGAAAATAACAGTAGTTGTAAGGAACCTTCCCCTGAACACAAGACGGAACTCAGAAGCCCTGCGGATGAGTGTGGGACTGACGCTGCGGGAGGATAAGGTAACGGTCATTTTCATGGATGACGGAGTCTATACCGCCACCCCTGCCAGGCCGGAAATTATCGGTTTCCAACCCCCTAAAAAAGAATTTGAAGCGCTCTCTATGCTGAAATGCTCCCTGATTGCTGACGGGCTTTCCCTTAAAAAGAGAGGAATAAACACCCTCCTCCCTGATGTAAAGACCGTAAATCGCGAAGATATCGTGAAAACAATAACAGATTCAGATATTGTTATACCATTTTAATTATGAAAATACTTCATATTATCCGGAATCCCAACGATACGACCCCGATAGAGATAGCAAAAGCCCAGGACAGAGAGCACGATGTTGCGATACTCCTGATGCAGGATGCAGTGTATGCAGATCCCGGATTGAAGGCGTATGCATGCGCCGCCGATGCGGAAGCAAGAGGCGTCAGGAAGCATGAATGCGTGGGATACGACAGGATAGTTGAGATGTTGTTTGAATACGATAAAGTGGTGTCGTGGTAGAATAATAGTGGATTGAATTTTTTTTCCGTCAGATTAATCAGCATATTCTACTGATCCTTATTTTCTCATCCGGAACAATACCGCAGCAAGCGCCATAATAATTTATTTCGTATCCTTCCTTTTCCGCGATCCCAATTATCCCCATTGTGGGCGCTGCGATGCCGCTAACACCGCATTTCAGCGCGATCTTTTCAATTTCTTCCCTGTCTTTACCACTTGAATGGGCGCATCCAAGTACAATGGGTGTACCAGGGAACATTTCCACGGCTCTTGTTATCACTTTTTCAAAATCAGAAATCCTGGGCTTGATGTGGGCCATCGGAGTTCCTGCCACCGGCATCAGACCTGTAATAATCACAGTGACTGGCTTTACATCCCGTATCATCTCAAGAGCGTGAAATTCCCCCCTCAATTCCCCGAAATGCAGCCCCACGCATACATGGGGGAACACCATAAGCCCGGAATCCTCAATGGCTTGCAGGCTCTGTATATAATCTCTTTCAGAAAGCGAGAGACCGTAAACCTCTTTTGCCGTCCCCATATCCCCTATCACATCAAAACCTATACCATCAAGCCCTGACCCCTTAAGCGCAGAAGCTTCTTCGCCTGATATAAAGCCTGTATGCGCGATAAGCAGCATCCCGGTCCTGTCCTTGATCGTTTTGATGGCAGGGGCGATATCGCTTACGGGCACCCGCCCGCGCTCGTCACAGCCGCCTGTCAGGAGAATGCCTTTAGCTCCCTTTTTATGCAGGAACAGGGATTTCTCCACAAGTTCATCGCAGGTCGTGGCGTGGACAAGCGACTCAAGCAATTTCCCCCTGCAGTGCTGGCACATGAGAGAGCAATTGCTTCCTGTTACTGAAATTGAGGGGAAGTGATCTGACGTAATAAAATAATTGATCTTTTTTACCGGGACGGGCATATCGGAGTATATTACCCGATTCATGATAAAATCTTTCCACAGGCATCGTTTTTGGTTCCATTATGCTTTCCTTGTATCTGCTATCTTCTGTGCTGCCGGGGTTCTGACTTCACTTGT
Organism: Candidatus Methanoperedens sp.; assembly: GCA_012026835.1. Taxonomy (GTDB): domain Archaea; phylum Halobacteriota; class Methanosarcinia; order Methanosarcinales; family Methanoperedenaceae; genus Methanoperedens. The sequence goes on along the minus strand of VEPN01000017.1, from coordinate 30,125 downwards.
CCAACAGAAGAAAAACATGAGTTAAGGCGGGCTCCAGACTTCCTTTAATGCATCAATAAAAATCTGATCAAATAATTCCTCTTCTGCGGGTTCTTTTCTTCCAACGGATTTGAGGTAACTGCCAAAATGTTGTATTTGTTCCTCCAAAAATTGATTTAATACATTGATCTGAGTGCCATAATCAAGTTCTTCCCCTGATATTTTCCGTTCCAGCAATTTATTTATTTCATCTGCCAAAATATCATCAGGGTGAGAAGCGCGGATGAGTTCTTCAAATTCCATTGGCGGCATTGTATTATTTTCCTCGATCCATTTGCAGGCAAATATCGGTCTTAAGGCGTAAAAATATTTCTTGATCTTTACTTTATCACCCTGTAAGTATTTCCCGAAATTCCCTCTTGCTATGCTCAGGTAGTGGTATAAACACGAAAGGGGAGAAAAGGAAATCCGGCTAAGATTTCTCATTTTCTGGATCGTTGAATAGGTTTCAAGATATACAATTGGTGATTCCATCCATTCAAGAATTGGCGGATTCGATTTTCGAAGAAGTTTCAGGGCTTTGCGAAGCTCCCAGCCGTTAATGTCCAGCAGCTCGCTTACAGGCAATTCGATCACATCCCTCTTTTCCTGGATCGAGAGATACCAGTCAGGCGGATGGATATAGATGAATCTCACATCATAATCGCTGTTCCTGGAGGGAAATCCCCACGCGCGGCTGCCCGACTCGCAGGCATATAGTATGCGGATACTATGGCTTTCTTCGATTCTCCTGAGTTCCGAAATTATTCTCTCATGCATGTTTCATCGATCTATTGCTCCTCATTTTAACGAATGATTTTTGAAAAACTCCAGAATTCCACATATTCTTCTATGCTTTTGCATTCTCTTGTGTTTTCGCCAGTGTTAAATCCGGTCTCATTTAAGAATTTTCCCATACACCTGCTGCAATTGCCTCCATTCCATAGTGAGCGCTGATCTGCTGTACCCTGGAAATAGATTATCGGAACAGGCTTTCCACTGCAATCACTAAACAAAAAATGATCGTTGAGATGATCCATTTGCTCACAATTTAATTCTTGTTAATATATTATTTAAATGCTTTGGTGGTTTCAAATTGTATCGAACCAATCTTATAATTCCCCCAAGCTTTCAGGGAAACTTAAATAATAGTTTGCTTCTTATTAAGACTCGCATGCTCAAGGAAGAAATATGGATAGAGAAATACCGCCCGAAAAAACTCGATGATATCGTGGGGCAGGACGAGGTCATAAAGCGCCTCAAATCCTATGTCCAGTCACGGAACCTCCCGCATCTTCTTTTCTCAGGGCCCCCAGGTGTGGGGAAAACTGCCGCCGCCTTATGCGTGGCGCGCGAGCTTTTCGGTGAGAACTGGGTGAATAACTTCACTGAATTAAATGCCAGTGACGAGCGCGGCATTGATGTTGTCAGGAACAAAATAAAGAACTTTGCAAGGACATCACCGCTTGGCGAAGCAGAGTTCAAGATAATATTCCTTGATGAGGCAGACGCGCTTACATCGGATGCACAGTCGGCGCTGCGCAGGACCATGGAAAAATATACAAGCTCATGCCGTTTCATACTCTCATGCAATTATTCTTCCAAGATAATAGAACCCATCCAGTCAAGGTGTGCTGTTTACAGGTTTAAGCCCATTTCAAGCGCAGCGGTGGAGGAAAGAGTGAGACATATAGCGAAAGTGGAAGCCGTAAACCTCAGTGATGATGGTATGGACGCAATAAAATACGTGGCTGCGGGGGATATGAGGCGCGCCATCAATGCCCTCCAGGCGGCTGCCATGCTTGATAAGAATGTGAATATGGATGCTATCTATAAGACTACGGCTACAGCCAAACCTGAAGAAGTAATGGAACTGATCAAACTTGCCATTGACGGCAATTTCATGAAAGCAAGGGCAAAACTGGATTTTCTGCTGATAGAACAGGGACTTTCAGGCGAGGACATTATAGGACAGATATACCGCGCCATGTTTGATATGGCTATACCTGACCGGCTGAAAGTAGAACTCATCGACCATATAGGAGAGATTGATTTCAGGATGGCAGAAGGCGCGAATGAACGTATCCAGCTTGAGGCCCTGATAGCCCATTTCATACTATGCGGTGCAAATAAAAAATGACCCTTGAAGCAACGCTCCTGACTTTTTTCAGTTCCTTCCCAAAGGAACTTGCAGTCATTCTGATTGCCACCCTGCCGGTTGCGGAGTTGAGGCTTTCCATTCCTATGGCAATACTGGAATTCGGTTTTGACCCGTTCAATGCTTTTTATCTCTCTGTCATTGGAAATATGCTGCCTGTTATTCCCTTGCTCCTGTTTCTTGAACCTGTTTCGAATTTTCTGCGGCGATGGCATATATGGGACGTTTTTTTCACATGGTTGTTCACAAGAACTCATCATAGGCACAGTGCAGATTTTGAAAAATACGGGTCATTAGGTCTTGCCATATTCGTGGGGATTCCCCTTCCTGCAACGGGAGCATGGACTGGCTGCGCCGCAGCTTTCGTGTTCGGTTTCAAGTTTAAGAATGCCTTTCTTGCAATACTCGCAGGCGTTTTAATGGCTGGGATAATCGTAACTGCGTTAACAGTAGCTGGAATAAAAATATTGTTATAAATATAATTATTTAAAAAAATATATAAATATATTGACTTTTATTTTAAATCTGCTCTTTCAAAACATTTATCCATTTATAACACATATAAGTATTGAATGGAAGAGTAGCTTGTAATTTGAGAGATGTAATTTATGGGTAAGAGAACTCGCATTATTAATGAACCATCAGACCTTGTCCCCTTACTGCGGGCATTTGGTTCTGATTCACATAAAAAAGTTTTTGATTTTTTGCAAAAAGACTGGAAAACCGAAGAAGAGATAGAGGCAGAGGTAGGTTTTAAACCAGCCGAAAGTCTCGATATCCTGAAAAAAAGCGGCCTTGTGGAGAGCAAATGGCGGATGCCGCAGCCTGGAAAGAAGCCTGATAAGGAATATCATTCATCTTATTCCAGGGTGCATGTGAACTTCCAGTGTACTGTTGAGGACTTAAGTGACCTGATAATGATCACTTTCAAGAGCGACAGTGAGATAAGGAATTACCTTGAAATGATCGAGAAAGAAGTTACCGAAGGCAACCAGTCAATGAACGGCCTCCAGCGTGTTGTGGACAAGAGCATAATGTTCATCCGCGGCGTTGCAAAGCGATCACCCTTGCTGACAGTGAAAGGACAGAGGATCGAGCTGGCCGGGGAAGCCGAATGAAAAACTTTAAGAAAGTTTTGTCAAAGAAGGGTATGCTTTGCATACCCTATACGTCATAAAGGGGTGTAACCCTTTATGATACTTCGGAGCAAAAAAGAAAGCACCAAATTCCAGATTCTTGTTGAAATATCCGCCCACCAACCCGATGTGAGGCAAAAAGAGATCGCAGATAAAATCGGAATAACCCCCCAGGCGGTTTCAGAATACATCAAAGAACTTGCATCAGATGGTTTTTTATTCTCTGACGGAAGGTTACGTTACCGTGTAACAAAAAAGGGGGTTGACTGGGTTCTTGAGAAGGCTATAGAGCTAAAGAAATATTCCCGCTATATCATGGAAGATGTCGTCAGCCATGTATCGGTTGCGACAGCGATCGCCTCTAAGGGACTTGGCAGGGGGCAGCGGGTCTCACTAACGATGGATAAGGGTTTGCTATATGCAGACCCGCAAGAAGGGGAAGTCACCGGTACCACGATATCAGGAGCGGAAGAAGGGGAGGAAGTAGGTGTGACGGACCTGAAAGGGATGATAAACCTGCCATCGGTAAGTATAACGATATGTAAAGTGCCAAGGGTCGAAAGGGGGGGTTCAAGGAGCGTAGATTATGAGAACCTTAAAAAACTTTCAAAGGATAAAACATATATTGCGGCTATAGGCGTCGAGGCACTGATATCTCTTCGGAAAATAAACGTCCATCCCGACATCCTTTTTGGCGCAAGGGAATCGGTAGTTGAAGCGGCATTTCATGGCCTGTCATCGCTTGTTGTCTCTGTGGATGAAGAAGTCCCGTCCCTGCTTAACCGACTTGAATCAGAAGGATTGAATTACGAAGTCGTTGATTTAAGCCTATGAAACAGGAAATGTCAAGCGTGGATGTTGCCGCGCTCATCAGGGAACTTGGCCCGCGCCTTCTTGACGCCAAACTTGGAAAGATATACCAGCATTCTCAGGATGAAATAAGAATAGGGCTTCATATTTTTAAGGAGGGGCGGACAAATCTTATTATTGAGGCGGGAAGACGGCTGCATCTCACGGAACATCCGGGTATTGCCCCAAAATTCCCCCAGTCCTTCCCGATGCTCCTGCGGAAACACTTAAGCGGCGGAAGGATAACCGGCATTTCACAGTATGATTTTGACCGTATAGTCGAGATACACATCCAGCGGGGCGAGAACAGTACCACCCTTTTGGTCGAGCTTTTTTCAAAGGGCAACATTATTTTGCTGGATGCTGAGAAACGGATTATCCTTCCCTTAAAATCAATAAGTTTCAGGGACAGGAGAGTGAGGGGAGGGGAGGTTTATGAGCTTCCCCAGGCCCAGCTCAGCCCGATTACAGCTACGCTGGATGACCTGAAAGCCATATTCTCAGGTTCTGATACAGATGTTGTAAGAACCATGGCAACGCGCATGAATATTGGCGGACAGTATTCAGAAGAGATATGCTCCCGCGCAGGTATTCCAAAGAATACACAGGCAAGGCAATTGATTGATGTGGCACCTCTGCTTGATGCGATGCATAATGTTTTCAAGCCCCTGCACGGCGGGCTAAAACCCCACATCGTATTAAAAAACGGAAAACCGGTGGATGTGCTGCCTTTTGAGTTATCACAATATGAAAAGGATGAAAAACAGTTTTTTGCTACTTTTAATGAAGCGCTGGATAATTTTTTTAGTTACGGAATACAGGAGAAGAAAGGTAAGGAAGCAATAGAAGGAACAGGAAAAAAAGAGGGGAAAAAAGCCGAAAAACCTGGATTATACGAGTACAGGATGCAAAAACAGATGTTGGCGCTCCAAAAATTCAAAGAAGATGAGCAGAAACTGGTTCATAAAGGCGAATTAATCTATGCACATTACCAGATGTGCGAAGGGCTCCTGAGAGTTATAAAGAATGCCAGGGATAAGGGCTATTCATGGGAGGATATCAAAAGCACGTTAAAAAATTCGGGTATTCCTGAAGCCGGGCTCGTCAGGTCGATCAATGCTGCAAAGGGCACTATAAATGTGAATCTTGATGATGAAGAGGTTGAACTGGATATCAGGCTGTCGGTTCCCCAGAATTCCCAGGCCTATTACGATAAGTCCAAGAAATTGTCAGCAAAGATAAAGGGCGCACTAATGGCCATTGAAGAAACAAAGAAATTATCTGAAAAAATAGAAGAGCCGAAAATCAGGAAAAATATCCCGAAACCAAAACAGAAATGGTATGAGCAATTCAGGTGGTTCGTCTCATCTGACGGTTTCCTTGTCATCGGCGGCAGGGATGCAGAAAGTAACGAGAACATCGTGAAAAAGTACCTTGAAAAACGGGATATATTCTTCCATACCCATGTATCGGGCTCACCTGCTGTAGTTGTAAAAACCGGAGGCAAAGAGGTTCCTGAAACCACGCTCCTTGAGGCTGCTCAGTTTACAGTCTCTTACTCAGGAATCTGGAAATCCGGGCAGGCAAGCGGGGAGTGCTACCGGGTGCTCCCTGAGCAGGTCTCAAAAACTCCGGAATCAGGAGAATATGTGGCAAAAGGAGCTTTTGTGATAAGGGGAAAGCGCAATTACTACAAGGATGTTAGGCTTGAAGCTGCGCTGGGCCTTGAAATGAATGAAGAGAAAAAGCTGATCGGAGGTCCGGTGAGCGCCGTGAAGAAAAAGGCGCAGTTTGTAATAGAGGTCGAGCCCGGGGAATTCAACCAGAATGACCTTTCAAAGAAGATTTACAGGTTGCTGAATGAGAAATTCGAGGATAAAAAACTCATAAAGGCAATAGCGTCGCCAGATACGATTGCAAGGTTCCTGCCTCCGGGCGGATCGAGATTAAAGGAATAATCGTTAATGCATTATTATTTTCCAATGACTATGATTCCCTTTTGACGAATTTTATAAATCTCCTGTATAAGCCTGATTTTCTCTTGAGGCTGTTCGATGTTCTCACAACAGGTTTCTTGATAATTTCTTTCAGGTTTTTTAACCTGCTAAAAATATCCGGGCTCGGTGAATAATTGTTAAAAAATCCCTGGTGCTGGTAGGCAATATCGCTGAACCTGTGGACATTACTTTCAGGAAGGAATATTGAGACAGCCAGCAGGTGAATAACAGCATCTCCCCATCTATATTTATAAATCCCTCCGGCCCGGTCTAAATACTCGAAATAATTCATAAACTCTTCAGAGCGCCAGAAATCAAGTCTTGATATTTCAAAATTTGTATAATAATAGCTTCTATCCCATATCCCATCAGACATGAATTTTTGCAGGAATTGCGGCTTGAGGTTATTATCTTCTATATATTTTTTTGTTGTATCCCACAAATCCCGGGTCACGCCAGGCTCATCTTTAAATATACCGATATAACCATATTTAAAATTTCTCTCATGCATGAACTGGAACACATCATAATCTATTTTATCAAGTAAAAAAGAATCCGTATCAAGCCGCCAGTAATAATCGTAATCTTTCAGTGCAGGATGATGGAAAATAATTCCGCTGAAAAACCGGCACATATGGCGGTATCCCATTGAAAAACAGTCCCCGTCCAGATAGATTAATTCCGGGACTTCCTCTTTGTTTAAAAAATCAGGGATCTTAAAACTAACTTTTTCAAATTGAATTTGTGACCGTGTAGATTCACGGATTTTTCCCATCAGTTTTTCATTAATGTCTTCATGAAAAATAACAACAGGGTAATTGAATTTATCGTTGAAGTTAACATCCAGAAGTGATAAGCTGCGTTTCAGCTCTGCTATGTCTCCTGGTCTTGACCTTGCAAGATATACGATCGCTGCCTTAACGGATTTTTCTTCATTCATTATTCATGCCCTGCATTTGGTCTTGCGACAAAGAATTCATTATCTTTTAAAATCCGCTTAAGATTATCCGGTACGACCCGGACTCCTCCAAGGGTTTCCACGCAATAATTGTGATTATCAAGCCATACCAGAATATCCCTGGCCCCATAAGGATAAACATGAAGATTCAAAGGATTGATTTCTAAAAAGATCGCTGGCTTGCAGGCTGATAAGAATTCAGTGCCGCCCTGCAATATCCAGAGTTCTGCACCTTCAGTATCCATTTTTACAACACTGACTTTTGGTTGCCCTGCTTCCTTCCACCATTTATCAACAGTCTGAACTTTAACTTCAACGCGCTTTTGCTTGCCTTTTCCCCTGCCCGTATCCAGAAATCCATTGTTCATTGACCAGTCAACATCCGGAGATTCCTGACAGATAAATGATGTTATCCCTGTTTCACGTCCCAGGGCTTCTCTATAGAGAATAACTTTATCGTTCAGGTTATTCGCCTTGATCGTTTTTTCAAATAATGAACTTTGAAGTATCCCTGGTTCGAAAGCGAATACCTGCGCAGATGGTACTTTCTCAAGAATATTTAATGTAATAAAACCCGCATGTGCACCTATGTCCAGGAATACCGGTGCAGATGATTTAGTAAGTTCTGCAATTATTGAAGAAGCGATTTCCTGGTCATATGACCAGTTACCGGATTTCAAAAGGTCGGCTCTGATTCCATGGTTGTTGTAATAGAAAATAAATCCTTTATAATTGAAAGTACCAATCCCAGAACCCGGTTGTTTTATAGGGCTTTCTACGGCTTGTGGTTTTTTAAAGATATTCAGTAATTTTATAGTAAACGCCATAGCTTTTTGTTTCAGGATTTCTAATTTGGTATATATACTCAGGTCGCCAGACAGGATAATGCGTACAAAGTTCAATTGACCGACCTTCTTTCATCTTCTTTCGTGCGAATGAAGTTATTTAGTAAACTGTACCTTGAAACGACTTCCTTAATAGAGAAACCTCCACAGCCATGTGCACGCTGAACGCTTAAATAAAATAAGTAAGGGTGTCTCACTAAACTTCCGGGTAAAACTATGATAGTTGCCAGAGCGATACTTTTCAAACATAAATTATGACGGATTTTGGTAACCAGAAATCGTCGTACTTCTTTTATATTGGGGTATATCCGAAGCCCAACCCTGTGAACCAATACCATTAACAAAAACTCCTTGTATGAATTATCGTTCAGCATCGCGCTATCAACATTATAATATTTCTCTAAAAACGAGGTCACTTCACGGTGCCAGTAATAATATTTGCAAATATCAAAACCCCTGACATAATATGTCTCATGGTATTCAATTACGGCTTTATCCAAAAATCGCATTTTTGACTCGGGTTTAAGCATTGTAAGGAAAAGTGGTATATTAATTATTTCATTACCCTGGTATTCTTTTGCCACCCAATCCAGCCGGCTCTTATTTACCCGGATAACTGCTTCAGCAAAATATCCAAAAGGGACCACAGGCAGAGTTTTCAGATATTTTTCAATATCAGTATCACCCTTGCTGTTCATGCCATATTTATGTTCTATAAGTTCTCCCATATTATTGCGATAATTGATTGGAAGGATAAGGCAATCTATACATTCTTTGCTGGCAGTGGGCAGACAACTCATTAGCTGTTTGAATCCATCCATAAGGATTAAATCATCGTCTGAAACGATCCATATGAATTGTCCTTTAGAGTCGCCAATTAATCTTACCTGGTTTCCGCAGAAATATACGTTTGTCTCATTCTTGTAATAACGTACCTGGGTGCCTTCAAGTATAGAACGGTTTATACGGGCATTTTTTTCATCCGAATTGTCACGGACCACTACCTCTACCTGATCACCATATTCATGAAGGGCAAAGACCAGAAAATTTTGATAGATTTCTTTCAGCTTATCAGGCCGGTTATAAGTAGGGATACAGATGCTCAAAAGTTTCATATTATTCTCAATGCACATGGCCGTTTATTTCCTTAAAGTCTTTTCTTTCATCTGTATTCTTTGTTCTTAATACTGATAGAATGATACAATGTATTGTAATTGGTAATGACTTTTTTAATCGAAATTTCCCTGCTTGCATATGCATAATGAATACTTAAATAAAACAGATATGGTATCTTCATTAAAATCCTGGGCATAGCGACTAATAAAGCTAAAATAATCGTTTTAATATGCAGATGCTGGGGAAGTCCGGCCAATATGGGCCAGCGCTGGGTATCTGCATTTTTGTAATTGCAGATTCCAACACGGTGGGATAACAGTAAGGAGAGCACTTTATTGTATAATAGGTCCAGTGCCTCTTTTACATCAACCCCGTATTCTTTTCTTATGAATAGCAATATGTCCTTCATGTCTTTGTAGAAAGCCAGGAGTTGCACTTGTATATGATAGTCCGCTGCGTATTGTATGATAATCTCATCCAGAAACCGTAATTTTGACTCTGGTTTAAGCATGCACAGGAAAAGCGGTATCTGTATCATAACATTGTCACGGAATTCGTTAGCCGCCCAATCCAATCTTTTTTTATCCAGCCGGATAACCGCAGTCGAAAAAAGACAAAAAGGGGCATGATTATATGAATATCTAACTGCATTCAAAAGTGTTAAAAGATTTGTATCTTTTTCTACGCCCCATTCATGCTGATCATTTAATATTTCATTTTTATTAAAATCATCATTACGGTACGGTAGCATAATACAATCAATACATTCATTGCTTGCATGGGACAGATAATCCATTAAGCTTTGGAAACCATCCCACAAAATAATATCATCATCAGAAATAATCCAGATGAATTGGCCATCAGCCAGTTTTGTACATTGTATTATGTTGCCATAAAAACCAATATTTGCCTTATTTTTATGGTAATGTACTTTAGACCCAAGAATTGACTGATTCAAACAGGCTTTTTCGTCGTCAGAATTATCACAAACGATTATATCAATCTGGCTGCCGTATTCCTGCAGGGCACGGGATAAAAATGTCTTGTAAAGATTCTTTACTTGTTCAGGTCTGTTATATGTTGGAATACATATACTCAGGAGAGTCATGCTGATTTACCATCATTAAGTTTTAATGAAATAAATTCTTCAAAACAATACAAAATGTATCTGATAATTTCCCCGGTCATTCCCGGATAAACACCAACCCAGAAGGTATCATTCATTATATAATCCGTATTCATAAGATCGCCATAAGTACGATAATTTACGCCTGTAAAACTTGGATGCCGGGTGATATTCCCTGCAAAAAGCATTCGCGTGGCTATTTTATGTTCTTCAAGATATTTTACTATATCAATTTTACTGAACCCTGCGTTTTCACGGACTGTCAGTAAAAACCCAAACCAGCTTGGTTCTGCTCCCTTCTCAATCTCAGGCAGAATAAAATATTTATCGTATTTTTTCAACCCATCGTACAGAAGTCTAAAATTTCTCTTTCTCGCCTCAATGAATGAAGGCAGCTTTTTCAACTGTTCTACCCCTACTGCCGCCTGCATATCAGTAACCTTTAAATTATATCCTATATGCGAGTATATGTATTTGTGATCATAACCATATGGCAGTTCACCCAACTGCCAGTCAAACCTTTTTCCACACGAGTTATCGCATCCCGGCTCGCACCAGCAATCTCTTCCCCAGTCCCTGAAAGATTCAATGAGCCTTTTTAAATTCGTATCATTTGTAACCAGGGCGCCGCCTTCACCCATGGTCGCATGATGAGGAGGGTAAAAACTGAAAGTAGCAATATGGCCGAAAGTCCCTGTATATTTGCCCTTGTACTTTGACCCCAGGGCATCGCAGTTATCCTCTATTAGCCAGAGGTCGTGTTTTTTTACGATTTCCATCACAGCATCGAGATTGAAAGGATTGCCCATCGTATGTGCAATAAAAATGGCTTTTGTCCTGTCTGAAATCGCATCTTCAATCTTATCACATTGAATATTATATGTTCCAAGGTTTACATCTATGAACACTGGAATCAGGTTATTCTGTATTATCGGATTGACCGTAGTAGGGAACCCGGCAGCTACAGTAATTACTTCGTCCCCAGGTTTTAACTGTTTTTCTCCCAGGGTCGGGGAGGTCAAAGCCGATAAAGCCAGCAGGTTGGCAGAGGAGCCTGAATTTGTCAACAGGCAGTGTTTTACGCCCAAAAATTCTGCAAATTCTTTCTCGAACTGTCTTGCGAACCTGCCGGCCGTGAGCCAGAAATCAAGGGCTGAATCGACAAGGCTTATTAATTCTTTTTCATCGTACACTCTTCCGGCGTAATTTACCTTTGACTTGCCGGGTATGAATTGTTTCTGCCGATGGGCTAATAGAAAGTACTCTTTGACCTTGCTGAAAATTTCCTTTTTGAGTTCTTCTTTGGTTTTCATATATTACTGACTACTTGTATAAACGCAAATTATTTTCGAACCATGAAATCGTTTGCCTGATTCCATCATCTATATGATATTTAGGGTGCCAGTTAAAACATTTACTTATTTTTTCGACATCTGCCTCCCATTTTTCTGTATCATGCGCCCTTCCGGGAAATGAGTTCCACTTTATTTCGCTCTTTGAGCCTGTTATTTCAATGATTTTATTGACAATATATGAAATTGTTGCTTGAGAACCACTACCCAGATTGAATACTTCTCCTTTTAATTCAGAGGCTATATTTATGCTTTGTAAATAAATATCCAGCACATCTTCAGTATATATATAATCTCGTACTGCATTGGGATTTCCCAGAGATAATGGTTTATTCCAAAGTGCGTTCGTTATAGCATAAGTCATTAACCTGCTTTTATCATCATAGGGTCCAAATGGAGAGAAAAGTCGCAATCCAATTATGGGTTTGTCTTTTATCCTTGCGATATAATTTCCGTACAGCGTCGCTGCGCATTTTGAGACTCCATAGACATTAATCGGCTCGCATAAATCAGTTTCTTTCATAGGAAATTTTTTGGGGCCGTACTCTGCGGAACTACCGGTATTGATAAAGCACTTGTAATCAATATCGTTGCTTGCGCTAATCAGGTTCATTGTCCCGATAAAATTTGTCTCAACAACTTTCTTTTCAGGAAGATGAACGCCACCATAAACACCGGCATTTGCCAGATGAAATATCACATCCGGATTTATCTGTTGAATTACGGTTTTTAACCCGTCTTCATCAAGTAAGTCCGCCACATGGTTTTTCAGGCACGGTAGCATATCTTTTATTCTCCAATAGTCAGATGTTTCCCGGGTGATAATATGGACTTCATATCCTTCTTTGATCAATCTTCTGGTAAGATTTGACCCTACAAAACCAGCAGCCCCGGTGACTAATAATCTTTCAGAAATTTTAATCACTCACTGAGTGCTTTCACAATCATATTTTTCCTGAACTCATCACGTTCCAAGAAAGGATACATATCTTCAAGGGGTTTTGATACCATTGTGCCATCATCCTTTTTTTCCGAGGCAACAGTTGGTATGATCAATTGGTCCCTTGGCGTCATGATATCACAAATGACCGGGCCGTCAAATTCCAGGACATCATCCAGAGCTTTATCCAACTGGCTATTATTGCTGACCCGCACGAACTTTATACCATAGGCATCTGCAATTTTCTTAGAGTCAGGAAATGATACTCCTGAAATCGAACTTTCCCCGATGAACCTTCCATTAAAATATTTCTCCTGAGTGAATCTTATTGAGAGATATCCATCATTGTTTAAAATGAAAATCTTCAAGGGAAAACCATAATGAACAACTGTTTGGAGCTCCTGGATATTTTGCTGCAATGAACCATCCCCGGTAATACACATTACCCTTTTCTTATTAAGGGCAGCGCTGATTCCTATACTTGCAGGCAGACTGTAACCCATTGTCGCAAAGCCCCCGGATGTGATATACCTCATACCCTGTTTGATTTTTACACACTGCGACCCGGCATAGAACGCTGAACCTGCATCAGTAACTACTACATCATCAGTGTTCAGTTTCCTGGATAATCTATCGATAAAGTAATAAATATTTATTTTATCTTTTAGTTTTTCATATTCCGGCAAGCATACAGGATATTTATTTCTCCACGATATACAAGTGTCCAGCCATTTATTTCCAGAGTTAATCTGTTGTTTGTCTAATAATCGGGATAATTTGTTTAGAAATTCTTTTGCATCACCCTCTATTAATAAATCAATCTTTATTGTATTCTTCTTATGAGATGAGATATCAATATCCACTATTACAACCCTGGCTTCCCTTGCGAATTGTGGATATTCATACCCAATCTCTGCAACAGGCAGGCTGCTACCTATTACTATCAACAAATCAGAGTTCTGCATGGCTAAATTTCCAGCTCTGTCTCCTTTGATGCCTATCCGGCCTACATAGTTTGGATGCTCGCTATCTATTACATCAGCCCCTAAATAAGTAGTAATAACAGGAGTATTATATTTTTCAACAAGCTTTAATAGATCATTGATAGCTCCTGATATCCTGACGCCATACCCTGCCAGGATTACAGGCCTGGATGCAGATTTGATATATTGCTCAACCTGTTTAATCTGGGATTCCGGTATTTTCTTCATATCCTCTGGTGGAGTAAATCCTCTTAATTTATCCGGTTCAATAATAGCTCCCTGGACATCAAGTGGAATATCCAGCCACGAAGGCCCGGGTCTTCCTTCCTTTGATAAATATAATGCTTTTTCAAGATGATATCTTATATCTTCAGGATTATTTACTATTGCTGAATATTTTGTAATGGACTCAACTATAGGTAGTATGTTAATCTCCTGAACCCCGAACTGTCTCAATCCCGGTATCTTTGCATTATATACAGCTTCTTTCCTTTTTACCTGGCCTGAAATAAATAAACAGGGCACAGAATCAAGCCACGCGCCTGCAAGTCCTGTTATAGCGTTAGTTGCCCCCGGTCCGGTAGTAAAATATCCGACACCATAATTACCGGTCATTCTGGAATAAGCTTCCAATGCCATAGAGGATGCCTGCTCATGGTGGCAGCATACAACCTGTAGATCCTTATTGCATGCAACTCCGTCGGTCAGATGCATTATTCCGCCACCTGTAAGCATAAAAACATGTTTGACCCCAATATCGTATATGAACTCTGCAATGAAATCTGCAACTCGCATCATCAATCCTTCTCCTATATAAGACTATAATTTTTCTACGGCATTACGTATCCTTTCTATACCTATTTTAATATTTTCTACGCCAGTGGCGTAGGTTAACCTTACATACCCCTCTCCATAATTTCCAAAATTGGTGCCAGGTAAAATAGCAACCTTAGCTTCATCAAGAATATAATTCGCAAATTCCTCGCTGGACATCCCTGTCTTTGTTATATTCGGAAATACGTAAAAAGCCCCGCCACTTCTTAAACAGCTAATACCCGGAATACTGTTCAAACCATCAACAATAACATCTCTTCTTTTCTTGTATATTTCCATCATGTTACGAATTTCTGCCTGGTCTCCTTTTATTGCAGCTATTCCTGCGCGCTGGATAAACGGAGGAGTACATGAGACCAGGGTTTGTACCAGTAAACCCATCTTCTCAATAACATCTTCAGGACCTATAGCAACACCCAATCTCCAGCCCGTCATAGCAAACGCTTTACTAAAACCATTCGCTACGATGGTCAGTTTCTTACAGAAATCGCCGTTAGAGGGGCTGTGGAATTTTGCATCCTCTTCATAAATCATTCGGGAATATATTTCATCACTTAATAAATAAATGCCATTCTTTTCTGCAATTCTATAAATTTCATTCATCTCTTCAGAGGTCATAACCGACCCTGTTGGATTATTTGGTGAATTAATTATAATAAGTCTTGTTTTTGGGGTAATGGCGTTTTTTATATCATCAGGGTTCATTCTGAATTTATTTTCTTCTCTTAAGGGAACTCTGACAGCCGAAACTCCACAAAGTTTCAATACTGAATAATATGTAGGAAAGCCGGGATCAGGTATTATTACTTCTTCGCCTGGGTTTACCAGGCACTTAACAGCAAGATATATTATTATGTTCGCACCCGGAGTAACAAGCACCTGGTCTATAGAAGGTGAGAAGCCTCTTGAAAAGGCTGTGGCCTCACTTACAACTTCCCTGAAATCAAATAATCCCATCGAATTAGTGTAATGGGTCTCTCCATTCTTCATAGAAGAGTATGCCGCCTCTATTATATGATCTGGAGTTTTAAAATCCGGGTCTCCAATTTCAAAATGGATTATATGTTCTCCCTGTTGTTCTAACTTCTGGACCTTTTCCAAAACTTTAAACATCGGCTGTCCTTCAATCCTGTATGCCGCTCTTGACAGAACTCGCTTTTTCTCAGTCATAGTTATCCCCATCGTCATATTTCTATTAACATAAGCTGTGACTGCGTTATTAAATATTTTTCTTACAGTCTCCTGCGTATATTCTCTTATTTCTAATATCCTATATATATTTGCATCGATGTGCAGTAAGGCTAATTTTTTAAGCCAGCCTCTTTCGTAATTTGCTCTGCCTCTTATAGATTCAGATGCAATCATTCTGGATTATTCTACCCACTCATAAATGAACACCGACATGAAATTTATATCCTGTACATTCTGAAAAATGCAGCAGGAGTCTATATCCCACTGAAAAAGAAATTGCGTTTTTGAAATTATCGCAGGAATTATTATTTTCCCATTTTTCACGAAAAATTACAGCGGCTCGGAGAGATCCGAGTCGAATTTTCCGCTGTTGATTGCCGCAATGGCTTCCTTGGGTTTCATGCCTTCAACATTCACACCAAGGGGAACGCATGAACCGACTACTTCTTTCACCGCGTTCTTTAAAGACTTCGCAAGAGTATCGTTCTTTTTCATGCGCGCTATCTTTACTGCCTGTTTTACAGTGAGATTGCCGACAGTATTCGTGTTCGGCGTGCCTGAACCTGTCTCGATTCCCAGTTCTTTCTTTATTAGTGCAGATGTCGGCGGAGTGCCAACCTGTACTGTGAACTGTTTTTTATCATCTACTATTACTTTGACAGGAACCTGCATCCCGCTGAATGCCTTTGTCTGCTCATTGATCTTATCTATGATCGCTTTTACGTTCACGCCAAGCGGCCCAAGTGCAGGACCAAGTGGCGGGCCGGGGGTGGCTGTGCCGCCCGGGACTAATGCTTCTACAACGCTCACCATTTTTAATTCTCCTTATTTAATAATAATTATTTCTCGATTTCTTCACGTTTCAATATTCTCACATTATCACCGCGGACTGTTACAGGTATAGGAACCATCGCTTCGAACAGTTCGACAGTAATCTCTTCATGAGTTTCATCAATCCGTTTTACCCTTGCTTTTTCACCCTTGAAAGGTCCTGATATCAGTTCAACTATGCTACCTTCAGTAATACCTGTGATAGTAAGTTTGGGCGTAAGGAAATGCTCGATCTCTGAGAAACTGGACTTGCCTTTAACAAGGGTGCGGGCATGGGGCAGGGTCTGGATGACCTGTTCCACAATTTCAGGGCCTGCGGCCTCGACAAGGATGTATCCTTTCAGTTCATCAGGCGCAAGTACCGCACGAATGTCAAGATGTTCTTTTTTTGCCACTTTCTCTATTAGATTTGCGACGGCCCTTTCCTGGTTCGCAGTAGTCTTTACAACATAGATAGCTGCGTCTTCTGCCGCCACATCGTTCATTTGAACCATCCCGGTATTACGGTTATCAACAGGTAAATAATAAAACCGATAAATCCTATCAACAGTATGCCTGCCCCGGCTACTTTTGCGATCACGGTAAACTCTTCCCTTGATGGTTTCCTTGTCAGCTTCAACACCCTGACATATTCGCCAAGCCTTAACGACACATTTCCCGGCATTTCACTATCTTCTGACAATATTTTTCACATCCGTAATTTGAATGATTATGATAACTGGTATAAAAGCTATCCCAAAATAATAGCAACCTTCAATTATACTCCACATAAAAATACTTTTCGATTACCCATTTCCCGGGAAAAGCCCTAACCCCGATTTACCTGATTGAATCTTGGCAAAAGCGCAACCATCATCACAGCGGCCGCGAACGCCGTCCCTGTGCTGAACAGGAAAGTGGCCTGCGGCCCGATATAATCCCATAGCAGCCCGGCTATTATGCTTGAAAAAAGCGCAAGGAGCCCGGTGGCCGTATAATAGAGGCCTATCGCTGTCCCTCTTTTGTCAGCAGGTACTAAATCCACAACAAACGCCTTGCTCACGCCATCCGTCATCGCTATGTAGAAACCATATACCGCAAACAGTATCCACATTATATATCCTTCTGTGGCAAAAGCAAAACCAAGATATACCAGCGAGAAAATAAGAAAACCGCCCACCATTACATTCCTTCTCCCTATCCTGTCTGAAAGAGCCCCGGCAGGCATGGATGCAACAGAGTATGTTATATTATAGACCACATAGGCCAATATGACTACTGCAAGGATAGACATCTCCCCGAAATTCGATGATATGAATAGCGGTATCTCCCCCAGGTCTGATTCAAAAATGTTCCTTGCCCGAAGGATCAGGAACGCATTGCTTGAGCTGCCTATTGAAAATATCATGGATATCAGGAGAAATATCTTGAATTCGCGGCTATAATCCGACAGTCGAAACCGCATTCCGTTTTTGGTCTCGCTTTTTTTCTCTGAGACAAATAAAACCAGGAGAACCACACTGATCAGTGCAGGGATGAACGCAATAAGGAAAATCAGCCTGTATTTATCTTCAAGGCTGCCACTATAGTAGTACAGGGCCAGAAGTGCAATAAGCGGTCCGAAAACAGCACCCACCGTATCAAGCGAGCGGTGGAACCCGAAGGCTTTCCCGCGATACCCGGTTTCAGTCGAATCGGCAATCAGGGCATCCCGTGCCGATGACCGCAAGCCTTTCCCGAACCTGTCAAGAAACCGGGCAGTAAGAACGAAATGCCATGTGGCGGCAAATGCCAGGAGTGGTTTTGCAACTGTCGAAAGGCCGTAGCCATATATGACAAAAGGTTTACGCTTTCCGGTTTTATCTGACAGCCAGCCTGAGACCACTTTCAGGATGCTGGCCGTGCTCTCTGCAATTCCTTCTATAACACCGACTATGAACATCGGCGCATTAAGAACTGATGTCAGGAACATGGGGATTATGGGATACAGCATTTCGCTGCTGATATCCATGAAAAAGCTGACCAGCCCAAGGACAAATACGTTCTTCTTTATACCTTTGATAAGGGCCATGTTGCCTCACAAACCATCATCTTACAGCGTGGTATTCTCCCATTGATTTGATAGTGATCTCGCCTTTCTTTATTGCCTCAATAGCATCGGCAGCAGCCAGGGCCGCCTGTATCGTGGTAATATAGGGCACCTTGAAATCAACTGCTGCACGCCTTATCTGGAACCCGTCCTTGACTGTCTGTTTACTTGTTGGAGTATTTATTATAAGATTTACTTCCTTGTTATGGACAAGATCAACGATATTAGGCTCGCCTTCACTCACTTTCTTAATGACTTCCATCTTTATCCCGTTCTTTGAAAGGAACAGGGCCGTGCCCCTCGTGCCTACGAGGCGCAAACCCGCAGTCTGCATTTTTTTTGCCACTTTGACTATGAGAGGTTTATCTTCATCACGTATGGACATAAACACGGCCCCGGAAAGGGGAAGGGAATTATTAGCCCCCCATTCGGCTTTAAAAAAAGCCCTCCCGAAATCATAGTCTATTCCCATCACTTCGCCAGTACTTTTCATCTCAGGCCCGAGCACAGGGTCGGCGCCCGGGAGTTTATCAAATGGCAGCAGGACTTCTTTGACAGATACATGCTTCGGAACAGGGTCGCCCTTATACCCGAGTTCTTTTAACGTATGGCCTGCCATGACCTTTGCTGCTATCTTGGCAAGCGGCAGGCCCACAGCTTTGCTAACAAAAGGTATTGTCCGGCTTGACCGCGGGTTTGCCTCAAGCACATAAACAACCCCGTTCTTCGTTGCCATCTGGATATTTACTATCCCCACAACACGCAAGGCAAGGGCTATCTTTATCACATAGTCACGGACGATGGCAAGTATCTCAGGTTTCAGGGATTGCGGCGGTATGACACAGGCCGAGTCGCCTGAGTGTATCCCCGCCTCTTCTATGTGCTCCATTATCGCACCTATGAGAACCTCCTTTCCATCTGATATGGCATCCACATCTATCTCTATGGCATTATCGAGGAAATCATCGATAAGCACGGGATGCTCATTAGAAACTTTTACGGCCTCTTTGAGATATCTTTCAAGGTCGTTATCATCATAAACAATCTCCATCGCCCGCCCGCCGAGCACATACGAAGGACGGACAAGCACCGGGTACCCGATTCTCTTTGCTTCGTTGAAAGCTTCCCTGTAATTTGTTGCGCATCCGGCCTCTGGCTGCAATATGCCCTGTTGTTTCATCATTGCATTGAAACGTCCCCTGTCCTCGGCAATATCCATGTCGTCGGGCGTGGTCCCAAGGATGATTGTGTTCAGGTCAGTCCTGCGGTCAAGCTCCTTCTTAAGCGGAATGGCAAGGTTCACCGAGGTCTGTCCCCCGAACTGGACCATCACGCCATACGGGCGCTCCCTGTCTATCACGTTCATGACATCTTCAAGCGTAAGCGGCTCAAAGAACAGCTTGTCAGAAGTATCATAATCTGTTGAGACAGTCTCAGGGTTGTTGTTAATTATGTGCGTCTCAATTCCTTCTTCACGCAGCGCAGTCACTGCATGGACAGTACAGTAATCGAATTCAATACCCTGGCCGATGCGGATCGGGCCTGAGCCAATGATGAGAACTTTCTTCTTGTCTGTCGGGGTGGCCTCGCACTGGTCCTCGTACGTGGTATAATAATAAGGCGTGGCGGCTGCGAATTCAGCGGCACATGTATCCACCATTTTGAAGGTCGGTATTATCCCGCCCCTCCTTCGCATGTCGTTAATCTCTCCCCTTGTCGTTTTACACAGGAACGCTATCCTCTCATCGCTTAATCCCATGCGCTTGGCTTTTCTCAGGTTGCCAGCAGACAGCTCCTGTTTTATGGTATCTTCCATATCTATGATATTCAGTATTTTCCTGATGAAGAACGGGTCAATATTCGTTATCCTTGAAATTTCATCGACCGCCATACCGTTACGTAATGCCTGGTAGATAACGAACAGGCGCTCATTTGTGGGATTGTGCAGGATATCCAGGATTTCATCATTGGTCCATTCCCTGAACCCGAAATACATATCCACTTCAAGCGAACGAACAGCTTTCAGGAGCGCCTCTTCGATAGTGCGCCCGAAGGCCATCACTTCCCCTGTGCTTTTCATCGCGGTGGTAAGGTGTTTGTCTGCTGTCACAAATTTGTCAAAAGGCCAGCGCGGTATCTTGACGACTGTATAGTCGATTGTTGGTTCAAAAGAAGCCGGGGTTTTCTTCGTGATGTCGTTTGTAATCTCATCAAGCGTCATGCCTATTGCAATCTTTGCTGTGACACGGGCTATCGGGTAACCTGTGGCCTTCGAGGCAAGCGCCGAGGAACGCGAGACCCTGGGGTTCACCTCGACTATCCTGACCTCGTCATCGCGCACCGCGAACTGGATGTTGCATCCACCTTCTATCCCAAGCGCCCTTATTATCTTTATCGATGCGCTGCGAAGCTTCTGGTGGTCGGCATCTGAAAGCGTCTGGGAAGGCGTCACTACAACGGACTCGCCTGTATGTATGCCCATCGGGTCGATATTCTCCATATTGCATATCACGATACAGGTATCATTCCTGTCACGCATCACCTCATACTCGAATTCTTTCCACCCGATGATGCTTTCCTCTATGAGCACCTGGTGGATCCTTGAGAGTTCAAGTCCGCGCCCGGTTATCGCAAGCAGTTCATCCCTTGTACGGGCAATGCCCCCGCCTGCACCGCCGAGGGTATATGCAGGACGGATTATAAGCGGAAGCCCGAGCTCTTCTATCAGTTCCTCTGCATCTTTCAGGTTATTCACGGCCTTTGAGCGCGGGACTTTTTCCCCGATGCTTATCATCTTTTTCTTGAACAGGTCACGATCTTCGGAATCCATTATGGCCTGGAGGGGCGTACCCAGAAGCTCAACCCCGAATTTGTCAAATACTCCCATTTCTGCAAGTTCGGAGGTAATATTAAGCCCGGTCTGGCCTCCCAGCCCCGCGATAATGCCGTCCGGCCTCTCGCGTTCTATTATCTTTGCCACGATATCGGGCTCAAGAGGCTCTATATAAATGGAATCGGCCATATCAGTATCAGTCATTATGGTGGCCGGGTTGCTGTTGACAAGGACGACTTTTATACCTTCCTCACGAAGCGAGCGGCATGCCTGGCTTCCTGAAAAATCAAACTCCGCCGCCTGGCCTATCATTATCGGGCCTGAACCGATCAGAAGTACTTTTTTGATGTCGGATCTTTTTGGCATTATACCTCGAACCTACTAATTTTAGGCCTAAATGGTATGACCTGTTATTAAATCATCTCCCGGCAAATTATGTTATCCAGAAAGAAAGAGATCATTTTTTCCTGTTTCTTAATATTCCCGCTATAATGAACAGTGCCAGGACAACAACACCCGCAAATCCGGGAGAGGGTTTCGATGTGTCTTTCTGGGCTGTATCGGCTGATGTGGAGACTGTTTCAGATTTTAATGTGACAGCTCCTGACAGCGGGTAATTATCTTTTGCTTTTCCTTCTCCCGGGATGGTATATACAGTGCTTCCTTTAGAATCACTCCAGTAATTACCTGATTTACCATCATCCCACGAGTTCAAACCGCTGTTATCAAAAGCCTGGTTCTTATTTTCCATGAAATTGTTCGAATAAATATTGTTCTGGCGGGCGGAATCAGCATAAATCCCGAATTTATTACCCTGGATATTATTATTGTAAATTTTATTGCCAGTGGATGAGAATATGAATATGCCGTTATTAGCACTTGATCTTATATCATTTCCTGAAATGATGTTATCGCTGCTTCCCGAATATATAGAAATCCCGGCGATATTATTCAGGAATATCATATTTGAGACCATGCTGCTTTTTGCAGAATAGATTGTTATTCCCGCATCCTCTTTGCCGCTTCCTCCGCTGTTCTGGATAGTGAATCCGCTTATTTTCACATTATTGGCCTGGTCTATCTTTATCACACTGCCGATTTTCTTGCCATCGATAACAGTTTTTTCTTTATTCTTCCCGGTTATTGAGATGTCGTTCTTTTTTATAACAAGGTTTTCACTGTATGTGCCTTCTCCTACTGAGATCTCATCGCCTGTATTTGAGGCATCTATCGCGGACTGGATAGTCGTATATGTTTGGCCATCTCCTACATTAAGAGTGGCAGCATTTGTAACTTCAATACCTGACAATATCACTAAGACAATTAAGAGGGTTTTCCTGGATATCATAATCTCACCACCGCTGATTCGCGTTCCAACGATAAAAACTTTGTGAGCCAGTGATGGCTCACTGGCTTGTATTGACCTTCACACTGATAGTCTGTTCTTTTGGAGTGGTTCTTAGTCCCCAGTAGATCAAACTGAAGTGATAATCGCCTGTCTGATTAAATGTCTGACGGTATCTTCTATATTCTTTTATCGTAAGATTGGATATTTTTTCATCTTTTTCGACAAGCGTATAGATGACATCATCATTGTTATTCCATTCAATCGTGTCTCCGGCATAGATGTTAATTACTGGCTCTCCAAAAGCCGAACTGATTATACGGGTATAATTCACTTTTCCTGTCGGTGTTGCAATAACAACAGGTTCAGGAGTGGGGGTCGGTGTGGGTTCAGGTGTTTCCGTGATTTCCGGGGTCGGTGAAGGAACTGGCGTCGGAGTTGGTGTGGGCACTGGAGTGGGAGTCGGGGTAATTTCCCTTGGTGTACCCGATTTGAGAGTTATCCCGATTACCTTTGAGTCAACTTTTTGCCCGTTTACTGATAAAATTATCGTAATATCATATTTCCCTGCAAGGCTTCTCCCCTGCATTTCCTTGATCGTATGGAATTTGGCACTCAGCGTTTTAACAGTGCCGGGATCTATTGAGTCATCAAAGTTTATTGGCGTTATCTCCCTTGTTTTCTTTTCATCGCTCATGGTTTTTAGATACAGGTTAGCCAGGAAATCTTCAAGTGACAAAACCTTCACTTTTATATCTATCGTCTCAGCGGTAATCTTTTCAGACCCCATGTTTGCTACGATAAGATCGGCACTGGCTACTTCCCCTGCTATGATGTCGTTTTCCCTATCGATCTTTGCATCCACTATTTTTCCGACAAGATTTGGATTTGCAAGTTCGAACTTAGGCGGGACAGTTGTTGTTTCAGATGGGCCTACACAACCTGATAAGGTGACTAATAGAATTATTAACAAGATAGGAATGATTTTCTTCATTAAATCACGTGCATATTTATTGTATTATTTGTTTAAAAACATTTCCCAAACACATCATCATAATAATGATGTGTTTGGGTTTGAAGGCATGGAAGCATAAGGGTTTATTAATGAATATGCTGTAAACGAGGCCTGAGGATCATCTATGGAAATCCCAAAACCCCGAGGCACGCGTGATTTTCTCCCACCGGAGATGGCAAAAAGAAGATGTATAGAGAGCAGGCTGCGCGAGGTTGCAGTGCATTGGGGTTACGGGGAAATAAAGACCCCGACCTTTGAGCATATAGAGCTTTTCACGCTGAAGTCAGGTGAAGGAATTCTTGGTGAGATATATAATTTCAAGGACAAGGGAGACCGCGAGATCGCACTGCGCCCTGAACTCACGGCACCTGTGGTAAGGATGTATGTTGAAGAATTACAGAAGTCGCCTAAACCCCTAAAATTCTTTTATTTTGACAACTGTTTCAGGTACGAGCGTCCGCAGAAAGGGCGGTTCAGGGAATTTTTCCAGTTCGGCGTCGAGATAATAGGAAGCATCCGCCCCGAGGCAGAAGCCGAGGTCATCGCAATGGCTGTGGAGATGTTAAAAATGGCGGGTGTTACAGGAGACTTGCATGTGGGACATCTGGGTATCGTGCGCTCCCTCCTGAAGGACATCCTGCCTGAGCACCAGGGCAAAATAATGCGTCTTGTGGATAAAAAGGATGAGAAGGGGCTTGAGGATTTCCTTGATGAAATAAATGCGCCGGATGATATGCGGGGGAAGTTATTCCGCCTGATTGGGCTAAGGGGCATAAATGCCGTACATGAGGCACGGGAGCTTGTCGGGGATATCGGGGCTATATCACAATTCGATGCCCTGCTATCGCTCCTTGATGTTTACGGCCTTGAATACCAGGTCGATCTCGGGATAGCAAGGGGTCTTGACTATTATACGGGCATGGTCTTTGAGATATACTGCGACGGCCTTGGTGCGCAGAACCAGGTATGCGGGGGAGGCTCTTACCGCCTTGCCCAGTTGTTCGGGGGTGAGGATACACCTTCCACCGGGTATGCCATCGGGTTTGATAGGATAATGGAGATATGCGAAGTGAAGCCCGCGGCTCCAGTGAGCATAGTTGTGGTCTCGTTCGAAGATACACGAAAGGAGGCCATCGTTATCGCAAAAAGGCTAAGGAAGCATGTAGTTACATATATCGATGTGATGGGAAGGAAATTTAAAGACCAGATATCCTATGCCAACACCATAGGTGCAAGCCATGTTGTGGTAGTGGGAAAGAACGAGCTTGACGCAGGAAAAGTTGCGCTCAAGGATATGAAGACCGGGGGGCAGGAATTGCTTACTGTGGAGGAAGTGGCGGGCAGGTTGAAGGAGTAAAAAGATATTATAAAAAGTTTAGGATGAAATTATAAAAAACTTTTGCCAGGATTCATTACTGCATCGTTTATGTAAAGTTTTTGGGACAATGTTACTCTGAATTCAGTCATAAAGCACTATAACAGTACTTCCGCAAGTGAAAGATAAATTTAAGTCTGTCCTTTACTGGAATATTTTGTTAATCACATAAAACCAGAAAGGATAGACATTTGAATTATTTAGTCGAACATTTACATAAAGATGCGCTTAAAGCGCTGAACAGACAAATTGATTTAAAAATAAGATCAAATTCAACATACCATCAGGAAGATATTCTCAATATAATTCTGATGGCATCTGTTAATACCACTTCCGCCGGGAGTTCAGTTGTTGAGTTGAAAGAGGTCAAAAGCAAGAAGGATATTTCATCAGCCGACATTATTTTTTATCATATCGAAAAGCAGGGTTATTTCAGGCTTTTGTGCCAGTTAGATCGGATTGTTAATTCCTCACACCAACTGGCTGCAAAAAGAAGGCTTTTTGGAAAATATGCAGCAATAGCCATAGATATTCATGAAATCCCTTATTATGGGGAAGTGAATAATCCGCTTATAATGGGCTGTAAACACGATAGAGGGACTTCTTATTGTTACAAATATGCAATCATAGACATAGCCGAGAAGAATCAAAGGTTCACCCTGAAAGCAATTCCGCTTACTCCACTTTCGAAAAATGAGGGTGTAGTGAAAGAGTTACTGGAACATGCTATGAAATATGTACATATTAAATATGTGCTTCTCAATCGTGGTTTTTTCTCAATTGAAATCATAAAAGTTCTTGAGAGTTTAAAACTCAAGTATATCATGCCTGTTCCTAAAAATGATAGAATAAAGGAGATAATTAAAGATAACTCGAACTGCAACAAATTTTGAAATTAAATATGAAAAAGATATAGACTGTATTGCAGAGTTATATAGAAAAAGATGGGGTATAGAAACAGGATACCGCGTAAAAAAAGATTTTCTGGCTTTGGTTGCTCTGCAGCATGATATACTGCCGAGAGAATGGAATTGAGTTAGGAACCCAAAAAATAACAACAAGAATAATGAAACTTCGTATCACGATGCATCTTAGTAATACAATGGGAAATACACTAATCGAAGACCCGCCAGAAAATCGAAATAGCGTAAGCTATCGAATTTTTTTATTAAAAACCCATAAAAGTTTATGTTGAGCATCTCTTAATCAAATTATATTTATAATGTTGAGTATTAAATGGCAAATTTTGCAGAAAGAAGGTCAAATCTAAGCATTGCCTACGGAAGTACTGGTTATGCGGATAACTATATTTTGCTATAAAGTGTCTATATATGCGATGGGCATGGTCGAAATGCCATATCTTCCTGATATTTCCTTTGTAACCTGATACTCCATATTCATTTGATAATAGTCCCGAAGATTTTTCAGATCACCCATAATCACAAATAGCAAATTTTTTATACTCTGTCGTACAGATTATTTAATGGGGTGGCAAGAGTATGAATACTGATATGAGTACTGAAACAACTGAAAAATTGAGAAATATAGACGAGGGATTAAAATATCTGGCTGAACTTGACCTGCTTGATGTTTTTTATGATAAAATCTGGAAGAAGAAGACTGGCAAGTTGCTTGGTAAATATATAGAACATACGGATACAGGTATTGGAACAAGCGGTAAACTAAGAAATATAGACGAGGGGTTGAGATATCTGGCTGAGCATGGCCTGCTTGATACTTTTTATGATGACATCTGGAAAAACGAGACTGGCAGGTTGCTTGATAAATACATAGACCAGAGTACATATCGCGATTTACCACTTGAGGAGACCGATGGGGTAAAACGGCAGGTATTTGAATGGTTCGGGGAGGATTACGGGCTGGCAGAAATTAACGGTAAATTGTGGATGGTAGCTGTGGGAAGTGTTGATGAAGGCGGCAACAAATGGTGGTATAAGATAAAACTCAATACTGATGATTTAGAGACAGCACGAAAAGTTATTTTGTTTGATAAGTGCATGCCTGGAAAATATTGCAATCTGTATATCACTCATCAATCCCCGCATACCGTTCGCGTTCTTTAGCGATCAGCCTGCCGTAATATTCTACGGCATCCTCCACTTTCATCAATGAGCGCTCATCAAGCTCACCTTTTATTTTTACTATCCATTCGTTGTACGGGTCGCCATTGATTATGTTGGGGTCTTCCCAGAGTTTTTCATTCACCTCTGTAACACTGGCATCAAAAGGAAGGGCTATCTGCGATACGGCTTTTATGGTTTCATATGCTACCAGCGTATCCCCCTTTTTGATTGATTCCCCGGTTTCAGGTAAATCTATATGCACAATCCCTTTTGAAAGGGACTGGCCCAGTTCAGTGATCCCGATGAGGATGTTTCCATTGTCTGTCTTTAGCCATACATGGTTTTTCAGGTAATACCTGTCTTCGGGGAACTCAAATTCATGTGCTTTCATGATGCATTACTGTTTGGGAAAAGTATAAAAAAGTTCTGCATCGTTGCTGTCTTTCTGCAGTATTATCATAGCGCTGTCCGTAAGGCAGTATCTCCTGGGGTACGTGTTCCCGTCTATGTTTATAGCTCCTGCTTTATTTAGACGTTTCATATGCCATGAAACGATTCTGTTAAGCTGTTGAGAGTTGTGATTCCATAACGATTAATCATTCAAAATATAAACGTGCTGTGCCGGCTTTCTCCGTATGGTATGGTCATATTTAGTACACCCACGCAGATTAGCAGAACCTGTCCAAATCATCCAACTGAGGAGTTAAACCTGTGAACAGTTCGATGATTTGGACATAATTGATTTATAAAAGATTACCATAGATGCATATTGCAAACATCAAAAAAGATGTTGTGCGGGGTTCAATCGAATCACAAAAACCGTTGAACCCCTGCATTGCCCGGAGGCTGGGATATGTTGGCTTTAAAGATACTTATAGCTTGACTTTTTCACCTCTGGATAGAAGAGAAAAATAAAGGAGGTATAGAAAATATGAACAAAAGTAAAGGAATGCGGTTAGGCGCGGTGGTTGTGGCGATGCTGCTGATCGTAGTAGCATATGCAGGTACCGCTGTTCCAGACAAGGAATTTAAAAATTTTCCTAAAGATTTACCGGAGCGTGTTTTATTAGGATTAAATGATTCTGAGCTTCAGGATAAAGATATCCCAGATTTCGGACCTGAAGTTTTCGAGAAAATAAAAAAAGAGCCCAAGGTTCTTAAAACACGTGGAAAAATACCAAAATTTGAAACTGAAAAAGAAAGAAAGGATTGGCTAAATAATAATGTTTTATGAAAACTTAACGGTGGATACTTACGTTGATGATAAAATATATACTATATTAGATAATTATGCAAAAAAGAGAGGCAATCAAGAAATTCCAGTAGTATTTAGAATAGGAGATTTTCCCAAATTACTTGCAGGTTATGATACTAAATGACGTCCTATAGTGGGAGGAATTATGGCAAGTAACGGCACTAATTACGGTACTTTAGGTTTTGCCGTAAGAGATACCGGCAGCCTTTTCCTGGTTCTGGGAATGAAGCCGGGACAGTTACGAGAATCGGGACTAATAATGCAGATGCAGAATTTATACGCTTTAGTAATGTTGAGGCATCAATCCATATTGGTGGAGGGTATTATGTGCCTGTTAAGGGCGATCTGGAGCCCCAGGTCGACTGGAAAGTCTACAAATCGGGTGTAACGACAGCTATAACAATGGGATATGTAAAGGGTATCTCTGAGACAATGTCCAATAACGGACGGATTTACTATAACCAAGTGCAAACAACACTTTCCTGTAATGGAGGAGATAGTGGTTCTCCAGTATGGTATCTGGACGCCAATATAAACCGCCAAATAGTAGGAATTCTTGCTTCAAAGGCTACTGTGGGAGGTATGGACTACTGTTATTTCTCAAATATCCGTTATGTGAAGAGTGATTTAGGCGTAACTGTCCTTACCAGATAAGACACATGAGCGATGGTTATCGATTATTGATAACCATTTTTTGGGAGAAATGGAAATGAGAGAATCAAAACGTTTAATAATAGCAACAATAGGAATAATTAGCATCTTCACCTTTGTTGTTAATATATCAGATGGAGGTGATCCTTTGAAAAATATCAATGGAATATCGGATGCTGAAAAAAAAGCTGAGGAAGATTATAGAAAAAATAATGTTGAATTGAATAAATCGGCTGCTGTAGCTACATATGGAAAACTTCCTGAACTCAAAACTGAAGATCAAAAGTGGAACTGGACATACAAGACTCAGCCAGCTATTATAGAGGGTTTAAAAGACAGAATAACATTATACTTTTCCCCAAAAGGTCCTTTGGTAGTCTTTGGTACTGATCCAAATGGTTACTTTGTGGCAGTAATTAATAACAGCTTAACTATTGAGAGACCATTGCTGGATGAGATATATGGATTGATCGATGAAGAGGCAAAAAAGAGGGGTATTCATGATGTACCTGTGATGTTCTTTCTGGGAAGTGTTCAACCATTGGTAGGTATGACTGTTGGAACTTCAAACAAAGATCCACCTCTGCTTGAGAATAAAACTACACCTATGCCAACTATACCAAAAGAAGTCTCAAATAAACCAGTCCAAGGTTTTGGATTATCGTATGGACTAATCACCCTGTTATGCGTATGGTTATTTAGAAGACGGTCAAATATATAAATTATTATATAGAGTTCAGTGGTTCAGCAAGAGCGCGCTAAACCCCAAGAATTAATGAAGATTATTAGAGCTATAATTGGAACGATATTTGGACTTATATTATATTATCTATGGGTATTTCTTTTAATTAGGTTACAATTTGTCTTTTTCTCAGAAAAAACGATTATCCTCGGTGATGAGATAATAAAAGCCAATATTCCAGAACAATATCTACAAATAATTCAATGGCTTAGCATCGGTCTTCTTCCATTCTTCCTTATGGCCGGTCGATATTTGCTGTACAGCAAGGCTGCGGGTGGTATTGAAAAGACCCGTGATGTGGTGGCAATTAAAAGTATTTCTATACTGATGTTCACACAATCGATCTAAAAGTAACAGGTTTTTATTTTTAGAAATCCATCTCTATTACTGCGAATAATCGGAGATGGATTTCCTTGGACCTAT
>VEPN01000016.1 GCA_012026835.1 Candidatus Methanoperedens sp. | reverse complement strand
CTCTTGGCTCTATACCCGGACCGTGGAATGGTTCATCAAGACCATTATATGTTCTGTGGCAGTCATGGCATCCTGCATATTTGAAACCATCTATCAATGGCCAGCCAGGGTTCTCTATTCTGCCTCTTGGACCGGCCGTACCCTGGACATGGTATGTGTCCGGCGCATGGCAATCCTTGCATTTATTGGAACCGTGCTGCAGATTACCGACGAGCAGGGCAGGGTCTGTTACAGGAACTATCCCACTGCTGTTCTTGTGGCAACTGTCGCAGAGGTAAACGTTGCTTCGATTCATGTCCTTCTGGTAATGGCACGTCCAGCAGTCATTGTTTGTGACATTATTGGTCCCGTCGCTTGTGTTGATATTGGCATGGCGGGCGAATTTTGAGATGTTCACGTCGTTGGGGGCATGGCATGCGATGCAGTCGGAGCCACCTCCTCCCTGTAGAGTATCTGAATGGAAGTCTTTAGGTGCATTACCTGTTGAAACATGGCATGTCCAGCATTTGCTATTATCATCGCCCATGTACCAGTTGTGCGTGCCGCCTGTGATCTGGATAGCATTACCCCATGCCATCCTTATACCGGGGTCTGTTTGTTTATGGCAGAACAGGCAATCAGTAGTGTTTGGCATCGTATCTATTGTCTTGGTAACATGATATGGTGAACTCCTTGAGTTGGCTGAGGTTTTAAACGCAAAATATCCTCCGCTTATAGACCTGTTATAATAAGAAATACCATGACACGTTCCTGCAAGCGTAGTGCTATTAAAAGAATAGCATGAGGAGAATGTCCTGGCTGCCGGTGACGGAGGATATACCCTGGACTGGTTGGGTACGTTTATTGCAGTAGAGAAATTCGTATGAGCATATACTCTCGGAATAGTTTCGTTAAGATCCGGCCTTTGCCAGGAACTAAAGACTGGTCCACTCCCGTTTTCAAGATGGCAGTTTTCACATACTCTATATGTTGTGGCATGACCGCCACCGTGACATGATAAGCATGCTTCGTTAGCTCCAAGAGGGCTGATTTCGTTATAATCGTCATTTTGCCAGTCAAATCCGGAATGGATATTAGATGGTTTTACGAGTGGCTGGCTGTGTAGGTCTATGGCAAGCGTGGTATTATGGCAATTCCGGCAGAACGAATTATCTTCTGACCTGGCGGGATGCCTGACAATATTAGCCCAGTAAGAACTTGAATTTCTTGAATCCTTATGACAAAGGTTGCAATTAGTGCTCGGGCTGGCAAGACCTGTTTTAGATGCATAGTGGGAGACATTGGCTGAAAGTGAAAGGCCCGAGTCTGTATATGCCGCTTTGCTCTTATCATGGCACCCGTTGCAATCAGCATTTGTGCTATTGACTGTTGAGGAGATCTGCTCATAGTATGGAGCTTGCAGGTGTTCATGTACTTTTTTGGCACTCAGGTTTAGTATCAGGCTTAAGTTCGTATATATAAGATTGCTTGTCCTGTTGTGGCAGTCCCCACAGGAATAAGGTGTTGCATAATTACTCTGGTGCCCTGTTAATGGCTCCGTGCCATCACCATGACATGCCCAGCAGGCTTTATCTATTGTATCTGAGAGCAACGTAGTATTTATTGAAGCGTTGTTCAGATTTCTATGTACACTCTGTTTGATAGCTGAAACGTCTATACGTTTATCAGGCGGTGCACCGCTCCCGCCTGTATCATGGCAAAGAACACAATCCTGACTTCCTCCCTGAATCATAATTCCTGATTGGATGGATGCACCAGACCCGTTCAATTTAGAATTCCCTGTTAAGCTCACTGCAGGAGTAACATCTACAATTAATTTATTGCTATCTTCATCTAAATTATGACAGTCCGTGCAGAGCTGTCTGTCTTCTATCGGATGAGTGGGATTTACCTCTACACCACTGCTAATCATACTATTCGATAGTATTATTATAAATAATATGTTAAATAATATGACGCTTCGTTTTTGAATAACGCTGCTTATCCTATCCATACTTCCTCCAACTGGTTTTCAATGGTTTGTACCAACCATTAAAACACGTCTAATCTTTCCTATCCTGTTATACTCAATAAAGGCGAGATTGTTTCAGCGTTTTTCTTTGGTCTGTCCCGTCCCTATTAGAGTAGTAATTTTCCTTCTTGATATATATATCTATTCTATGACTAAGTTATTAATTTTATTAAGATATGGTTTAAAAATCCGTTATAGATATCTTTCCCTAAACTGCTTCTGATACAATGCATTGCAGTTCCAATGGCGCTCTTTTTATTTTAATTGAAATAGTTGAGAATAGAAAATAAAGTTAATAACAGGAACATCCAAGAAAATTATATGCTCCGATGGGGATTGGAACCCAAAGGATCCAAACCCGCATCAGGGCATTTGGTGCTTGAAGG
Source organism: Candidatus Methanoperedens sp. (assembly GCA_012026835.1). Taxonomy (GTDB): domain Archaea; phylum Halobacteriota; class Methanosarcinia; order Methanosarcinales; family Methanoperedenaceae; genus Methanoperedens. The sequence continues at coordinate 61,337 of VEPN01000016.1, read as the reverse complement.
CCGGCATCACATGAAAAAACCGGCCACGATTAGCGTCGTGCACCCATGATTATTAGGTCGGGAAGCCTTAATACTTTTGCCCCTGCGGGTTGGATATGGGTCCGTTGGTGCGGGCTTATTGCCCTGTATCCTAATACGCTTTCAGATGCAAAATACTTTCTCTCCATAGCGATTTCTACATTATGATTATGAGGGCTGGGATAAATATATATACCGATAAAATCAATAGACGTAGTGGGTTTAGCGACCCAGGAAAATCACATGAAAAAGAAAAGACAATTGAGCTTAGCTCAGGCTCTTGGAAATTTGAGCAATATCGAACCTGATAAAGTCATCGGGATGAATGTTGTTTTTGAAGTCATTAAAAGGAATAACAAAGGGACAAGACCCAGAAAAGTACTAAAACAGGGGACTGTAACCGAATTACAAAAAACTCCGGGTTTTGTTCTCATCAAGAATGAAAAGGGCAGTGTCTATTCCCGCAGTCTCTCCCAGGTCTGGAGGGATGCCGTATGATGCTTGATACAAGGGAGGAGCGCGTCAGGCTGCTCAGGGCCGGGTTCCCGGACAGTGATATCCAGAAGCTGTATCTTATTCTCAATTCGTTTCAAGTGGTGGGCGTGGACTGGCAGGAAGAGGAGAGGGAGACAGCCGGGGCTGTCACGAAACTTGCGTGTTGTTTCACCCCTTTACAATTGGTTGAAAGACCCTCAGTCTCCTTCGAGCAATTGGGACAAGTTCAGCATGCAGGCGTGTTAGCGGCCCCGGGGGTGAGGGCATGAACGAAGAAAGAATTCATCTGAAACTGGGTGATATCGAGATTTTCCTGCCAAAGAATAATCCGAAAGCGATTGAGACTGCCAAGAAGATACTCGATATTCTGGCAGAGGATATGGAGGTGAGGGCATGACCTGCGGAAAATGGGGCCAGCCGGGGCACGAGGGGCATACTTGCGTTGATTGCACATCCCTATTTCTCCCGGTAGGGAGATGCAAAAGATGCGAAATTGATAAGGATTGTGGATTCATCCGCGCCAGCCCTGAAACTCTCAAGTTGAGAGATGAGGCTTTCAGCAGCCGCAAGAAGGTGAGGGCATGAGTCCTAGTGCTGTTGATTTCCCTGACCTTGATAAGGGATATCTTTCAGAATTTGAGGATATCCTTAATTTGAATATTACTGATCTCCTCAAAAGAGCAGTGGAGGAGAACTGGAAGGTAGAGCATGTTGCTTTTTGGATAAAAGTCAAGAATGCCAGGAATTTTGAGAGGCACGCTTTGCAATCGAGGTCAGGGGCGGGGAGATCATATACCATCCTGTCGGGGAGCTTGAGAAGCTGTTTTCCATCAAGCCTGAAATGCTTATCGAGGAGGAATAGAGGAGTGGAGGTGATTGGGTAGGAGGATTTTAGCGTGAAGATACAAAGATGCATCCTGTGCCTTTTGCCGATCCGTCCCGTAGATCAATCTCCCTGGTCTGAGAAAGCTCATTTTGAATGCGCCGTTGACATTCTTTTCGCCGATCCGGATGATTTCTGGGCCTGGTACTGGGACATAATGGTGAATCCATGATTTCTATTTTTTATGTTTTTATACAAAGGGGAGGGATGCTTTACATTAATTCTTAGCGTTTCGTTAGGGTACTGATTCGGGTACAACATCCGTTACGATTGTAGGGTACAACTTCGTACCCTACCCACAGTTAAAAAAACCGTGCGTAGTACCCTAACATTTGGGAATCTGTCTATGGAAGGTAAAAAATCGGTTCAATCCGTTACGGAAATATGGACACTAATAAAAGAGGTTAAAGAAGTAGGCTTGAAACTGGATCCGGAACGTGCATGACAGCGTAAAGGCGTTTACGTTGTAACATATGACCTACTGTAGGGTGTTATATAAAAATATTAGTATAAAAATGTTAGTAGCCGTAGTACCCCAGATTTTAGGGTACTACTCTGGTAGGGTACTAATTTAGAAAAATTAGGGTACAACTTCCGTAACGAAAAAAAAATCAGATGCTGAAGGCTTATTTAGAAGGGGACTATGAACAAAAAGAGAAGTAAAGAGAGAAACAAAAAATACGAGGCACGAAGGGCGAAAGTACATCTTCCTGCCGGCACTGACATTAAACGCTGGGTAAATGTTGAATCTGAAAGAACTGGCAAGCCCAAATGGAGGGTGTTGCAGGATTTATATCTCTTTTATCAAAAAAACCGTCCCCAAACACCAGAAGAGCGGATCGTTGCCCTGTATGAAGAGTTCATAAAAGGTGCCTGTACGGTAATTCCGGGCCATGAATTTGACCTGCTCTTTTTAAAAAAGCACATCCTGAGGCGCATCTTCAAACTTAAAAATGAAGGCATGGAAGATCCCGACGATAATTACTATGAACAACTGAAAAATTCCACTCATCCATAATGAATGAGCCTATGCCCAGGATCCGAGCTTCCGGCCGGAGCTCATCACAGAGCATAGGACGGCCCGATTAGTACCCGAAAAGTGAGATAGGGGTCGGGAATATAAAGAGCTTTTGCTGTGAAACCGCTATGCATATAATGCGTAAAAACTTCGTCTTATTAGAATTATACGACATTTTTGACCTATCTGTTATAGTAATAAATTTTCCCTCGACATTTTTGTCTTCAATTAATTTTAGTCTCGACAACTACCTACTTTTAAGGGTAATGTACTAAATATATATTCTAAAAAAGCAAACTTTAAATACATCCCATATAAATTAGACCTCTATCGAGCTAAAACTAAACGAGCTAAACCTCGATAGGAACACAATATGAATCTACAAACGGTTTTGCTCCAAAAATTACAGGGAGCGGAAGATAAGGACTCAAAAATGAAACGAGTTTTTCTTGAGAAAATTTCACCGGAACGACGGCAGGTATCAAAAGTCATTGCAGCCATGAATAATAAGGGTGGAGTAGGCAAAACTTCGCTATCGCTTGCCTTCGGATTAACTATGGCACGAAAAGGCAAGAATGTATTATTTTGGGATAATGATGGTCAATCCAACTTAACACAACGGCTCGGACTCACGGATTCAACATTGAGAGATAGACGAATCAATGTGGCTTTTGCCCTTGCTCCAATAGCAGGGACCATGGAAACTATCAGGCAAATCCCATTTGTACTTGATTACCCGTATTTTAGTAAGTATAGAGGAACAACAGGAAAAGCAGGAACGATAGCTCTTATGGCAGGATCGCATGATGTAGAAATAGATGCAAAAGCAACTTCCGAAAAGATCAACAAAGATCAGATGGAATATAAAAACGTCTATGATTTTACTCTGCAATTAATAAGCTTTTATCGTAACTATTACGATTATATCATCATAGATACCGCCCCGGCATTGGAAGGCAATATCCTGAACCAGATAAGTGCGCGGGTTGCAGATACTATAATTGTGCCAGTAGATGCCCTTGAAGCCGCGCTCGGAGTAGAACAATTACTGCAATGGATTGTGGGAGAAACAAGCCCGGAAAGATCAGGTCGTCCAATACCGCCCAATGTTCTTTTCGCTATGGTAAAATTTATCATACCCACTGCCGGAAAAAAAGAAGTCACAGAAACAATCGATACAAATATTCGTTACAGGAATGAAATTTATAGAACCATGAAGGATGTTTTTGGTGATTATGTCTGTGAAAAGGGTGTACAATCATCAACAAAAAAAGTCCAGAGCAAACTTGTATTCAAAAAGACAGATTATGATGCAACCGTGAATGAACTTCAAGAGAAGATCGAAAATAAACATATTCCTAATATCTTTACAATATGGGATCGAGAAAAAAGAGAAGAACTTAGAAATAAACTGGACATTATCGCGAAAAAAAATCTCTTTAAGGTGGCGGAGATCAAACAGCCAAAGTATATCGCCTGAACTGGGAGAAACCAATGCCAATTGAATACGTTAAAGACCAGGACAAGATATACTTTGAGATATGCCGTAAGGCGTATCCATTTATTATTCACACTTCCGATAGTCCTACTTTTCAGGCAGAACTTATTAAACTCATGGCGGCTATCGATATTAGCAACACCAAACGCGCCAGTGATTTATATGAACTCGCCACAAGAGCCGAAACCCTGATCGATGACTACCTTGAGAAACACCATGAAGCAGAATTAAACCAGCGGGTCACATCTTATTATAATCGGGCAAAAACGCTCGATGAACAATTCGCAGAAATACACCGCCTGGCAAAAGGAAAAAGAAGCAATGCAGATAAGGAATTATCAGAACTGAAAGCGAAGGTGTACCAGTTATCAGCCAGTACAGAATTATCAGAACTGAAAGCGAGGGTGGAGCAATTATCCGCAGATGTTTTACGTTTATCTGAAAAGCATTTAGAGGTTGTTCCTGAGGTTGTGCCAGGGGTTATTGAAACAGAAGTGCCATTAGAAGTTCCCAAAGAAGCCGAAAAAATAAAACTGCGAAAAAAGAGATCTTCCCCGAATGAAATAGAACAAGAACTTGAATTATTAAAAAATTATCTTAAAACCAACGGGGAAATTGACAATTCAAAATGCAGGGAAATCTGCAATGTTAACATGACTCAAGCAAGACACCTACTTCATAAGCTCATAAAAGATAACTTCATTGAACAAATCGGTTCGAGACACCTTACAAAATACAGTCTCAAGAAATAAATGCATGGAATAAGTCCATGGAATAAGTTTATGGACGATATATTGAGGATATATTGAGGATATATTGACGATATTATGGGAATGCGTTTATCGAAAGGAGTTTATCATCGGAAGAGTTTATCAGAAGGGATTAAGCTATCACTTTTTCAAGTACTGCAATCTCTTTTTCATTTTCAGTTATTCGCTGTCGATAAGATTCATTGGCTTCTTTAAAATCTTTAATTAATTTTTTTATTTGGGTTATTTCTTCTTGTGTTAATTTCATAACGCTAATGAGCTTTTATTAAGATTCCATCTTTGGTATCTATAATCTCCACATAATCCTTAAGACTGTGTTTTTCTCTCAATTCCTTTGGAATTGTGATTTTGCCATCAGAAGTTAATGGTCTGATAATTCTTTCTGCCACGAAATTATACAATGTTCTACTATACTATAAACCCATTGTTCCAAAAGACTTTTATACTACTAATATACTAATAGACTATTAGAACGGAATAAAGCCGTTCTACAAAAGTCCTGCGCCAAGCTGCCTCCGCGATTGGGCGTCGTGCACCCGTTATTAAAAATCAAGAGGCAGCTTACATTAACAGGTTGAGATAATATGAAGACCTACGTTAAAGATTTCATTAAGGATTCCACATCAAGAGGAATGACTCCGCATAGCATCTCGACCTATACCTCCAACATCAGAATCTTTTTAAAATTCGTGGGTGATCCTTTCAAAGTTGATAATAATATCCTTCGTGATTTCCTCGATTACCTGAGAGAGGATATGGTTTACACAAGAGGAAAAATTAGGAAAAAAGGAGTATGCAACCAGACAGTGCACGCTTATTTTTCGGCCATTGCCTCCTATTACGATTATTTATTATATGCCAAAAAGCTCGCCAATAATCCCGTACCTCAATTCAGGCGGCGATATCTCGCGAGGAACAAGAAGCAATTCAATGGAGAGAATTCCCGGCAACTATTAACGCTCGAACAGGTAAAGCAGCTCTTCAGTTTAAAGATGCACATCCGGGAAAAGGTTGTTTTAATAATTTTATGTAAATGTGGCATGAGGAGAGGAGAGTTGATTAGCTTGGATCTTAGCGACCTCAATCTTGAGAAAGGAGAGATCATCCTTAAACCCAAAGCAAAAAGAACCAACAGATTAGTGTTTTTCGATGATGAGGCTGCCCAGGTGTTAAAAGAGTATCTTAAATGGAGAGCGCCAAGGGCAAAGTCCAGCGCTCTATTTATTTCCCCGGCAGGTGCAAGGATTCACAAAGATGAACCCAACAGGATATTAGCAAAGTATGCCCGCAAATTAGGTTTTCATAATCCTCGGGGACCGCTGAATAAGCGGGCGACACCGCATTGTTTTAGACATTTTTTTACCACAATTTTAAGAAAAAACAATATGCGGCGGGAGTTTATTCAAGAACTCAGAGGCGATAAACGGCGGGAGACGGTTGATATTTACGATCACATAGATTTGATAGAACTAAAGGAAGCATATTTAAGATGTATTCCAAAGCTGTTTAAATAGGAAAGGCAGGCGAGTAGGTGGGTTGTTGGGTCTATTTATTCAAAAAGATATCTTTGCCTGCCCGCCGTTTGAAGATAATTTCAGGGTATAAAAAGATTCCGAAATTATTCTCAGGACGAAACTTTTAAGATTACAAAATGATTACATCCTGATCGCATATGGGACAGATAACAATTCGAATAGACGATGAGCTTGAAAAGTTAATCGATCAGCAGAGAGGGGATAAACCGAAATCAGATTTTTATCGTGAAATCCTTACCGGGTATGTAAACAAACCTGACTGCAATCTGACTGCAACGCCGAGGGATGGTGATTACGCAAACCAGAAGCTCATCGAGCAGCTCTCGGGCCAGGTGAGGTTCCTGGAAGGCAAGCTTGACGAGGCCAACAGGCTGCTCCTGAATGAACAGACCTTGCACCTTGCCACGCAGCGCCTCCTCCCGCCGGCACAGAATAAGCCCTGGTATAAGTTCTGGAAATAATTTAGATGAAATTAAACATCAAAGTAATAACGGGTATTATGTGGACTCTCCCAAACCCTTTTGGAATATGGGCGGCATTTCAGCTTCAAGACCAACACTGGATTAACGCAGGGATTTTAATATTTATTATTGGGGTAATCGAGTATTGTAATGTTCAACTGTTGATAAAATCACAGACACACGACATAAAAGAAAATGGAGTTAAATAAATTTCACACCTCGATCCTTTTGATAATCACCTCCTCGCGGTCATTCTTCACGACCTTGTAAAAACAATTCTCCCGGATAAACCCCGTTAAAGACAGCACCACGCTCCCCCCGATTTTCTTCGCCCTTTTTACGTCCTTGTCTTTCATTATGAGTATCATATATTAAACTTGTATTACTTATTAGCTTTGTTACTGCCTTTTTTATATTATTCCTCTGTCAAAATTATCTTATTTGCCTTCGGGCAGATTTTACAGGTGTAATAAAAATATGGATATTAAGAAAATAGTTTTCGTAGCCGTCATCGTTGTGGTGGTCGTTTATGGATTGATGCAGATCGACAGCACAAGAAAAGCCCTGGGACTTCCAGCAAAGACAGCGTAAGGTGAGGTTCCATGACTATCAGCACGATTGAAGAAAATGAGATTCCTGAGCACTTCAGTATATTTACACTGGTGCATTTCAGGAAACCGGCAGACGGAACCGGCACAGTAATATTGTCTGCTGCGGGTCATCACCCGAAGTGCCGGCTCGTAAAGGGACAGAGCGTTGTACTTGCATACTCGACAGCAGCGGATGTAGCCGCTCTTGAGCGGGGATCAGGTGAGGACGTTGCAACAGTCACATGCGGTGCTGCAATCGGTATAAGCGCGGATTTCACAATAGCACCGGCGGCAGGCACAAAGAACGTCTTTGAAAAGAATGAAGACATTGTCTTCAATCTCACGACAGACGGCAATGCAGCGAATGCAGACATCTTCGCGTTCACGTTCGAAAGCATCCACTAAGGAGTTGACGAACCATGACAATTCCAAAGTGGGTAGAGCTCTACAAAGATAAATCCCTGAGCGGCGATGCAGGGACTGAGACCTTCTCCATCAAGAGGACAGACCAGATCCTGGAACTCCTGCTCAAGATGAGGGCAAAGAACGGCGCCACTGCAAACGCGCCTGATGCGAAAGCCATGCCGACAGTTGAATCTTCACTTACGAAGATCAACATAAAATCAGGCAGTGCGGATTTCAAGAGCTATTCAGGTGAGATATGCCGCAAGTTCGCAGCATACCGCAACGGCAAGCTCCCGCATACCCTGTACAGCCAGGCAGCAGGCGGGACCTGGGCAGGGAACGAGGACCCAAGCCTTGGATGGCAGGAATACAGCTTCCCTATCTACTTCAATTCGAAGTATGATCCTTACGGGAACAAAACCGGCTTGATGCTGCCTGCGCCTCTCTATGACAGCCTTGACCTTGTGCTTGACTACAATTTCAGCATAAGCGCGACTGAAGGATTCGTAACAGGGGGAGCCAACCATGTATTCGACCTGTACGCCCTGGTATTGCCAAAAGAAGACAAGGCTGTAATGGAGACCAAGAGGATCCTGACAGAGACCAAGAAACAGGACTACACAAGCAAGGCCTCCGGAGATGAGCCATTTGACCTCACCCTGGATCAGAACAAGTTCCTTCGCCAATTGCTCGTATTCGCATACGAGAACGGAGTGGGCGAGGGTGTGGATATCACCGACCTCAAGTTCAAGGTTAGCGGGGATACTTACTGGGCAAGCAAGTGGGGCGATTTGCAGAGCTTGAACGCCCAGGATTCAGAGTGGAACGGTATAGCCTTACCCAACATGTACCTCAAGTGCCAGGGCGCAAATGATGAGCTCTGGACAAGGGTCCCTTCGCCATACCCGTACATGATCGCAGGCACAGCCCCGACAGTAGCACCCTACTTCGGCACACTGGCAGCCGGCGACAAGGTGACCATCACAACGGACGCGGCAAACGACGTGAACCTGATCGATGTCAGAAGCAACGTAATACCTGCAATAGCCGTAATCGACCTGGACAAGGATGGCAGCATGCAGAACATGCAGTACTGCGGAGTCAAGGATCTTGACCTCATCCTGACCAACGGCGGAGCAGGTGCAGCTGTGCAGATTGTCGAGCAGCATGTGGCAAAGCCGTGGGGTTATTGAACGTGATAAGTATGGGGAATCATCCCCTCTCCATACTTATTTTTAATTTTTTTAGAGGAAATCATGGCGTTTGATCCCTTCTCAACAGTCCCCAAAGAGGAGACTGAAACCAGGGTAATCGAAAAGATAGTGGAAGTGCCAGGTAAACCCAACATGCTTTTCGGGGTGATCGAGGATAAGCTGTTTTTCGGAATATTGATGGGGATAATTCTTGCGGAAATTGTTTTTAAAAGAGGATAATTATGGTTACAGTTGACCAAATCGATGTACGTAAACTCTATTATGCAGCCAAGGCGCGATACGGCCTGCAGGGCCCTGATGACAATGCTATGCTTGACCGTCTCTGCAGCATAGATGGCGGCGCGCCATGCCAGGCAGCTAAAAAAATGGCAGGCTTTTCATATTCCAACGTTGAAGTTAACCCGATCTGGTATAGTGCCTTGGGCATTTCAACAACTCAGCCACCAGCTACACCTCCGGCAGCAGCCTGTCCGGAAGGCACGACAAGGCAGGTAATGTGTCCAAAGAGCAATAAGATGATCACGCAAAAATGCGTTAGCGGCCAGTGGGTCACGCAGGATGCTAAGGGCTGCATAACAGATGAAGAAACTAATCTCGGTCTCTTACTCGCTTTGATCGTTCTGATTGCAGTGTTTTTATTCCTGGTGAGAAAATGACAGAAAAACCCCCAGTACGTGGAGGTACGGAAACCTATATCGAAACTACTCCAAGAGGATATGTGATAAAAAAGGTAGACGGTAGCTCATATTATCACCTTTACAGGCCGAATATGCAGAGCATCGGATTATATCCCTCACTGCAAGAAGCAAGGGCAGGAGCAGAAGCAGATAATACGGGAACTGGACCTGTGACCAGTATGCCAGTATCAGATAATACAGGAACTGGGACACTGCCATCTTCACCTCCTCCAGTTTCATCTTCTCCAGCTTCAGGTGAAAAAGAGTATGTCTTTGACTTCTCAGGGCCCATAATTCAGAACGATCTTGTCCTCTCCACAATAAACAAGCTTGTTGAGCTCCTCGGCGGTAAAAGGGCATACATAGAAGGCAATAAACTCGTGGTGGTGGTGTAGATGGCCTTGATAGCTTTAGTACCAGCAGCGATGGCACTTCTCAAGCTGATCTCCTGGATAAGCGGCATAGTCCTTGTGGGTTCTTATGTGCGTGATGCTGTCGTCAAAACAAAAGAAGCAGATGTCCAGATTTCAACAGATGAGACGGTTGAAAATATCCTCAACCGCAGCGATTTGACAGCAGAAGAGAAATCCCAGCTAATAAATAAATATCTCGGCATAAAAGATGACAATGAACTTGATCTGAATACAATCCTTGTGGCCGTGGTCGTAGTGATGGTGTTACTCATAGCGTTTATGTATTATTCCAGGAAGTAGTTATGGCTGAAGAAGCAGAGATAAAATCATTCAGCGCGATTGAGGACGGTGCCACAGACTGGAAAACGATCAGGAAGAATTTCACTGAGATTGAAGAGGTCCTGAACGAACATGCAAGGGAACTGAAAGCCCTTGCCAGGCATTCAACCTTTACAGTCTCGATGATGTTCCAGAAAGCAGGATCGCACATTCTCCTGAATGGAGGAATACATCCGCGCTGTAAACCTGTCAATGCCTTTGCCGTAGTACATGACAATATTGATGCAGAAGTCAGGATAAGACTTGTAAATCTTGCCCAGGACGTTAAATTTAACGGCAGTGAGAAGAAAGGTTCTGCCAAGGTCTTTGATCTCTCCCCGAACAAGCGCGTGCATTTTGCGGAATCCGTGAAGGTTGAGCTTTCTGAGGATCGCAGGGTTTCAGTCAGCGTTACTTTTGAATCCACTGAGGAGGCTGAATAAAATGGTTGACGACCTGGATAAAAGCAGGGAATTATTTTTATCTTTGAATGTCGGGCTTTCCGTGTTCAGTTCTAAGCTCGATAGGAATAACGAACTTCTATCAGGGATGATAGCAAGGGAGAGGGAACGTGAAAAATGGGCTGAGCAGGTCATATTCAAGGAAATTGTTGTAGATGCGAACGACCAGAAACAATCGGATCCTGTGAACAATCCTGGATTTAACCGAGCCCGCGTCTTCCTGGATGCAGGATTCACGCCTGATCACACAGGCGGCCTCTCTGTATCTCTGATATATAAGAACAGCAAGATGAGCGATGTCATGAAGCTGATATCCTCAAACGGATCCGCCGGGAAGGCATCTGAACCTATTGATATCGCGCACCTGTCGGGATTTTATTTCATCATCAGCAACCACGATTCTGCAAATAGCACCACGGTCAAGAATTTCAGGATAGTGCTTTACAACGAGATGAGAGCATGAATAAGAGCTGCAAAAACTCAACCGTGAAAAAGCATAAGAGAAGGCCGAAGAAATGCAAGTGCCCCAGGGACTCAAAGGGCAGGTTCACAAAGAGAAAATGCCATTAGTTGAAGAAACTCCAGCCTGTCCAGTGATCACAGGTAATGACGAACCTGTTTTTGTGATTCTTATTCTTCTGGTGATCATATGGCTTCTTTTGAGCAGATAGTAAGCGATCAGCTCTGCAAGATGAACAGCACGCTTGAGAAAATCAAGCTGCTTAATGAAAGATGGGAAGACCGGGAAACCGTAGGCATAGTGTTTTTCACGATACCTGAGACAGGAGGGAATAGAAGTTTTGCCATAGGCACGACAAAAATAAATTTTAAACGCGGATTGATCCAAAATCCTGACGGGACTCTGGAATACATGAACCGCAAACTTGACCAGTATTCCCAGGAGTGGCTGCATAGCATTTCAATTGATGCTGACCAGGATATCAAATTGAAGATCTTACCCAATTCCGCAAGAACCATAGTCGCCAACTTCTCAACTCAAATTCCTTATCTAAATTATAACGAGGTTGAAATAACATGTACAGTAGCAACAAATATCAAAATATTTGCGTGCACGAATCCTTCTGCTGTAATAGGACAGTTCAAGGGGCCGGCTGATATGACCCAGGGTAATATCACAGGAGATACCACTGAGGCGACGACCTGGGACACTGTCTATTCCCTGTTAAACAACATGAACAGGATAAGGAACCAGATCATAGCCATCACAGGCGAGGCCTGGGGAACCGTGAGCCACAGCATAGCAACGATCTGGGGAAAATTCAATGCAACTACAGGGCATAAACATACAGGTGCGGCTGATGATGCTCCAAAACTACCTGTTACTTCTGTAACCAACGCTGAAAGCACGGCAAATAAGAACGCAGCGAATGGATATGCTGGATTGGATGCTTCAGCGAAGTTCGCAGGCCTGCTCAGTACAGATGTCGCAGCTACGATTGCCGGAAGCTCATATACAGGCAACGGTACTGCGAATAGAGCGATACCCCACGGTTTGGGCAGGACTCCTAAAATCGTATTCCTGCAAAGGGATGAAGCCGGGTATGGACATGCCTGGATCATCAACGGTAATCTCATTGTATATACCGACAGCGGTTCAACCGCAAAATATGCAGTCACGGCTGCTGATAGTACAAATTTCTACGTCGGTAATTCGGCACAGTACGACCTTTCAATGAATGGAGCATCGGGGGCAACGCATTATTGGGTGGCAATATGAAGTTAAAGTATTGGAAAGGGAAACCAGGGACAGACAAGAATGGAGAATTCGGCACACATGACGAAGTCGATTCCGTGCCTGATAGCGTTGAAATTACGAAAGAGGAGTATGACGCATTAATAGCAATACAGCCAATCCCGCCTGAAAATCCTTACAAAACGCAGTACCGTGAAGCAACAACAGATACAAAGAGAATTGAGATCATAGCCCGGAAACTTGGCTTATTATGAACACAAACGAACTCGATCTTATCAACCAGCGAATCGACGATATGCGGCTGGATCTCAAAGATGACATAGAAGAGCTGAAGGGCCTGTTAATACAACATATTGAAACCTGCCAGGCGACAAGGACCAATTTCGGGAAAAGGGTGGGCCTGCTTGAAAGATTCAACAGTAAGGTAGTGGGGATAGCAAGCGGGGCAAGTCTGATTGTAGGGCTACTTATAGGTAAAGTAATAGGCTGACGAGGAGGTGAAAATTACGGCAACAAAAGAAATGAAAACATTATTGATGTCTGTTGGCACTGCATTTCTTTCTGCAGCAAGCGCATTGATATTAACCGGCAATAATTATATCGAAGCAGGCCTGCTTGCAATAGTCGGCATAGGCGCTTTCTATGTGCGCGAGGTCATGAAAGAGGAACCGCAGCCAACACAGTGAATAGTCATAAAATAGTCATAAAATAATTATTTTTTAAATTCCGCCTTTCTGTCTGGCACTTTTGATCAAATGCCCGCTATCTTTATGGACGTAGTTATCCCAGGTAATCTGGATATTGTGATGCCCGGCCTGGGCTGCAACGTCCGTAATATCATAATCCTTGCGGACCATCATTGTCAGGCAGGTGTGCCTTAGCATGTGAGGTGATATCTTGCCTGGAAGCCCGGTAATCCTCCATAACTGATTGAGTCTCACCCATACCTCTTTTGGAGACATGTCAAACTTGTAATTATTCTTAACCAGGGATGCGAGGATTAAGAGCAAGGTGCTATTCAGGACCGGGATCGTACGATTAGAGCAGTATTCTTTTAAAACGCTCCCGGACTGTTTATCCATGACCTTAACGATCTTGGGATGCCAGGTCCCTTCTTGCTTGGGTATGGTGATGGTCCCTTCTCTCAAATTGATCCATCCTGCATGAAGATGGCACAATTCATTGACACGCATCCCGGTATAGAGCAGGCCGTAGACGATTAATTGATCACTGAATGTCTGGCAGGTTGCCTTTAGCTTATCTACCTCATCCTCTGACAGGTGCTTCTGTTCGCGCCTTTTGCCCATAATGCTCTTTATTTCTTTTTTCTTCAAATATAATATTCCCATAGCGAATATTCCACACTCCATCCAGTCTTTTTTCTGAAAAACACGATCTGGCTTTTCTGAAAAAACACTGCCCTCTTACTTAATACATCTTAATAGCTTCAAAAACATAAAAAGGAAGATGTATTATCCTTCTTTTTCAAAAAAGAGCTTTTTTAATCGAAAGGCGATATCAATTTTATTCCGCAGAATGGACAGTATCCAAGTTTTATTCCGTTGTCCTCAAGTTCAATATGCCAGCCTTCGCTTCTGAAATCGCCAATAAAATTATCTGCATCAGCCGCAGTTAAATATATTATAGGATATTCCCAGTCATTTTCCTTGCAGGTATGTACCTTGGTATGTTCATCTCCCATAATCCCCTCGCTTCCAAGACCTACATTTCAGTCCGGGGATGCGGTTGAAGTGATTTATATCCATCGTCACAAGCTCTTCTTTGTTTGTTATAACGATTCCTGCTATAAGAACATCTTGGACATCCAAAGTTTTTCCTGAACTCATTAATTTTGCATGAATATCCGCTGCTTTTGCTGCCGCATGTCTATCAAAGTCAATAATTTCTATGGATTTAAGCAATGAGTTTGTTTCTGCCATGACTTCTTTTGATTTTATAGATCGCATTGCACCAAAATATAGTTCAAATACGTTTATCATTGTTGTTTTCGGGTTATCAAACATATCCAATGTTACTTTTGGCGTCTCTTTGCCTCTAAGGACTGCTATTAGAAAATTGCTGTCAAGAACCGTCACAATTTCAACCTCTCTAATCTGGTACTCTTGGAGTGCCTTACTTCCAGTACTGCTTTTTCGAAATCTTCATACTCCGGACCTGCAAGCACACCATAGAACTCGCTGAGCTTCCTCTTCCTCAAAGGTGCAGTGATGCGCTTTATTAACTCTGTGAAACTTTCACCTTCTTTTTTAAGCTCGGCAAGTGCTTCATATGCTTCTTCAGATATTGTAAGTGTTTTATGTGCCATAGCTATAAGTGTATTCTTACGTGTATTTTAATATTTCGGTGTGTACTTCATACAGTTCGAGGGGCGGCACCTTTTAGCCCCGATAATGCAACCGCGGCTTTAGTGGCTGCAATTTTCTTTATATTTCTGTCTGAAGCTCATAACCTGATCGGCGCGAGAGGCTTGATCGTGCCGACACTATCAGAATAAATGCAGTGGTGGTACGGCAATGATGATACCTGGTTGGCCCACTGTCTGGGAAGGATCTCTTTGATCTTCGCGATATCAGTTTCTAATTGCAACCTGAATATGAAGAAATGTTCAGCTTCTGATATCACTGTGTTATGACAGCGCCTGGGCCTCTGAGTGAGATTGACGATCCCTACTCCACGTCCCCGGCCTCTCGTCATGATCTCATCGTGCCAGGGTTCTATCCATGATGGAGTACATACCCTCGATACTTCATCCACGAACAAAGTGAAATTGCCGGTTTCATACAATATCTGGCATACACGGTTAAAATCAAAAGGCTCCAGGCTCTTAGGTTGATAGAGGATACTGGTTTTTCCTTTTTTGATGCTGGACCTCAGCTCATCCGGGGTCGTGCAGATCGTGCAGCAGAATGCAAGATCGCTGTTTTCAAGTTTGATATCCCAAAACACGCGCCTGGTGTACATGGGAAAAAGCATTTTTTTTACCAGGGTAGTTTTTCCGGATCCTGTCTTGCCGGCTACAAAGATGCGATCACTGCTTTTTATCTGCATATCATCCAGTGCTTTTTATGAATTTGATAACCTTTGCAGGGATACGAGATAGGGATTTGTATGACTTGGATCTGCATCTGTGAGTATGGATGAAATAACCGTTTTTATCTTTTGAAATACTGAATCCGCGTTCCTGGAAAGTGCCAAAAATCCGGATGGCTTCTTTCGATTCACTGGATGATAGTTTACTGGTTTTAGGTCGGGCCATTCTGCATATCCTTCCTTGCCAGGTATTCCTTATACCATACCCTGAACTCGTCGTAGAACCTGAGCAGCTTATTTTCAACCCACTCAGGGTTTGTATTTGCCTCTGCTATTGCAAGCTTTGTAAGCAGGGCCATCATGCCGTTTGCCTCGGATGACTGCGCTTCAAACAGGATGCCGTACTTCTCATCTATGAACCTTGAAATATCGTTCTCAGGCTTGATATCCTTGGTCCATCTGTCTATCAGCTGCATAGCCGGGGATAGCGCAGATAAAACAGCCTGATCTTTTGTGCTTTTACCCATGTTTTTAAGCTTATCGCTTATTCCCATATTCATCCCTGCTGCATTCTCCAATGCATCGCTCTGACTAACCTTCGTCCCTCCCGTTCCCTCTTGCTATCAGCATCCATCACTTCCTTGAAGATACTTTTATCCTCGACCCTGTTGTTGCCGTACAGTATCCTGTCAAGCTGGTCCTGATATTGCTTGCTGTATGGATTCATCCTATCAAGCCTGGCTTCATCAAACTTCATGGGACTGCGGACCCTCCCGTGGTTATTTTGCCGTCCCGGATATCCTTTTCTTTCTGCTCTGCTACTTGCTTTTCATGTTCAAAGTCTGCCGACAGCTTCTTATCCTCTTTAGTTTCTTCCCTCCTGGTGCTGCCGTAATTATCCTTGTAATCGCGCCATATCCCGCCTGCAAGACCCGCGCCTGCCATCAAAAGGCCGAACTCGTCAAAGAAGAATTCAAAGGGGTTGATGCCTTTCTTTTTGCAGTACCGGTAGAACTGATGATTAAAGGGTATCACCTGCTCTTTAGTTCGCAGAGGGACCTTCGGGAAAAATATGCTTGGAAGGCTTGCCACGCTCTCAGAAATGAACATCACGTCCTCTTCTGTGTAATCATCAGGTATCGGGGTGCTGCTCAATCCCTGGGATTCCGGCGCCTTTTCTTCTGTCTGGTTTACCTGCGCTTTTACAGGGATGACTTCGAACTTTTCATCAACGAACTCAGAAGTCCGGGCTGTCGAGCCACTTGTTGAATTCGTCGAGAAACGATCCGCCCTGTTTGGGCTTTTCATCACCTGCCCTGGGAGCTTCTTTTGGGACCTCTTTTGACGGCTCCTGGGGAGGTGGAGGTGTTTGTTTATCCTTGTCCTCTATCTTTGGAGGTTCAGAGCCCGGGACTTGAATCTTAGTTGCACTTTCTTTTACAACAGCAGTTTTCTTGATCTCGGCAAAGTTCTTTTTGAATTCCTCATACTTGTCAGGATGCTTGTTCCTGACATGCATGCTTGAACCGCTTATGCTTACTTCATCCGGGCAGTAAGGGCATTTTATGTAGCTCTTTTTCAAAGCATCATCACCTTACTTTTAAGTTAGGGACAGGATATTTAAAGTAAGCATAAACAAATATAATATGTTATACTTTTAGCTTATAATGAGGATACGATGGCTAAGATACACGAAGTTAAAGCAATCAAGCTTGTGCTTATTATTGAATGCGACTGCGGGAATTCATACAAGTGGAATGAAAGCGGTAATACAAAATGTCCCAAGTGCGGGACAGAGCATGAAATTGTCATGGCGCCAAAGAGCATAAGGCCAGATCTCAAACCTGGAATAATTCCGATGGGCCAGCCGAAGCCCGGATAGAAAATGAAATACTGGTGTCCCAAGCTAAAAAAGCGCGTCAAAAAAGATTATCTACCATGTTTGAAACTGTCCTGTGAGATGAGGAACCACTGTTATACAGCGAATTCATTTTCAGAGTTAATCCGGGACCCGGATAGAAACGATATCATTCTTCCTTTTTGTACATCGTTAAATTGACCCAATTGTGATAAAATCCAGCTCCAGGTATTCCAGAAAAGGAAAAACACCAAATGCTCCGATGGGGATTTGAACCCCAGTCGTCAGAGTGAGAGTCTGACATGATTGGCCGTGCTACACTATCGGAGCGAGGTTATCTGAAAGTCCCTACCTGATTATTAAAGTTTCGTTTGAAAGCGGGAATTTGGCCGGATGGTATTTTCGGTAATATTAATTTATTATCATGATTAAATATGATAAAACTTAAGTACTATGCCGTTTATTAGATTCTTGTGAGGCTTTATGAGCGAAATAGTAAACGTAGTTTCCCGTGAGAACGGGAAAGTCAACAGAAAAAAGGTGAAGGCATCGCCATACGAATTTACAATAGCCACAAGAGCAAAATGGGAGATGGTAATAGCAGATGAAAATGTAACCATCGGAGCGGGGAAACTTGAGCGAATAAAGGTAAAAGAGATAAAAGTGCAGAAGGATATGCTTGCAATGCCGTGCGCTTTCAGCCACCATCCGCTCGTATCAGTTGTGAAAGTGGGAGCAAAAAAAGGCCCTGCGCCCGTTGAAACTGACCGCATTATCAATACAGCATATGTACTCGGGCAGGAATCTGGTGAGATCAACAAGGGAGACCTTCTCTCTGTATTGAACCTTTATCCGATAATGTTCACGCGAGAGGCCACTAAACCCGTAGTAGTCGGGTGAGAAGAATGGAAACCTGCAAGATATGCAAGGGTGACCAGGACTCAAAACATTACAAAGGATTCAATATCTGCACGGAATGCGCCGATTTGATGGAAGACCTCATGAGCGAGTATTTCCTGAGGACAATGAGGCATGAGGGTTCTGATACAAAAACAGGATACCTCAAATATCTTGAGAACGGGAAACAGTTCGTGAGCGACTACCAGCGGATACGCAAGCATAGCAAGCGGCATATCAAGCATATGGAAGAGCATGTGCATGAAGAGATGCAAAAAGGCGCAGAAGGCGGGAAACAGAGATATCTTGAAAGGTTGCTCCAGGCGATCAACTGGCTTGAGGGGTGTCCTGAGTTCTACAACTATTATTTCAAGGAATACTATGTCTGCCCGGGCTGCGGCGCGTCCATATTTGACCACTACGATAAACAGGATGTCGGCGACTGGCTCATGATCACATGCGGGAAATGCGATACTGTCATCAAGAAGTATTTTTCCCCTAAGTTCATGAGCTGATCATTTTTTTTTCTTTTGAGAATCAAAGTTTCAACAAAATTTTTTTTCAGCCTTTTATCTCCGGCCGTCTTGCCCTCTCGAACTTCCACCTCTTGCTCAAATCCATCGTAGCATCAATGCCCACTTTCGTCCCTATCCCGTTCTCAGAGCGCGGGTCAAGAGTGCTGCCCCTGACATTCGGATAAATGTATATGTCCTCGTCGCCTTTAACGCGGGTCGCAATAGCGAATTCGATATCATTGGGGTCGAAAATATTTATATCGTCATCCACTATCACTACATGTTTCAGGCTCTTGTGCGCCAAAAACGCCGCCTCGATAGCTTTCTTTGCCTCTTCATCGTTATTTTTATGTATCCGGACAGCCGCATGGAAATACCAGCAGCCTCCGGGAGTAAGTACCACGTTCCTTACATCCGCCACTTTTTTCACTTCATTGAAGATCAGCGGTTCATAAGGCACTCCCATAAGGATATTATGTTCATTTCCTGCAGGCATCAGGGCATGGTATATCGGGTCTTTCCTGTGCATAATTTTTGTTATATATATGACAGGTTGTCTCCTCACAATATCATAGGTGCCGCTGATATCCACGAACGGCCCTTCATCCACAAGTTCCGTCGGATGGATGTATCCCTCAAGCACTATCTCAGCATGCGGGACTTTGATACCATTCCCACATTCGAATACCTCAATCGGCCCGCCCTGGAGCGACGATGCATATTCGAACTCTTTTCCTTCCGGCACACGTGTCGAGACCGCAAAAAGCGTTACAGGGTCGATGCCAATAATGATAGCAACGGGCAGTGCCTCCCCATTTTCGGCGGCTTTTTTATGAAGATTGTAAGTGTGCCTGAATTCCACAAGCCGCGCCGCAAGTTTGTCTTTTCCGATTACGCGGAGCCTGTGTATCGATGCGTTCATGACACCTTCGTATTCCGAAACCACCACGCCTGATGTAATATACGGGGCACCGTCCCCTTCAAAGTGCGTAAGTATTGGAAGTTTTGAGAGGTCGGGTTTTTCAACCACCTCTTTTGTGGGCGAATCTGCAACAAGTTGAACTTTTCCTTCAGGCGGGTGTAAGGATAAATGGGATATGATTCTCTCAGGCTTTACGCCCAGTGCTTCTGCAAGCAGTTGCCTTGAACCGATGATATTCATTGCAACTTTTGAACCATTTACATTGCTAAAAAGCGTGGGTTCTCTTCCAGCGATAGCGGAAACTTCATATACAGGCGAGATCGGTGTTCCAATATCCCTGAGTTTCCCTTCAGACCTTAGTTGTTCTATGAATCCCCTGAAACTCATTCACGCCACCTCCTGTACAGCTTATGCTCGATTCCAAGGAGGTCAAGTGCGCGCCCTGCCATGAAGTCGATTATTTCATCAATAGTCTTGGGTTTTGGATAAAAAGCCGGACATGCCGGGAGGATGGAAGCCCCTGCCTTTATTGCGCGTTCCATGTTCTCGACATGAATCAAATTCAGGGGCGTTTCGCGCACCATCAGGACAAGAGGACGTCTTTCTTTCAGGCATACATCGGCCGCTCTTGAAATCAACGTATCTGACATCCCGGTCGCTATCGATGCAAGCGTTTTCATGCTGCACGGGGCGATTATCATGCCCTTTGTCCTGTGCGAACCGCTTGCCACGGGTGCTGTGAAGTCATTGTCCGCATAAACATGTTTTCCCAGTTGCTTCACGTCCTGCACAGAAAAACCAGTCTCGATCTTGATAAGCTTTTCTGCTGAACCTGAGATTATTAAATGAGTTTCAAAATTCCCCATATCTTTAAATGCTTCAAGAAGTCTTATCCCGTACTGTACTCCTGAAGCCCCGCTGATACCTATAATAATTTCATCAGTCATATATTATAGTAGGTTTACCTCTTTGAATAGTTTATGGAATAGAATTAAATAATACTATTTCAATTATCAGACATGCTTGCGGTATTGAAAGATGTTGCCTTGCGCTTCGGTCTTGGTCTTATCATAGGTGTTCTGCTTCTTATCTTGATCACTATAATCGAAACAGCATTTTATAAACAGAGCAAAAGAATTCATTTAATTATCATTTTCTTTCTTATAGCGCTTATAATCTATGCCCTTGGGGATATTGCTATTGATATATTAGGTATCTGATTTTTTTCTTCTTAATTTCCCGAATAATTTTTTTATTCTGTTTTTCCTGGCGTGTTTTATTTTAATGTTAATCGAGCCGCGCTTTGAATTAATCACCATTTTAAAAATTGTATCTTCAGTACAGGATTTGAGAAAGTTATTTATCTCTCCGGCCACCGTTTCTTTATTGATTCCCGTATATTCTATACTCATAGATACCAAATTATAATTAAAGTAAATATATTCTTCTATTAAAGGCAAACCTGCCAAAAGAAACTTTTAAATCTAAATAACTATATTTAACAATATTATATGAATAAAAATCTAAAATCATTTTTTAAGGAGGAATAGTATATAAGACTTACAATTCATCCATATCAAGTTTTAAAAATACTTTTAATATTAATTATATTTCTTATTTTTGCAAGCACTATGGGGCAGCTATCTACCTATCTATTCGGTCACAACAAGGTCTTTGGGCTTGTACGATTATTTTATCTCGGCGCAGAAGCAAATGTGCCTACATGGTATGAATCGATAGTATTACTAATTTGCGCAATCCTTCTCGCTATAATTGCTCTTACGAAAAAAAGAAATAATGATAAATACCGATTTCATTGGAGTGCACTTTCGATTTTTTTCTTATATTTATCGATTGATGAAGCTGCCCAGATTCATGAGCTATTTAATATCTTCCTGTATTCATTTTCAAGCTACCGCATTCTCCATTTTCCCTGGGTTTTAATTGGAATATTATTTGTTATAATCTTTATAACCGTCTATATGAGATTTTTAATTAATCTCCCAAAAAATATACGGTTTTTATTTATTCTGGCTGGTGTTTTTTTTGTTAGCGGTTCTCTTATTATGGAACTTGCGGGTGGCTGGTACGAATTCTCAAACGGTAAAGAAAACCTGGCCTATGCGATGATTTCCACGGTAGAAGAATCGCTTGAAATGATAGGGGCAGCTTTCTTCGTATATACACTATTGATCTATATGAGTTTATATCTCAAAGAAGAAGTAATATTCTTATTTCAGGAAGAGAATGACAGTACTGATAAATAAGTTTAATTTCTTTTTTAGAAACACATCTCATTGATACGATAGTAACGTAATTATCAGCCAGTCTCCACAAGATTAATTAACCCAGAAAATATATAATGGTTGCACTGTGCAGGTGCGTAATGGTCGAAAAACAGGAGATAATTGGCATTCTGGAAAGCTACGATAAGGACAATATAGCCATTGCCACGGTCTGCTCGCACAGCAGCCTCCAGATTTTTGACGGCGCAAGGAAAGAAGGTTTCAGGACTATCGGGATATGCATGGGTGCGCCGCCAAAGTTCTACGATGCCTTTCCAAAAGCGAAGCCTGATGAATATTTCATAGTGAAAGACTACAAGGACATACTCACAAAATCCCGTGAACTTGCGGAAAAAAACGCCATAATAATTCCGCACGGTTCTTTTGTGGAATATCTCAGAGCTGAAAATTTCCAGAAACTGCGCCTGCCCACTTATGGCAACCGCCGCGTGCTTGAATGGGAATCGGACAGGGATATGAGCCGCAAATGGCTTGAATCTGCGGGAATAAAGATGCCCCGACAAATAAAGAATCCCGAGGATATTGATTCACCGATGATGGTAAAATATTACGGGGCAAAAGGCGGAATGGGCTTCTTTGTTGTAAAGAATTATTCGGATTTCCAGAAGCGGATTAACCTGAATGAAAAATATACAATACAGGAGTTCGTTCTTGGGACACGTTATTACATGCATTATTTTTATTCACCAATAAAGAAAGACGGGTACGCATTAAGTAAAGGAACTCTTGAACTTCTGGGGATTGACAGGCGCGTGGAATCGAACGCCGATGAGATATTCAGGATCGGATCGCCAACAGAACTTGCAGAGGCCGGGATATATCCTACTTTTGTCGTAACAGGTAATATACCGCTAATGGTAAGAGAATCACTTCTTCCCAGAATATTTGAGATGGGAGAACAGGTCGTCGAAAAATCACTTGAACTGTTCGGGGGCATGATAGGGCCATTCTGTCTTGAAGCCGTGGTAACGGATTCACTTGAGTTAAAAGTTTTCGAGATATCAGCTCGCATCGTCGCAGGAACAAACCTGTTCATTTCAGGTTCGCCGTATTCTGACCTGGTAGATGAAAAACTATCAATGGGGCGGCGTATAGCACGGGAGATCAGGGTGGCGCAGGAATTGGATATGCTTTCCGAGGTTATCTCATGAATCAAAAAGAGGAATACGATGTCATCATAGTAGGCGCCGGGCCTGCGGGTATGTTTGCAGCAGATGAGCTTGCAGAAAAGATGAAAGTGCTGATAATAGATCAGGGACGGGATATCGGTGAACGCAACTGTAAAATGAACCTGCGGAGCATCTGCATGCATTGTGACCCCTGCGATATCATGTGCGGTGTGGGCGGGGCAGGCACATTTTCTGACGGAACGCTGAACCTGCGACCCGATATCGGGGGAGATCTTGCTGAGCAGACGGGCGACAGGGATTATGCCTGGCAGCTTGTCGACCATGTGGATGAGGTTTTTCTTAAATACGGTGCGCCTGACCATCTTTATATCCCGAAAGGCGGCAGGGTCGAGGAACTGAAAAGGCGTGCCGCATCCGTGGGCGCGCGGTTCATTGAAATCATCCAGAGGCACATCGGATCTGATAATGCTCCTGTGGTTATCAGGAACTTCGAGAAGGATCTTAAAGAAAGAGGAGTTGAATTCCTGCTTGATACAAGGGTGGAAGACCTCATCATCGAGGGCGGGGAATGCAGGGGTGTTGTTTTAAAAGACGGGACAGAATTGCACTCGCGTTTTACGATCATAGCGCCCGGAAGAGTTGGGGCGAAATGGATAGACGAGATAATAAATAAACATAATATAGGGGCAAAATATGCTCCTATCGATGTGGGTGTCAGGGTGGAGGTTCCCGCTATCGTAATGGACCCCGTGACAAAGATCAATCGCGACCCGAAATTCCATATCCAGACAAAAACATACGACGATTTCGTAAGGACGTTCTGCACCAATGAGCATGGTTTTGTTGTCAAGGAGGAATATGAGGACTTCATAGCCACGAACGGTCATTCCATGACGAACACGCGCTCAGAGAACACGAATTTTGCCTTTATCGTGAGAGTGGAGCTTACGGAGCCTATCGAGAACACGGTGCGATACGGCAGGTCGATTGCAAAGCTGGCAACCACAATCGGCGGAGGTAAACCCGTGTTGCAAAGGATGGGCGACCTCAGGAGGGGCAGGCGCAGTACCGAAAACAGGCTGAAGAAGAATCCCGTGGTAAATACATTAAAGGACATAACCCCGGGGGATATTTCAATGGCGCTGCCGCACCGCATAGTCACTGATATTATCGAAGGGCTTGAAGTACTGAATGAGATAATCCCTGGTGTGGCATCGGATTCGACATTGCTTTATGCTCCAGAAATAAAGTTCTATTCCATGCAGGTTCTTGTTGACAGGAACATGGAAAGCACTGTAAGGAACCTTTTTGCAGCAGGTGACGGCGCGGGTCTTTCGAGGGATATCGTGAATGCCGCGGCGACCGGGGTGATTGCGGGAAGGGGGATTTTGAAGAAGGTGGGGTGAGTTTAACAGAATAATTTATTTTGCAAATATATTGATTATCCGTGGCACATAACAAAATTGTTATATAACAAAACTGTTAGGTGATAAAGCGTGACTTTTAAAATCTACGAACTTATTTCTCCACTTTCTCCTTAGCCGCTTCCACAAGCTCCCCTGCCAGCCGGGGTAATCTGTTGCCATACCTCTTAAGTTTCCTTGGCTTGCAGTTCTCAAGGGCATAAGCAAAAATTATCGGGATCCCGACTGTTGCATCAAGGTACGGTACAACATTTCCCTCTCCTGCTTTCGGGATTTTTCCCCATGATTTACCTTCATTGATCGTAGCTCCTGAAAGCCCCCCGGTATCCGGGCGGTCAACAGTTACCTGCACAACATAATTCTCACCCGGGCACTCCATTCCAAGTATCTGGGAGATAGTAGGCGCTGTCTGCTGCAGGAAATTCTTAGG
The DNA here is from genome assembly GCA_012026835.1 of Candidatus Methanoperedens sp. Classification (GTDB taxonomy): domain Archaea; phylum Halobacteriota; class Methanosarcinia; order Methanosarcinales; family Methanoperedenaceae; genus Methanoperedens. The sequence continues at coordinate 36,334 of VEPN01000016.1, read as the reverse complement.
AACACCTCCGCCGACTTCAAGAGCGCCACGCGGTATATCTTCCTTCATGCTGCTAAAAACTATGGCAGCACTTTCAAGAACATCCATCGTGGGGCTTGGGTCAACAAAATCCACGGTGTTGAGATCTTTTGAACCCGATATCGCGCTTGCTATGATGGGAATATAACTTGTGTTCATCCCGACTGAAGAGTCGGCAAAAGATGGCACAAAAACCGGGACATTGTTCCTTGAGGCTGAGGCAATGAATGAACGCTCAGGGTGCTTTGTAGTCTCCAGTATCCCTTCGCCGAGGGTTTTATAATAATACGCGGTTGAGAATTTTCCAGGGAACAGGTTCCTTTCGACCGCTTTCCTGGTAAGCGCCTGGATGATCTTATCCTGGGCCATAAGCGTGCGTTCCATGTCGATATAAACATCATATATCCTGACAACATCATTATCCGCCAGTTCGTTGTCATCGGCCGTGTAATCCCCCTGGTGCACAGGCAGCCCGTATGCGAAATGCATATCATGATATGTATTCGCCCCTGTTGTAACTATCCAGTCGATAAAACCGTTCTCTATCATCTTGATAATTCCCCCGCCCATACCCACTGGTGTCATTGCGCCTGCCAGTGTCAGGCATACTGTTGAGTTCTCATCTATCATTGCCTTGAACAGGTGGCAGGCCTCAGCCAGTCTTTTCGCATTATACCCCATACCATCGAATATGTCATCAACAAGTTCCGTTATGGTCAAATTCCCGGTCAGCGATAGTGGAGATATCGATTTTCCTTCCCAGTAATTATGTTTCGGATGGCGCATTAAAATACTTCCCTGGATTTCAATTCCACTTTAAAATACTCAAGTGAAATATTTAAGAATTTGCACAAATGCTTTTTCTCAGGATTCTATAAATAAAAAAGAGGGGGAAGAAATCAATCAGGCACCTTTTCGTTTTTTTCCCGCATCTGTCTCATAATTTCCTCGTATTCAAGGGGATGTTCATGCTTCATCTGTTCCTCTGAAAGGTTGCCGGTCAGCCATGCTTTCGACATTGGGAATACCTCAGGGCTGTAATGAACATTCCACCAGTGGACTATAAAAATAAACAGGGTCGCCAGTAATGCTTCATCTGTATGGATAATAGTTGCAAGATGGACATATGCATAAGGTATGTATTCCATTGCGATGAACGGGAACATCATTATGAGACCTGTTACGCAAAGCATCACCATACCCCAGAAAGCTCCCCAGTAATCGAATTTTTCTTTCCAGCTATACCTGCCGTATTTTGGGTTTTCTGCTTTCCCGAAGTAAAAAAGGACCGTTTGCCAGAAGTCCTTTGCATCTTTCAATGTGGGCCACACTTTCCTGTCAAGCAGGGACTCTTTATCAACAAAAACATGGTAGGTGATATGGTATATACCAAGCATTACCATTGAAATACCGGCTGCATGGTGTATCAATGTTCTCATTTCAAATCCCCCGACCATGTTGATGATCACGGGCGACCACCATGCATCAGGGAATTTGACAGGCATCCCTGTTACCACCAAGGCCATGAACGTGGCTATCATTACCCAGTGCTGTACAAGTTGATTGAATGTAAAACGTTTAAAAAAAACTTCACCCATCGTGTTATCTCCTTTCAGTTCCTTAGAATATGAAACCTCAATTAATGATTGCTCTCGCATAGTCACCATCTCCTGTGTATCTTGAATCTTGAGGCGAAATCCAGAATTACCATGGCAGCAAAGAGACCTATGACGCCTGTTGTCAGTATCTTGAAAAATATAGCTATCCAGTAAGCAAGATCAAAAGGGCCGAGGAAATATGCCTTCATCTGCGGATCAAGGCGTGACTGGTTGAATACAAGTTCTCCTGTATGCAATGATTCCTTATCATGTACAAGCCCCGCTGCTACCTTGGCGTCAAATCTTGCCCCTGGATGGCAGCCTTCCTTGCCGCATGTTTTGGGAAGGTTGTCGGGATATGTGCTTGATGAAGGATCTTCATGCGATTTTGTGACGTGATTATTGTGACAATCCGCGCAGGTTGCAACTACGTTGTATCCATTTCGTAGCGCCTTCCAGTGGAAAGATTCTTTATAAGTATCGATCCTGTCAGTTTTGATGCCATAATACCATGCGCTCATTAATTCCTTGTTCGAGTGGCACTTTGCACATGTAGCAGGACTGTTCTGGTGGTTCGATAATGACTTGTTATCCGCTATTGCACGTATCTCATGTACTCCATGACAGTCCGTGCATGTCGCTGCTTCAGGATGGCCTTTCTCAATGGCATACCAGTGAATGCTCTGTTTGTAGTCGCTTGCTTCCCGACTATGGCATTTTGAGCATATGTCGGTTATATTGTTTCTTGAAGGCTTTCCAATAAAATTCCCCGACATCGCATTGGCTGATATTACAGTAGTGTTAGACTCCAAAACGCCTCCATGGCAGTCCGCGCAGGAGAAGCCCCCTTGGTAATGGATGTTATTCCTGAATTCATTGACTACCGCTGTATGACAGTGGTAACAGGATACGTCCTGCTGGGCAGAGACGTCCGGGATTAATAAAATTAATGCTGCAATTAAAATCACCACATAATTTTTTTTCAATAATGAGCATACGCTCGAACTAATAAGTAACATTATTCTTTACCTCTCTTAACCATTTTAATACGTTTTCCTATCCATTGTGGATATTGTACCCGTTTTTATCCCGTTTTTCAGATTAATGTTATCCTGATGCCTTAAATAATTTGTGATTTATACTCTTGGGTTTTTTGAAAAGTATAAGTTAATTTATCTTTCTTACAAGTAGTTCTAACTCCGTAACTACCAATATAGTTATTCCATTGCTATAATTTATCCATAAATCTCAGGGGCTTTTTATAGGCTTTATTATTTTAAACTCATCCACATCTACCAGTCCTTTATCAGTTATTTTGAGAGAGGGTATGACCGGCAGTGAAAGGAAAGACATCTGTGTAAAAGGCGCATCGAGCCTGCATCCCATTTTCCTGACCTTGCTATGCAGTTTTTTCAGTTTTATATCAACATTATTTACGTTATCAGTGCTAAGAATACCTGCAAAAGGCAGGCTGAGGTAATCTATAACCCTGTTTCTGGCAAGCACTATCCCGCCCTGCAATTCTTTGAGCTTGTTCGCACAAAGCGCCATATCCTCAAAGTTCGTACCTGCAAGGACGACATTGTGCGAATCATGGGCAATACTCTGGCCAAGAGCTCCTTCTTTCAGACCAAAGCCCCGGACAAAACCCAGGCCGATGTTTCCGGATTTCCCATGTCGTCCTATAACCGCAATGGCAAGGATATCGCGTCCCACATCAGGTTGCACAACATTTTTCTCAGTGCTAAGCTCTTCTATGGTCATGTTTGTGATAATCTTCCCAGGTACGATTTCTATGACATGGGCAAATACAATTTTACCAGGGGATTTGAGCTTCAGATCATCAGGTACTATTTTTTTATATTCCAATGTCCTGAAAACATATCGGGGATATTCTATTTTTTCAATTCTTGGATTTAATCTGCCCCTTACCACTACGTTCCTGATCCTGAAATGTTTCAGGTCATCAAGTATTATCAAATTCGCCCTCCGGCCTATGCTTATCGATCCAACAAGCTGGTCCACCCTGTAATGGCGTGCCGTGTTGATTGTGGCCATTGAGATCGCCTGGATTGGGTCTATCCCGAGACTGATCGCGGCCCTTACCAGCACATCCATGTGTCCTTTCACAAGGTCTGCGGGATTCTTGTCATCAGTAGCGAAGAAAAAGTTTTCAAGAGAGATTCCATCACGAACCAGCTTGGGGATGAAATCATCAAGGCATTTTGCGGCCGAGCCCTCCCGAAGCATTATCTTCATTCCCAGGCGCGCCTTTTCAAGCGCTTCTTCATAAGTTACGGACTCGTGGTCGCTTGATATCCCGGCGCTCAGATATCCGAAAAGCTCCTTTCCATGCAAACCGGGGCAGTGACCGTCAACGACGAGTTTTTTTTCAAGAGTTTCTGAAATTATCCTGAGCTTTTCGGGGGCGCCGCCAAGAACCGCCGGATAATCCATCATCTCGCCAAGCCCCACCACGAATTCTGTGCGCAGGAACTTTGTGATCTCATTTAGCCCCAGCCGGGCACCTGATGTCTCAAGCAGGCTTGAGGGCACACATGATGGGATTGTCACAAAAACATCGATCGGAAGCCATTTTGTCTCACGAAGCACGAGCCTGATACCTTTTGCACCAAGGATATTTGCGATCTCATGAGGGTCAATGACAATACCTGTTGTTCCATGAAGCATGGATTGTTTCACAAATTGCGTAAGTGTTACCATGCTCGATTCAAAATGCATATGCCCGTCTATCAATCCGGGGCAGACATGGGCGTTCTTTAAATCGATAGAATCCGTTTTTTGGCCTTTCAATTCATCGACGTCGCCAATACCAGCGATGAACCCCGAACTAATGGCAATATCGCCTTTTGTGATCTCTTTTGTGTTGACGTTAACGATCATGCAGTTTTTCAGTATCGTATCAGCCTTGATCTTCCCTTCCCCGGCGAATATCTTCTCCTTCAAAAGCATAATATAGAATTGCCTTTGAATAATAAAAATCTTCGTATAACTATAGACCCGGAAAATAAAAAAGAAAAGTTACAGCCTTAACCCAGAAGGCTGTACTTTAAAATAAGCGCCGCAAACAATATTGCCACTATATTCATCACTTTTATCAGCGGGTTGATGGCAGGACCTGCCGTATCTTTTGTAGGGTCACCCACAGTGTCGCCCACCACTGCCGCAGCGTGCGTCGGGTTCTTGCTGCCGTCAGGCAATCTCTTTCCTCCGAGGTTGCCGGATTCGATATATTTCTTAGCGTTATCCCATGCTGCCCCGCCAGTCGTCATCATAAGGGCAAGAAGCAGACCTGAGATAATGACTCCGATAAGAAGGCCTCCAAGCGCCGCAGGACCGAATATAAAGCCCACAAGGAGAGGCGAAAGAACTGCAAGCAATCCCGGGATTATCATTTCCTTCTGGGCCGCTATTGTGACGATATCCACGCAGCGCCCGTAATCGGGTTTTGCTTTTCCTTCCATAATGCCGGCTATCTCCCTGAACTGCCTCCTGATCTCAGAAACAATGGTGGATGCCGCCCTGCCCACTGCCTTCATAAGGAAACTTGCGAACAGGAAAGGTATCATGCCTCCGATAAGCAGACCTATCAAGACCATCGGGTCTGAGAGCTTAAGCACCAGTTCCGCCTTCCCCTGCTCAAGAAGCAGTTTGTTAATTTCGCTGCTGTATGCCGCATAAAGTGCAAGCGCGCCCAGAGCAGCAGAGCCTATGGCATAACCTTTCGTGACCGCTTTTGTGGTATTTCCCACGGCATCAAGCGGATCGGTGATGTCCCTTACTTCCTTTGATAATTCTGCCATTTCTGCTATCCCGCCTGCGTTATCTGTTATCGGGCCGTATGAGTCGATGGAAATTATAATTCCGGTAACTGAAAGCATGGCTGCTGCCGCTATGGCTATGCCGTAAAGTCCCATTGATGGGTTGGAAGCGCCTCCGTTTACGTAAAATGAGATCAATATCCCGGCGCAAATCACAAGGACTGGCAAAGCGGTGCTCTGCAGGCCCACTGCAAGCCCGGTAATGATGTTGGTTCCCGGACCGGTCACCGAAGCATTGGCGATATCCTTGACCGGGGCATGGGTCGTGGCCGTGTAATATTCTGTGATGATTATCATTGCCGCCGTTACGCCAAGACCCACAAGCGCACTTATGAAGAGACCTGTATTGCCTTCCATCAACCGCTGTGTTATCAGGTAGAACAGCACCACAGATATCAATCCTGCCACTATTGCGCCTTTATACATAGCCCCCATTATATCGCCGGACTTCCCTAACTTTACAAAGAACGTACCGACTATGGAAGCGATTATTGCTGCCGCGCCGAGAACAAGCGGGTACATGACCGCATTCGGATATTTATCAATGACCGTGACTCCTATGAGCATTGCACCTAGCGCAGTCACCGCATATGTTTCGAAAAGGTCGGCTGCCATTCCTGCGCAGTCGCCCACATTATCCCCTACATTGTCAGCAATGACGCCGGGGTTTCGCGGGTCGTCTTCGGGGATACCAGCTTCCACTTTCCCCACAAGGTCAGTGCCCACGTCGGCCGCCTTGGTATATATCCCGCCTCCAATCCTTGCGAAAAGACTTATGAGCGAGGCGCCAAAGCCGAACCCCACTACTTTTTCAACGGCTTTTATATCCCCGCCGAAAGCTATGTAGAGACCGCTTACGCCAAGAAGCGCAAGGCTTGCCACGGATATTCCCGTAACAGCGCCGCCCTTGAATGCAACGTTCAGGGCTTTCTGCATGCCTTCTTTTGCGGCATTCGCGCAGCGCACATTGCTTCTTACGGATATGTTCATCCCCAGGTAACCGGCTGCGGCTGACATGACCGCGCCAAGGATGAATCCCACGGCAGTTTCCATATTGATTGCAACTGCGATCAATATCGCAAGTATCACGGCAATGATTGCCACTGTCCTGTACTGCCTGTTCAGATAAGCCATTGCACCTTCCTGTATGGCGGATGCGATGGCTTTCATCCTGTCTGTTCCTGCATCCAGTTTGAGTATATACAAAGCAAGATACACGGCAAACAATAAACCGACCAGGCCCGCAAGCGGGGCCGAATACAACAATGAATCCATAATATCCTCCTGAATTTCTTCGCCAACTTGGTGCTGTATATATATATTGTTTACCTCTGAAACAAAATAAAAAAACAATAGATGGGTTAACATCTGAAATTTGTTACGAACATCAACAGTCTCAATCATTAATAATCAAAAATAGAATTACGTTTTTCAGTCCCCAACCTGCCTTAACATCTGGTAGATTATAAATGGCTGAACTAGTATAAATTTTAAACCATAGCAAATATTTCAATGGCGTTGAAATATTATAATGGCGTTAAAACTTTGGGCATCGTGCACGGGCCAGAATCACAGAAACACCCTTTGTTTTAAGTTTCATATCCATCAGATTTTTTAAATTGCCGGCCCGTGGATCTATTATAGCCGTATCTTTAACGCAATAACTTACGAGTTCTGTCAGGTCAGGCACCCCCTGCCCCCCTGTCATGGCCGATACTTCATTTTGCAGTACAATTACCAGCAGATCGTGTTTATTATAGACTGCATTGATAATTCCTGCCATTCCAGAATGGGCGAGGCCAAAATCTCCTATTATCGCTATCCCTTTCCTGTTAAACCCTGACGCTGTACCGACAGATGACCCAAGCGAGAAGGCGGCATCAATAATAGATAAAGGGGGCGATGAGGCCAGTATGGAACATCCCACATCGCCTGCAACCGGTACATCCAATTCTTTGATAGCATCATAAAGTGGCAGATAAGGGCAGTCCTCGCACAGGGGCCGGGCTCCTCTTTCTCTGATTTGCTGGGGTATTAAATCGGATTCGACTTTGTCATCGTTTATTTTCTCGATAGCCTTCAGGATATCATTCACTTCGATAATCCCGAAAGGTAGATGGCCCGTCAGTTTTCCAAGCACCCTTTTTGTAAGCTGTCTCTCAATAACAGGCTCCGTCTCCTCCACGACAAGGACACGTGTATGGTTATTTATGAAGCTATTCACAAGTTCCTTTGGCAGCGGATTAGTGATTTGCAGGGACATGTGGGAGATATTGTCATTTATAACAGATTCCACTAAAGATGAAGGATAACCGGATGAGATTATCCCTATGTCCCCTCTTTTTGTAGATGAATTTAAATTTGATCCTTCTGAATATTCACACATTTTTGGAGAAGAATACTTGTGAAAACGCTGGTGCTTCCCAAGCATTGTGAGAAGCCATATTTTCTTGTCAAAAATAGGTATCCCTGATTCTGCTTCGGTTTTCCGCATAATTTTGCCTTTACTTTTCAGGAGCCTATCAGTGATCCTGATTATTACAGGGGTGCTGGCTTCTTCCGATAGGAGGAATGCCTCTTTGACACAGCGATATGCGGTATCCGGCTTTGAGGGATCAAAAACCGGGACTTCAGCCACAAGGCCGAAGTATCTTGAATCCTGCTCGTTCTGGGATTTCTGGACACCGGGGTCGTCTCCGGCAATTATTATCACGCCTGCGCCTATTGTATGCGTTGTAGAACTGACAAGCGGGTCTGCAAGGATATTCATCCCCACATGTTTTGTTATGACTGCGCTTCGTTCACCGCACACCGAGGAACCGAGAGCTACTTCAAGTGCCACTTTTTCGTTGACTGACCATTCGTGTTTTATTTTTCCAGGAAGTGCATCCATCAGCTCAGTTATAGGATAACCCGGAACGCCTGTTACGATTTGGACATTGCTATCAATCAATCCGAAAATAACAGCGTCCAGTCCGGTCGTGGGGTTTTTCATAGAACCACTGATTCGAAATTCCGCGAGAACCACGGAAGCGCTGCAAGGGCGCCGATGGTTCCTTTGCCGTCGATGCAGATATCGACACCATTTTCCTTCGCGGTTTTTATCGTAAGCTCCTTTGTTATCATCCCGCTCCTGCAAAGCCTGCTATAGTCCATAAGCGCCGAGGCATCAAAATCAGACAATGCTACCATCCCGGTTTCGGGTGACACGCTGTATTCAAGAAGCCCTTCTTTTATTTTTTCAATTAATTCGTTCCTGGCACCATCGATGCATGCAAATTCAAGCACCGTCGCCACACAGTTCTGGGTCTTGTCCGGAACCGGATAGAGCTGGACAAGCGTATGCGAGATGTATTTGTGTTCTATGGAATCAACAGCATCCGCGATATTATGGGCAAGTGTCCACGTTGCCCCCACCTCTTTTGAGTCTGTGTTATCTATTCCCACAAGCACCCGTTCCCTCCTCGGTACGACGATGGTTCCGCTTGCGCGCTTTCCCCCGCCCGACTCCGATATCCGGCAGCGCAGAACCCCGCTTGCATAAGCCCTGCATGTCGTCGCGCCGACGCCACCTCCTCCGAGGCCGCTGTATGTTATCTCGATCTCATCACCGTTCACGAGGACAGATTCGATGCCCGCGGCGGCTACCGAGGATTGTAGTGCAAGATTTGAGTTACCAGTCCTGACAAGATAGCGCATCATATCCCCTACTGCCCGGCTTTTAATAACAAGCGGGCTTTTGGAATAATGGTACAGCGCCCATGCTGAACCGCCGAAGCAGTTGGAATGTTCCATTAATTCCACAAGTTCGTTTTTCCTGTCTGCAACGGCGTATATACCTCTATAAGTGATATTGTATGGATCTGCAAGGTGCATAATTATTGGACACTGGTTATAGATAGATAATTATATTTTTGTTACTGCTGCCAGTTATCCTGTGCTCTACGCATGGATATATATTCTTGCATTGAATTTGACAGATTCAATTCATGCCGGAGAGTTATAATTGAAATTATAAAAAAATTATAATTTTTTTCCATTTTTCAAATAAAATACAACTCCTATTATACCGAGTATAACCACGAGCACTCCCAGCAAACCGGCATTAAGGGACGACCCGGTTTCTGCGACCACTGTTAATGGTACTGTCCTGCTGAATCTCACCACATTCTCTTTCTGATCGATACCTCTTAATTCCACATCAAGCAGGTACTTCTTTGGTGCAGCATCGCTATCAACAGTCAATTTTATCACTGCATCGCCGCTTTCGCCTGGCTCCAGTTTTCCTACGAAGTCTGATTTCTCACTGAACTCAAAAGGTTGCGATGAATCCTTGAAAACACGCAGAGAAACAGTTTCTGCTTTCTCATTGCCGTTGTTCCTGACTTTGATAAGGATATCAGCTTTGCTTCCGGGCACAAGGTTTACCGGAGTGGATGAAACTGAATCCACTACAAGACGCGGGGCAGGTTTGATAGGGAGCTTAAGGTCAAGTGTTTTTGTCCTGTACTGGTTTGTCTCATCATTTTCATCCCTGTAAGTGATGTCAAGTTTTGCATCATATTCCCCGTCTGTTATATTCTCGTCGATATCCACATAGAAAGTTGCCTCTTTACTGCCGCCCTTTTCGATTATGCCAAGACTGTCTTCATCTGAATAGCTGTATGTCGGCTTGAAACCCTGCGGCAGTAAAAGTTTGACTTTGACGTTCTCAGCATTTCCTTTTCCAATATTGTCTATATCCACGGACAGCTTTGCTTCATCCGTGTCAGCTATCAGCTTTTCGGGCGAGGTCACAAGTGTCCCAACTACGAAATCGGATTGTTTGGGGTCGATGTAAATGGGAAAGTCTTTTTTTGTCCATCCTTCACCCGTTGTCCATCCAAGGGTTACATTGTATGTCCCTTTAAGGGCGTTGTCTGCTACCTTGAGTTTGTAATGCAGGACATAATAAACCTCTTTATCGTTTGTCCCGGCCGATGTACCCAGGTACTTATCCGGGCTGTCGCCGGCCTCAAATAAAAATGGATACCCGGCCTCAAGGCGGAACCTCAGGTTATCCAGTGTTCCCCCCACAGTATTTACGACCTGCCATCTCAGGTCTATGTACTTTCCGGCCTCGGCAGGGTCGGGATCCTGGTACATGAAATTCATCTGCACCTTGCTTCCTGTAGCTGTCGTAATCGGGACACCCAGGGCCGGAGACGCGGCTGATAAAAGAAGTATCAGCATACCTGTTATTAGAAATAATTTGCTTCTCATGTTCATACCTCAAATCTGTTCGTTAAATTTTTATACATATCTTTTATATTGATTTTATCAATTATTACTATAAGTGCAGGAACCACTGTGATTGCAGCAAACATGCTTGCCACGACACCGTAGCCCATCATCGTTCCCATATCGGCCAGGAAAGTCAGCTTGCCAAGGGACATAGCCCCGAAACCAATAAGTGCTGCAAGAGTCGTTGTTGACATTGGGATTATCACATTGTCAAGTGAAATCATCATTGCCTCTTCAGGCGATTTCCCGGGAAGCTCAAGCCTGTATCTTGTGACGACCTGTATCCCGAAATCTATCCCGATTCCCATAATCATGGATAAAACACCTGATGTCTCAGAGGTCAATCCCATCCCTATAAGACCCACATAACCCATCGCCCAGATGCTTCCGAATATTATTGTTGTCATCGGTGTGAAACCGTATTTGATCGAGCGGAAAATCAGGAGTATTACCATCAGAATCCCGATAAGCGAATATAATGATGTTTTTGCCATATCCGGCCCGATAGATTTTTCCATTATCTGGCTTTCCATTACACTGCCACCGAGGCTTGTTTTGATGCCCGGCGGCTTTGGCACCTGGGTTATGATTTTGCTGAGTTCCTGTTCAAGATTATTAAGATCAACATCGTCGGTCGTTCTAATTCTTACAAGAGCGGTAGCGTAATCTTTACTTATATAGCTGTCAAGCAGCCCGTTTTTATACGTCATCTCACGTATTTCCCTGATGGATTGGGGCAAAAGCCCGCCATTGATGCTTTTCAGGACCGATGCAGGACTTGTGACTTCCAGTACATCCTCCGTCTGAAGCGCAATGTCCGAAAGCTGGTTCATATATCGCATCACTCTCGGATCCCTTACATCCGATACCTCGTCCGATCCTGTATATTGAGGATCTACTTCTACAACAAGATTCACGATGTTCGTGCTCCCGAACTCGTCCTCTATTTTAAAAAGCGTACCTATTGCTTCCACATCCTTTGGAAGAAAGTCTTTCATCTCTGTTGTGCGTGTTTGTATGGTGCCGGACATCTGGATTGCAAACACCGTGACAAGAAGAACAAATATCAATACGACAAACGGCCTGCGGGTCACAAAGCCCGAATATTTCCGAAGGAGTTTCTGTATCATTTACCTTCCCCTCATAATATGTTCATCTCTTCTGGCAGCAAGCTTCCCAAGCTTTCTCTGCGTATTCCAGTATTCATAGTCCTCTTCCAGCAGGATCAATACGGGATTTGCAAAAAGCGCTGCAAGAAGACAGTAAGCAATTCCAAGGGCCAGCGTCTGGCCGAAGTGCTGTATCATCGGGAGTGATGTGAAAGAGAGCACACCAAAACCCACTATAGTCGTCAGCCCCGAGCCGATGACGGCGGTGCCTATCCCGTGTACCGTGGTCTGCATGGATTCAAGCTGGCTTACCTTCTTTGCGCGTTCTTCCTTGTACCTGCTTACTACGAATACCCCGTACTCAACGCCAAGGCCCATAATCATGGAACTTAAGCCCACCGTGGCAATAGAGAGTGATATACCGAGCCATCCGAGGGTACCCATGGTCCATATCAGGCCGAGGGAAAGGGGGATAAATACCAGAAGCCCCTGCGAATAAGATCGCTGCATCACAAAAAGTAGAAGTAATATGAAGACGGCGGCAACTACCAGGGTAAATGCTGCGTCTCTCTTGAGCAGGTCAAAAATAGTCATCCTGAGAATTGGCGCGCCCGTGATGCCGAATTTTACACCTGTGGGCTTTGGGGTAGATTCAATCTGCTGCCCGATAAGCCTGTTAAAGTCCTGGATTTTCTCTTCCCCCGTGCCTATATCTGCTGTAATATACATCAGGGTCATCTTGTAATCACGGCTGAAGAAAGCCTCTGCCTGGGGACTATGCATCATTTCAGTGATATCCCCGTCCGTAATGGTCTTCCTGCCCCTGAAAAAACTTGCGGGCGAAGATAAACTGGTGACGCTTCCCTCGTCCCGCAGGCTGTTCTCCAGCAGCATGAGAGACCGTATTACACGCGGATCGCGGATATCCCTGACTGCATTTTTTGAATCCACAGTTTCATCCAGATATACAGCTATGACAACGATATCTTCCCCGCCAAATTTATCGGCTATCTTGTCATTGAGTTTGAATATAGGCAGCTCTGTGGGCATCTCCTGCCTGATATCAGAATTTATGGTCAGGTCCTTGAGCCCGATGCCCAGAAAAATAGTTATGAGAACTACCAGAACAGCAAGTAATCTCGTGTGTTTTCTCTGAATCTCGGCAAGTCTTTTCAGGTTTGTTTCAAGGAAGTCTGGCATTTTGTTCAGCTTTCCCTATTGTCAATGAGGGTATTAAAGCTTTGCACTTTAAACAACCCAAAAGTGGTTTAATTCAAAAGCTTTAAATATCTTGGTGGAAAATTGTCCTGCGTGATAGAAAAACTTAAAAAACTCGGGCTTACAGGATATGAATCGCAGGCGTATATCGCTCTTCTTGAACTCGGTGATGCGGAAGCGGATGAGATAGCAAGCAAGGCCAGGATACCGATGGGACGGATATATAGCGTGCTTTCAGACCTTGAGGAATCCCGCCTTGTCCGGGCACAGGATACGCGCCCGAGAAGATATACATGCGTTGAACCTTCTGCTGCTCTTGAGAGGCTTATAAAAAATAAACATGAAGAACTAAAGCGCACTGGCGCAGAAATGGAAGCGCTTGCAAATGATCTTATTTCAGGACTTTCCCGCGTTAAAACAGCTACACCCACAAAATCCTTCTGGACCGTTGCCATAGGGGATAAATCCGAGGAGCTTGTACAGGAGTGCATACTGGGCGCCAGGGCGGAAATATTGTTTTTCATGGCTTCCCGTACGACGTCCGAAAGGCTTAAGAACAAATTGAAGATTGAAAAATTACCCGGGATTATTAGCTCTGTCCATGAAGCGCTTAATAAAGGGATAGATATCAAAGCAATTCTTAACAAGGATGTGGATTTCAGCGTGGTTGAGGATTCTTCTGCAATTAAAAAACTTCTGGAGCACATGGGTAATGAATTCAATTGCAGGCTTGCTGCAATACCTGCAACACCATTTCATATAATAGACAGGGAAAACGTTCTCCTCCAGATGCTGAACCCGCTTGACCCGGATGAGCTTTTTGCAGTTGTCAACGTAAGAGATGCAAAGCTTGCAGAAGAGCTCAGGAAGAGATTCTTTGCCATATGGGAAAGGGCTGATCTATATCCAGGGAATAATTCAGGCTGCCAGAAAAAGATGTAAAAAGCCAAGGTCCGGATTCGAACCGGAATGGAATCGCTCTGCAGGCGATTGCGTAGCCGTTCCGCCACCTTGGCACCCAACACGACAAACTTTCTCATGTGGTATGTGCAGTGTATCCCCCTGATATTCCTTCTCCTATAAAAAAGGTATGATTCAGCCAAAGAGTACCTGGACATATCACGAATAATTTTCCAAAAATTTAAGATTAAAATGTTTATTTAATTCTTTTATGTTCTGCTTCATCTCGCTTTCGACATTTTTAAATAAAACTGCTACGTTATCATTTTCAGATAGAGCAAGCAAGAAGCAATCTGAAAATGCAATATTATATCTGCTTTTTATAATAGCAGCATTCAGACAGAGCTCGTAATCCAAGGGTTTTATTTCTACATACGGGTGGTAATGTACGAAATCATAGAGTTTCCTTGCAAGGATTTCAGATTTTGACTGTGCATGTACTTCGTGATATACTCTTCCTGCAACATAATATATTTCAGTCAACGTCAATGGGGTCAAAATAGCAGTAGTTCCTCCCCGATTTACAGAATCGATTACGGCTTTTGCCTGAGGATGTAAGGTTCCCCGGGTGTTGATATATTCTATCCAGACTCCAGTGTCTATTGCAATCATTTTATTCCCAGATCATGCAGAAGTCCTTTTATCTTCTCCTCATCGGTTTTCCTGGAGGTTTTCATGGCTTTATCAACAGCATGGGGCGAAGCACTGATAAATAATTCCGATGGCCTTACTTCCGGCTCAATTACCAGGATTATCTTTTTGTTTTCCTGAAAGACCTTCAGTTTGTTTCCAGTTGTTAAACCTAACGTTTCCCTTAATTTTTTGGGGATTACTATCTGCCCTTTACTTGAAACCGTTACAGTCGTCATGAAAATATGTAAGACAATAATCTTATTTAAGTTTTACCATTTCTTTACAGTTCCAGCTCAAACCCAATAACCGGATGCTCCAGCCCGAAATTCGAGATAACCTCCGGGTGGATTTCGCCAAAGACCCCTGCTTTTTCACCTTTAATAATTATATCTGCCCTCCTTCCTTCAATGAACGCCGGGTCATCCGACTCCGCGACCTCGTATTCCATGCGCCTCTCCCTCAACACGGCATCCATAACAGCCTGTATCTCTGTGAAATTGGCCTGCGGGTGGATGGCGACAGCACCAAGGCGCTGTTCAGTCTTACAGTTCAGCACAACCTCACCTGCTTCGAATATCCTCTGCGGGAGTTCGCGGTGCGTGTTTATTGACAATATCTCCAGGAGGTTCGGGAGAATTGTGTGGCGCACGATGGTATGGTCTTCGCTTATGGGATACTTGATATGAGTAATACCCTCTGCCTTTTCTCTGCGCATCATTTCGAACTGGACTCTATCGCTCGTGAGTGTGAAAGGCATCACTTCAAAATAACCGAGGCCGACCATTATTTCACGCAGGGCATCCCTGAGTTTTGATATCGGGTGGGAACTTCCTGTTGTTGAGGTTGCGGGAAGTTCCGGTTTTATCTTATCGAAACCATATCCTATGCCTATATCCTCGATAAGGTCGCAGTTGTGGAGGATATCTGAACGGTAAGCCGGAACTGCGACCTCGATTTTATTCTCAGATGATCTTGCGCCGTATCTCATCTTTTCAAGGCATGTAATTATTTCTTCATTTGAGAATTTCAGGCCAATGAGTTTCTCGACTTCATTATTCTTGAGTTCCATGATATCCGGCTCAAGCCGAGGTGTCTCCATTCCGCCGTCAATCGTAACCGTTTCTATCCTTCCCCCACGTTCTGCCAGCGCTGAAACCACGATGTTCAGTGCTGTTGACACCGAGGGACTAAGGCCTGTGACTTCAATAAGCAGGTCAGTGGTCTCTTCAGTTACCCGCGTAAGTTCGCCGTTAATTATAGGCGGGAATGAAAGCACGTTATCTTCTGAATCAAGTATAAGCGGGTACTTATCAAATTTCTCCAGTATACTGGCAAATTTGATGCCTTTTGGATGTTTCTCAAGGATTTCTCTCATAGTCATAGGTTCCTGAAAATCAAGAGGCGTGAATTTAAAACCCGGGTACTGCGCAATATACCTGAAAGGCGGTTTTATTCTTGCAAGGTCATGCACACCTATTGAAACTTTCCTGCGGTTCCTGCCCACTGCCCAGTGAAGGGATTCCTGAAGGGCCATGAGGGATTCGATACTTCTGGAATTGAACTGCATATTACGAATTACTGCGCATGCAAAATAGGGGCGGATTTTTTCAATTTCCCTGTCTTTTGTTATTTCGATGCCTGATGGCGCTGTTTTGTATTCCCGGATGCCCGTCTCAATACCAAGGAATCCCCGCAGCGCCCGCGCCACCCCTTCTGTGCTATAAAGGTCTGGCCTGTTGGGGAAGAACTCGATATCGATATGGTCATCCCCTATTCGTTCTATATCACATCCCATCATCGGGATACGTTTAATAAGTGTATTTTTATCAATTCCTGAAAGGTCTTCAAGGTCATCGTAGTATAATGTAATAACAGGCATTTTAATCTCCCGAAAATTGATTGGAAGATATATTAATCATTCTGTTCTATGAAGCATGTGATGGCATTTAAGAGTATGAGATGTAGATATTCATTTTTTAAGGCTATTTTTCTAAAAAAACTATCTATGGACAATAATAAACAAAAATAAGCTAATTTAAACCTTAAAAAACAAAATTGAAATATATAAATTGTCGGTTTATTTATATTAAGATAAGTTATTATTGTCCGATGTTGCCTCAGGTTTAAACAACAGGATAAAATCAATGATCTACCAGGAAATGGTGTCCTGGAAGTCCCAATCAGGTTCGTAACAGGCAACCATTGATAGCATTTAAAAGAATAAGGAGGTATATAATTTGAAGATTAACTATATATTAAGTGTAACAGTATTTTTAATACTGATAATGGCCGGGATATCACCGGTGGAGGCATATGCTGGAGAGACCAGAGCATGCAACCAGTGCCACCAGTACCCGCCAAAATTGATCAATATTTCTGCAAATATCACATCAATAACAGTAAATCCGGGTCAGCTTTTTACCGTAAATATAAGCTGGAGCGGCGGGAATCCTTCAGGAAATACAGAAATAAACTGGCCATCTGATTTTAATGGTATAGCGGACAAGAGAAATAACTCTCAATTCAATTTCGCCCCTTCTATTCCGGCAAGTGGTTTTAATCCCAATGGGACGGCACTTACAAATTTAACGGCCCCTGGTATACCCGGCTCTTACATAGTGAGGGTTTATGCAACTACAGGTTCATGGGGAGGGAATCCAAAGGAAACAAATTATACCGATGTTGAAGTAACAGTCCTGGAGCCAGTATATGGAGCGCCACATATCACAGGTTTTTCGCCTTCAACTGCGACTGTAACCAACAATGCGGGCGAATCAAGAGCATTCAGCATAATAACTAACCAGACAGTAAATGTCACCTGGTTAATCAACGGGACACAGGTACAGCCCGAAAATATAAGCGTTAGCGCGGTAAGCTACACAAACACAAATGCAACGCAGGGTGCATGGAACGTAACTGCAATTGCCGAAAATAAAAATGGGACATCTGTGCAGAAATGGGACTGGATTGTAGTTCCAGCTACCCCGGGTTCCCCAGGTATAACAGGATATGGTCCGACATCGCCGGTGAAGAATAACGCCGGGGCGACA
This sequence comes from Candidatus Methanoperedens sp., assembly GCA_012026835.1. Classification (GTDB taxonomy): domain Archaea; phylum Halobacteriota; class Methanosarcinia; order Methanosarcinales; family Methanoperedenaceae; genus Methanoperedens. The sequence goes on along the minus strand of VEPN01000016.1, from coordinate 18,623 downwards.
GGAGCTTTCAACGTTACCTTAAACCAAACATCAAATATAACATGGTATTTGAATGGAACACAGGTTCAGTTTAATGAAAACGTGACTGAAGCCAGATACACAAATACCAGCGCAGGCCAGGGATTCTGGAATATAACCGCCATAGCACAGAATGTATTTGGCACGGTAAGGCAGACCTGGGATTGGATTATATCGTTGCCAATTCCAGCAACCGGCGCGCCAAAAATAACGGGTTTTGATCCCGCATCTTCAGCTGGCGATACCGCTGGAATGACAAGGGCTTTCACTGTCACTGTTAATCAGACGGCAAATGTAACCTGGTTGATTAATGGTACTCAAGTCCAGTTCAATGAAAGTGTCACAGAAGCAAAATATACCAACACCAGCGCGGCAACCGGCTCATGGAACGTGACCGCAGTGGCTGGTAATAAAAATGGGAACGACATGAAAGTATGGGATTGGAGCGTATCACCCGCAGCACCTGCATATGGCGCACCTGCAATAACAGGATACAACCCGGCGTCTTTGGTAAGCGATACAGCCGGGGATACAAGGTCTTTCAGAGTCACTTTAAACCAGACAGCTAATGTGACATGGTACATTAACGGTACGCAGGTACAGTTGAATGAAAGCACAACGAGCGCCAGGTATACAAATACCAGTGCAAGCAAAGGAATCTGGATTGTGAAAGCTACGGCAACGAATCCAAATGGCATTGTCTCGAAGGAATGGACATGGACAGTGACAAAGTACGTTCCGGCAGAGAAGATAATAGCCGGAGTGGATATCAAGCCTGAGACCCTGAATCTTGCAAGCAGGGGAACGCTTAAGGCTTTCATCACTTTGCCTGATGGTTATGATGTAAAAGATATCGACCTTGATACTGTCAGGGCTGAGGGCGCACGCGCTGTAAAAGGTGAAATATCAAACAAGGGCGGCGGCACGTTAATAGTGACGTTCAACAGGCAGGATATGGCAGGTGTGCCCGCAGGAAATGATATTACCGTGTGGGTGACAGGAAAAATCCGTTCCAACGGCGTCCTGGTAGGTTTTGAGGGCAGCGATGAAATAAATGTCTTAGATAGCGGCAATGGAAAGAGGTATGATGATGACGAAGACAACGAGGACGATGATGAAGAATACGAACATGGCAGCCACAATGACAGGGAAGAGAACGAGCATGACGAAGAAGATGACGAAGAAGACCATGCCAGCATTGAAAATGCTAACAACGGCAATACGGTGAACATTAATATCGAAGACAACTACGGGGAAATCACCATCAATAATAACTTCTATAACAATGTGAATAAGAACAGCGACAAACAACAAACAAAGGGTAAGAACAAGGAGAACAAGAAAAAGAGTCATGAAAAAGACGGTGATGAAGACTAAATAGCATGAGAGAGAATAAATCGGGATAAAAACCCGATTATTTTGTCTTTTTCGTTATCTTATCATAGGCTGAGTAATCGGCGTACCACATCTTTTTTACTTCTTCAAACAACATAGGTATGACTTTTGGCATAACTCGTGGCAGGAATAAAGTTCAGGTGAATTTTAGCTTAAATATATAGTTAAATGGCTATGATGAATTCAGAAGCCTGTTCAAGATGCTTCTGCTTCACAGATGGAAATTCACAAACTTTTTCATCTGTTTACCGGGTTTCTTTTTTCTTTCAGGAACCAATCCGGGTAATGTTCTTCTGCCCATACAGCGTCAGACTCTCCATAAATAATGCTTTTCATCGATTCAATATAGTGCAGGGCTAAAATGATGTGCCCTGACAGGAGTAGTATGGACAGTATCGCAAGTGAATCGTGGATAATAAAATTCAATTCAACGAAACCGCGGGTGAACATCGATTTCATCCAGACCACAAAACCCGTGAAAACAAATCCTGATATAAGAAGCAGGACCAGGAGAAAATTTGCTTTCTGCCCTCCATTGAATTTTCCTTTAACATCAGTTTTATTCTTTTTCAACAATCCCATAAACCAATTTATATCGTCCCTCGTCCATCCCATCAGTTCCCTGATATCATTTCTTGTTGATATACCTCCACGAAGATATATTATAAGAGGAACGATAACAAAAGGCAGGGACGCATACAAGTGAACCATTTTTATAAAGGGGTCACCAAGAAGGGATTTTGGAGTGAGGAATAAAGCAATACCTGTTACCAGGAGCCAGAAAAAAACCAGTGCGTGAGACCAGTGCAGGATTCTTGATGAGATATCGAATCTTGATATTTTCAAGGGTAAGTCACTCCATCAACCCGGTAACCAAATCTTTCCCAATAACCTGTTTCCTGTGTTTTTGTAAGTGTTATCCGATTCACCCATTTCACGTTCTTATACCCGAACATCCTTGGCATCACAAGGCGCAATGGCAATCCCTGTTCTTCAGGCAATGGCTCATCGTTCATCATATAGGCAAGCATGACATCAGGTTCAAGACTTTCTTTTATGGAAAGGCTGTCACTGTATATGCCGCTTGCTGAGTAAAATGTTGCAAATCCTGCTTCCGGCTTAACTCCGGCTTTATCAAATAAAATTTTTAACCTCACTCCTCTCCACTTCACACCATCCACAGACCAGCCTTCAACACAGTGGAAATCAGAAATCTGTTCCTCACTTTCAAGCCTTAGAAGGTCATCATAACCAATATTGAGGGGCATGTTTACAAGCCCATCTATTGTGAGTTTCCATGTATCAGGGTCAAACACGGGATTTTGTTCGATACTTCTTATCCTGAATTTATTAACTGTTTTTATCCCAATCTGCTTAAGATAGCCAAGGCCTGCGATTATTGTTCCAAGAAGGAACCCCAGCAGTAGCAAAAACCTCCTGCGGCTTAGAATAGGCTCTGAATCCTTTTCCGGTTTCAATTACACTCCCAATAGATTTAGGTCGATTAAATTTAAATACTTATCCCATGGCCACAAATTAAAAAAATTATGATAAACCTGTCTCCAGAAAAGAATCATCCTGGATACTTATATTAATCTGAAAGCTGAATATTTAATAGAAAGCGGAAGGGAGCTAAACTAAAAAAGGAGCATGTATTATGAGCTTTGATTACATAACCATCGGTGCCGGAGTCATAGGAAGCTCTACTGCATATTACTTGAAAAAAGCGCTTCCTGGCAGCAGGATACTGCTTATTGACAGGAACCATACGGCAGGTGCGGGAAATACGGCTAAAAGTGCAGCACTTTACAGGAACTTTTTTTCATCACGAACAAGCCGGATGCTGGCAGGAAGTTCTATCAAGTACTATATCGGGCTTGGCGATAAGGTCAAGCTTGACCAGATAGGTTATCTGTGGCTGTTTTCAAAAGACCAATGGACCGTCTCACAAAAAACCATTGAACGGATTGACCCCCTGGAAAATAAATTCGAGATACTGGGCAGGAGCGGGATAGGCGAAATCCTGAGGATAAATTACCGCGAAAAAGATCATTTTCCCGATATCCATGCCGGGATTTTCTGCCACCTGTGCGGTTCTCTCTCTGCAATGGCGCTTGCACAATATTATGCCACCGAGTTCAAATCCATGGGAGGAGAGGTAAGTTTCAATACAGATATTCAGAAATTCAACCTGACAGGACAAAAAAGCCGCTATGCACCCTGGGATGAAGTGCATGTCGATGGAATCGTGGACCGGGAAGGTAATACCTATAGAGCAAAAGAATATATCGTAGCGACCGGGGCATGGACCCATGGCCTGCTTGCTCCTTTAGGAATTGCTTCAGGCATACTCCCAAAAAAGAGACAGCTCTTCGCTTTAAAGATAGAAAACCCGGCGCAGCTACTTGCCGATCCTGCAAGACGGCCTGCAATCATCCTTCCGGCAGGGGGAGTTTATATTAAACCTGTAATAGACAGGAATATCATAATTGCCGGTTGCGCAGATGAACTGGGACAACCTTTCCTTATGTCTGATCCTGAGCCGGACCCGCTCTATTTCCACAGCGCGATAGAACCCGTTATTAAGCATTATTTCCCTGACCTGCGGGATTTAACATTATCTCTCAAATGGGCGGGATACTACGATTACCACTGGCCAGATATGACCCCGGTAATCGAATCTGTAGCAAATATTACATGGGTCGGCGGTACTTCGGGGAGCGGAATAATGAAAGCCGACGCCGTGGGCAGGATTGCAGCCGCAAGGTTACAGGGCCACGATGAAACGGTTCTTGCAGATGGAGCCATATTCAAAGTATCAAGGCTCTCATTGCGTGACAGGGAAGTAGAAAAAGAGGAACTGATCATTTGATATGATTCAGATCCACCATATTTTAATTAAATAGATTTCTGCTCCGGGACAATAAGACTTATTATCCGCCGAGTCCTTCTAAAAATAAGGGTAGTGATATGCCGGAAACAAAAGATATTGGCCTGCGGGGGGTCGCTGTTGCAGATACAAAAATAAGTGCAGTTGATGGGATAAAAGGTAAATTGATCTACAGGGGGTATGACATCGAAACACTTGCTAAAAATTCCACTTATGAAGAAACCGTCTATTTGATGCTTTACGAGACCCTTCCCACAAAGAAGGAACTGGATATATTTAAAGAAACGCTTGCCTCTGAAAGACAACTTCCGGCAGGGATTATCAGGCATATGAAGAAGAGAAAAAAGACGGCCCATACAATGGATGTCCTCCAATCGATAATCCCGATGCTTGCTGATTTTGACGATACTGCAAGAGTAGGTACAAAAGCTGCCCAGATAAAAACCTCGATACGGCTTGTGGCTAAAATGGCAACCGTTGTCGCATACTGGGACAGGATAAAGAAGAACCTTGATATAATTAAACCTGATGAAACACTCGGGACATCTGCGAACTTCCTGTATATGCTGAGCGGGGAAATACCCGATATGCAGACAGCAAAAGATTTTGACACGTGTTTTATACTACATGCTGAACATTCCTTTAATGCCTCCACTTTTGTTGCCAGGATAGTGGCCTCAGCACGCGCGCATATGTACGCATGCATCGCAGCGGCGCTGGGTGCGCTTTCAGGTGAACTCCACGGAGGGGCCAATGCCCAGGTAATGAAAATGCTTTTTGAGATAGACAGGTTAGACCGGGTCGAGAAGTGGATTAACTCAAAGCTGGATGCCGGGGAAATGATTATGGGAATGGGCCATGCGGTTTATAAGACATGGGACCCCAGGGCAAGAATACTTTCAGGCATTTCAGAAAAACTTGCAGAGAGGACAGGAAATACAAAATGGTTCGATCTATCCCGGAAAATTGAAAATGTAACAAGAGCGGAATTTAAGAAACGTAAAGGGAAAGAAATCTACCCAAATGTGGATTTTTACAGTCCCTCTATTTATTATATTATGGGAATTGATCCCGACCTTTTTACCCCGCTATTTGCCATATCAAGGATCTCAGGATGGTGCGCGCATATCATAGAGGAGAAATTTGCAGAGGCGCAACCAAAAGCCGCCATTTACAGGCCTGAAGCCGAATATGTCGGAAGATATTGCGGGCTTGAAGGATGTAAATATGTACCTTTAGAAGAACGTGATTAGATTATCAACTTCTATTGGCGCACCCTACTGAAAAAGGGTTGCCTTCTTTAATCTGCGGGCTGAAATTCCACGCAAGCCGGGTCATCTACTCTTACTGTTCCATAGAAGCTGCATTGATCATAAGCAGGATCGAACCATATGCATCCCCTGCATCTATTACCGTTATTGCTTTTTTTCAAAATTTTAGGATTTAGCTGGAAACCGGGAAGAGAATGAATAATATGGTGGTCATAATATAAAGAATCCAGAGTCATTTGAGAATCCCGGCAGGCAAGGGGCGACTCACCAGCAAAGGCTGAGATAGAACTTTTGAATGAATATAGGCGGCTCCTGTTCCTGCAATCAAGTATAAAAGGTACTCACGAAAGCTGCCTCTGCCCTTTATGATTAAGTGCCTTCATACGATTTTGATTGCGTACCTTCTTATATTCCCGGCATGATAGGGGATTCTCATAAAGCTCACAGGTCTGGTCTGAGTCGCCCAGACAAACATAACCAAAGTTACAATCATAGCCTTTTAGTATGTTAATGCCTCCTTCATCCTTAGTAGTCCTTCTTTGCCTAAATAGTTTTGAGGGATTGAGAGCAACTTGGGTATGAGTTCTCTAGAAACGCCTGTTTTAAAGCTATAAGTTATGCTACTGCCCAAAATTCACATATGGGATTCCGACGTGACAATACATGGATTCAATCGGAACTATAGATTTTTACATGCGTATAATAATGATAACTATTATATTTTTAATATTTTTGAGATGCGATAAATTTATATAGTTAAAATGAAGAATAATGGTAGTTAGTAGGTAGGAGAAGAAAAGTATGGATAATAGCATAGAAATAAAAAAAATATTTACTCTCAACCCTGCGGGACTTCGTTTCTGCAGAATGATGTTGAGCCTGGTGGTATTGATGAGCTTCATGGTTTCCGCTGCTTATGCAACATCACAGCCACGTCCAGCTGGCAATTGCCCGGCTTTTAACGGAGTGGACAATGCAGCCCCCCCAATCTCACCTGATGTGCTTACCTTCACAGAGACCGGGGGATTAACCAAGGTAATATCAGTCGTGACATCCGATCAATCTGCGCCATCAACAGGTGACAGCATAGTTCCGGGTGTGATGATGATATGCAAATACCCCATAGTCGGGGGTAACGCAGACACTTCAACAATTACTGGGATAACGGCAACTTACAATGGCAACAATGGTCTGTGGGCTGCCAAAATCGGTTGTGGCAGCGGTGACTGTGCAAGAATAGGGAGAAAAACCGGAGACGGGAACTCAAACAATATGCCGATGAACGGCGGCACGTACACAGCAGGGAGCGTGACATTTTCAAGTGAGCCTGATTCCGAACTTATTGTTGCTCATATCAACTGGCCACAAGAGTGTGGAGATTCCGGGGATGATGACGGAGATGGTAATCCCGAAACCTGCTTCAGGACTCTCCAAGAGCCAACTTCGGTCCCGGAATTCCCGACAATCGCACTACCAATAGCGACTTTGATTGGAATGTTGTTCCTGGTATATAGATTGAGGAAGTAACTTTAGCCCAACAAGCAGGTTCAGGCTGGCCCCTGAGCCTGTGGATTTTTTGTCACCTGGATGCCAGGTAGAAATAATATCCTGCTGCGAGTACCAGTATCGCCCCAAGCAACCTGTCAAGCCAGATACCTCCTTCTTTTAATCTTCTGCGGATAGCTTTTCCGCCTACCTTATTTTAATCCAATATTTTCCTGTTTGAACCTCTTCAATAACTCTTCTAAGAATCCAGAGATAATCTCGTCTTTTTTCTCAATCTTACGCATCCATATCCTTATGCTGAGTGTTGCGCCGGAATCCGAGATGTCGGAGACCAGCGTCTTAGGCTCGAATATGCTCATATTCATTTTGTTCTCGAACAGCATTTTAATACCAGGCAACTCGAATAATTTGGTGATAATATTCTTTTCTTTCCAGGATACATTGGGAAGTATATCTGCATGTTCATTTGCAACTTCAAAGACGATTTTCCTGATTTTTTCAAGATCCGAACCAAAAGATACTCTCAAAGGCACGGGAACTTCTACAAAGCCTGATTTTGTATAATTTATTATTATCGAAGACATCATTACTGAATTTGGGATGTAGAACAACCTGCCGTTCTTATCCCTTAAGATCGTCCGCATCAATGTAATATCCCTTATGTTGCTTATTCCTGAACCGCCAATCTCAACCCAGTCATCAAGCCTTATCGGCCTCCCTATCGAGATCATTATACCTGCAATAATATTCTGTATCAATTGCTGGGATGCGAATGCGACTGCAATACCGATTATACCCAGCGATGCTACAAGTGCTGTAAGTTTTGACTGGAGTACAAAATACAAGCCAAAAGAGAATCCCAGTATGAACACCATATACTGCGTTACTCTTGCTATAAGTTTCGAATTGCCGAGGGAAAGCTTTTCATCCAGCAGGTTCCTGGCCAGGGCGTATAGCAAATTACCTGCAATAAGCGTGACAATAAAAATAAATACGAAAATCAGCAGGTTTTCAAGTGTTACGTCGCCTGTCAAAATATTCTCAAGCATCGGTTATATTGCGCTTCGTCACTTTAAAAATGCTTCCAGTAATCCGATAAAAAAGTTTTAAATAGTAAACGCAATATTATCGTTATAATAAGAATTAACACTTTGTAGAGCAGGCATAAATCCAGTCATTTGATTCCTGAAAAATCACAGGATATCATAGGATACCATGGAATGCCATAGGGCACCATAGGAGACCAATGGAACCGATAGTAGAAATAAAATCGATCTCTAAAAGTTACGGGGATTTCATAGCCATAGACAATGCGACCCTGAACATCGAAAAAGGAACAATATTCGGTCTCCTGGGGCCCAATGGGGCCGGGAAATCAACTCTTATAAAAGTGCTATCATGCCAGTCAAGACCATCATCGGGGCATGCCTTCATTTGCGGCCTTGATGTTGTGTCTGATAAGAAAGAAGTGCTTTCAATAATAGGCATTGTCCCGCAGGAGAACAGTTTTTACGACGATCTCACAGTGAACGAGAACCTTGAGTATTTCGGGTCTTTATACGGCGTTCCCATAACCGATATCAAGAAAAGGAGCCATCGGATACTGGATATGCTGCAACTGTCCCAGAAGAGCAACAGCAGGGCAGGTACACTTTCAGGCGGCATGAAGACAAGGTTAAACATCGCCTGCGCACTAATCCATAAGCCTGAAGTGCTTATCCTCGATGAGCCAAGCGTGGGGCTTGATCCGGTTTCCAGGAAAGCCCTGTGGGATACCATAAAAGCCGTGAACATAGAAGGGACCACCATCCTCATCACCACCCATTACATGGAGGAAGCCGACCTCCTGTGTGACAGGATACTGATAATGAACCGTGGAAAAATCGTAATCGAAGGAACATCCGGGGAACTAAAAAGCAAGGTCGGGGAAAGGATCATACGGATAACAAGCATGTCGGGGGACTACCATGCAGTAAAAAGCAATATTGAATCGCTTGGGGCGGTAATATCCTGTGATATCGATGAGAAAGGGATAAAAATAACTCTCAGGGAAGAGTTGCCCTTTGAGCAGATTCTTGAGATTTTCGCATCAAAGGATGAGAAGATAAAGAACATCGAATCAACGAGGCCAAGCCTTGAGGATGTATTCATTCATGCAGCCGGGGAGGCATGGCATTGACAGGCTCAGTTCTCAGGAAAGACCTGAAAGTGTACATCCGCCACAGGAAGACCCTGCTCCTGATTTTCATTGCCCCGATACTAATCATGATATTGATCGGGTCGGTTTTCTCCGGGGCGCCGGGTGAGGGTCTCAAGGATGTAAAACTGGGCGTTGGCGGTGGACAGGGAAAGAGCATAGTTGAAGAGCTGAACTCAAGCAAAATGTTCATAATCGTTAACGAGAACACAAAAGACCCGGCGGTTATCAGGGAAGGCGTGAGAAAAGGAAAATACAGCGCCGGTATCTTCATACCTGAAAATGAGACACAGGCAATGCAGTTGTACCTTGATAACTCAAAGATCCAGATAGCGCCTGTCATATCCACAGTGTTCCTGACAACTACAGAAAAGATATCCTATGAGATCACCTTCGGCTTTATCACAAAGCTCTGGAAAAGTCTGGGACAGATGGAGGCAGAACTTGATCCGTTAAAAAAAGGCGTCCTGCAGGTCAATGGAAGTATCGGTTCGCTCAACAAGGATACGCGGAATGTGCTTGCTTCGATGGATGATATAGATGTGGCAGACCTCAATGACTCGATAAGCGTGATGAAAAATACACTTGACCTTATGAAAACAGACCTGGGGCGAAGTGCGATCGAGATCAATGCTACGAGAAATGAAATCAGGGAACTTGATAAAAATGTAAGTTCGATATACAATGATTCCTCAGCCCTGAGAGACGACCTTAAATTTGTGATAGATAATATCGATTCTACAGATGCCACTCTGCTTGATATCCAGACGGGTTTGCAGGGAACATACGACACTACATGCACAGGGCCCTCAACGCCCCAGTGCATATCCCTTTCAAACACCATAAGGCAGGTTCAGGATTCAAGGGCTCTGCTGCTTGAAAAGACCGCCAGAATAAGGTCATTGCACAGCAGCCTTTCAAATATTGCACAAAAAAGTTCTGAATTGCATGAAAAATTGCAAGAAACGGATGAAAGACTTGAGGCTATGCAGGGATCAATAATCAATTATGTGGTTGAGATTTCAAGAATCCACGGGAACATATCTAACATAGAGACCGCGATCAATGCCCTTGGAAATGTCAAGAACCAGTCAGCGGCAGTATCTTTCCAGATGGACGGACTTGCCAACGAAACTTCAAACAGCACAGTATCTCTTGTTTCTGATATTGATAGTACGAAGGACATGCTGGGTGAGGTGATGGCAAAGTCGCCGGGTTCCATAGCCGCCCCTGTCAGGCTTGAGCGGGATTCAGTGTTCAGGGACAGGACAAACCTTGATTTCCTGATGCCCGGGATAATCTCTATTGTCCTTATGTTCATATCGTTTCTCCTTGCATCCATAACCATAGTCCAGGAGCGGGCAAAGAAGACGCTGATAAGGACATTGATGACCCCGCTTTCACTGCGGGGATTCATACTTGAAAAGACAACGGCGCTCATCCTTATTGCGATGCTCCAGGGGATTATAATGGTAGTTGTCGCCTTCGTGTTCTACAGGATTGTAATCCCGGTGGACCAGCTTCCTCAGTTATTCCTTGTCATCCTTGTTTATTCCGCAGCTTTTATCGGCATCGGGATGGCGCTTGCAACGTTTGCCGAGTCTGAGAACACCGCAATGCTCCTGACTCTCGTGCTAAGCATCCCGATGCTTTTCTTGTCAGGGGTCTTTTTCCCCTTCGAGACCATGCCGCAGTTGATGATCAGCCTGGGCAATGCCCTACCGATAACGATGGGGATAAAAGCGCTCGGCTCGGTGCTGATATACCAGGAAGGGTTGGATGTGCTTTCGGGATACCTGATGCCGCTTCTTGCGTACGGGATAGCGGGGCTGGGGACGGCGTATTTGCTGTTGAGAAAAGAAGTAATGGAGTGAGGGTTATTTTTTAGAGAATATAGAATCACCCTGCAAACCAGAAAATTGCCATAACGTCATGCTTATATATTTCCGTAACGCATTAACTACTATGGCAGAAAGAAAATACACCCGCTGGAAAAAATGCCTGATATGTAACGATTTTGTGAAATTGATGTTCCCTGAGGATGCTAAAAACATGCTTATAATATACGAGCCCTCAGAAGGGATGAGCAACGAATCCAAGAACTGGAAGAAAAAGCAGATCGGATATATCCACAGGGCGTGCCTTGCAAAGGCAAACTCAATGCTAAAGATTAAATCCATTGAAGCCCAGAGCAGCGCCCCTGAGGTCGTATAGTGGCATATAAAGATCTACGGGAATTCATCGAAGTTCTTGAAAGAAAAGGCCTGCTCAGGCGTATAAGAACAGAAGTCAGTGCCGAGCTTGAGATAACGGAAATACTGGACAGGGTAGTAAAAAAAAACGGCCCTGCGCTGTTATTTGAAAACGTCAGGGGCTATAAGGTACCGGTATTTGCAAACGCTTTCGGGACAATGGAGCGCATGTGCCTGTCCCTTGCGGTCGATAAACTCGATGAAATAGGCGCGCGGATACAGAAACTCCTGCAGCTTGAAGCGCCATCCGGCATATGGGAGGGCATTAAGATGCTTCCTCAGATAAGTGAACTTACATCCTTTGCACCCAGATATGTAAATTCAGGACCTTGCAAAGAAGTTGTTCTCAAGGACAATTTCTCTCTTGATGAATTCCCTGTACTGAAATGCTGGCCCGGGGACGGGGGCCGCTTTATTACCCTGCCGCTTGTATTTACCAGGAATCCCTTAAGCGGGAAACAGAATGTGGGCATGTACAGGATGCAGGTCTATGATGGCAGGACAACAGGAATGCACTGGCACATCCACAAACACGGGGCAAGGGATTATGCCGATACAGGCGGGAAAATAGAAGTCGCTGTCGCAATAGGCGCAGACCCTGCTATTGTTTATTCAGCCACGGCGCCCCTGCCTGATAACATTGATGAGATGATGTTTGCGGGGTTCCTGCGGAAAAAGAATGTCGAGCTTGTAAAATGCGAGACCGTTGACCTCCATGTTCCAGCCCATGCCGAGATCATCCTTGAAGGGTATGTGGATGCAAAGGAACGGCGCGTTGAGGGGCCGTTCGGCGACCATACAGGATATTACTCTCTTGCAGATGAGTTCCCCGTGTTCCATATAACCTGCATCACACACCGCAAAAACCCGGTATATCACGCTACTGTTGTCGGTATACCACCTATGGAAGATGCATATCTGGGAAAAGCCACGGAAAGGATATTCCTTCCGTTAATGAAAATGCAGCTTCCCGAGATCGTGGACATCAACCTTCCTGTGGAAGCTGTTTTCCATAACCTTTGCATCGTATCCATAAAAAAACGTTATCCCGGCCATGCCAGGAAGGTAATGTTCGCCCTGTGGGGTATGGGACAGATGATGTTTGCAAAGACTATAATCGTCCTTGATGGCGATGTGAATGTCCAGGACATGGGAGAGGTGCTGTGGGCAACAACCACACGCATGGACCCGGTCAGGGATATCACCCTGATAGATAAAGCGCCGACCGATACCCTTGACCATGCTTCGCCCCTTGCTAATCTTGGATCAAAGATGGGTATAGATGCCACAAGGAAAGGAAAAGATGAGGGCTTCATGAGGGAATGGCCTGAAGCCTTAAAGATGGATAATGGGGTAAAAACGCGTGTGGATAGTATCTGGAAAGAAATAGGCCTTTAAAATTTTTTAAGATAGAATACCATAAACTACTTAACTTTTCGAACCAATAAAAAATTATGGGAGATGACTTTATCTGGATGGCGGGCGGACCACAGGGAAGCGGTGTGGATTCAAGTGCCAATATCTTTGCGCGTGCATGCTGCTACGGTGGGCTTCATGTCTATGGAAAACGGGAATATTCATCTAATATCAAAGGATTGCACAGTTACTTTCATATCCGGGTCTCCCGGAAGGAGATAGGGGCACTTCATGACCATGTAGATATGCTATGCACATTTGATGCTGAAAGTGTTGTGAGACACGCATGGGAAGTAGTGCCTGGCGGAGGAATAATATGCGATACAGATATGCTTGGAACAAAAATATCCGGTATTCCCTCACTCTCTTCTTCATTCTTTGAAGAGTTCAATAAGACCCTGGATAAAAAAGGAATACATCCCCGGACAGTTGGAGACCTCCTGTCAGAAGTCAAAAAAAACAACGTGCGGATATATGCCCTGCCCTATCTTGAGATATTAAAAGAAGTAGGTAAGGAAATAGGGGAAGAACAGCTCAGCAGGATCACAAGGATAATCAATGTAATTACCCTGGGTGTATCCTTTGGCATCGTAAATTACGAACAAAAATATGCCGAGAAGGCCATTAAAATGATATTCGGTAAAAAACCAGATATCATTTCAACGAACCTTGTCGCGCTGAACAAAGGATATGACTACGCAAGAAATAATTTTAAAGGCGCAGGCTTCGAACTTCAAACAGTAGAGACCAATGAAGAGAGAATATTCCTCCAGGGAACACAGGCCGTGGCGCTGGGAAAGCTTGCCGGGGGATGCCGCATCCAGACATATTACCCCATCACACCTGCGGGTGATGAAAGCGAATATCTTGAAGAGAAACAAATTCTTGAGCCCGAAGGGAAAGGACCTGCCGGAGCAATAATCGTCATCCAGACCGAAGACGAGATTGCTGCCATCACCATGGCCACAGGCGCCGCGCTCACTGGAGTAAGAGCTGCCACAAGCACTTCAGGACCGGGTTTCTCACTAATGGCCGAAGGCCTGGGCTGGGCAGGCATGAACGAAGTTCCGGTCGTCGTTAATTATTACCAGCGCAGTGCGCCATCTACTGGACTGCCCACGCGCCACGGCCAGGATGACCTGAGATTTGCAATTCATGCATCGCACGGCGAGTTCCCCAGGATTGTACTGTGCTCCGGCGATATCGAAGAGTGCTTCTATGATGCAGCTCAAGCTTTCAATTATGCAGAGCGTTACCAGACGCCTGTTATCCATCTTATAGACAAGGCACTGGCCAACAGTAATAAGAGTTATAAGACGTTTGATCCCGGCCGTGTTAGAATAGACCGGGGACAGTTACTCACTGAAGCTGATATTTCAGGAACGTACCAGAGGTTTAAATTCACGGACTCCGGCATTTCCCCCCGTCTCCCTATTGGAACTCCTGGTGTAATATTCTGGTACACAGGCAATGAACATACGGAGTCAGGTCAAAAAACAGAGGAACCCATGATGCGGACCCGCATGGTCGCGAAGCGTATGAAAAAACTTGAGACTTCTGACCATGAAATCCCTGTAGAGGAACGGGTCAATTTTTTCGGGGATGAGGATGCGCCTGTAACCATCGTAAGCTGGGGTTCACCCAAGGGTGCAATACTTGAAGCAATGGATATGTTGCGCAGGGATGGCCGGAAGATAAATTTCCTGCAGGTGCGTATACCGCATCCTTTACCCAAGGACTATATTGAAAAAGTCCTGAACAGAGCTACAAAGAAGATCGCGGTTGAGGGAAACTATTCAGGGCAACTCGCAGGTATAATCAGGGAAAAAACAGGCATTCCAATGGATTATTTTATCCTGAAATGGAACGGAAGACCCATGTCAGCAGACGAGATATATGAGGCACTCCTTCTTATCATGCAGGACAAAGCCCAGACAAGGCAGGTGTTGACAGGTGGCTCTTAAACCTGCTGATTACAGAAGTAATGCATTCAATGACTGGTGCCCCGGATGTGGGAATTTTGGCATACTGGCATCTTTGCAGATGGCACTTGCCGAGCTGGAGTTACAGCCTTCCCGCGTGGCCGTATTCTCAGGCATCGGGTGCCACGGGAAAACACCGCACTTTATGAATGCATACGGCGTCCATACCCTGCACGGAAGGGTGCTTCCTTTTGCCACAGGAGCAAAACTGGCAAATCCGGAACTTGAAGTGATTGTACACGGGGGTGACGGGGACGGCCTGGGGATAGGGGCAGGCCATTTTGTCAATACAGGGAGAAGGAATGTGGATATGACCTATATAATCCATGATAATGGTGTCTATGGACTGACAAAGGGGCAGGCATCGCCCACACTTAAGCTTGGCGTAAAGACAAAAGCTCTTCCAAAACCCAATATCAACGAAGGGGTTAATCCTTTAACCCTGGCACTTGTAACGGGATACACGTTCGTAGCCAGGAGCTATTGTTATGATGTGGGACACCTTAAAGAAACAATAAAAAAAGCCATCAAACATGAAGGAATGGCTCTTGTAGTGGTTCAGCAGTGGTGTCCCACTTATAATGACGTTAACACAAAGGGATGGTATAACGGTGAAGACCGGATAGACCCTGTTACCGGAAAACCTGTACCGAGATTGTACAGGCTTGAGGAAACCGGTTACGACGGGATAGTGCGTAATCCTGAGGAAACTATTCCAAAGACGCTGGCAGCACTGGCCAGAGCCTATGAGTGGGGGGACAGGATACCGATAGGTGTGTTCTACCAGAATGAGCTTGTGTCCACCTACCAGGAAAGGATATCGCAGACGGTAGCTGATTATCCCGGATATCCACCTGCGAAACAGGTTATTACGGATGAGCATGGGAAGCCTGTGACCGGAATAAGAAAACTGCTGGACGAATTGAAAGTCACAGGTTAATTTAATGAAAACTATTATAACAGATGCCCTGTGCCCTTTTTGCGGCTGTTTATGCGATGATATCACGGTCGTAGTTGAGGATAACAGGATAATTGAAGCAAAACATGCCTGCATACTTGGTTCAGCAAAAATATTGGGGCAATGCAGGCTCGGTGCGAAAAATATAGGGACACATCGCACGATAAAAGAACCTTTGATCCGGTTTGATAAGAATGAGGATTTCAGGGAAGTATCTTACGACGAGGCTATCGATGAAGCCGCAAAGAGACTTCTCGGTTCAAAGAGGCCGCTCCTTTATGGCTGGGCTTCAGCATCATGCGAAGTGCATGAAAAAGGTATTCTCCTGGCTGAAGAACTCGGCGCGATCATTGATAATACTTCATCTGTGTGCCACGGCCCCACAGGGCTTGCAGTTCACGAGAAAGGTATGCCAAGCGCCACGCTCGGACAGATAAAGAACCGCTCGGATGTTATCGTTTTCTGGGGGTGTAATCCGGTGCAAGCCCATCCAAGGCACATGAGCCGTTATTCAAGTTTTGCCAGGGGATTTTTCACAGAGAAGGGAAGAAAGGGGCGCAAGGTCATTACTGTCGATATACGAAAAACCCATACTGCCGGCGTGGCAGATGAATATGTGGAAGTGGAGCAGGGAAGCGATTACCTTGTGATTTCTGCGCTCAGGGCGATACTTTCAGGCCATGCAGACGTTGTACCTGAGAAAGTGGGCAATGTTAACAAAGAACAACTCATAAAAATCATAGATACACTGAAGTCTGCTAAGTTCGGTGTGATGTTTTTTGGCATGGGACTCACCCAGAGCAAAGCAAGATATAAAAATATTGATAATGCAATATCGCTGGTCACGGAATTGAACTCGTTTACGAAATTCGTGATCATGCCTATGCGCGGCCATTATAACGTGACAGGGTTCAACCAGGTTTGCACCTGGGAGACCGGTTTTCCCACATCAGTTGATTTCTCACGGGGTGCACCTTATTATAATCCGGGTGAGACATCAGCCAATGATGTACTTTACAGGGAGGAAGTGGACGCTGCGATGATCATTGCCGCTGATGCAGCCGCGCATTTCCCTGCAAATTCAGTGCGCCATCTTGCAAAAATCCCGGTCATCCAGATAGATCCTCACTGGAATCCGACGACTGAGATAGCCAATGTGGTCATACCTACGGCTATCTGCGGCATTGAAGCCGGAGGTACTGCTTACAGGATGGACGGGGTCCCACTCAGGCTCAGGAAAATGATCGAATCTGAGCATCCGGGTGACGAAGAAGTGCTTGAGAAACTGTTAGAACGTGTTAAAGAAATGAGCCGGATGAACTTGCAGAAGAAGACATAGATTGTTTTTGATTTTTAAATGTTGCATAGACCTTCGATATATTCAAGAATTGTGAGGGCATAAAAGCAATAATACCGCAGAAATATATATTCATGTAAGTAATAGTTATCCAAGCAGATGTTCAGGAATATAAAAAAATATTGATCTTGATGAGTGTGATTTTCTCAGCAACCATGTTTTTTTGGGATTATAATAAAAAATCTTCCGCAAACACCATTAAATAATCTATCTGCGTACAGCTCAGGAGATCATGATTTTACACTGGAACATGATGGGCTCGAAAGGTTCTATGGTGTGCACGTTCCTCCAGAATAGGATAAAAATTCCAGTATCCCATTAGTTATTGCTCTTCATGGCGGGGGCGGGAATGCCAGGAGCAGCTCGGAGTATTTCGGATTGAACTCAAAATCAGACGATGAAGGTTTTATTGTGGTTTACCCTCAAGGAACTGGGAAGAAGTTGGAGTGAACCCCAAAAAGTGTGCAACCAGTTAAGAGCGTATTTGAAATCCCGATAAAACCATTCCAGAACCTTCTTATTCTCCATTCAATATCACCAAATAATCGCTCAATAGTGCTTCTAGGTCAGAAAGATATGACTGTACATTTCTGAAAGCCTGCTTGGCTATAGCCCACGGATACCATGTACTGCCATCCACGAATATCCTCGGCAATCTCCCTTTACAGGCACATCTCACTTTCTTAAGAAATACTTTTGCTTCCAAACCGTTTCTTCCAAATGATACCCATACAGCCAATGTTTTCTCATCATCAAGATCAACAGTTCCCCAAATAAAAATAGTGGTTCTATTTATTGTTATTTCTTTATCATCGACTGCTATCCGTTTTCTTTTCTTTTTCTTAATTGATACCTCGAAAAGTTCCTTTCCTTTCTGATACCATTCACTGACTACTTCGTAGCTTGCACCTGCAAACATGCCAGCTTTTTCATAACTCAAGCCTGCATGATAAAGAAGCATTCCTAAGGCTCTCTACTTGTTGCTTTTTCTTTTGCGGGAAAAGATTTTTCTGTCTTCTAACCATTTTACTACTCGTTTTACAAAATTTATACTCTATGAAATATTCACCGACTTTATCTTTAATTTCATTGAATATGCTTTATCATAAGATATATCCCTAAGGGGGCATTCATAAATAACTTGACTATCTATAGAAGAGCACTTTGTGGTTTTATTGTGTAATTCCACTCGCCGTGAAATTCATTTCGCATAATATTGAGTTTTTCGATTTCTTCGTCTGTAACTTTTAATCCTGTTTCGTAGTGATTATTATCTGCCATTGCTGAAACCGTAAGCCCTGATGCTGTGGTTGTGTGAGATATGAGTTCTAGAATAACCGCTAGTGAGGTTAATGGTTTTGCTCGCCAGTTAATAGATATA
>VEPN01000015.1 GCA_012026835.1 Candidatus Methanoperedens sp. | reverse complement strand
CTATATAATATACCCATTAAAAAAGGAAATAGCATAATAAAAATGGCATACGGATTCACTATAAAAGATAAAAAAAGAGATAAAAATATAGATATTATTACAGAAATGGCAACATAATTCTTATATTTAGTAATAAATCCGACCCTGTCAGGCGTATTTATTGCATCCTCTTTTAAATCTGATAACTTATTTAGACTATATATAGCGTACATACAAAGAAACGAGGCGAGAAGTAAGTTATAATTGGCTTTTATACCATAGAGCAAAAAAGAGAAATAAGGAAGTAAAAATCCTGTAGTTGCTATAAAAAGAGAACTGATTGCTAGGAATGATATAATCTTATGCAATATAAAATATATATTTATACTCAGTATTTCTTTTTTAGAAAGTAACTTTGTCAGAAAGTTTGATGTAATAATCAAATAATTCCAACCCCCAATCACGTGCTTCCTTGTCATAACATATTAAATCCTTAGAAAAGTCATATGTTCCGTCGTTAAGATAAAAACCGACTGATAAGAAATAATCTGTAACAGTGAAGCCAATATTCACATTTTGTTTAATTATATTTAGCTTAAATTTGTAATTATTATCTGAACATATTTTTTCCAAGAATTCTTTATCTAACTTCCCATATACTTCATTTGTCAGTATAAGGTGAATATCGGTATTGTTTTCAATTATTAGTTCCTTAAATAAAGATACAAATTCTGGAATAAAAAACGGAGAAACACCCCGGATTTCTTTTGCATTTTTTAATAAATCTAAGAAAGTCCGATGGACTTTAAAAATATCCGTAGATGTGTTTTCGACCAGAGTTGAATTCTTTAGTAATCCAATCTTCATCATAATGTGCTGAGGAATCCCGCTCAAATCATGCTCAAGCCAGAACCTTTCATGCTTATACAAGACTTCAATCGTATCACTAAAGTCCAGAAGTTTAAGGGCTGTAATCCTTCCGATATTGGTAAGTGCGTAGTTCTTATCCCTATCCTTAAAAACAAGACTGCTTTTCTCAAGCTCTTTCAATGCATGCAAAGCTGTCGTAGAACTTATATTCAGCCCGTCACGGAGACTGCCGAGTGATTGCACCCCTTTATTAAGAGTTATAAGCAAATTCTTTCGCAGGTCGGAGCATACCACAAGGCGAAGTAAGTCCTGTAAATTATTTCTATTATCCAGCTTCGCTTCATTATCCCGTGTCATTTTTCCGCTCCATCACTACCTGTCAAATCTTGTTATCCGTTTAGGCATAACTTACTTATATACTTAAATATTGTGTCATTGCTTAAATCAAGCAATATTGCTTTCATCATCACAAACTTTAATATACCTCTCAGCCATAACACACTAATAAGAGTATCCTATAGCAAATATTCAAATGAATGTATACTCGGTTATAAATAATTCAACGGGGAATAAATGACGACTGTAGAAGTTCTTGAAAAGATAATGTCCGACCTTAAGCATACAGGGGGTATTGAAGCGTCGGCAATAGCAAGCAGGGACGGCTTGCTAATATATTCAAATGTACCTCAAAAGCAGAACACAGAGATATTTTGCGCAATGTCGGCTACAATGCTCGGAGCAGGTGAAACCGCAACCGCCGAGCTTGGAAAGGGCATCCCGGACAGGGTGATTGTTGAATCAAAGCATGCAAAAATTATTGCAACAGGGGCAGGACCCAAGGCGATCCTCGTAGTTATGACAACACCTGATGCAGTCCTTGGGTTAATATTGGTCGAGGTCGCAAAAGCAGCCGAAAAAATAAATCAGGCTCTTGGCGCGTACTGAAGAAATATCGCCAAAAACCGTGATAATAAATAGAAAAGTTGTTATAATTTGAAAATTATTACCAACAAAGTGATATCATGAAGCAGGTTGCTACAGGCATAAGTGGTCTTGATAAAGTGTTAAAAGGAGGTTTCCTGCGGCCATCGATACTATTAATCGCAGGAACCGCAGGAACAGGAAAGACCACATTTGCAATGCAATCGATTTTCAAAGCTGCAAAAAATGAAGAAGTCTGCATGTACATTACCTCGCTTTCAGAGCCTATTGCCATGATTAATAATTTCATGTCAAGATTCTCATTTTACAATTTCTCATTCCTGGGAAAGGGTAATGTAAAGTATGTTCCTATCGATATCGAAATACTTCATAAAGGGCCGAAAGCGATTATAGATGAAATGGAAGAAAACGTGGAAACTATCAAGCCCGACAGGATTGTTATCGACCCTGTGAATGTGTTTACAATGGGAATGGATGAAGAATCCCGGCGCCAGTTCTATTATGAATTTTTCACAAGCATGAAAAGCTGGAACTCCCTTGTCCTGCTGACTGGTGAATTTACCCAGGAGGAGCTTATCAAAAGCACCGTAAGTTACCTGGTTGATGGTGTTATTTATATTGATTATGAGCCTTTTTACGATAATAATGTTCGCTATATCAATATTCTCAAAATGAGAGGGCAGGATTTCCAGGGGGGCAAGCATTCGTGCAAAATAACAAAAGATGGATTTACGGTATTTCCCAGGTTATCCCCGGGTGAGAGGAAAACAGTATCAATAGAACGGCTTTCATGCGGAATAAAAGGAATGGACCTGATGACAGGCGGAGGTTTTATAAGAGGGTCTTCAATACTGCTTTCGGGCTCAAGCGGGATGGGTAAGACTATAATCGGAACACAATTTATTTTTGATGGTTTATTAAAACAAGAACCCGGCATTATAATCTCATTTGAGGAGGATGCTGTCCAGATACGTGAGAATTCAAAACAGTTCGGATGGAATTTAGAGGACTTTGAAAATAAAAACTTGCTAAAATTTATAAATCCACTTGAATTTGACGCTCATGAACTTGCGATGCAAATAGATGAAACGATTGAAAAAATCAAGGCCAGGCGCTTGCTGGTTGATGGTATATCAAGGTTTAATAGAATGATGCCCCAGTTTATATCATTTCCTGAATACCTGGGAGCTTTTATCAATAATTTAAGAAATAAAAATCTAACTGCTATATATACGAATGAGAGTTCAAACCTGATAGACACGGATCAGATTACATACTCAGGTATTTCACCAAAAATGGATGTCATCATATTGCTGCGGTATGTGGAAATAAAGAGCGAGATGCGAAAAGCTATGTCCGTGCTTAAGATGAAAAGCAGCGATCATGACAAGGAGATCAGGGAATTTATTGTCAGCAGAAAAGGTGTTGAGATAAGACTTCCATTCACAGAATACTCAGGATTGTTGTCAGGCAGTCCAATCAGGGCATTTTCTGAAGCTTTTGTGGAAGCTTTTAAGAAGTAACGGATATGACAGAAACATTATTCAGTACATTTATTGAAATATACTCATGGGTTGCCGCGAGTTTCATAATGGTCTTTGTTGCAGCAATAGCGGCATTTTATCAAAAGAAATTCGAAAAAAAAACATTTTATTATATGTATATAATTCCTATTTTTATTCTTTTTGTAGCCAGTGTTCATCTTTTTTCATTCAATACGCTTGTATCCGAGTTGATTCAATTTACCGGGGCTGTCGCTTCTTTTGCTGCAAGCTATTATCTTTACAGGATAATGTTCGGAGTAAAAAATGAGTATTAAAGCGGAAATAATAGATTCATTATCTTTCTTTTTATTTACGTTAATACTTTATTTTTTAAGTGTTTTAAGTAAACGACTTGGTGAAGTTATGGGGATGAAAAAATATTATTATATCTATTATGCAGGTATGTTTTTCACTCTCTCTGGTTCTATTATAATGATCCTTCCGGATTTGGAAAATGCTAAACTGATAGGATATTCTTTTTTTTCAATCGGTCTAACTTTAGGACTAATCGCATCAATAAAATATTGGGGATGGGTAATAAAAGAACTTATTAAGGGATAACATCCATGAACAATAGATATTTAATAATTTTTATATTATTAATATTATTTTCAGGTTGCGTCGAAAAACCTGAAAAAAAAATCAACCTGAGCATGGTACAGGAGCCGGATATCAGGGAGGGCGACCCTGCGGTCAAAGTCGCCATTGGACCGGTCATTTCTCCTAAAGAGTCATATATTTACTATGAAGAAATGATCCGGTATATCTCAATAAAAATCAACGGGCCTGTCAAAATCATACAAAGACATACATACCAGGAAATAAACGAACTTATCAGGAATAAAGAAATCGAGTTTGCTTTCATTTGTAGCGGTCCATACGTTGAGGGCAATTCAGATTTCGGGATGAAGCTCCTCGTAGTGCCACAGATGTACGGCAGGACAACATATAATTCATACATAATCGTTCCAAAAAACAGCAGTTACAATAATTTTTCACAATTACGTGGCAAGAGATTTGCTTTTACAGACCCTTTATCAAGTTCAGGAACGCTCTATCCTGAGTATCTGCTTGCTCTGATCAATGAAACACCTGATTCTTTCTTTGGAAAGGATGAAAACGGTAAAAATAATTCTTTTTTTACCTACAGCCATGATTATTCCATTATTGCAGTAGCTGAAGGATTGGCAGATGGTGCAGCTGTAAACAGCCTTGTATATGAATACATGAAAAAAACAAAACCTGAAATAATATCAAAAACACAGATAATCGAAACATCACCTGCTTTCGCGAATCCTCCTATTGTGGTCCCGAAGGAAATTGACCCTTTTTTAGAGCAAAGGCTTAAAGATATATTCATAAATATGGAAAAGGATGACAAAGGCAGGGAAATCCTTTCCAATATAATGATCGATAAATTTGTTACTATAAACGACAGCGCTTATGATACTATCAGGGAAATGAGGGGACGGGTAAAATGATAAGCCTGCGCTTCCGGATAATTATCTCGACTCTTTTTATAATGTTCCTGATAATGACAGGTTCATATTTAGTCATTCAGGATATCCAGGCCGGTATCATTGAAGGTGAGTTCCGCGATAGGGGATTTTTATTAGCCAATAACCTTGCATCTGAAATTACAGACCCGATACTCGTAAATGACATAATGGGTATCAGGGATTCTATTGATTCTTTGAGGGAAAATTACCATGATATAGAATATATTTATGTTGTAGATTCTCAGGGAATAATCCTGGTGAACACATTTGAGGGAGGGTTCCCGGAAGCTCTCCAGGACATGAGTAAACCTTCAAATGAAATGAAAGAGTATGTTTTTGATACTGAAAAAGGGATTATACATGAATTTAGTGTCCCTATTTTCAAAAACATCGGTTACGTCCATATCGGGGTGTCCGAGAACAGGGTGAGATTACAGATTCTTGATGCGTCACGGAAATTACTTTTACTATCCCTTTCGGCAATGTCTCTGGGAGGCCTGTTTATTTATTTCATCGGTAGATGGCTGACCAGGCCCATCCTGGAACTTACAGAAGGGGCGAACAGGATAAACAACGGGATTCTTGACCAGAAAATTCAAATTACCTCACAAGACGAGCTTGGCGATCTTGCCAGAACCTTCAATGGAATGGCTGCGAGGTTGAACCAGAAAATTACAGACTTGGTTGCGTCAAAAGAAGAAGTAGAGACTGCACAAAAATATCTTGAAACCTTGTTTAATAGTATTGAGGACGGGATAATAGTCATAAATCTGAACCATGAAATCATCAGGACGAACAAATCCTTTCTGAAAATGATTGGTATGAGTGAACGCGAGGTACTGGGAAAAACCTGCCATGACCTGATCTTTAAAGATGTAGCAACATGGCAGGAAAAAAAGGAATGCCCGGTTAACAGAATACTGGAAACAAAAAATCCTATCAGGATAGTACATGAAACATATTCTGACGGTACTAAAAAAATACTGGAGTTGAACGCTTCTTTTTTTTCAGATAAAAAAAATCTCATAAATATAATACTTGTCTCAAGAGACATAACACAACAAAAAATGCTTGAAGAAGAGCTTGTGACACGAAACAGGGAGCTTACAGTAATTAATGAAATATCCAAAAGTATAAGTGATACATTTGATCTGGATAAACTACTGTTGCAAATACTTGAAAATCTGTTAAGTCTTGCAAAGATGGAAAGCGGGGAAGCATATATCATGGATGAGAACAGCGGGAACTTCAACCTGAGAATTCATATCGGAATAAATGAGAATGTTTCAGGAAAAACACTGCCACATGTCATAAAATCAAATGATGCCCTGTTTCTCCAGAATATGCAAAAAACTACAGGTACAGACAATCATGAAAGGTCTGTCGGTTTTTTATGTCTGGACATACCTCTTAGATCAAAAGATAAAGTTCTTGGCATAATAAAATTATATAACAGTGAGCCTCGTACATTTTCACCTAAATATCAGGAACTTTTTTCTGCAATCGGAAACCAGGTCGGCGTAGCAATACAAAATATCTCTTTTTATAATAATATAAAATACTTAAAAGATTTTAACGAAGAAATCTTAAACAATGTTAACCTGGCAATCCATGTGATTGATAAGGATATGAAGATCCTGGCTATTAATAAAGAGTTGCTTAACCTGAGCAGGGGTATGTTTAAGAAAGAACAAATACTGAATATGAACCTCTTTGAAGCTTTCCCGATATTGAAAGCAAAACATATAGATATGGAATATGAACACGTATTCGAGACCGGAGAAACTTTCATGAGTGAAGAAAAGATAGAGTATTATGGCGAACTCATTTTTACCAGCACTGCCAAAATACCTCTCAAAGACAAAAATGGCAATGTTGAAAGGGTCATTACAGTTATAAAAGATGTTTCAAGCCAGAAAAAACTTGAAGAAGAACTTAAAGATTCTTATGACGAGCTGAAGCTGACATATATGAAACTCAAGGAACTTTTTCGAATGAAAGACAGTTTCCTTTCAAACATGTCACATGAACTCAGGACACCGCTAACATCGATCATGGGGTATACAGAGCTTATGCTTGATGAAAATATCACTGAAGAACAGAGACAGAAACTTGAGATAATCCTTCGGAATTCAAAACGTTTATCCATGCTAATAAACAGGTTGCTTGATTCGACTCTTATCGAGTCCAGTAATCTTCAGCTCGACATACAAATGTTATCTATATATGACATAGCGGTACTGGCTGCAGAAGATATGAGAGGCATGTCGTCGATAAAGAATATCCCGGTGTCTATCGAAATATCGCCTTCCCTGACAATTGAAGGCGATAGGAACAGGCTGACACAGGTTCTCTCTTATATTCTGGATAATGCTATCAAATTTACAATAAAAGGAGAAATAAAAATAACAGCCAACGAAGAGAAAGATTACGCACATATTAAGATAAGCGATACTGGGGTTGGTATTCCAGAGGATAAACTTAAATCCATATTTGATAAATTCTATCACCTGGAGTCATCCGATACCCGAAAATATGGTGGTACAGGCTTGAGCTTATGGGTTTCAAAAAATATAATTGAAGCTCACGGAGGTAAGATCTGGGCGGAAAGTAAAAATACAGGGAGTACCTTTCATATTTTATTACCTGAACGGAGAATGTATGAAAGAGAACGCACCAGATAAAAAAGTGCTGATAGTTGATGATGAACCTGATACGCTTGAACTTGTCAAATTGGTGCTGGAAAGAGAAGGTTTTAGAACCCTGCAGGCTTCAAGTGGAAAGGATGCATTAGCGAAGATCGGCACTTCAAGACCCGATCTGGTTCTTCTTGACATTATGATGCCAGACATGGATGGATGGGATGTATTCAGGAAAATGAAGGAAAAGGAACCGAAGATTCCAATCGCAATCCTGTCTGCGAAAGCACAAAACATAGATAAGTTCCTGGGACTGCATGTATTAAAAGCCGATGATTATATAACAAAACCTTTCGGGAAAAATGAATTAATAGACAGGGTAAGAAAATTAACAGGTTTAAGAGACAGACAAGTGACCAAAAATTAAAAATGACTTCAGGACAATGGAGAAATTATGCAAGAGGCAAAATTTACAATCCCGTTCTATACTGAAGAACGGTGGCAAAACTGGATAAACAAGGTAAAAGAAAGCGGTTTCAAGCTTGATGACGAGGAAAAAGGCGCTGTTTTTGTATATATGGAAGATGACGTTGTTCTTGCATGTCTGAAAATAATAGCAAAATTTGATAAAAACCTGTTATCGAAGGAAGATGCGTTAAAAAATATCGTCGAAATAAAAGAGATCGTCCTGAAAAAGATAGAACCGATAAGTGAGGATATCGATGTAATGCTTGAATCAACGCAATTATCCCTGATGGGGGTCTTTGCATCCTGCGAATGTTACGTAGAGAAGGCTTTTGAAAAAACGAAATCGCTTGATAAATTGATAAAAAGCGCGGTCAAGGCTGAAAAAGAGGATCATATGGGAGCTGCGTTGGGCAACATCGCCGAGATCGGTGCTAATATACTTGCAGGCGGGAAAATCAAGGAAAAAGACCTTGATGACATACCTGAAGGGCTTGTGGCTGAATGGCTTGACGGTATAGATTCTATCAGCGCCGCCATGGTAGGAGATAACAGCTACCGTGATGATGAACCCGATGAAGGCGATTAAAAATAGTAATGCTCATCCACGATATTTTTGGACTCCAGGCAGGGGAGAACGTATATTTTGTTGAGGAAAGCTATGCTTCTTTAAAAAATAATGCTTTATCGCTGCATTACCTGGAACAAATCCCCGGAGGCAGCCATGAAGAAATCATAGGCCTGAAGGATGAAAACGGGGATATGGCCGGGCTGGCCGTGTATAACCAGGAGACTGAAGATTCCCCGGCTTTCTGGGCCATATTCACATGCCTTGTATCTTCAAAACCCGTCCCCGGTGAAAACAGCAGGAAGTTTTTAAAAATAGCAGGGAATTTGAACATCGGGACGTATCGCCAGACGTTGTCAAAAGAATTAAACGACGCAATTATCGAATATTATTCCCATGCACTTCTGGACAGGCAGTTGTGTGAGGATTGCCGTATCTCAAAGGAGCCTTACGAAATGGTATATATCGAAAGCCGCAATTTCAGGTTAAAAGAACTGCTAAATAAATATGAACTCAAGGGGGATATTCTTGAAATATGCTGCGGCAACGGCATGTCAACCCTGCCGCTCCATGAACAGGGATATGCACCACTGGCTGTGGATAATGATAAATGCCAGATATGCCAGGGGCTTGAACATAATGTTCTTGACCCGAAGAAGACGATAGTTCTTGATGCCACGAGACTTTCCCAGTTTTTTGCTGAAAACTCGTTTGATACGATAGCTGGTTTTATGCTTGGCATGATTTACTCATATAACCAGGAACTATGGGAAAAGATAATGGAAGAATCAGCTAAAATCCTGAGACCTGGCGGGATGATGCTTTTGACAGTGTATAAGAAAGAAGAGATAGAGATTCTGGGGAAGGCACTTGAAAAAAGCGGGATCAAAGGGAATATAATTGATAATACTGACAGTAAAGGGATTTATGACCAGTGGGTATATATAGGGACTAAATAAATGCCGCGGGATCGCAGGGATTATTTTTACAGGAAAGCCAAGAAGGAGGGTTACCGTTCGCGCGCAGCTTTTAAGCTCAAGCAGATTAATGAAAAGTTCAACCTGATAAGGAAAGGGGATACCGTAGTTGACCTTGGTGCGGCTCCAGGCGGATGGCTACAGGTCGCGCTGGAACTCTCAGGCGGTACTGTTGTTGGAGTGGACATACTTCCAATCGGGGAAATAGAAGGCGCTGAGACCATTAAAGGGGATATCCGCCTTGACACCACAATTGAAAAGATCAGGGCAAAGATCAAGAAAGAAGGCGCTGACGTTGTGATTTGTGACGCAGCCCCGAACCTGTCCGGGAACTGGAGCTACGACCATGCGCGTTCTATCGATCTTGCAACCTCGGCCCTTGAGTGTGCAAGGAAAATCTTAAAACCCAGGGGAAGATTTGCAGTGAAGGTTTTCCAGGGGGATATGTTCCCCGGTTTTATAAACAAAGTGCGGCAGTCTTTTGTGAAGTCACAGGCTTTCTCCCCCGAAGCGTCGCGAAAGCAGAGTGCGGAGATATATGTGATAGGGAAGCAATTACTGCCAGGGATAGTGAAAATGAATGAAGAATATACCGTGGTCATTGAAGATATAGGGGCCAGTGGGGATGGCATAGCCAGGATCAGTGATTTTGTGGTATTTGTGAAAGGCGCGAAACAGGGTGAGACTGTTACTATAAAGATAAGGGATGTCAAGCCCAATTTTGCGTTTGGGGAAATAATCGTGTGAGTTATCAGAATATCAACTAAATAAGCTTATATCCCATGCAATCAAAAGAATGATATGGAGGCATTAAAATAACCGAAGTTTCAATCGTCCTTCCTGCTTACAACGAAGCAGCCCGGATAGAAAGTACAGTAGAAAGGACAGCAGCGGCACTTCGCGGGATAACCCCTTCATTTGAGATAATAATCGCTGAGGACGGAAGCAAAGATGGCTGCGATAAAATAAGCGAAGCCCTTGCAAATAAATATGATTTCGTTGTGCATCTGCATTCAGATGAGAGGCAGGGAAGGGGGAGAGCTCTTAAACGTGCGTTTTCATCATCAAAAGGAGAAATCCTCGGATATATCGACGTTGACCTGGCCACTGACATGAAGCATTTAGGGGAACTGGTCCAATCCATACGTGAGAATTACGATTTTGCCACAGGTTCGCGAATGCTTCCTGAAAGCAATGTTAAAAGACCCTTTAAGAGGGGGTTTGCAAGCAAGGGTTTTAATCTCCTGACAAGAACAATGCTGGGTTCAAGGCTCTATGATCACCAGTGCGGTTTTAAATCTTTTAAGCGCGACTCGCTTTTTGAGATAATGGATACTGTAAAAGACACCCACTGGTTCTGGGATACGGAATTGTTCGTCCGGGCTCAGCGTGCGGGCTACAGGGTAAAGGAATTCCCGGTTGAGTGGAAACACGGCGGTACCACAAAAGTTAATCTGGTTAAAGACGTTTTTGGGATGGGTTCCCAGATATTCAGATTGTGGTTGGAATTCCTTCGGGAATAAACGGTTGAGGATGAAAAATGGGTGAAATACTGTATGTAGCGACCTGGTACTTTTTTGTGTTGTTCCTCGGCATTATTTCCCTTCCCATAACTTCTTTTGTTTGCCGCAATCTTCCTGACCGCGGCTATTCTGTTTCAAAGATACTTGGTATTCTCCTGTTTTCTTATATATCGTGGATACTTTCATACGCCATCGGTTACAGCAGGGTTGAGATATTTCTCGCTCTCCTGCTATTATGTCTTTTCTCAGGTTATCTTTATCTGAAATCAGGAACCTGCACAGACAGGAGGCTCTTCCTGAGAAATGAATTAATCTTTATCCTTGTGTTCCTGTTTTTCCTGATAATACGGTCATACAATCCGGAGATACACGGCGGTGAGAAAGTGAATGATTTCATGCATATAAATGAAATCTTAAGAAGCAGCTCTTTCCCGCCGAATGATGCGTGGCTTTCAGGTTTTAAAGTGAACATGTATTATTATTTCGGGACATTTGCCATTGCCACAATTACGAAATTTGCAGGAACTCCGGGATATATAGCATATAATATAGGAATGTCCCTCCTGCCGGCCCTGGCAGCAGGCGCAGCTTTTGGGATCGGATATAATCTGACACGCAGCAAAAAAGCGGGCATTTTTGCTATATTCATGCTTGTTTTCGCTGGAAACCTTTTTCCGGCTGCGGTAGTATCGGCCCATATACTTGGTATATCGCAAAGCCCCTGGGGCGGTGTACCCGATATCATAGACTACTGGGGGGCATCAAGGATAATCCCTTACACTATCAACGAATTCCCATATTTTAGTTTCATATTCGGGGATTTTCATGCCCATGTGATCGCCATCCCGTTCGTGCTTCTTGCGATTACATTGATCCTTGATTTTTACTTTGCAAAAAAAATCTCCTGGCTCCCAGTTATTTTTTTGGGTCTTGGTATAGGGTCGCTTTTTGCAATCAATTCATGGGATTATTTTACCTACGCGGCATTTTTTATCCTGGTTATCCTGATTAAGTACACGATAGGGTCAAAACCTGTATCCTCAGTAGCTTCAAGACTTATCGGCCTGCTAAGAAGCCTTGGTACTGGTTTTTCGATATTATTGCTTGGATTGTTGATGTTCCTTCTTTATATCATCGAATTTAAATCTGCAAGCATCCAGGGTATAAAACCTGTTGTGGAAAGAACAGCATTGCTTAACTTTTTAGTTGTATATAACCTGTTTTTATTTTTAATATTCTCATTCATGCTAATCAATCTACCCGAGATAAAGAATAAAAAACTGATACTGCTTTTGCTGGCTTTATCGAGCATCTTACTTTATTTCGTCCCAAACTTCCAGACCCTCTCTATATTTGCTCCTCTTGCTTTTCTTTGTTGCGTAAATATGTATTCTTTTTATAAGAATAACGACATGCACAGGCTCTTTGTATCAGCGCTGATACTCATGGGGCTTGGCATCCTCGTATTTTGTGAATTGTTCTTCCTGGATGACCTGCTTGGCGGCGAGTGGGAAAGGATGAATACTGTATTTAAATTCTATATCCAGGTATGGATACTCTGGAGCCTGGCCTGCGCTTACGCCTTTTTTGACCTGTATAAAAGAAAGTACAGCATGAAAAATATAGTGATGCTGATTCTCTTTGTTCTTGTCGCGCTCAATTCAATTTACATTTATACGGGCACGTATGCAAAAGCCGAAAGGTTCAGCCAGAGCCCGGGTCTTGATGGCCTGGCTTTTATGAAAAAATTCGACTACGGCATCTATGATGCTATTTTCTGGCTCGATAAGAATATCAATGGTACTCCTGTAATACTTGAAGCTCCGGGTGAAAGTTACCAGGATACATCGCGTCTTTCGGCTTATACAGGTTTGCCTACTGTTATTGGCTGGTCGGGGCATGAGGTCGTATGGCGAAATGACTGGGCAGAAATTTCACAGCGGATAGGTGATGTCGATAAAATCTATAATACGGATAATTATAGCGAAGCTTTGGAATTGTTGAAAAAATACAACGTTTCATATGTGGCTGTTGGTGAAATCGAGATAAAAAAATACAATCCAGTAGGTATGAAAAAATTCACAAACACCTCCAATTATAAACTTGTTTACAGGGGATCAACTGAAATATACAGGGTTATACGTGACGATATTACGTAACACGCGAAGAGTCACGATTATGAACATCTGCAACCAGTATGACAGTGTCATACGTAAATCCGAGCCTGCCATCTTCTATCTTCACACGCAGGCCCGTGCTGTCATCTTTCCGCTTCATCATATTTTCGATGACTTTTATTTTCTCTTCATCCGTTCCCGCTCTTCTTACCCATTCATCGAAATCCTGGGGGATGTCCCAGTGTTTTATATCGACAATTGCCGCTCCCGAAGCATTGAACATGCTTTTAATTTCACTTAACATGTATATCCTGACGTGGGACGGGTCGCGAAGTTTCTCGATACTGTTATGGAACAGGCTTTTATCGCGGTCTTCAGATGAAACCCCGTCCACAAGGACGATGCGGCCATTTGTTTTGCATACGCGTTTCATTTCAAGCAATGCTTTATCAGGCTCCGGGAAATGATGGAATGCAAACCTGCATGAGACGATATCAAATGTCTTGTTCCCAAAAGGCAATGATTCGACATCTGAAAGGATGAAGCGTATATTTTCACATCCCGAATCCCTTTGTTTTTCACATGCATGGAACAGCATATTGGGTGTGATATCAGAACCTACGACCATATCTGCTGTTTTTGCAAATTCCAGGGCAAGGAATCCCGCGCCTGTTGCAATATCAAGAACCCTGTGATTCTTTGCGACCCCGCTTCTCTTAATTACCTCAGAGAGATGGAATCCATCCACGAATATATTTCCTTTAGAGTACGCCTGGGCCTGTCTCCCGAACTGCTTTATTGCATTTTCTTTAATTCCCATTCGAGGGGTGAAGATACTTGTTCAGGATATATAGGTTATGCAGAACTTTGTTGAAGGGGTGCGTCAGGTTGTCGGTTGTTCGGAAGAGGTTTTTAAGGGTCGGTGGATAGGGCGCAGTCCAAAGATCAGAACGATGTGAGATCACATCGGAGCTTGAAAGGTAAAACACCTGCGGAAGCGTGCAGCATCGAGGTATTTGGAGAAAATAAGTGGATTACGTTGATACAGAATGCAAGTCAGGGATTGGAAAGAAGATGAAAGACTAAAGTATGAATACAATTCAAGGAATCAGATGGTTAAAAAAAGCCTTTGGAAAGAGCAGAATCAAAATAAATGAAAGCAAAGCATTTTATAGGGTATATCTCATATATTAGCATAATACACTTAAATTCATCATTGAGCTTCAAAATGGAAAACTATTACTCAAACTCTGAATATAAATCTATTGATTTTATATTAAATAGTTATTCTTCTGAAATTTTTGATGGGATAACTGTATTAATGCGGCCTGTTGTGGGTGGAATGGACTATTTACGGTCAGTGCATCAAGCATATAAATTCCAAAAAGAAATGACGAAAATCTCAGAATGGAGTCCTGAAACACGAGAAAAATTGTTAAATGCGCTAACTGATGTTGTCGCTGGAAAAACAATTAATGAAAGTGTTATTCCAGAATTAGAAGCTAAGTTATCTGAGTTGGACGAAATCAATGAAACACTTGACCGCTTAAGTCAAGTCTCTCGAACCTTAAGCCCATATAATATACGCACAGTTTTAACCTTATCGTTAAACAAACTTAAAGGCAAAATTACATCAATACGAAGTGAAATAAACTTAAAAATGTGGGACCAGAATGAAAATGTTAATGAGTTATTAGTCTTAGACCAATCTTTTTATTTAATTCAAGAATTAACAAATCAAGCATTAAAAGTTGTTTCATCATCAAAAATTCCTGGTTATACGGAACTCTGGAATGGAATAATTTTTTCGATACTTTATATTGAAGCATTCCATAGAGGTAAAGTCACCTTTGAAGAACTTCAAGATTATATATCTGAGCTAAATTTGTATTGCTACAATGAAGAGTCCAGTCTAAAGAAGCACGATGCGGTTTTTGAAGTTTTGGCCTAATCGATATGGGTTTCTCTATAGATACCAATGTCATCATAGGAGTGGTAAATAATAAAGACCGACTCCATGATATTTCACTCAATTTGATGAGAGATAAGCAAAACGAAAAATTGATTATATGTAAAACGGCTTTAAAGGAGGCACAAACAGTTTTTAAACATAAGATTAATGAAATAATGGTGGAAATCATACAATTTCTTCCAAAATTTTTCCAAAATAAAAAAATGAACTTATTAGAGTCGCAGATTTATTTAATAGAAGTTTTTAAAGCCTTAAGAGACCAAAAACCGGGTTTAACTAATTTTTTGAATTTAGTATACCATGATGTTTCGACTTTTCTTCAAGAAGGCCACGGTATCGAAGAAATTCCATTATTTTTATCTCAACTTGCCCTGCAATATTCGAATCTTGCTATTCCAAAATTGGAGAGTGCACACCCGATTGAGGCTTCAATAAGCTTAAACCTTAAAACTCTTAGTGGTGTAAAAAGCTCAACTAAAGATATTTATTTTAAA
Organism: Candidatus Methanoperedens sp.; assembly: GCA_012026835.1. Classification (GTDB taxonomy): domain Archaea; phylum Halobacteriota; class Methanosarcinia; order Methanosarcinales; family Methanoperedenaceae; genus Methanoperedens. The sequence goes on along the minus strand of VEPN01000015.1, from coordinate 53,106 downwards.
GATACTTATGATGAAAGAATCTTTCAAGAGTTAATGACAAATTTGGCTGAAATAATGCCTATTGAATTCTTTTCAGATGACATGGAGTTTAAAGAAAAAAGCGAAATTGGTTACGCCAAAATAACAAATGATTTAGGATTTGACAAACAAGCGTTTTCTTTTAATTCACTGGAACGATATAACACAAAGCCTTAAAGATAGGGTTCGAAAGGCTTATTTTGGATTTATAGAAGTTATTAACATAAAATGAAATATATATTTATTAAATTGAATGAATCTTATTTTTCTTCCTCATCCGACGGTTTTTAACAGGGGTTGCCATCTGACACAGACTTAACAGAATCCATCGAAGGGTTTGTTATTTCTATAATTTTTTGAGTAGTGTTTATTAACGCTTTCTTGATTTTCTGTATTTGTCAACAAAACTTTCTTCACAACTGCCTTCACAGTCACCATTTTCTAACGCAATTATACAACAATCTCTACAAAATGTATGTTCAAGCCAACAATTATCTTTGACTTCTTCACCAGATTCAGGACATTTTGTCAATCCAGTATACATGTATTCTCCACAATCTTGGCAGTACCCTTCAAGCTCTTTTTCTTCGTCTTCTTCATTCAGCATAACCAATTCCTTCTACTATTACATCTATAAATCCCATAAATCGGTTTTATACTTATTATCTTGGTATATAGATTTCTATGTTTAAAAAGTACCGATGCTGTCTAAAAAGTCGATGAGAATTATGACTTATTTAACAAAGCCTCCATCGAAGTAACATATATATACCACAAAACAGGAATAACTATTCCTGATAAAGAGTGAATCCATGAATCATCAAGAGGTCCTCGCCCTTCGAAAAGCCTTTAATTCAGTGAAGGAGAGGCAGGCTTTAAATCATTTCAAGGATTTCACCCTCAGAAATAAAAGGCTCAAATCTTCAAGAGAACTCTGTGTTGGGAATGCAGAAATCCTTGAAAAAGCTATCGGCAACCTTACGAAAAATGGAATTAAGGTACATCTTGTAAAAGAAAAGCAGGAAGCTATCGATATCATTTTAAATGAGATAGGGCAGGAAAAACTTGTCGTAAAATCCAAATCCAATGTCACAAAAGAGATAGAATTAACAAAAAGCCTTGAAAAAAAGGGGGTAACCGTTGTTGAGACAGACATTGGGGACAGGGTATTGCAGATACTTAAAGCAAGCCCCTCACATCCCACGGGTCCTGTGACCCACCTCCCGGCAAAAGAAATAGCCAGGGGACTGTCGAAATTCTATAATATACCGATAAATGATGAACCGGATGATATAGTAAAGATCGTTCGGGAAGACGTGATCACAAATATCAATAAGGCAAGAATTGGCATCACGGGAGCGAACGCAATAACTGCTGAGGAAGGCTCTATAGTGATGACCCATAATGAAGGGAACATCTATGAGGTCATGCGCAGGGATAAGCACATAGTTGTGACTTCGATAGATAAGGTCTATCCTGATATAGAAGAAGCCATGAACATGCTAAAAATCCTGAGCTACAACGCCACAGGCTCTATGATACCTTCTTTTGTCGAAGTGATAAGCGGCGTGAGCAAGACTGCGGATATAGAGAAAAAATTCATTAAAGGAGTCCATTATCCTTCAGAAATCACCCTTATTTTGATAGATAATAAAAGAAGCGAACTGGCAGGCAACGGGTTCAAAGAGATACTTTATTGCGTGGGATGCGGGAATTGCCTGCTCCACTGCCCCATGTATAATACGATCGGCAATGAATTTGCAAAAGGCAACAACCTTGGCGGACGGGGTCTTGCCTATTATTCCCTGTATAATAACGAGAAAGATGAAATGCTTGATTTTTGCCTCTCATGCGGCAGGTGCAAAAAGAACTGCCCGCTGGAACTGGATATACCTGCGATAATTAAAAAAATACGAAGCAGCGGCGTATCTTCGGATATTTACTGTTTCTTAAAATCCCATATGGTATGGGTATATTACCAGGCACTCCTGAGATTGAGAATTGATAAAAATTAACATGCACCGATCGGGATTTGAACCCGAGTTATGAGCTTGGAAGGCTCAAGTCATAGCCGCTAGACCATCGGTGCAACGATGCCTTCCTAAGTGATTGAAAGCATTTAATGGTTTCGGCTCTTAAAACGGGTTCTGATTACGGAATGCCCGGCTTTATATTTGATACGGCCTCCACCAGCCTGTTTATATAATCGGCCAGTATCTCCATGTATTCAGGCAATCGGTTTATATACGGCATAACATATGGCTGCGCTCTGTCCCACCACAGGGGTATGGTTAATACCACCAGTACATTGCCCATAAAGAGGAACACAACTGCAATTTCACGCTTTCTCATATAATATAATGTAAAAATGAACACCCATTTAAGGTTAGTGTCCATTGATTCGTTGGGGTAATGTAGCGGGACTTCATAACAAAGAACGCAATGTCTGCAAAGATTATTGTTTCGGCGCCTTGCGAAATTTACAAACTTTGCAGTGATTTAAAGTGTAATTTGTTTATGGAATCCCAAAAGGTCTTGGACATTAAATTTAAACCATATGAACACACATCGTTAAGACCGTGAATCCTGCTTTTTTAGCAAAACGACTTCATGTCGTGTACATAGCATTTATTTTCACATAATCATAGGTCAGGTCACAGCCCCATGCCCTGGCCATGGATTCCCCGAGACCAATATCAACGTCTATGAAGATCTCATCGCCTGCCATAATGTTTTTTAGAGCCTCAAGCTTACCTTCGACTATCCTTCCTTTCTCAACGAGTACGACCTTTTCCTTGTTATTCGAGAACATCAGGGATATCCTATCCTGGTCAAGTTCTGCGCCTGAATATCCGGCAGCAGCCACGACCCTTCCCCAGTTCGGGTCTTTTCCGAATATCGCAGTCTTTACAAGCGGTGAGCGCACTATCGCCCTGGCGGCTTTCCTGGCATCATCTTCTGAAAGCGCGCCTTTTACACTCACCTCGATCAACCTTGTTGCGCCTTCGCCGTCTTTTGCTATCATCCTTGCAAGACTTATGCAAACAAGGTCAAGCCCTTCCTGGAAATCCTTCTCCTTGCATTCCAGGTGGCCTGTGGCCGTGAGGATTGCTATGTCATTAGTGCTCGTATCCCCGTCCACGACCACCATGTTAAAACTTTTATCCACGGCTTTTTTTAAGCACGTACTGAGAGTTTCCCGCGTTAATGATGCATCGGTATATAAAAACGCAAGCATCGTCCCCATATTCGGTTCTATCATGCCTGAACCTTTGGCTATCCCGCCGATGTGGACACCGCTATCAAGCTCGACAGATACCTCTTTCATGGTTTTGTCGGTGGTCATGATAGCCCTTGCGCTGGCTTTGCTTGAATCGCTCTTGTCAGAAAGACCTTTAAATACTTCATCAAGATGCCCTTCTATCCATGCTTTGTCCAGGTATCTCCCGATAACGCCTGTTGAAGCAACGCCGATTTCATTCTGCCCGCATCTCAGTTTTTTTGCAAGTATTTCTGCCATCCACCGCGCATCAAGGATGCCCTGCCTGCCAGTAAAAGCGTTGGCGCATCCGCTGTTGGCTATGATAGCCTTTAAATTACCTTTTTCAAGGGCTTCCTGCGTCACTATAAGCGGTGCTGCTATTACTTTATTTCGCGTGAAAACGCCAGCCGAAGAAATATTTCGCCCTTCAGCCACCATAATTGCAAGACCGTTCTTACCCTCCTTGATACCGTTCGCCCTGACACCTTTTACTGCGCATATGCCGCCCTCGATGAATTTCATGATCATTCCCCTGTTGAAAGACCCCTGATTATATCGCTTCGAGCTACAATCCCGACCAGTTTCCCGTTCTCTATGACAGGCAGCCTGTTGACCTTGTATCTTACCATCCTGTCGGATGCCTCTTCCAGGTTGTCCTCAGGTGAGACAGAGCGAACCGTTTTTTTCATAATGTCTTTCACGGGTTTTGATTTCATATCTTCAAGGACTTTTTTTATCTCTTCAAACCTGACAAGGTTCCTTATAGGGACTTCGATTATTTCAAGGGGGCTGGGAAGCCATAGATCCCCTGAAGGCTCCGGGTTTTTAAATAACCTGAGCAGATCTGTTTCTGAAACAATCCCCACTACTTTACCTTTTTCCACTACCGGCATGCCGCTTATATGTTTTTCTCTAAAAAGTTGTGCAAGACTGCTTAAAGTATCGTCCTGCCCGCATGTGATTACATCCTTATTCATTACGTCTTTTATTTTCATATCCTACCTCAGGGAGCAGTGGCAGGCATCCAGAGACCTGTTGTTTCAGGAAGCCCGAACATGAGGTTCATGTTCTGGATTGCCTGGCCAGAAGCCCCTTTTACAAGATTATCTATTGCTGATACAACAACTATCCTGTCGCTATCTTTTTCGATTTCAAAACCAATATCGCAGAAATTTGAGCCGCGAACGCTGCCAAGCACAGGAATCCCTTTGATCAGCCTGATAAATGGCCGGTCATGATAGAAATTCCGGTATATTGAGCTAACTTCTTCCACGCCCATATCCTTTTTTACGAAAATATGCGCTGTTGTCAGGATACCCCGTACCGAAGGGATAACGTGAGGCGTAAAGCTGATCTTGGAGATATTTCCGTCAAGCCGCGTGAGTTCCTGCACGATTTCTGCGCGATGCCTGTGGCCCGTAAGCTTGTAGGCCTGTATGTTCTCGGCCATGTTGGGATAATGAGAAACCTCTGTTGGCTCTGCGCCTGCGCCTGAAATCCCGCTTTTTGAATCAAAGACCGCACGCTCGATAAGACCTGCCTTAGCAAGCGGCGCTGCAGCAAGGGATGCGCCTGTCGGATAGCATCCGGGGTTAGCGATGAATGACTGCCCTGCGACATCAGGGTGAAGTTCCGGGATACCGTAAACGACCTTTCTCGGGTCTGTATGCTTTATTTTATACGTTTTCTCAAAAACATCTGTCCTGAGGCGATAATCCGCACTCAGGTCAATGACCTTCACACCCGACCCGATGAGTGCGGGCACGACCTGCATGGCCGTTCCGTGAGGGACTGCCGTGAACACGATGTCTGAAAGGGAGGCCACTTCCTCCGCGCTCAGGTCTTCAAAATCCAGTTCATATATTTTCCGAAGATGTGTATGGGTATCGCTGACTTTCTGTCCTTTTTTGCTGCGAGAGGTAACTGCAACGATATTTGCCTCAGGATGGCCGGCAAGCAGGCGCAATAATTCACCGCCCGTATAGCCCGAACCTCCGATAATTCCGATGTCCATGTTACCCCTAAATGTGCGGGTTTATAATGATACTTTCGTTTCCAGAAGCTCCTTTGCAGATATCTCCGGCCTCGCCCGTTATATTCCCACCTGTAAAGAAAAGATGCGATTCGCACGAACAGTCACTGCAGCCAAAACCCATCAAAGCTTCTGAATATTCACCCAGGATTCTGGCAATAACGCATTCGAGGTCATCATCAGTGGGTGAAAAAACCGCGCATATTACCTTCGTGTGCGGCAGGAGATAATCAATATGCCATTTTCTGGTGGTGTTTTTGCCATGGGCCACGTTGAAATGTCTTGTTATGCGCTTTTCCCCGCCGCTCCCCATGGCCGAGCCCACGTAAGAATAGTATCCTCTCCTGAAATGCAGCCTGCCGAGTTTTCCTATCTTGATATCTTTTTCATTATCCAGTCGAAGGATGAGGACGTAAACTCCTTTCATGCCACCATATATTACTTATAGGGATAAATAAGCCAAAGCTTTATGTGATAAGAATCAATCTGACGGGAATATGCGGAGGTCGCCCAGCCCGGCCAAAGGCGCAGGATTTAGGGTATTCTTCGAAACTTCCGCGATTTACGGCACAAAGTGCGAGGGTTGCCCAGACCGGTCAAAGGCGTTGGATTTAGAGTCCAATCCCGCAGGGGTTCGTGGGTTCAAATCCCATCCCTCGCATCATTAGGTAAGATGAAGCACGGTGAGGGTTGGATGCTGCGACCTGTGCAAAATCAAGGCTGCCTGCATGAAAACATCGTTCCCCGGATTCACTTTTTTACAGATGATAGGTATTCAATTATTTCATCGATCGACTGAGTAAGATTATCTTTATTATCAAATCCTCTAACTAACCTTTGAAGCTCATCCTCTTTTAATCCTTTCAGCTCCTCAATAAATTTCGATATATTTGGCACTGCACGTGTTATATTATCCACGATTGTAACATTCGCACACTGCGCGGTTCTTGAAAGCGGGTTAAGGTCGATAGCAATAACGGTCTTTCCCATATCCACAAGGGCTTTACACCTGTCCCCGTCCTCAAGAGGAACAAGCACGACATCAGCTCTGAAAATACCTTCGATATCCACTTTTGCCCTATCGTGTTCGATGCCCGGAATTAAGCCATTGCTTTTGGTGTATATTCTCTTAGCCCCCAGAGAGCGCAGGTGCCGGATAATCTTATTAACCCTTTCTTCTGTCCTGTGGAATAAATTGACCTCAAGCGGTGCATTCGCCGCTTCTCCCAGCCTGATAAGTCCTTCAGGCACAAGAGCGGCAGCATTCCCGTTAACCGAGATGACGGGTTTTTTTGCAAGAAGCAGCAATGCGGCAGCCACTTTTTCAGCATCTATAGCGCTGCATGAGGTTTTTTCCCCGATCAGGTAATCAAAAGCCTCGCCCCGCCCCTGTGCAATCAGGCCATTTATGCTTGTTATCCCTTTTTTTACGCCCCCGATTATCTGTTCCCGTGTCATCAGGGATTCGTACCTTGGGTGGTTTTTAGGTATCATAACAGGTGCGCTCCCGCATGACATATCCTGCTCTCATGAACTTCCCCGAATTCACAGAGCGCACCGTTGTCGTTCATAGCAAAAACGGTGTTCCCGAGCATTGCCTGGCTCGCAAGGCCGCCTGCGGCCTCAACGGCTTCTATGGCATCTTCCACTTCGGGACTCATAAGTCCGATCCTGCGGGCAAAAACCGCCGACTGGCGAAAAAAATCAGGAAGTGTTGGTTTTTTTAAAAGTTCCTTAAGCGCAGACGTGCCTGCCTTATTGATGGATTTCTTTTTTATTTCATCTGATAATACCGATTTTGTCGATATCACCCCAAAGCTCACCCATGAGATAGCTGCATTCCTGCAGGGTATCCTGTCGATGATCCCTGCAGGCGGGATGCCTGCTTTCTTCCTGAGATCAATGCCCCCGCAAGTCTCACCCGGAACGTCTCCGAGTCCCGTCCTGTTAACAACCTCTGCGATATGGGCAGCCTGTGCCAGTTCATTAAAAGATAGATTCAGGGAGAGCGCTTCGTTCAAGGCAAGCGCTGTACTTAATGCCCCTGCACCACTTGCACCGAACCCGGCACCGACCGGTATGCCAAGAGTAGTATCTACGAGGACGGGTTCTTTTGTCAGCAGTTCTATGGTTGAAAGGGTTGTTGCGGCTTTGGAAACGATACCGTTTAGCTTGATAGTAGTTTCTTGTGCAGGGAATACTTTTGTGATTGCGCCGTCCTCAAGACAGACGCCGCAGCCCATCGAGCCTGAAAAATGGGGTTCTTTCTTTATATCGATGACAAAAATGCCTGAAATATGGGCAGGAGCAAACGCCTGTGCAAAAATCCTGTGATTCATCTTAGTAGCCATATGCAAACCTTATTACTTATATCAAATAGAATGTTCATAATTTTTTTTTAATATGCATTTCCAATAATATAAGAGTATTTTCTTTGTTTTTATCGGTTTATGAACAATAATAAACTAAAATAATCAATTATTTATCCCGGAAACTTATATTAACTTAAAAAATCATCAACTTGTTTATATTTGATTGATGCGCTTGTGGGAAATACGTTGGTCGAATATATAGGGGCTAAATATGAGAGGAAAATTAGACATAATTGTCGATATTCTTGAGATTGCAAAAGCTGATGTGAATAAAACGAGAATCGTATATGGAACAAACCTGAATTTTAAGCTTGCAGATAAATATCTTTCTTTGCTGATGAAACTCGGGTTCATGGAAAAAGTGGAGGAAAAGTACAGAACAACGGATAAGGGAAAAATAATCTTGGAAAAAGCCCGGGAAGTTACCTCCCAGTTAGGCGAAAATACTGAAACTATCAATTAAACAATCCGATCGTCTTCCCAAGCACATCAATGAATTTCCGGGCTTCGTCCTCCGTATTGTAAAGGTATAGAGAAGCGCGCACGGCGGCCTCGCATTTTCGGTAGTTGAACCACGAGTGCACGCAGAAAGCACCTGAACGCACGGCGATATTTTCTGTCTCATCAAGAATGATAGCGATGTCATGGGCATCGCCGCCTTTTTTTAAATCGACAGTGAATGAGATTATGCCTCCCCTCATATGGGGATCATGCGGCCCGATTATTTTTAATCCCGGAAAATCCTTTATGCCACTTGTAATAATACGGTTCAAGTTCTCTTCATGTTTTTCAATATTCGATAGCCCTGTTCTGTTCAGGTAATCCACTGCGGCCCCACAGCCTATCATGCCTGCATAGTTCTGGAGCCCGGCTTCGAATTTCTCAGGCGGGGGGAGGAATTTCGCCCCTTCGAATGTAGTATCGCTTACAGTATCCCCGCCCACAATGAAAGGAGCTATCTCCTCAAGCAAATGATATTTCCCGTAAAGCACTCCCATGCCCGTGGGGCCAAGCATCTTGTGAACCGACAGTACGAAAAAATCAACATCAATCTCCCTGACATCCATAGGTTTGTGGGGTGCGCTCTGGGCACCATCAAGCATTACAAGCGCGCCGTGGTCGTGGGCAATTCTTATGATATCTTTTGCAGGGATAGTGTAGCCATCAAGGTTGGAGGTATGGACCATGCTCACAAGCCGGACGTTCTTGCTTTTGCTCAACAGGTCTTCAAAACCTGCAATATCAAAGGTATTATCCGGGTTCGAATGCACAATAACGTGACGTATCCCCTTTTTACGAACCTGCACCTGCCAGGGGATAAGATTAGAATTATGTTCCCTGTCTGAAGTGAGAACCATATCTCCTTTCTTGAAATCAAAACAGTTCGCGACAAGGTTTAATCCTTCGGTTGTGTTCCTCGTAAAAATTATTTCCTCAGGCCTGGATGCACCAAGAAATTTCTGGAGCTTCTCACGGGATCTGGTCACATTCTCATCCACTTTTTTGGCCATCCTGTGAAGGGAACGCCCGCCGCATACGGGATATTCATTGTAATATTCATTCATGGCATTAATGACCTGCACGGGTTTCAGGGTCATGCAGGCATTATCAAAATATATGGGATATTTCCCGTTCCATTTTTTCGCAAGTGCGGGGAAGTCATGCCGGATTTTCTGGATATCCATAATGAGTAATTGTTGATTTGCGATATATATTTAGTGTTTGGAAAATCCGACAGTAAGAACTAACCCCGCCTTATATAATAAGATTTTGGCTTTTAAAAATTTGCAGAACCTATGATGGTATTCGCCGCTGCCTGCGGGTATCATCATTGTTGAATATATGGCCATCCAGTCTCTTAATATCAGGCATTGGTATGTGATATTCCTTTGAAATATCCTGTTCAGCTTTCTTTAAAGCATCGTACTCACTAATGCCCCTGTGCATGAATATTTTCTTTTTCCTGGATATGGCGGCCAATACTTCAAATATATCCATCTGTATCAGTCTCCTTATAATTATATATTACTTACATATACTTAAATCTATTTAAAAATGAATAATAATTAACAAATCGAATATGGCACAAGATTTTAGGTATTATGGCAAGCTATTATTATGAAATTGGGCGATGTTAAAGATTAAAAAAGCCCGCTGTGTGGTAAGAACAATAAAAAAAGTTTTTCGGTTATAGCACAACGAACATTACTGCTATAACCTAATCCAAAATTTTTACCTTGCAGCTTTTGCAACTCTTTCGATATTATCCTTCTTGCCCATGGCAAACCCTTTGACATCGTAGTTGGCTGCCGCGATGATCTCTTCTGCGAGTGCATCGACAAGGGACTTCCTTGTGCCGAAAGATGCCTGCTGGGCACCCTGCGCGATAAGGCGAAGTGCGGTATCCACGCGGCGCTGCGGCGCAGTATCGACTGATTTTGGTACTGCTATACCACCGTACTGCAATCTTACGGTCTCTTCCCTTGGCCCTGCGTTCGTAACGGCATTTACAAGCACCTGGATCGGGTTCTGCCCTGTTTTTTTATTGATTATTTCAAAGGATTCCTTAACGGTCTTGCAGACTGTGATCTTCTGGCCAGTGTTATTCTCTTCCCGCATCAGCTTGTTAACAAGCCGCTCAACAAGGTTCAAATTGGATTTACTGAACTGTTGTTTTGCGTTCCTGCCGCCTGAATGCGGGACAAATATCGGTGTAAGAGTTAAATAATTCTTGACACTCGGGTCTTTAACTTCGACTTCAGAAAAATCCCATTTACCGAACAATTTGTGCATATTATCTCACCGGTTTTTCCTTCTTGCCCATTACCATCTGTCCCAGGTTCACGTTGTTCACGGCAATTACTTTCCAGCGAACACCCGGGATATCTCCCATGGCGCCGCCCATCCGTCCGCCAATGCGCTCTACAACAACTTCATCATGTTCATCGATGAAATTGATAGCGCCGTCATTGGGACAGAAAGCAGTTATCTGTTTGCCGTTCTTGATAAGCTGGAGCCTTATGCATTTTCGTATGCCTGAGTTGGGCTGTTTTGCCTCAACCCCGACTTTTTCAAGGGCAATGCCCCTTGCCTGGGGAGCGCCTCCGAGCGGGTCGGCCTTTACATCAAGGTTCAAAGCCCTCCTGCTGAAATTGCGGTCGCTCCATCTGAAGTTCTTATGATCGTTCTTTAGTTTACGAGCAGAATACATTCCTTTTCCCATGTTTTTCCTCTTATTGAATAATCACATCATCTATATTGTGGTGCCTCAAGGAGAGTTTTTTTACCTTTTCAATATTTTTGCCGTCTCTCCCTATGGCAAGCCCCTTCTCTTTAGTAAGTACCTCTACATAAGCTATGCGCTTGTCATCCTTTACCGCAAGATTGACATTTTTTATAGAAACCGGATGGAAAGCATTTTTGACGAATTCAAGAGGGTCTTCGGAGTGTTCGACTATTTCAATATGTTTTCCAATAGCTTTCTTGACCCTGTTTATGTGGTCGCCGCCTTTTCCAATGGCAAGCCCCATATCGCCGCTCTTGACGACGAAAATCAATCTCTTGTTCTCATCATCCTCGTAGCAGTCCTTCGCCCTTGCGCCTGTGAAACTTTCAAATAATGCGATATATCTTATCCCTTCAGTGCTCAGCTTGATTTCACCTTTTGAGGAACCCACTATCAATCACTCCTTCATGATACTTGATAACCAATGATGTCCATTATTTTTTAACGGATTGATCAAAGATACACCAAACATTCATGCTCCCAGGGAAAGGATCTCAGATTCTCCCGGTTCAAGCACTGCAAGCGCTGCAATCGAGAACGGTCTGCCGCACGCAACGCCGAGATCAACACCTGTGCCTTGATATTTTATTACAGGCACGCCTTTTATTCCATTCAAAGTCTCTTCCGGGCAATTGGACGATACGACAACTACCTGTGCTTTTCCGTTCTTTACAGCATCGCAGGTTTGTCTTCCGCCGAGCTGCACTTTACCTGTAGCCAATGCACTTCGCAGCGCCTTGCTGATATCAATTTCCATAATTACTCTCCTTTAACTGGTTTTTTTGCTATTAACTTAACATTTCCTGTACCCAATCTTATGGGTTGTCCTACTATTACATTTTCAGTTACGCCTCGCAGTTCGTCAACATCCCCTCCAAGACCTGAGTCCAGCAGGTGGCTGACAGTTACCTCGAATGCGGCGCGCGCAAGAACACTTGCCTTCTCGCCTGAGATGCCATGCCTCCCTATAGGTTTAACATCACCATCAACAGTCATAATATCTGCGACCAGCATAATATGCCTGACATCCACTGTAAGACCCTGTTCCTTGAGAGTCTCGGTAGCTTCGTGGATAAGAGATGCCCTGGCAGCCTCTATACCCATGACTTCAAATATTTCACTGATATTGTTCGTTCTTGTCCTTGTAGCATCAACGCCGTCTATTGCAAGAACTTCCTTTAGCGCGGAACCTTCGGTATATAAAACGTATTCACCGCTTTCCTCTTTCCGGATCACAACCCTTTTTATTCCCTTGATACCTTTCAATATGACGGACTGTACGCTTTTAACGAGCTGGAGTAATTGCCTGTATGACGATTCTTCAGGACGCATTATCAGCACGTCTTCTTCTATCTCTGAAGAAACGCCAAGTTCCTCCTCGATCTTATCTGCGACCTCTTTTGTGGTCATGTTCCTCTGGAGAAGTGATTTTTTATTAAGCTCTATTATAAGTTTCATTTCCGTGATATCCGTGGACATGCTTCCCAGCACGGTTATATATGTCGCCTCGATTTTCCATGCAAGCTCCCGCGCTTTATCCCTGTCGAATGCATAATCCTTTTCAAGGAAGATGGTCATCATCGGTGTGCTCGGGTTTTTCCTTGCATCCACAATTTCTATCAGGCGCGGCAGGCCAAGAGTCACGTTTATTTCAGCCACACCTGCATAGTGGAAAGTTCTCATTGTCATCTGTGTGCCAGGCTCTCCGATTGACTGGGCAGAAACAACCCCTGCCGCCTCTCCGGCTTCTATCCTGGAATAATCATATGTAGCAGCGGTGCGTTTGAGTATTTCATCGAACTGTCTCTTAGTGACCTTCACATTTTTAAGTTCGTGAGTGAGGTTATCCATGACTTTCCGGGGCAGCGGAAGAGCCGAAATGGATTCTGCTATGGTTTCTTGATCTACGCTCATTCCTTCACCTTCCCTACAACAGAATCAATGATACGCTTTACAGCATCAGGCTTACTGAAGTCGCTGTTCATGGGGTTAATGCCGTCTTCCCCGTATTTGAATTGTATTATCATTTTCCTTGTATCCCTGACTGTCCCATCATACTGGACTTCCAGGTCCTGCAAAGCATTCACAAGCCGCCGCTGCAAGTAACCTGATTGTGATGTCCTTACTGCCGTGTCCACAAGACCTTCACGCCCTCCTATGGCGTGGAAGAAATATTCTGTCGGAGACAAGCCGCTCTTGTAACTTGCTCTTACAAATCCATGGGCCTCTGCTCCCAGGTCGCCGCGCCCAAAATGTGATAGTGTCCGGCCTGCATATCCTCTTTTTATGCGTTCGCCTCTCACTGCCTGCTGGCCGACGCACGCAGCCATCTGTGTCAGGTTAAGCATTGAGCCTCTTGCCCCCGATTTGGCCATTATGACGGCAGAGTTATCCATTCCAAGATGCCGCCCTGCGATATCACCTGTTGTGTCTCTTGCTTTTGAGAGTTCTTTCATGATTTCCATTTCAAGGGTTTCTGTAAGTGTCCTGCCTGGCAGTTGTTCAAGTTCTCCGGCCTTGTATGCAGCAATCAGCTTCTCAACTTTATCCTTTGCCTGTGTCATTACTTCATTGATCTGGGTCTGTGCGTCGATGGGTATGTATTCATCGTCTATGCCGAAGCTGAATCCCTTGCGCATGATGCCTCTTACTGAAAGCCGCGTTGCGTCATCAATGAACTTGCATGCTATCTGAGGGTTGAATTCTTTCATAAGTTTGTCAAGTATCACACTCTTGAAGGCCCCTATGGCTTTTTCATCGATCGAACCTTTCTCAAGCACACCGTCTTTAATGACAACATATGCATCATTCTCACAATCCACTCCTTTGCAGACATCGCAATGCTCGCAGATTTCTGCTTTGAATTGTAAATTAAGTTCCTTCGGGAGAATCTGGCTGAATATCTGTTTACCTGTCCAGTAAGGCTCTCCGTTCTCCTTTCCGGCAGGTTCGGACAATTCCCTTATCTCTGATTTTCCAAGGAGTTCCAGCGCATCGTTCTTATTGATCTTATCTTTCGCGTTCGTGAGCAGGAAAAGTCCTGATATATGGTCGTGTATGCCGCCGATGATAGGCCCTCCGAACCTGGGAGACAGGATGTTTTCCTGTACATGCATCAGGATCTTGGCTTCTGCACGCGCTTCTTCGGTCTGCGGCACATGAAGGTTCATCTCGTCGCCGTCAAAATCTGCGTTATAAGGTGGGCATACAGCAGGATTGAGCCTGAACGTTTTATTGGGCAATACCTTTATTTCATGAGCCATAATGCTCATCCTGTGAAGCGAGGGCTGCCTGTTGAACAGCACGACATCGCCATCTTTTATCTGCCTGTCAACCTTCCATCCGAGTTCGACCATGTCTGCAAGTTCACCGCAGTTCTTATCTGTGATCTTGACCCTTCTCCCGTCAGCCCTGACGATGTAATTGGCGCCCGGGTGATTCTCGGGACCGCGCCTCACGTATTCTTTTACTTCCTCAAGATTCCGCGGGGTAATGTTCATGGTTATTGTAAGTTCCTTTGCAACCTCAAGCGGAACACCCACCTCAAAAATACGGAGGTTCGGGTCAGGTGAGATAACAGTTCTTGCCGAGAAATTGACACGTTTACCGGATAAGCTCCCCCTGAAGCGTCCTTCTTTGCCTTTTAATCTCTGGGATAGCGTTTTTAAAGGTCTTCCGGACCTGTGGCGGGCAGGTGGAACGCCAGACACTGCATTATCAATGAATGTAGTTACATGATACTGGAGCAGTTCCCACAGGTCCTCGATAATAAGCTGGGGGGCGCCTGCTTCCCTGTTTTCCTGAAACCTCTGGTTAATGCGGATAATATCTACAAGTTTGTGTGTAAGGTCATCCTCGCTGCGCTGTCCTGATTCAAGTGTGATCGACGGCCGCATCGTTACCGGCGGGACGGGTAATACCGTGAGGACAATCCATTCAGGGCGTGCGTTCTGCGGATCCATTCCGATAACTTCGATATCAGTTTCCGTCATTTTTTCAAGACGCGAACGTATATCGGTGGGCATCAGTTTATGCTCGTTCTCAATATATGTGGTGGGTTTCTCGAATTTGATCTCCTGCTGTTCCTCACCGCAGTACTGGCATTTTCCTGCTTTTCTTGCCTCTTTGAATACGTCATTTACTATGTCTTCTGTTGACTGTCCCATTTTTTTAAGAGTTTTTATCTGTTCAACATATTTCTTTTTCTCGTCAGGCGCAAGAAGGAGTGCTCCGCAGTTCCTGCAGGTAGCTCTTAATACCTTGCGTATCAATTTGGCAAAACCCACGTGGATAACAGGCGCTACAAGTTCGATGTGCCCGAAATGGCCGGGGCATTCTCCTGCCCTGCCGCCGCATGTCTTGCAGCGAAGACCGGGATCAATAACACCCAGTTTTGTATCCATCAAACCCATTTCTATCGGGAAACCATCATCGTCATATGTATCAGCCGTTATTACCCTGGTAACGCTCATCTTGCGAAACTCTTTGGGTGAAATAAGTCCGAATTTTATCTGTTTTATTCTTTTTGGGGTTGCAATTACCATAATATCCTCCTAAACCGCATCTTCAAGTTCTAACCGAGGTGCGATGCCCAGGGAGATTATCTCGTCAAGCAACAATTTGAATGCATAGCTCATCTCGACAGGATGTATATCGGTTTCTGCGCCGCAGTTAGAGCAAACCGTGATATTCCTCCGTTTATCAAGGGTGGCTATCATGCCGCAATGGGAGCAGACATATTCCACTACCCTGTCTGATTCATCAAGAAGCCTTTCTTTTAAGGCCATGGCAGCGCCATGTCCAATAAGCACATCACGTTCCATTTCTCCAAACCTCAGACCTCCTTCTCTTGCCCTGCCTTCGGTGGGCTGTCTTGTCAATACCTGGACAGGACCGCGTGACCGTGCATGCATCTTGGAAGAAACCATATGATAGAGCTTCTGATACAGGATGACGCCCATGAATATATCGACCTGGATCCTTTTGCCTGTGATCCCGTCATAGAGTACTTCCTTGCCTGTATGGGAATAACCGAATTTAGGAAGGGCGGCACGAAGATCGTCCTCTGATGCCCCGGAAAACGGAGTCCCGTCGATCTGCCTTCCTTCAAGTGAACCCACTTTCCCTCCTATCATTTCAAGCACGTGGCCAACAGTCATTCTTGAAGGAATGGCATGCGGGTTAACAATAAGATCCGGAACTGTCCCGTTCTCTGTAAATGGCATATCCTCGTAAGGTACTATCAGCCCGATCACGCCTTTCTGGCCGTGCCTGGATGCGAATTTATCCCCTATCTCGGGTACTCTCTGGTCACGCGTTCTTACTTTCGCAAGCCGCGAACCATTCTCCGATTCAGTAAGTATTACAGTATCGACAGTACCTTTCTCGTTTGAACGCATGGTGACAGAACTTTCCCTGCGCTGGAGGGGACTGAGACCGAGTTCTGTAGGTTCTTCAAGGAACCTCGGGGGGCTTGTTTTCCCTATAAGTACATCGGTTGGCCCGACAGGTATTTCGGGGTTTACAAGACCGTCATTATCCAGCTGCTTATAGACTTCAGCGCCCCTTGCTCCCCTTACTTCAGCGTCGGGGATTTCGAATTTATCTTCCTGCCCGCCGGGATATTTTCTCTCTTCTCCCTCGTTTGTCCTGAAGAAATGACTCCTGCCAAGCCCGCGTTCTATCGAGCCTTTATTTACGACAAGGGCATCCTCAATATTGTAGCCTTCGTAGGATAACACCGCTACCACGAAATTCTGGCCCGCTGGACGTTTGTCAAATCCGATAGCTTCAGCGGTCTGGGTGGACACCAGCGCTTTTTGCGGATAATGGAGAACATGGGCTCTTGTATCTGGTCTGAGTTTCATATTGGGCGTTGACATGCCAAGACACTGCTTGATCATGCCTGCACCCATCGTGTTCCTTGGGGATGCATTGTGCTCAGGGAAAGGAACCATGCCTGTGCATATACCAAGAATGAGAGCAGGGTTGATCTCAAGATGCGTATGATTTTTAGTGATTTCTTTTTCATCGATCGCTATCAATGCGTTTTCTTCTTCCTCGGCATCCAGGTACTCGATTGCTCCGGCATCTACAAGGCTGTCGAAAGTGATTTCTCCGTCTTTAATCTGTTGAATGTGTTCTTTTGTTACAAGCGGCATGCCATTTTCTACGATTATTGCCGGCCGCCTTGCCCTCCCCTGGTCCGAATTGATGACTATCTCATTCGTATCCTCATAGAAAATAACGTTCACCTGTTTCTTGATATCTCCCTGTCTTCGTTTTTTCCGCAGGTCGCTTATGAATTCTTCAGGCTTGTCATGTGTCCCTATCAGCTCACCGTTTAAAAATACTCTTGTCTTATTCAAAGACATCTACCTCCACTTCTTCTTCAGGTTCAACTTTGATCTCTTCTGCCTCCTCAAGCGCCTCAAGCTCTGTAGCATAGGTAGTGGGTACTTCTTCCATTCCCACAAGCTGCGGAATAATCGGTTTCAAACCCATTTCATAAAGCAGGGTCTTGAACTGTTTTTCTTCCCCTGCGCTTGTCGAGATCTCGACCAGTTGCGCAAAGTTCTTCACCAGTCCGCAGTTTGGCCCTTCAGGCGTTTCCGAAGGGCATACCCTTCCCCACTGGGTCGGATGCAAATCTCGCGCTTCAAAATGCGGTTGAGATCTGGATAATGGTGAAATGACCCTCCTGAGATGTGAGAGAGTGGCTATATAATCGGTCCGATCGAGCAGTTGCGATACGCCTGTACGTCCCCCTACCCAGTTGCCTGTAGCCAGCGGGTGTACAAGCCGCTCTGTCAGTACATCAGAACGCACGACTGTGGCGACATTTAAGTCCCTGTTCCTCATGCTCGCCCTTTCAAGCTGGTATTTGATATCCCTTGTGAGCCTGTTGAATGAGACCCTGAAGAGATCTTCCATCAGGTCTCCTGCCAGCTTGAGCCTCTTGTTGGCATAATGGTCTTTATCATCATTTTCCCTTTTTCCAAGCGCAAGCTCAAAGCATGCCTGTGCCATACGGCCAAGGAACTGGGCTTTAAGCATTCTGTGGGCCTCGTCGTTCCCAAGGTGCGGTAATAAATAGCGGTCTATAACATAATTGGCCCTTTTTATCTGGTATTCCCTTGCCTGGCCGGACGCTACCCGTGTCCCGATCTTTTCCATCGCCTTTTCCTTGTCAGCGACCTCGGCTTCTTCAAGGTTCTCGAGCATGAATTTAACAATCTCGGGATCGTTGGACACGGAATTCACGATATCCTGGTCTGTCTCGATGCCAAGTGACCTCATCAGGGTAACAAAATTGATCCTGCCGGATATGGACGGGAATGAAACCTCAAGAATGGACTTCCTGCTCCGTTCCACAACCACGAGCGCGCGATAACCTCTCCTTTGCGAAAATACTTTCGCCACTTCGATGTTCTCCCCGTAGCGTTCTTCGAATTCCACAAGGATCTTGTTCGGAGCAAGGTCTTCAAGCGTGGTAATCACACGTTCAGTGCCGTTAATTATGAAGTATCCGCCCGGGTCCTGCGGGTCTTCTCCCAGTTCGACCATCTCTTTTTCGGTCAATCCCACAAGGTTGCATTTTTTTGACCATATCATTACAGGTAAAAGCCCGATCTCAGCTTCTTTTTCTTCCTTCTCGCCATCCGGGCTTATGATGGTCATGCCAAGATGAAGAGGTGCAGCGTAAGTAATATTCCTTAACCTGGCTTCTGTAGGGTATAGTTTATCAACTGCGCCGTCCGCCTCTCTTACGACCGGGTGGCTTACACGGATTTTACCGAGTTTAACGTATGTACCTTCAATGTCGGTTTCAATAATCCTTTGTTCATCAATGACTTTCTGGAGGCCGATATCCAGGAAATCATTAAAAGAATCAACGTGATGCCTTACGATTTTTTCACTTGTAAAATATGCTTTTGAAAGCACTCTTCTGTCTAACATTGTTTTTCCTCACACATCAGAATTCTATACAATAACAAGACGGTAGAAAATGGCTTTCCCTGCCGTCGGGCTTTCGCGAGTTACACGGACCACATCCCCGACTTTTGCCTTAACAGCCGAAGCGGCAGGATCTGAAACCCGGATCTTGGGCATTTGTTCTTTTTCTATATTAAATTCAACCAGTATTTTTTTAAGTTCCTCATCAGTTAATATTTCGTGCCTAGGTACCATTCTATGTTCCAAGGGTTTGAATTCCCTTCCAGTAGGCTCTTTCTCCTTCATACTATTACCTCCCGGACAAAACGGGCTCGGAGGGATTTGAACCCTCGACCATCGGGTATCTTTTCATTCGAATAAAAGCCCGGTGCTCTGCCTGACTGAGCTACGAGCCCAAACCTATCATCCACTAATCCTGAACATGGACAAATAATGGATAATAAGTGCTCATTAATCAATTGCAAGTTCTGTTAAAACCTCGTAGACGTGCGCCCCTTAAAGAACTTCATTTATCTTAAACCTTTCTAATCATATTTTCCCTGCAAGGTCAAAGAGCGCAGCTTTCGGGTCTTTGGCCTTGATGACACCGGATGCCAGGAGTACACCCGAAGTGCCAAGTTCAAGCGCAGCAGCAACATCATCTCCTTTTGAAATACCTGCGCCGCAGAGGATGGATACACCAGAGTCTATCCTTTTTACAGCTTCGACCGAGCCCCTTACTATATCAGGATCGGCTTTTGAAACCGGAATGCCTGAGCCTATTAGCTCAGGCGGTTCGATCGCCACGAAATCCGGCGACAGACTCGCCGCGGCCTTTGTAACAGCAATATTGTTTGTACAGACAATGGTTTTCAATTCTGCTTTTTTTGCGGACTGTAGCGCCGAATCAATTTCAGATAACAGCAGCCGCCGTTCGGAATGGTTGATGAGCGTTCCAGTGGCGCCTGCTGATCTTACACATTCGGCAGTAATATGTCCCGTGAAACTCCCGGCTCCTGCACTATCTATATGCTGGGAAAAAACAGGTATTTTGACAGATTCTGCTACCATGCCGATATCGGGTATCTGGGGGCAGGCAATAATCTTAACACCTGAACTGGCGCTCACTTCTTCGCAATATTTCGCGATCCTGATAGCATTTTTACCCATGCCTTCGGCATAAGTTTTGAAATTCAATACTATCAGTGGTTTGATCTTCACAATTACAACCTGCGATCCGGCTAATGAAAGACTTCTTCCTTTGGATGGACCAGTATACCGTTTGCGGCTATCTCATACGGATGGATAGTCTGGCTGTGGTTTGACCCTCTCATCTTGAATATCTCGATACTTCGCGTCCTCACGTTATCTGTCTGCTTATAGTGCATCAGTACAGTTCCTTCAGTAACGAATGCTTCGACACCGAACCTGCTCGTAGTGCCCTCATCTACAATTTCGCATGTCAGCAATGATGTCAGTCCGAGGATTTCAAGCGTGGTGCTTAATTTGAGAAGTTCTATCCTTATCTTTGCAGGGTCCTGAAGATAGAAACCAATAGAAGTGGTTCCGTCAACGAGAGCCCTTTTTGCATCAATATCTTCCTGGATAGCTATTATCTGATCAAGCATCGAACGCATATCAAACGGCCTGACATCCACATATTTCTCATGGGAAGGCACGCCGATTTTTGTAGAACACGCATCAAGTATCGCAAGTTTGCCCTCATCTTCCAGGGCTTCAAAATCCCACCCGAACTGTTTCACGTTCTCCCTTACCTGTTCGGGGCGTTCTTCTGTCGCTATATAGAGGCCATTTTCTCCGTATTTAGTAATACCGTTGTAAATATACTGGAGGCCGAATATAGTTTTACCTGCACCGGCTGCTCCGGACAAAAGATATGTTCGGTTCCTAAGCAGTCCCCCTCCACACAAATCATCAAATCCCGGAATTCCTGTAGGGACGCGTCTCGAGTCACTTATTTCAGTTTTAACCTGCTTTTTATCGACCATAAAATAACACCTAATTTGATACTATTCTTTTACTAATGGATATAAATACTTATTTATTACATTAATTATGATTATGAGTTTTTTATAACAAAACGCATTTACAATTTACAAAAAATATATGATACCTTAGTACCTTTCCGGTTCGGTGGAACCATGGTACTTCCGGATAAATTCAAATGTGTAATAACGAACTGGGACTATATCTACGATCTGTGCAGGCATGTTGCAAACGATGTCAAGAAATCAGGATACAAGCCAGACACTATAATCGCCCTTGCGCGGGGCGGATGGTTTGCAGGCAGGGTATTGTGTGATTTTCTTGGTCTTAATGATCTTACAAGCCTTAAAATCGAACATTATACAGGCACTGCTTCGGCAGGAAGCGGGCCATCTATCAGGTATCCGCTTGCGGATAATGCCGTAGCCGGAAAGAAAGTACTTATTGTGGACGATATCACGGACACGGGTAAAAGTATAGTGCATGCGAAAGAGTATGTTGCAGGGCAGAATCCTGAAGATGTAAAGACAGCAGTCCTCCAGTACCTGTACACATCCGAGATCAAACCCGATTACTGCGGAGAAATAGTTGAAGAATGGGCATGGATTGTGTATCCCTGGAATTTTATTGAGGATATGATAGATATTATTTCAAGGCTTATGGCAAAGGAAAAAAGGGATAAATGGAATATCGGGCAAATAAGGTCTGGATTATTGAAATATCACAATATCGACCCGATCAGCTTTGAGATAGCCCAGCCCGACAGGATGGTAGAAATACTTGATGAGATGGTAAGAAGAGGAATAGTCAAACCAATAGTAGTTGCAGGAGAAAAAAACTGGAAATATGAAGGAGCGTAATATCATGGAAGCGGATATTGCAATTATAGGGGGCAGCGGCGTGTATGATGCCTCAATACTGGATAATGTGAAGGAAATCGAGATTGACACGCCTTTTGGAAAGCCGTCGGATGCTATCACGATAGGATCTTTCGGGGAGACAAACGTGGCGTTCCTCCCAAGGCACGGCAAGGGCCACAGGATATCCCCCAGCAAATTGAACTCCCGTGCAAATATCCTTGCCCTTAAGAAACTCGGCGTGAAGAGGATAATCTCGGCATCGGCGGTCGGCAGCCTGAAACCAGAACTTAAACCCCTTGATATCGTTATCCCTGACCAGATATTTGACAGGACAAGGATCCGTGAAAGCACTTTCTTTGATGAGGGGATCGTCGTCCATATCGGTTTTGCCGACCCTTTCTGTCCTGAGATATCATCCTTGCTTGCAGATATTACAGGCGAGCTTGGATATAACATCCACAAGAAAGGTACGTACGTATGCATGGAAGGACCCCAGTTTTCTACACGGGCTGAATCGAAAGTATACCAGAAACTTGGCTTTGATATTATCGGCATGACCGCACTTCCCGAGGCAAAACTTGCGCGTGAAGCCGAAATTTGCTACAGTATGCTGGCTACCGTCACTGATTATGATGTCTGGCACGAAGAGGATGTCACCATTGAAACGGTGATCCAGAATGCCATGAAAAATGAAGAAGCAGTCCGCAATATTATCAAAGCTGCGATACCGCGGATATCGTCTGAGAGGACTTGTATCTGTTCAAATGCGCTATCGGGAGCAATACTGACTGCCGGGGATAAAATACAGGTCGAAACTAAAAGAAAACTGGACGATCTTATAGGGAAGTATTTGTGATGGTGGGAACTGTATAAATATTTAAAGTTATATGGTCATGAAGGTTGATGAATGAGCGAAATAAAGATTCCCGGGAACGGCTATACATTCCATGAAGGACGGGAAATATCAGTTGTGGAGATGGGACGCGATGATATGACAGTCACATGCACACAGGGTAAAATTATTTTGTGGTTCGGAAGACAGGTCAGTGAATCCCTGATAAGGCAGGTCATTTTCGGGATATCAAATATCGATTCTTCAGTAAACCATGAAAGGGAGGTAATATGTGAGTTCAATAATATAGCCGAATATGAGAACATGGGCTATGTATTGACGTCTTATGCAAAAACAAAGGGAGGATACAGGGCTATCTTCAATATCCCATTTTCAAAAAAATTCGCCCTTGCCCATTTCGTAAAATCTATTGTCAGCCAGCTTAAAGAAAAAGATGTGAAAAAGACTCTTCACTGGAATGGCAGTGTTGATAGAATAATTTTGATATATAATGAATTCAAGAAGCTTGAGGAGTGGGGAATAAAGAGAATAGAATATAAGGATGAAGACTGAAAGGTGCTTAAATGAAATCTAACAAAGAATGTGAAGCTACAATTGCATCCATGAACCTTGTTGCAGAACACATAAAAAAAGTTGCCTCAGGACTTGATACAGGCTCGGTGAAAAATCTTGTCGATGAAATAATAAAATCAAAAAGGATTTTCCTGATGGGGGCCGGGAGATCCGGTCTTGCAGCAAAGGCTTTTGCAATGAGGCTTATGCATATGGGATTCAATGTTTACGTTGTAGGTGAGACCACGACCCCCGCAGTCCAGGTCGATGATATTGTAATCGCGGTTTCAGGTTCAGGCGAAACACCGTCCATTGCAAATCTTGGGGCGATTGCAAAGAAAATCGGATCAAAACTTGCTACCGTAACCTCGAATAAGGATTCGACCCTCGGAAGAAATTCTGATATTGTGGTTATTGTACCCGGAAGGACCAAAGATGATGTAAATTACGAAGATTACCAGGAACGCAGGATGATGGGGTATCCGCAATTAGCGCCCCTTGGAACTATCTTTGAAATATCCGCACTGGTTTTTCTTGATGCCGTCGTCTCGGAACTGATGATAAGAACAGGGGCAAGTGAAGCCGAACTTAAGAAAAGGCATACTGTGTTCGAGTGAGATATATGTTTTCAGAACGTGTAAAAAGTATCGACATTTCGGGGATTCGGAAAATGTTCGAGGGTGCAGGCCCGGATGCTGTCAATCTTGGACTTGGCCAGCCGGATTTCGATACGCCTGGACATATAAAAAAAGCAGCAATTTCCGCGATAAATGAGGGTTTCACAGGGTATACCCCCAACACGGGGATACCGGAGCTTCGTGAGGCGTTATGCGAGAAATTCAGGAAAGAAAATAATTTCGCAATTACACCCGGTGAAGTTATCGTGACCTCAGGTGCATCCGAAGCGCTCCATCTTGCCATGCAGGCCCTTGTTGATAAAGGAGACGAGGTTCTTGTCCCTGATCCCTGTTTCCTTTCCTACCTTGCTTTAACAAAAATGGCCGGGGGGAAAGTTGTTGGAGTCCCTCTTAGCAAAGAACTGACCTTGTCACCTGACGCTGTGAATGAATCCATCACAACTAAAACCCGTGTTCTTATTATTAATTCGCCCTCAAATCCCACAGGCACTGTGCAGAAGAAAAATGACATCAAGGCGCTGGCAGAGATAGCGGATGATAACAATATCACAATAGTCTCTGATGAAGTATATGAGCATTTTATCTATGAAGGCGAGCATGTAAGCCCTGCTGGGTTTTCTGATAATGTTATTACAATAAATGCAGTTTCAAAGACATATGCAATGACGGGATGGCGCATAGGCTATGTTGCAGCAAGGAAAGAACATACCGAGCAGATGCTTAAAGTACACCAGTACATCCAGGCCTGCGCCTGCTCGATATCCCAGAAGGCTGCTCTTGCCGCCATCAAAGGCCCGCAGGATTGCGTAAGCCTGATGCGTGAGAGTTTCAGGCAGCGGAGGGACTTATTGATGGAAGGGCTTCGCAGGATGGGTATTAAGTGCATCAAACCTGAGGGCGCATTCTATGCGTTTCCAGAGGTTGAAGATGAGGATGCCCCGCAGAAATTACTGGCCAGGGGCGTTATCGTTGTACCGGGCGCGGCTTTTGGGGAACACGGCAGGGGGCATATACGGATTTCGTATGCAACTTCAGAAGAGAATCTAAAGAAGGCCCTGGAGATAATGGAAAATGTTTTGGGATAAAAATTAGTCTTAATTTCCAGCTACCTTTTGGGTTTTGTTGTGGCAGGAGCATTCGCGAGAAAGACTCCACAACTTACATACATTTACTTTATGTGCCTCTTCCGCGAATCCCTGCTTCCATCGCCATAATAGGCTTTTTTAGCACATCTATAAGTTCTTTTGGGCTAAATTTTCCATTCTCTAACCCTTATGGCTACACAGGCCTTCGTCCCTGGATGACTCTGACCAGTACCACGATGATAGCAACTACCAACAATATATGGATTAAGCTACCAACTACACCGAGCGAAAATCCCAATAGCCAGAGGATCACCAGAACCACAACTATTGTCCATAGTAAGTCCATACATCTAACCTCCTTAATAGTAGATTATCCTCGGATTAAATAAACTTTTGTGCCTTGTCAGTACTTCCGTAAGTAATGTCATGATAGAAAAGCTTATTACTGCCCTTTGGAATCACATCAGCATGGATGAAAATTACACTATCTGGTGGTAGATTACTTTTGCCAGTAAAACAAAAAGTATTTTATATAATATTTATTTCAATATTTCTAATACTACTGTATGCAGGCTTCAGCCTCAACGTGAAACCTGCAGTCGCAAAGTCGATATATGTTGTCTCCATGACACCGGATGAGATGTCTGCGGCTCTTGAGAACGGAACAATAGCGGGCTTCATCTCATGGGAGCCGTATCCCGCAAAGGCAGTGGTCGATGGTTATGGCAGGTATCTTGTTAATTCCAGGGATATATGGAATAACCATCCCGAGTGTGTCATGGCAATATCAGAATACGTCCAGGATGAAGATATGATAAAAGCCCTTATCTGGGTGCATTTGAAAAGTACGAGGTTTATCAATGACCCGGCAAACAGGGAAAAGGTTCTGGAATACGGCTCAGAATTCACAGGAGCAGACAGATCGTCCGTCTCCGCGGCCATTAATAACACCATTTATATTGAATTCCCGGATATGAACGAAATGAAAAAGGGATTTGAAATACTTGATAAAGCCGGAGGCTTCAAAAAGAGTCTCTCCTCGATGGGTTACAGGAACACGGACGAGTTTCTTTCTAATGTTTTCCCTGACAGATATTATATGGAAATAAAAAACAAGCTTGAAGCTGATCCTGGCTGGGTACCGCCTGCGGTTAATGGAAGCCTGAAATTCGGGTTTATAGATAGGGATATCCACAACCTGGGATTGTATGTGGCACAGAAAGAAGGTTTTTTTAGGAATGTAGGTCTTATACCTGACGGGAATATCCAATTCATCAATTTCAGGAACGGGCAGGCGATAACAACAGCTCTCCATTACCGTGAAGTGGATGCGGCAGTATTTGGCGCGACACCGGTTTTAAGGTACGTGGTAAATGATAATGGAAAGGTACGCGTAATCAACGGCGTGAATACCGGGGGTACTTCGCTCGTAGTGCGGGCGGACTCCAATATAAGCTCTATTCCTGACCTCAATGGGAAACGGATAGCAACTCCGGGTTTTGGCTCGATACAGGATGTCATAATGAGAAAGATGTTCGAAGGATTTGAAATAAAGACGGTGTGAGGACTTAAAAATCTTTAATCAGTCAAATAAGCCCTAACCGAATATCATTCCCATGCCGCTTGCAGCATTCTCCTCTTCCGCTATAAAGGCCTTTGTGATTACCTTCTTTTCTTCACCTATCAGCTTTTCAAGGCCAATTCCTTCAAATTTCTCTTCTGCGCGGTCAATTTCTTCTGAATTTGCTTTAAGGTACAGGAAATAACCTTTGCGCTCTGACCCCAGAAGCTTACATTCCCTGATCGTATAACCTATGCGTTTGAAATAATCGTCCTCCAGCACTTTGATTACATCTTTGCTGACTTTATCCTCATAGAAATAAACAGATTCCATAATTCTTTTCCTTCCTTATTTCAATATATTGCTTGCAGCTTCGACCCCTGGTCCCATCTTCCTGATAACATCGTTCCTGTGAAGCACTATTTCCACTGCCTGGACTGTACTCAGGATATCCAGCTTGCTGATGTTGCCCATGCTTCCTATCCTGAAAACCTTGCCCTCAAGAGCACCTTGGCCGCCTGAAACCTGTATTCCGAGCTCTTTTATTCCGCTTCGAAGTTTCTTATCATCGATACCTGTGGGAATTTTCATTGCAGTCACGGTATTTGAGTACCTGCTGATTTTGTTCAACTGCGGGAACATCTCAATATCCATGGCATCAGCCGCTGCGCGCAAGGCCTCTGCGAATTTCGCATGTCTCTTGATACGCGCCTCAAGCCCTTCTTCCTTTACTATCGCCAGCGCCTCGTGAAGCGCGAAAAACAGAGGCACAGCGGGTGTATAAGGCGTCTGGGCGGTTTCTTTATTTGCCGATTTCCTGTATGCCTTCAAATCCATGTAATAAGGAGGTTTCTCTTTCATGGAATCCCATGCTTTCTTGCTTACCGAGATAGCAGATAGCCCCGGAGGTGCACCTATGCATTTCTGGGAACCCACAACAGCGATGTCCACGCCCCATTTATCCACGAGAACTTCATCGCCCCCGATAGTCGTCACACCGTCCATAATGAAGAGGGCGCCGTATTTTTTCGCAAGCTCCCCTATTTCTTTTGCCGGGTTCTTGATACCAACCGAGGTATCGTTATGCACAAGTGTAACCGCCTTTGCCCCTTCGGCAAGGGCGCTCTCCACTTTATCCAGTTCTATTGATTCGCCTTTTAGCCAGTCGAATTTCACGGGCTTTACCTTACCGTAACGTTCCCCTATCTCCCTGAAACGTTCCCCGAATTTGCCGTTCTCGATTGTCACAAGAGTGTCTTTTTCCCCGATAACGTTCCCCACGGCTGCTTCCATGGCGCAGCTTCCTGAGCCGCTTATTATATACATATCGTTCTTTGTCCCGAAAAGCTCCTGGAGTACAGTCCTGCACTCGCTGTACATATCGCCAAACTCTTTCCCCCGGTGTCCGATTATAGGTTTTGACATGGCACGCAAGATCCTTGGCGCAACAGGCACGGGACCTGGTATCATGAGCAGGTTATTTTCAAGGTTCATATTTGTTTTCTCCTTTAAGTCTTAAATTTTGTGCTTAATAGAACTAACTTGCATGTATATTTTTTGCAAAAAGGTACTATTAAAGCTGCCAGGAGAATATCACTTCATATCGTACAACCCGGCATTATCTATCTGTATCCTTGCCATCTCCACGGCCTGCTTCGTGTAATCCTTCCTGCTAATCCTTCCACCGGTCAGCCACCCGATAATACCTTCTTCATAACCAATATCCGGTTTCCCGGTTGCTGGCAAAAATGCCTGCGAGATTGTGACCATATCCCTTATCACTCTCTCTGTGCAGCCGGGAGGATACTCAAAAGCCGGCCCAAGTCCAAGATATATCTTCCTGCCGTCATAGATGGCGCAGCAGCAGAAGTTCATATACCCGCTCCTTGTTCCCGTCACAGCAGATATCCCATCCTCGATACCCACTGAGTAATCGCAATCCTCAAAAACTGCCTTTGCCCTGTTTATCGCACCATCAATTATCTCATCCAGTGACAGGGGCTGTTCCCTTACGCCTGACCTTGCGGCAGTGCCTTCGACGTAAAAGCCAGGGAAGACTTCCTTTACTGCATTAATCTTGTTCTTATTTAAAGAAGCTACGCGGATATTTCCTTGCATATAATCAACTGACCTTGATTTTCTTTTTCCTGAAAAATTTAATGAAAAACTTCCATCCTGTCTTGCAAAATTGCGTCCTGCCCGCCAGGTCTTCCCTTACCCAATCCATCAGGTAGAAGAACTGCGCTTTATATTCTTCCACGGTTTCTTCCACGATAGGGGGCGGCCGGGGGACGCCAAGCCTCTGAAGGTATTCTGTAAAAAGCCTCTCCCCTATTTGCTGGGCCTGCCCGTCGATTTTCATGACCGTGAATTTGTACCCCTCGTCTTTCAGCCACTGAGTGGATTTATCATGAATGCTGCCTGAGCATATCTCTATCTCTTCATTCTTCCCGACTTTCAATATGTTGAGCCCTTTCTCTACAATCTCCTTTGCACTATCGAGATATTTTTTCTTCTTAAAATTCTCTAAATTAAAATTTTTTATAGGGACTATATCATAATGGACTTCCCCTGTTTCTTTTCGAAGCACGATGATACCCACTCCACCCACGGGCATACCCCATCCCTGGTCATCTATCTGGATTGTCATGTTTTTGATTTGATAGTTTGTTTTGTATTTAATTGATTCTGTGTTTTTTCTCAATTTGAGATTGATAAGGTTATACGGGTATCGAAATAACTCAAGATGGCTGAGATGATAAAATCGATAATGTTATTTACGAATGGGTACAATATTAAATTAGTGCGGGTATGAACATCAAAATAGTCCTCATAGTCCTTAGTATCGTATCACCGGCTTTCTTAGGATGTGTAGAAGCTCCTTCAGGCACTCCAATCCCAACTGTGAAGCCAGCAGAAACAATTGTTCCAACTACTGTTCCTGCGACGTTAATACCGACGCCGGTACCATCGCCGTCTCCTGGGATCAGCCTTCCGGTCAAGTACAGGGTATGGATAGACAGCGACCTGGGTTTTTACAGGGTGAGGGCAATAAGAGGGAATTCTTCTGTCAGGCTGCCTCCGGATTTCAATATCCTGAATTTTAGTATTAAATTAGGGGACACGGTAAGATGGATGAATGACGACAGTTATGATTTCCCACTGACTATTACCAGCGATGAAGGGCTATGGACGGACCGGACCGGGCTTATGCGGTATCAGGGTGAGCGTTTTGAATACACTTTTAACAGGACGGGGACATATTCTTTTTACATCAGGGAATATCCGCGCATTGAACGCCAGAAAATTACAGTGAACCCGTAATGATAAATACCTTGAAAAAAATGTTCATGGTTGTTAGTTAAAAACTCTGGTAATCTTTAAGTAACATAAGTTCGTAATATTACGAACAGGAGTCGCTATGAATTTCACGGAACGAGTGAGGAAGAACCTGGAAGGCAAACTGCGGATAGAGGATGGGAATTGCGGCACGACCCACAAGGTCTTAAGAGAGATTTCCCTGCTTGGAGGGAAAGCTGTCACATGGGAAAAGCCGGATGGCGTGGGTTCAAGGATACTTGATGATAAAGGAAATACAGTAGGGGAAGGAGAAGGTATTACATGGCCTCCTGCGATCCTTTTTGCAATGGTGGAAGGAGGTTTTTTCCCGCCTGAGATAGAATCCGGACTGCTAAAATCTCTCCAGTGCATCATAGACATGGAAAAAGTTGCAGATATATATGGCTACGGCAGGGTGGTCACACCCGTAGCTGCGGCTTATAATGAAATATGGAAGAACGGGGGCAGGGTCGCCATCAGGAGAAACTCATGGGGTGTGGAAGTGGTTTTCATAGACAAGGAAGATAATGAGATGGCAGTCGGCCCGATATCCTACTGCCCGACCTGCGGCACGGCAGCAACTATCCCGCGGGCTCCTGAACTGGCTTTGAGGATAAAAGAGGAGCTGAAGGACAAGAGAAATACAGGAAAAGATAAATATGAGCGCGGGATGGAGAACTGGTTCT
This sequence comes from Candidatus Methanoperedens sp., assembly GCA_012026835.1. Taxonomy (GTDB): domain Archaea; phylum Halobacteriota; class Methanosarcinia; order Methanosarcinales; family Methanoperedenaceae; genus Methanoperedens. The sequence continues at coordinate 22,620 of VEPN01000015.1, read as the reverse complement.
TCTTCAAAAACGAAAGAGTATGCTGTGAGATCACAGAAAAAGGAAAAATGATCGGAAGAGCGACAAGATGCTGCATAGCATATGCAGGGGTCGTGGCAGAAGTCCATGCAGGTATCGCGGGGCCAAAATGGGGGGCTTTATTTAAGGAATATTGCAGGGTATGTCCTATGAAACTTTGCAGGAAAGGGAAGAATACGGGTGAGGAAGCAAACAATCTCCTTACTGCCCTTGAAAAGAAAGAGATGACCACGGATGTCAAAATGAATAACCATATCACAGCTATGGTGAAGAAGGATGGAGAGCTTGTAGGGAAAGGTATCGGAACTGTGTGCGCTTTCTCATCATTGCTTTATGCCGCTGCTCAATGCATCCAGTTAAGGTCCGAAATAGAAGTTGTAAGGGAATAAAGGATGTAGAATGCATGAAATATCGATCGCCGGGGCCATAATAGATTCAGTGCTTGATGCCGCAAATAAAAATGGGGCAAAGAAAGTAAATGAAGTCTTCCTTGAGATAGGGGAGCTTACGGCTCTCAACCCGGGCCAGCTTAAGTTTATTTTTGAAACCATAACCAAAGGAACTGTGGCCGATGGTGCAAGATACGATATTACTGTCATCAAACCTTCGATAAATTGTAAAAAATGTTCATATACGGGCCCCATCGGATTCTTTGAAAAACTGCACTTTTTCCTTCCTGTAATAAAGTGTCCTGAATGCGGGGACGAGTACGTGGAGATTATCGCAGGCAGGGAATGCTGTGTCAAAAAAATAAAAATCTCATGAAAGGCTAATCAATCTCTCCTTTCAGGATAGAATTCACAACGTCCTGCGTCCTGAGATCTCCTTCGGCAACCCTGCGTATCATGGGATATATATATTTGCAATCATCCATCTTCTCCCAGACATCGGAGCCGACTTCCCCTATTACTTTTTTCATTATCCTGTTGCATCTGTCACATATATAATTGTCTGTGGATTTTCCGCATATTTCACAATTCATAAAATAACCCCAGTGATACAATTAAAACTTAAGAGATAAATAAGTATTGCTATAAGTATTGCTATTGAGCTATTTTGCAATTAGAAGTTAAATTTAAGTAGAATCAGCTATAATAAAAAATCAAGGAGAGTGGATTAGATGAAAGTTGAAGAGATGCTAAAAATTGTTAGTGAGGAAATCGCCAGCATGATTTCCACAAAGACCATAATCGGGGAACATATAACCATTGAAGGCAGAACGATCATTCCGGTCACAGAGATAACTGTTGGCTTTGGAAGCGGTGGTGGTGAAGGCAGGAACAGAGACGGGAACGAAGGAACCGGAGTTGGCGGGGGAGCAGGTGCCTCAGTCCGTCCGATAGCTTTTCTTGTAGTATCAAAGGAAGATGTACAGTTACTCACGATCAAGGGGAAAGGTGTAATTTCGCAGTTAACCGAGGTAATTCCGGAGATCATGGAAAAATACAGATCAACGAAAGAAGAGAGTAAGAAAGAAGAGTTTTCAGAAACAGGAAAACCTCAGGGACCTCAAGGTACTCCCGGTCGATGATCGCTGTAATAGTTGCAATTCCTGTAATACTGGCATTTGTAATGTTATTGCTACTACTGCTTCCTGTAACGATTTACATTAACTCAGCAAGATCATGCGGGAAACTCGAAGGTATTTTCGGCATAAGCTGGGCAATTCTGCGCATCAGGTATTTAATGGAAGAGAAGCGGATAGAGATTCTCATTTCAGGAAAGCGTATTTTCCGGATATCACAGAAAAATAAGCTCCGAAATACCGGGGGTCAGAAAAAACCACAGAAAAAATTGCGTATCAAGAACATATTCAATCTGTCAGGACCGGTGCTGCGGCTTCTAAAAGATGTTGTTTACACCTTCAAATTAAAGTATTTTGATATGGATGTACTTTTTGGCCTGGGTGACCCGGCATATACGGGTATTTTTACAGGATTCCTCCATGCTATAATGGGCTCTTTACGAATCGGGAACCGTATCAGGTGGACTGCGGATTTCACCAGGTCGGAACTGGAGTGGAAACTGAAAGCCAGAGCCTCAGTTATACCCATCCGGCTATTGCCGCCTCTTACAAGGTTCATTGCCGACAGGCATGTTTTAAGGACGATAAAGACGATTTATTCGATGTAGCTTTTTTTATATAGGATATCTCCAAACCTCCATGATGCCGGGTCCGGGGTATTTTCTGCCTGCCGGGGAGTTACCACATATTCTGGCAAGTAAAAACCAGGATTAACAGGATATGATTTCCTCTCAGATTCCAGTCACCTCAGAACAGCATATCCAGTAAAACATGCAAAGCATTGGCTATCGTTATCCCGATAAGGAAAATCAGAACATACATAGAAGGCGTTATCGCTCCTGAAGGAAGGGATTTGAACAGGAGATAATAAACGCCCAGCAATATGAGACTGATATACAATACCCTTACAATTGCCCCATATACAATATTATGGGAACTCTGGCCGTGCTTGAAAAGCCATTTATACGGAAGCCACAGGATTTTTAATTTTCCCCACCTCTTTATCGCCGTGCTTTCGATATCAAGGTCCGGTGTTATGAAATCCGTACCTATATAAAAACCGACAGTTAGCGCAAGTATATTCTTCAGGTTAATATCTATGGCAGGAAGGTTCCATAAGTAGAGCAAGATGGCTACGGCGATAAAGACCACATAATTGAAGAACCTGTGTGTGTTATAGCCTGGCATTATCCGGATTTCAATTCGCGGGCGATGTCCTTTGCAAAGTATGTAAGTATCATATCAGCCCCTGCGCGTTTTAATGAGAGCAACGATTCACTTACGACTTTCCTTTCATCAAGCCAGCCTTTTTCGGCAGCGGCTTTTATCATGGAGTATTCGCCGCTAACATGATAAGCTGCCGTTGGCATCTTGAATTTCTTTTTCACGCGGTAGATGATATCAAGATAAGGCAGGCCGGGTTTGACCATGATGATATCTGCCCCTTCTTCGATATCCAGAGCCACTTCCCGCAGGGCTTCATCTGAGTTTGCGGGGTCCATCTGGTATGTCGAGCGATCGCCGAAGGAATAACCTGAGCCTGCTGCTTCCCTGAAAGGCCCGTAGAACGCAGAGGAGTATTTTGCAGCATAAGACATTATGGGAGTGTCAGCAAAATCATTCTCATCAAGCGCCCTGCGTATCGATTTGACCATGCCGTCCATCATACCTGAAGGCGCAACAATATCAGCGCCAGCCCTGGCATGGCTTACCGCGGTCTTTCCGAGGATTTCAAGGGTAGGATCATTAAGTATTTCCTGCTTCCGGCTTACTACGCCGCAGTGGCCGTGGGAAGTGTACTCACAGAGGCATAAGTCGGTTATGATTATGATATCACTGGCATCCTTTTTTATGGCCCGTACAGCTTTCTGGACAACATCATCGTCTCCGTATGCATGGGAGCCAGTTTCGTCCTTTTCGGCCGGTATCCCGAACAATAACAGCGCCGGGATTCCAAGGTCGGATATGCATGCAGCCTCATCCGCAATCATATCAAGAGGGATGCGGGAATAACCTGGCATTGAGTTAATCGCTACAGGTTCCTTTATCGTCTCATCGACAAAGACAGGGCATATCAGGTCTTTAACATCAAGCCGTGTCTCGCGTACAAGAGTACGGAGTCTTGATGAGCGCAGTCTTCGCATGCGTGTGACAGGAAATGTCTGGAACATAAGTGGTTTTATTGAGTGGAAAGTACTTAATTTTAATGCCCGGCTATTTATTAGGGAAAAAGAATAAACATAGCCACCGCACGGGCAAAAAACGCAAAGCGTAACAGCAATACCTTTGCGCCCTGGTATAAGAAAAATACAGCAATGCGGCGCAGAACACGGATTGTACGGATGGCACGGATGACACGGATGACACGGATGCACACGGATCCGTGAAAATCCGTCCAATCCGTGTCATCCGTGTTCCGCCCGGTTGTGTCTTTTTCATTGTTACCTATGAACTTCCTATTCAGTAAGGATGAAAATCCACCATTCGTAAGCTTTAAATATGTTGTTCGCATAGGCACGAACTGTAGTGGGCAGAAAACTATCTTTTTCTAAACCACCATACACCACCATATCCCCTCCTGCCCACTACATTCCTACCCTGATGATTTCAAATTTTTTCTCCAGATGGCTTCCATTTTTGCCTCAAATTCCGGATTCCTTATTTCGTTTAGAAACAGTCCCACCTCTTCAGGAGTGTATCCAAGGGCAAGGCCGAGAAGCTGGCTGTAATGGACAACAGGCAGGTTATAGAGCTTTCCTGCTTTTGCAAGTTCAACCTGCCCACCGTCATACTGGAGGTGACAGAAGGGGCATGCATCCACTATGCACTCGACCCCCGCTTTTTTCATCCTTTCAAGTTTGTATTCTGTCATTTTGAGGGATGTTTCAAGCATTGCTGAGCGCACGCCTCCGCCCGCGCCGCAGCAGCTTGTTTTACCTTCGTAAGGCACACTCAAAGAGCCTGTGGCCTCAACAAGCTCGTCAAAAAATACAGGGCATTCGGCTCCGCCCAGTTTCCTCTCTCTTGTAGGTTTTAGCATATGGCATCCATAATGGACTGCAGTCCGAAGCTCAAGAGGTTTCTCTATCTCTTTTTTAAGTTTATCAGTCCCTAAGTCCCTGTAGAAGAACTCAATAATGTGCCTCACCTCGATCGTTCCGAGAAATTCCTTGTTAATTTTCTTTAAGTGCATGTTCACTTCGTTCCTCAGTGAGATGTCGCTTCTGAGGATGCTATTCGCATCCGAAAGTGAACTGAAACATCCGTTGCACAGCGTCAGTATATCGTTGTCCTTCTTTTCTGCAAGGACAAGGTTCCTTGAGGCAAGCGTGAGCCATGTTATCCTGTCAAATGACCGGAATACCCCGGGCGCAGGGCAGCATGAAGCTTCTTTCAGTTCGCTCCATCTGATACCCAGCCTGTCAAGAACGAGTTTTGTAGCCTTTTCTATTCCTGGGTAGCGGTTAGGGATAAGGCATCCAAGAAAAAGGGACAGCTCTTTCATTCTTTTATCAGCTCATCGAACCCGGTGGATCTCAGGAGAGATTTTACTTCTGCAAGCGCCGCGGGATATTTGCACACGGTTTCGGTCCCGGCAAGCCCGATCCTTTCCCTTATTGCAGCGTGTTTATCATCTATGGGGATAGCATGCCCGGTTTCAAGGAGGAATCGGCAGACCTTCCTGTGGGCAGGGAGGATTTTTCCTTTTTTCACAGCTTCGCTCCTGAGCAAAAGTACCGCGTCCGTGACCTTTATACCGCGCGGGCATCTTTCCTGGCAGTTGTAGCATGTGGTGCACATCCAGAGTTCCTGTGAATCTGAAACATCTTTTTTCATCGAATCCCTGACTATCTTCCTGACATTCAGGCTTGTGTATTTGCCTGAAGGGCAGCTTGCATGGCATGTGCCGCACTGGAAACAGGTGAGTATTTCGGATTTTTTCATTGGAGTGAATTATGTGAATACTGGTATTTAAGGATTTAAGGGATTTAAATATAAAAGTATATAAAGAATACACACCGCAAAGGGCGCGAAGGACGCAAAGAATGGATGAAAATGAACTATCAAAATTGATAGTAGGAGCCGCTATTGAAGTACATAGATCGTTGGGGCCAGGATTATTAGAATCTTCTTATGAGGAATGCCTTTGTCATGAATTGTCTTTAAGAGAGATTTCTTTTCAAAGACAAGCACCCATGCCCGTGGTTTATAAAGGGATTCGACTGGACTGCGGGTATCGAGTTGATATAATAGTTGACAAAAAAGTGATAATTGAATTGAAATCAGTGGCAGATGTCCAGCCAATTCACAAAGCTCAATTGCTGACTTATTTAAAATTATCTGGATTAAAATTAGGCATTTTGATGAACTTTAATGTCCAATTGATGAAAGATGGAATTAACAGATTTGTTAATAATCTGTAATCTTCAGAACTGAATACGAATTGGAAAGACAGAATTGCATACATTATTAAAAACTTTGCGCCTTTGCGAACTTTGCGGTGAAAATTTACAAAATCCAACTCTATGGAAAAAAGGGGAGCAATATCATGTTTATTATACGCTTCACGGTGTAGATCATTCGAAGTATTTTATATAAAATACTTGAGAAACTGAAAGAGTACAGATAATCTTCAATGAGAAGTCCTCAAAGAAGTCCTGAGTAAGCTGCGGAGAGAAGGATGGCGCTGGTCGCCATCGAATAGACTTATTGTCCAGCTACCTGTTGGAGAAAAAGGCTAAACATAGACACCGCAAAGTTCGCAAAGAACGCAAAGCTTAGCCGCAATATCTTTGCGAACTTTGCGTTCTTTGCGGTGAGTTCACTATATGCTACTGGTAATGCATACTCAAGCTAAATTTTGGGGCTAATTACTATAATTTTTCTTTATGGAAAGGTTATGTAAAGAATAATATTCATTTCAATCAAAGGATTCAAAACCGATTAGAATATTATTAGCTTACTATGGATGGTTCCTCGCGTAAACACTCCGAAATTATGCCTTTAATCTTAATCTTTGTTACCTTAACAAAATCATCAAATTCTAAATCATCCTTTATATGTAAGTCTATAGTCTTGGCATACAGTTTTATGTCGTCCCGTCCAGGGTTTGTAATATCGCGCCGAAGAGTAAGAGGCTCTCTTTCAATATTAATAAATTCAGTATGTGGGTAAATTAAACAACAAGCCTTAGCTTTAGGTATTGCGAGACTATATGCAATAATTTGGTAATAATCAGCATTTTTATCTTCCCGTTTATATTTGGCATCGATTATGAGTGGATATGAGTCTTCACGTTTTAAAATTATATCTGGAATCGTAACAATTCTTCTTTCTTTTACAAGATTATCGAACTTAGATTGACTTACGACCTCAAAATCATCAAAATTATCATCTACTACTTCCTTAACCATCTGAGTAATAAAATCTTCATAAACCTTGTTCATATTAACAACAAAATTAAAGCCTCTTGATGCGCCTTTATAAACTGATCTAATGAAATTTTCCTCCAAAATTAATTTTGAAAATTGAATTATGGCGGAGTAATAGTCATTTAATCGATTGAAATGAATCTTAGTGCAATCATTTGGCGAAGCATCAACTAACTCAATAAAATCTTTCAAAATGTATTCATGACGAATTAAATCCGCTTTCAGTGCTTCATTGAACCTTATCATTGGTATAAGAAGATTCAAACTTCTCAAAATAATCTGATTTTCCAAATTATTGATTGTTAGATCCCCATAAATACAAGAAAACTTGGGTCTATTATTTATGTGGTTATGTATTTGGTCTTTGATAGATAGTTTCCCTTTGTGAAAATTGACATTTTCGTGCTTTGAGACGTATTTCTTTAGAAGACCTTTTTCGATTATTTCTTCCAATTCATTAAGAAACATTCGGCCTATAATATCAAAAAAATTACCCCCTTCTTTGATCTCTATTGATATTTCTGGATCAAACAAAAAATCGTCCTCAGATTTTAAGAAACTGAGCATATAAAATAGATTTGTTTTGACCTTTGTCGAGAAATGAATTCGCACATTTTCAAGTTGGATGATACCAGAATATGATGTATTTTCAATACAAACATTTCCCGTCCGATTTTTAGATATTTTATAGGGAATTTTTCCATGAGATTTAAAACATAGTTTTTCTAAATAATCCCAGTCTTGTACTTCATTAAAATTTTTTATAATTTCCGAATTATATTCCGGAATTTCTATCGGTTCTTCTGTCACATTAACCTAAAGCATTTATTTTTTCAAGAAAACTATTAAGTTCCTCAATATTCTCGAATCCAACAATACCCTCTTTCTTTTTTATCCATTTTGAATCTTCTTCTTTAGTAAAAAGTATTTTGTTGATTTTTTTATAATCACTATAACAATATTCTTCGAGAAGGGGTAGTATCTCATTATGCCATGCCATTATCAATTCAGAAGGAGTCTCTATATGGAATAAAAAAGAATGCCCAATTTGTTTATCTCTACCGATTGATTTCTCGTCGCATATCTTCGAATTTATTTTTTCCAACGCTTTCTTGGATTCTAAAAGAAGGCCATATACTCCACTTTTCTCTAATTTGTCTTTGTTCTTTTCAATATGCTCTTCTTCCAGAATTGAAAAATCAGGTGTCATTTCAGCAAAACCGAATCTCCTTCTTAGGGCCACATCTATCAAGGCAATGCTCCTGTCAGCCGTATTCATAGTTCCAATTATGTATAGATTTGGAGGTACACCAAATATATCATTTGAATATGGGAGCGTTGCAGTTAATTCATTGTCAGCTCCCAACCTTTTGTCTGTTTCGAGCAGAGTAATCAGTTCGCCGAATATCTTCGAAATGTCTCCTCTATTAATTTCATCGATAATCAAAATGTATTTTTGTGCCGATACAAAGTTAATTTCTTGATTTTTAGACTTTTCAAGATACGCTTCATATATGTTTTCCCATGTTTTAGTCTCGATTTCTTCCTTATTAAAACCGATTGCTGATCCTAAAGCTCTTTTACAGAGCGTTTTAAAAATCCCAGACTTCAATTTATATTTGACACTATCAGTAGTTTCCCCTTCATTTCCCGTGTGGACTGTTATACCCTCCATGAATTCTTCATAGCAGTACGAAGGATGGAAGGTAATAAATTCAATATACCCTTTCTGTTTAAACTCATTAAATTTTTTATTTAGATTATCATCCATCTTTAGTCCTCCTTAATGTGATTTTTAATAAAATTAACAGCAAATTCCCTTGCCTTATAAGTCTTCCCTGTACCTGGTGGACCATAAAGGATAATTTGGGATTTTTGGCTGAGCAAATCTATTGTCTCATCAAAAGTTGAATTTTCCATTAATAAATAAGTTAAATTAAGGTTGTTTTCTTTAATTAATTTCATCAACTCATTTCTATATATGTCTATATTTTTGATTGTTCCAGCAGCTGCGATATTTAAAATTTTTATTATTTCAGTTTTATCTAAATTCAATTTAATTTCTTTCCAATCAATATTTCTTAAATGACCTTTCGTTTCATTATAATAGTAGCTTTCGACCTTTCCAACACCAACAAACTCGCCTTGTTTATAAGCAAAAGCAATGTCACCTTCATTCACGTCCCAAACAAAAGTTTTTAATTGCAGAGGCCATTTTTCTCCCTTAAAATCTGGCTCCTTAAGAAACTCATCAGGATTTTTGTAATTCTTTTTTAAATCTTTTTTTATCTTGCTATAATATGGCTTCTCTTCCCAATTATATAGCAAACAATATTTTCCTTGTAGCCAATCATCCCAATCCTTTCCTCCCCTAGCAGGAGAGATTTTCCACCACTTCGCATTATTAGACATTTTAATCTACTTCTCCAATAAATTTCACAGCGATTATTCTAGCATTGTATGTTTTACCTGTACCAGGTGGGCCATAGAGAATGATCTGAGATTTGTTAGAAAGTAACAAAATTGAGGTATTTGCTTCCATTTCACGTCCAAACTTTAAAGACTTTACACCGCTAATTCTTTTGACAGCTTCAATTCCATCATTTTCTGATGAAATTGTGTGAAGAAGAAGATCGATATCGACCAATTCCATATTCAATCCTGGTGCCATATCTCTTAGTTTATATAGTGCTTTTAGGATATTTGAATATTTATCCCCCAATGAATCTTTTTTTGAATATGGATCCCAACCTATTACAGAAAGTCCTTTTTCGGTCTTCTCATTCCATATACAATATTTCTTAGGATTGAAGTCCATAAGAAATGATGTGGCTAAACCTTTTCCAACTCCATCAATGTGATATTTTCCTTCAACCACATCCGTCAAGCGCGTGCCAATATCAATATTTTCATCTAATAAATAAGATACCATTTCTCTGAACTTCTGCTTATTACGAATTATTTTATCTCGATTAATCCGGTTAAGGGCCTGTTTTCCTCCACCACTATTGTAATATTCGATGTACTTTTTTTCGAGTTCATCATCAGGCAAAGTATTGATAATATCGGGTTGAATCCATTTGGAATTCTCAATAAGAGCTTCCTTTCTCCCCCCACTCATACTTTTTCTTGTTTCCGACTCGGTATTAAACCAATTCAGTAAATCCCTGATTTGTTCATCATTCAAGTTCATATCAATCTCTAAATAAAGGACTTTTTCCGCTCATTTATACCCAAAACCAATGAAATACTACAGAGAGATTATATTGGCATGGCTTCCATAATACTAATGCTTTCATAAGGTTTTATACACTTTATACTTTTTCTATTAGTTTGTATAGCATTTTTATATTTTGCCATCTTGAAGTAATTCTGAGAATTGTTGAATCAAATTTCTTCTTCCAATAATGTTTTTACATTTCACTGCTGAAATTTTCTTCATATTATAACTACCCTTCCGACCAATATTGATTTAAAAATCACCGGAGGTATAAGAAATGGTAATGGAAGAATTAATGCTGGTAAATCCAGAAGATGCCGAACCAAGAAGGCATCGCAGAAAGGCAAAAGCTCTGCATATCATCTTTCCAAAGCCTGTTCGCAGGATAAGGGCAAATCCAGAATACCCTGAAACAAAGGCAAAAGGTAAAGCACTTATCGGCAGGTCCACAGTAAAGCATGTTGCAGGCGCGTTTGGAGGTGCTGCTGCCACAATAGCCATCCCGAAAGCTGCAGGCCTGAAGAACTGGGGATATGTGATTGATACGGTGCCAGTGATATTTGAGAAACTATTTATCCCTTGTTCTCCATCCTCTTAAATGAGTGAGGAAAAAACAACATGCCTATAGACCAGGATTTCATGAAAAAGCCCATAACAGGTGAACACAAAGGACACAAGGTAAGGGGAGAAGTCAAACCCCCGGAAAAACTCGGCATCCACGGAACCCACGTTGCGGTAGACCACGATTGCTGCGAAGGCGACGGCATCTGTATCTGTCTGCCCGGTCGGGGTATTCGAGTGGGTAGGATCGCCGGGGCATCCTAAATCGCAGAAAAAGTCCGACCCGGCCAATGAACCTGAATGCATATTTTGCAGGGCATGCGAGGCGCAGTGCCCTGTGACAGCCATCAAGATAACAGAGATTTACAGTCAAAAACTAAACAAATAGAACTAATCTTTGCGGACTTTGCGCCCTTTGCGGTGGCAAAAATCATACACCGCAAAGCACGCGAAGAACGCAGAGCGTTAATGAGATATGTTTCAAATATTAAGTGCTTGACCATAAATATCTATTACTATATTGATGTCTATCATTTCCTGAAATAATTTCCTCAGTCTTAACTTTTTTTACCTTTTCTACAGTTTTCATGAAATTCACCAGCTAAATATCTTAAAAGCAAAACCGAGCCATACCTCTGGATGCATCTTCCTTATGAAGGCACCATTTGGGGTTTTAGCTCGTCTTAAATTTAATGATCCGTGAGGTCTATTATTATATCAGGTGACCATGTTATCAAGACTTTCAAATCCGAGCAAAGAGATGGTATCCCGACGGTCATCTCTCCAGAGCACCCGAAATAGGGTCGGTATGAATCCTGCTTAAAGCCAGGTTTTCAGATATAAGCCAGTGCTGGTAGGGATTTTAGAAAGGTTCGCCCATCATTGCCCTGTATAGCCCCAAAGCCAGCGCTGAGATAAGAATGCAGGCAATAGCCAATTTTGGATACATATATCGTGGAATGGAGTGTAAAACCGTAAGTCCGCTGACATAGAAGTAGCCAACGACATAGAGGACAAGAAAGGGAGCCAAGAAATAACTTCCATTTTTTAAAGAAACGAAAAGCGCAATTAATGCGTAGATACCAAGCCCCGCTTCTATGACTGTGATTGTCGGAAGATTTAATTTATATTTTTTCTCTTTCCATTCATCTGAATTCTTCTCAATCCCAAACTTTGGCGTGCGCTGGAATGTACTTGTACGATTTAGCAGTGCTTCCACCACAGCCTTTGTATTATTGGCAGAGATACCTGCTCCGAGGAATATGAGTATGGGAAGATATTTCAAACGGCTTTTCCATCCTTTATATAAATCGCGCTGGGCGAGTACATACATGGTTATCGGGCCAAAGGTACTGATAGATAAAAAATTCAAATAGAAAAGGTTCGAGAAGGTTGGACTTGCAAGAAGATTCAGAGGCAGTAGAAGAAGCAATAGTATCACCATCATTGGATGGACTGCATAGTAGGTGAGATGGACCAGAGCCTGGAATTTCTTAAAAACAGAAATATCTGCGGACAACAATTCAGGCAATAATTTTTTCGTACACTGCATTGAGCCCTTTGCCCACCTGAACTGCTGGCGCTTGAATGCGTTTATCTGCACCGGTATTTCTGCAGGGCAGACTACATCATCCAGAAAGACAAGCCTCCATCCCCCAAGCTGTGCCCTGTAACTGAGATCAAGATCTTCGGTGAGTGTATCATCCTGCCATCCGCCCGAACCTTCGATTGTAGTACGACGCCAGACCCCGGCCGTACCATTAAAGTTCAAGAAAAGCCCTGAGCTATACCTTGAATTCTGCTCTATCTGGAAATGCCCGTCAATTCCTATAGCAATTGCTTTTGTGAGAAGTGAATAATCTTCATTTATATGTCCCCAGCGGGCCTGCACCATCCCTACTTTGGGATCTGAAAAATAAGGGATGGATTTCTTGAGAAAATCACCATTTGGAAGAAAGTCGGCATCGAAAACAGCAATGAACTCACCAGATGCGTATCTCAGGCCATTTCTGAGCGCTCCGGACTTATACCCGTCTCTTTGCGTTCTATGGATATGATTGATAATATATCCCTCATTGAGAAGCTCGCTAATGCATCGCTGTATGATGCCTGTAGTGTCATCTGTGGAGTCATCCAGCACCTGTATCTCAAGATTCTGCACAGGGTAGTCCATTTGTGCAACTTTCCTTATCAGGCGTTCTACAACATAAAGTTCATTATAAACAGGAAGCTGGACAGTAACCTTGGGATAAAAAGTCAAGTTATCTGGTTTTTCCTTCTTTTTTGTTCTTTTAAGGTAAGTCAGGACAAAACAATTGCTCCCATATATGAAAAGAGTGACAAGGATAAGAATATAAACGGCAAATATCATATCAAGCAAATTCATATTATGTTCACCGAAAAGGGCGTAAGTCTTCTGCATCTCCAAATATTAGCATCTTTGAGGCATGAGAGAGACACATGCCATAACCTCTCCTGTCAGCAAGATACAGTGCAAGAAGAACCCTATCCGCCAGCTTACACTTATCGATATTTCCATCAATAGTTTTCCCACTCATAAAACCACTTTGTGTAGAATAACAGATTTTACTTTTTTCTCTGTTATTACAATTATCCTTTAAAGGTTTATTCTAATCCCATTTAAACCTAATCCATCATACATGTTATCTCCTTAAATTTCACTTCTGATATTAAATCGCAGTATCCCATATGGCCTGGCGAGGATATAAGATGACCCAATCTGGCAGCAGTGCCAGTGATTCTGGCAAGGTGCCAGTGATACCTGAGAAACTATTTATCTCTTGGACTCCATCCTCTTAAATGTGGGAGGAAAAACACATGCCTATAGACCAGGATTTCATGAAACAACCTGTAACAGGTGAGCATAAGGGACACAAAATACGAGGGGAAGTCAAGCCGCCAGAGAAATTAGGAATACACGGTACCCATGTTGGCGTTGACCACGACCTCTGCGAAGGCGACGGCATCTGTATCTCTGTCTGCCCGGTCGGGGTATTCGAGTGGGTCGGATCGCCGGGGCATCCGAAATCCGATAAAAAGTCTGACCCCGTGAACGAGCCCGAATGCATATTTTGCAGGGCATGCGAGGCGCAATGCCCGGTGACGGCCATAAAGATAACAGAGATTTAAATATTATTTCAAAAGTCAGGAAAAATTACAGGTTAATCGAAATCCTCATTAATATTTAAGTTGCTGCGACTGGATGGGGGGGCATTGAAACATTTAATTGTTATGATTATAATTAACTGTATAGGATAATTTAGAGAATATAGCCAGAGTAATCCGGGGCGAGACGAATGACAAGGACTATTTAGAATGCATGAACCGGGTTATTAGAGAATTACGTGTCAGGATAGATGGTCTCAAATGGTATCAACTTCTTGAAAGATATAAACTTAAAAGTAGACTGGATGCAGCAATCAAAGATTCAGAAGAAATATCAAGATAATCACAAAACCCGGATAATCGTAACATATTTACGCCGCCTTTACTGTTTAAGCGTGCATGAAAGCAGTACTTGGTCTTGAAGACGGGACTTTTATTACAGGAGAAGGGCTGGGAGCAGAAGGTATTGTCCAGGGCGAACTTGTTTTCACAACCCAGTACACGGGGTATGAGGAAGCGCTTACAGACCCGTCCTACAGGGGCCAGATCCTGATGTTCACATATCCGCTTATTGGCAATTACGGCATAAGCGGCGAAACCTTCCAATCTGACTGCATGCAAGCCGAGGGACTTGTCGTGAGAGAAGCCTGCGACCGTCCTTCCCACCATAGATCCCGCCGTTCCATCTATGAGTTCCTGAAGGAGGAAGGCAAATCCGGCATCATGGGAGTTGATACCCGCATGCTTACCATAAAAACAAGGGAGCACGGGACGATGAGAGCCGCGATAATAGTGGGGGATGATAACGGCGAGGAAGCTGTAAGGCTTGCAAGAGAGCAACCTGATATCGGGGGACTTGACCTTGTGGGCAGGGTCACCTGCAAAGAGCCGTACCGGGTGGAGGGTAGCAGGGATGGCGGCAATATCGTCCTCATGGATTTTGGCGTAAAGAGAAACATTATCAAAAGCCTGAACAAGAGGGGGCTCAATGTGACCGTCGTTCCAGCTTCGACCGGGACAAAGGATATTATGGATTTTGACCCTGATGCGCTCCTTCTTTCAAACGGGCCGGGCGATCCGCAGCAGGCAACAACCGGGATATCAGTGGTGAAAGAACTTGCCGGGAAGCTTCCGATTTTTGGAATATGCCTCGGACACCAGATCATTTCCCTCGCCCTGGGGGCACAGACGTATAAAATGAAATTCGGCCACCGGGGGGCCAACCAGCCTGTCAGGGACATGAAAAAAGGCATAGTCCACATCACATCCCAGAACCACGGGTATGCAGTAGATAAAAACAGTATTGATGAGAAAGAGGTATCAATCACCCAGCTTAACGCCAATGATGGCACTGTTGAAGGTCTTGAGCATAAATCCCTGGAAATAATGTCTGTGCAATATCATCCTGAAGCAAATCCCGGGCCTCTTGATACCGAGAAGATTTTCTTCGACAGGGTTGCAGAGACCATACAAAAGATGACCACAAAAGCTCAACCGAGCAGCAGAAATAGGCGCAGGAACTTATATTCAAACTCGCTCTCAAAGGAGATGAGAGAGTTTTAGATATCGGATGTAGTGATGGTAAAGTCACTGCCGATATTGCAAGAAAATTACCCGGTGGATCAGTTCTGGGTATTGATAACTCTGAAGAGATGATATGTTTCACACAGAAAAACTTTTCCACAGAGACGCATTCCAATCTTGCTTTTCAATTGATGGATGCAGGAAATATGAATTCGGACGGAAGGGTTTTGCTCCAGATGGCAGGTAAGAAGAACGCTACTCAAATAGTTGAAATTTGATCCGATTTTAAAGATGAAAATATGAAACCAAATGCAAGATGGCAATATAATGAAACAGTTCAAGTTGGTACAGATTATCAGGATATTTCAAATGTCCAAGCATATGATGAACAAATGGCAAAAATAAGAGATTTTGAAAAAGAAGCAACCGATATAGTTAATGCCATATGCCTGGAGAAAGAACATTCATTACTTGAGATCGGTACAGGAACAGGTAGTTTTGCAATTGAAGCAGCAAAGCATTGTAACAATGTCTATGCTATCGATGTTTCACCAGCAATGATAGCTTATGCAAAACAAAAAGCACAGGCAATAGGAATCAGCAATATCGCATTTTTTCAGGCTGGTTTTTTAAGCTATGAGCATAATGGGTATCCATTAGATACGATTGTTTCAAATCTTGCATTGCATCATTTGCCGGACTTCTGGAAAATGATTGCTCTAAAAAGAATATATCAATTGCTTAAGAATGGCGGTACCTTTTATTTAGGTGATGTTATTTTTTCTTTTCCGATTGAAGAATATAACAATAAAATCGACAACTGGATTGATACTATGAAAGAAAAAGCGGGAATAAATTTTGCAAAGGAAGCAGAAATGCATATTAAGGATGAATTTTCAACGTTCGACTGGGTTATAGAGGAAATGCTCCATAAATCAGGATTTAAATTTGATATTCGTCGTAAGGATGATTTCTTTGCTGTTTATCACTGCAAGAAGAGAAAAAAAACGCAATAAACGAATAAAAAAGTTGTTGAAAGGTCGCAGCAGAATAAAAAGCCTGGATAGATATAACGCAATATAAATAAAAGAAAAATCCATATTTCATTAGAACCAGTATGATGATTGACAAAGAAACCCATTCCGCGCGTCCATGGAAAGTAAATGAAATTGGGAAAGATTTTATCTTATGGGATGTCTGGGAAATACCGATCGCTGCGAATAATTCCAAGACCGAAAATTTCCAGGCTTTTTATAGAATAGCATTTGAAACATTTAAGAAAATGCAAACAAAAACAACATTAGTCAGTATTCTTTTTACCCTGCGATTTTGGATGGACAAAATTTTTCCCCTTGACAGGAACATTAATATCTTGCCAATTCCCGGCTGCCGGGAGACGAGTGTTAAGAGCCGGCTAAGCAGCCAGGATCTTGAAAAAAGTAAAGTGGGAATGGCCATTAAAGACAAAAATACTGTTCTGGAATTTCGCCCTGTTTATTTATTTGAGGATGAAAGTTTGCATGAACTTTCTAATGACACGGTACACGGTCTCATACATGTCGGCTGGATTAAAAAAAATGATAATTATTACACGGCAACGCTGGCTATTTATGTAATTCCAAGAGGAATTTATGGAAAAGTGTATTTAAAACTGATCGAACCTTTTCGCCACCATATTGTCTATCCGGTAATGACGAAAGCAATGAAGGCACAATGGCAGGAATATCTTTTATCGAAAGATTAAATCGCTTCCGTCAGCCAAAACGTTTTTAACTCATTGCTCTAATATTAAAAATGATCTTCATGAAGGAAAAATATCTTGGATTAGTGGTTGGGATTATTTTGGCCTCAATAACAATCGCCATAACATTACTGCTTCCAAAAGTGGTTGGGTTGCAATTCCTGATGGTTCTGCTTATGGGTATTGCCGCAGTTTATATAGGTTTTACTTTTTCTAATGCCGGAAGGAAACAGGATATCGTTATTGAGATGGCCAATATCGCAATGTACATAATTCTTGTGCTTCTCAGCCTTTCAATCACACCATATCTTCTCGTCGCAGGTTATTTCTGGCACGGCTTATGGGATGCTATCCACCACAAAAAAATAAATCTTGTCCAGACAAAAGTGCCGGAATGGTATATATATGGCTGCGTATTATACGACTGGGTTATCGGCCTTTTTATTCTCGCATGGTTGATGTGATGACTGAAAATACTACAGATAAGATTGAAATCACTGGTAAAACCGTCAGGGTAAATGGATTAAATATTTATTATCTTGAATCCGGGAAAGGAAACCCGGTAGTGCTTCTGCATGGCTGGCCCACCTCTTCGCATCTCTGGCGCAATATCATACCTTCTCTTGCAAAGACGCACCGGGTGATTGCGCCAGACCTTACAGGTTATGGCAGGTCTGATAAGCCACTGGATATTATATATTCCCTCGATAATCAATCGAAGATTCTTGGCGAATTCATGGATCGGCTCGGGCTTCAAAAAACTGCATTGGTAGTTCACGATTTTGGAGGACCTATTGGTCTGCTCTGGGCCGTAAGAAACCCGGAAAAAGTAGAACGCCTGGCAATCATGAATACCTTTCTTCATCCCAAGCTTCCGTTTTTAATGAATTTATTATTTCTTGCAACAAAGATACCGGGTGTTGGCAAATGGTTTGCCACACCATGGGGAGTAGCCACGACAATAAAATTAGGTGTATCAAATAAAAACGTATTAACAAAGGAACTTATAGAAACATACCAGGCACCATTTGAACATACGGATGCTCAAAAAGCACTTCTTAAAGCGTTTAACGATACAAAACTTGATGAACTGAACGAAGTGATACAAAAACTTCCAGCCCTAAAGGTTCCTATTTTTATACTCTATGGCGAAAAGGACATCTGGCTTGTGCCTGAAATGATCCGGATAAAAAATGAACTCCCGCATGCACTCGTGAGGACAATTCCGAATTGCAGCCATTTTCTGCAGGAAGACCAGCCCGAAATGGTTGGGGGGCTTTTAGCGGAATTCTTATCAATCGCTGAATAATGCGCTGGCGACTCTTTGGATTTTTCAAGGAAAACCCTCAGCGCCTTGCGCTTGCATAACAATGATATTTACGATACACAGGATACTACAAATGCAAAAATTATAAAAGGAATGATATTCTTATGGACAATATGGTCGAAAATAGGTTTGAAATTGAAAAATTTTATGATAATTTATCTGAAAGTTGGGATAAAACCAGACCTGAATATACTCAAGAAATTTTTAGGAAAATAACTTTTCGTTTAGATAAGAATAGTTCATATTCAATTTTTGATTTTGGTTGCGGGACTGGTTTGCTTTGTGAGTTTATTTCAGATAACTTTTCCAATGTAAAAATTGAAGGTATTGACATTTCAGGTCAAATGATTGAAAAAGCAAAAACCAACTGCCTGAACTGCAATTTTTATGTTGGGGATGTTTTTTCAATCAATTTGCCCAACTATGATGTTATAATTTCTAAAGACGTATTCAACCACATTAAAAATATTCCTTTGACAATTTCAAGGCTTAATGATTTGTTGAATTCCAAAGGAAATCTCATTATCGCAAATAGAGAAAGAGAACAGAATACAAAAGATGAAATTGTCAAAACCTTGGAAACTCTGAATTATGAAATATCAACCGAATATCATTCTTTTAAACCTACAAAACAAGAAATAGATTCGTTTATAGAAATACTTCCAAATTTTAAAGAAGACCATAAGAACATCATAAAAAGAAAATTGGAAAATTCAGATAAATATTATATAATTTTTGCAGATAAAAAACGACATGCCAGTGCTAACTTCTCCGACCGCTTTAATTCAATTGATGAGCGAAAGCTTAACAAAGATTTTTACGGTTCATTGTACCTTATTCAAACCTCGAAGCAAATTGGCTTGCTTTTATTATTGCTGTTTTAATAACATTTCTGCTTTTGCTGCTGGTAGCAAGAAATGAGAAATGATTAGGTGGAGCTTCTTTTACACTATATTCTTTTACACTATACCATTGCCCGAAATTTTGATCTGTGCATAAACGATGGAAAAATATATTTACTATAACAAACTATAGTTCACTATGGTAATACAATATGGTAACTTCGATCCAGATAACAAAAGAACTGCAGGAAGAACTCATTAAAAGGAAATTCTTTGACAAAGAAACTTATGAGGAAGTAATCTGGGATCTAGTGGAAGATTCCCGGGAACTGAGCGAAGAAACAAAGAAGGAGATAGCACAAGCCCGTGCTGAGATAAAAGCAGGTGAGTCCCACACATTGGCAGAGGTCAGAAAAGAGCTGGGATTATGACCTATGAAGTCATTTTCTCAGACAAAGCTATCAGGCAGCTTAAAAAGATGGAGAAAACTGTCCAGGAGCGGATAATTGCAACATTAGAAAGGATTAGAATAAGACCTGAGAAGTATGTAACCAAACTCGTTGGAGATCCAGGTTATAAGTTGCGTGTTGGCGATCATAGAATTATAATGGATATCGATAACAAAAATCTTCACATAATGGAGGTATTTTTCCGGGGTGTCGAATCTCATGAATTGGATGGAAATTGGGAATAAAAGACCAAAACGATAAGAAATGTCGCAATTGCACCTGACAGTAAGTAGCAGGTTACAATGTTAGGACTACGACCAAACTGTCTTGGCTTCAACCGCAACTTCGGCTACACTCCCTTAAACTTTAACAATTCATTCATATTTTCTGTTTTCTTCCATATGGGCAAACATACAAACACAACCCGCAGACTGCTATCTCGTTATTTTCTTCCATGGAATCAAAATACCGGTCACATTTTCGCGCATCAAATCTGGCTTCCCGTGGTTCGTTCGCCCTGAATGGTCTCCCTGTGATCGCATGTGTCGGGCAGATGTCAATACACTCCGTGCAATCTCCGCATTGTTCCTGCCGCATCTCCCCGGTAGATTCAAGCGGTGCATCAGTCAGTATAGTTGTCCAGCGAGCTCTTGGTCCGCATTCTGGAGTGATAAATAAACAGTTTTTTCCAATCCATCCCAGTCCAGCCAGGTTAGCACCCAGCTTATGCGAGAAAGATGCACAAATACGTTCATCATCTACACGCTTTGAAGAAGGAATTGGTAAAGCCCTGAACCCAGATCGTTGTAAATGACTGCTAATAATTGAAGCTGCAATATCCAGCCGTAAGTTCACTATATCATAAGCGTTATGACGGTAGCTTGCTCTTACTGCGTTTTCATTTCGCTGCGGCAAAAGATCGACAATTGGATCAAGCAGGGATATCCCGATAGAGATTGAGAAAGGAAAGCAGGCTATGAAACTACCTCCCTGTTCAAGTATTGCCGTATGGGCTTTTGAAAGATCAGCAACACCAAAATGATCAACTCCATTACTATATGCTAAATTGTGCAGCTGCTGATCCAAATCCTTATTACTTTTAATTAACATGATCTTCCTGCTCTATTTTAAATAGTAAATGTTTGTATGCACTTAAATGTTGCTGATCACTTCTACAGATCATCGTGAAAAAAAGAACGTGCGGATGACTGTATACTGCGATACACCACACAGAAGGCATACAATATATGATTAATATGTAGAAAGAATTATATATGAATGTAACACTATATATATAATGGTGACCATCAGTACAAAGCCCAATGTGTTATGGTTGTGGGGTTGTAGTGAGAGCCTAGCAGCAATTGGGACTACTGCGTTCAGGAATAAGACCCTTGATTTGACTCAGGGGAGGTTAAGAGGTGAAACAAATGGAATTAAAGGATATAAATATACCGGAGGGTGTCGTCCAGCAAACTGATCACGAAGGGCCGTTTGCTGATGCCAATGTTGATATAGGAAATGCTATCTGTCCCAATATCAACCTTGATGTGTTATATGAAAATACAATTGCAGACATCGAGAATAACTGGTCTTCATGGAAGACGGTTGATGAAATAAATATAGAAAGAGCAAGATACCTTCTAAATACTGATGATATGCTGGAAGAAATGCTGAGCAAATCACAGGAATAATACATGTGTATACGATGTATTGACAGTAGTTTCAAAACTTCTATAGCATGATTCTTAAATTTCCGTAATATATTAACCGCAGATGAACACGGATTTGCACGGATAATTTTAATCCGCGTGAATCCGTGTAATCTGTGAAATCCGTGTTCCTTTCACGTTGTGTTTTTTCATTGTTACCTATGAACTTCCAGTTCACAGCCGACTTTGCAGTATCTATGTTCAGCCATTTTCCTCAGCAGGTAGCCGGACATTAAGATTAAGCCGGTAATAATTATTTCAAAGGGGCTGAAGCGAAGTGGAAAGCTGCAGGCAAATATTGTCAGAAACGTCCGTTAGAAACCGCGACTCTGCGCAGCTCGCAGTGTCGCCCAACCTCACCGGCACCGGGCGCGCCGTCCCAACCGAAGGGAGGGATGTGGGCTTTGCCCGCACCCCCTGGGCGGTGCGCCGAGTGGAGGGCGTTCTTCCCCGCCTTGGCTCATAATTACAGTAATTGACCGTTAAGATTGGGAGATATCTTTTTTATTCATGCAAGATCCCTGACATTCGAATATAAATCCTTCAAATGAAAATCTGACATATCTAAAATAGGCTCATACATAAAAGAATTTAAATGTATATTTTCTGGAGTCATTAAATTTACCTGTTCTAAAATCTTAATTTTGTCTTCTTCTCCATCAAATTCTTCTTTAAACAGTTCAAATAATTTACTGGTTTTATTACCAGTTATGGTCATTGTCTTCAATGGATCATTTATTTTATTAATCATATATTTCTCAGCTTTTAATCTTATACCAATTGACAAAACAATTTTATTTTCTAAACTTGCTATTTCATCTTGATTTAAACAATCGTTCGCTATTCCAAAAACTAAATCTATAACTTTGTCATCTCCGTTATCTAAAGGTAAAGTTTTATTTAATGCAGTATTAAAAATACTTTTTAAATTAGATACCATTATAGAATCCGAATCAGTCATCATATGCAACATTGATGTTAACTTTACATAATCTGTATCTTCCCTTCCTTTTGTGTACTCAATAAGATTCCTTACAAATGGAATATAGCGTGATTCTAAAGCCTCCGTAATCTTTAAGAATCATTAAACAGATTATTTAATGGGGGTATTAAAATGACAATAACACCAAGAGGTGAATCATT